>JAYVPT010000065.1:0-103822 GCA_043757165.1 Ferruginibacter sp.
GGGGGTCAGTTTAAGCCGGTATCAGGGGGTCAATTTGAAATGGCGCAAGGGGGTTAGTTTGTTTTGGCCGAAGGGGGGCAATTTGCGTGGATTTTCCACATTGAATCTATAATACATAAAACATGATGACAATACATCTAACGCAAAAAAAATACACTCCTAAAAACAGACAAGCCAATGCTATAAGCAATTATTTTAAGAGTGTATTTTTCCACCACCCACATTCTTTTTCAATATTGCGCGGAGACGAATTTATTATTCGGGCAGAAAAAGAGCTTGACGGAAAATAGCTGCATATAATAGTATCCTATATAAAAACGGGGCATGACTGAAATAGATCACTGTTTTTTCAATCGTTCCTTACTATACCCCTTATTTTGAGAATTTTGAATATCCCTCACTGCTTTATTACCATACTTATTAATTATCCCCTTTAAACGGTAGATTCTTTGCAAATTCTCTAATAATTCGTTTGAAGTGTATTCAGTTGGGGGAGCCAAAAAAGCACTTATGAGTTAACCTTTATAAGTGCTTTTTTATTGGGCAAAAAATCAAGCCGCATTAAATCAAAAGCTTTTAATTTAAAAAAATCCAACCTGGCCAAATCACAAGTCATTTTTTTACAAACGGAATAAAAAATATTTTATATTTGAATCAGCAACAAAACATAAAAAAAATATAATGACCATTAAAAAATTTATTCCCCCAATATTTTTAGATGTTTTTAGAAAATTAACCACAACTAACAGCGATAATAAATCTGGCATGTATCAGATTGGCAATTACCAGATTGAAACTCCGCCAAATTTTGCATTACCCGTCTATCAAAAAACCCATAAGTTATACGATCGTTTTCTTCCTGTTTTAGCAAAGCACATTAACCATAATAAACTTATTATTGATATTGGAGCAAATATTGGCGATACAACAATTGCTATGTTGCAACAGTGCAATAACAATATTATTTGTATTGAACCCTCAGATCTTTTTTTTCCATATTTGGAAAGAAATCTAAAAAAGCTAAAACCAAAAGATTTCAACAGGGTAAAGATTATCAAACAACTTGTAGGAACCGGAGTATTGTCAGGAGAATTAGATCATACCTTTGTAGGAACAGCAACACTTAAGGTTAATGGGAATCAAAAATCTCATACGCATATACCATTGGATCAATTAATAGAAGACCACTCCGGTGTTGTATTGATTAAGGTTGATACTGATGGATTTGATTTTGATGTTATTAAATCTGCTGAAAAAATTCTACTCGATTCAGAACCAATTTTGTATTGGGAAAATTTAATTTTAGAGAATTTTCAAAAGGATGGTTATGAAGAGCTGTACGCTTCGCTAACCCAAAAAGGTTATAAATACATTTATATTTTTGACAACTTTGGAAACCTGATTACAGAGGAATTCAATTTTGAAACGCTGAAAAATATAAATTCCTACCTAGATAGCATGGTAAAGCACGGGCAAACTAAATCAATGGATTATACAGATATACTTGCTGCAACAGAGAAGAATAGCTTAACAGTAAGAAATGTAATTAGTGAATATAAAAAGGAATGGATAAACAAATAAATTAAGATAATAATAAGAGTTAAAATATTTTTATCACTACTAATAAATTGCAGCTATTTTATTTTAACCTGATAAATTAAATACATCTTTCTAAAATAAAAACGGGCACCTTCTGATGCCCGTTAATTTTTTTAATAGCTTGCTTTCTTAGCTCAGGTGCTTTGATAAGAACTTAGCCATATCAAACATAGAAACCTGGCCTTTGCCACCAAAAACAACTTTCAGTTTATCATCTGCATTGATCATGCGTCTGTTTTTGCTGTCCTGTAGTTTGTTGGCTTTAATGTAAACCCATATTTTTTTCACTGCTTCTGTACGAGGCAATGCTTTGCTACCCACTACTGCAGCTAATGCAGCGCTGGGTGTAAGTGGTTTCATAAATGCAGCCGATGGTTTACGTGCTGATTTCTTTTTAGCAACTTTTTTAGGAGCCGCTTTTTTTGCTGCGGGTTTTTTTGCCGCAGCTTTTTTAGGTGCAGCTTTTTTAGGTGCAGCTTTTTTAACTGCTTTTTTTGCTGCAGGTTTTTTTGCAGCTTTTTTTGCAACTTTCTTTGCCATGGTGTTTAAATTTAGAAATTAATGGGTATTCAGAAATTATACAGTATCAAATATAATCCATTTCTTCTCTCTATAAGCAGATAAAAAATTTATTTATAATTAGTGGTATAACCTGTTGATAACGTAAAAATGCTCAGCCTTGTTTTTCCTGCAGAATTTCTGTTTGTAAATGCTTATTTCTCCCTCCTCGAAAAAACCAATTAAAACATTTTTTCTGTTCAATCGTCTTTATTTATTGTAACTATTTTTTCATTAAAAAACAACAAGCATGCACTACAATCAGTCATGCGCCGCAAAAGGCGAAAACGGAAGCAGGCACAGGCACCAGCTTATCCGCACAATGCAAAGGGCAGCGGTAAACATTTACAAAACCGCTACCAGTTACGAAATACTGGTGTTTGCCCCTGGCCGTATTAAAGAGCTTTTTCATTTAGATGTTAAGGGAAACCAGCTCAGCGTATCTTATTTACCACCGGAAGGTTTTCCCCGGCCCGATTGGGTACTACGGGAATACAGCCGTGGGTATTTGAGAGAGTTTTTACCCTCGACGAAACTGTGGATGCAGCTAACATTACCGCAAAATACGTAGACGGCGTATTACAGTTAAGTCTGCCGTTGATTCCTGGTAAACAGCCCGAGCAGCGTGATATAGTGGTAAATTAACCAATTCTTAAAAAGAAAAGGGGTGGTAAATTGCCACCTCTTTTTTTATCTTTCCGTTTTAACTGATAATATGATTACGCCTCAACAACTGATACAACAATATGACATGCAACAACACCCTGAGGGTGACTGGTATAAAGAAATATATAAGAGTGCAGAGCTCATTCCCCAGGCTGCATTGCCCGAAAGATTTGATGGTGACAGGACTTTTTCCACAGCCATCTGCTTTCTTTTGGAACGGGGAAGTTTTTCGGCCTTTCATAAAATAAAAAGTGATGAGTGTTGGCATTTTTATACCGGTGATTCTTTGCTCGTGTATGTGATTAAGCAAAATGGTGAATTAAATATTATTACATTGGGTAATGATATTAATAACGGACATGTTTTTCAGTATGTCGTTCCGGCCAACTGTTGGTTTGCCAGCAGGCCTGCAGCAGAAAGTAATTTTTGTTTTGTTGGTTGTACCGTAGCTCCCGGATTTGATTTTGAAGATTTTGATCTGGCTGATACAAATGAATTATCAAACCAGTATCCACAACACAACAACATAATACTTGAGTTATGCAGGTAAAGTTTATTAATGGATATTTTAAAATAAACCTAATTGTACAGGCCTTGCTGATTTTTTTGAAAACTGCTTTTCCAGATCATTCGTTGTAATAGTATAAACAGCAGTTGGTTCATAACGTGAAGCAATAATAATTTCAACCCCGCCTGCACTAGCTGTAAATAATTGTTGCACTAATTGTGGAGTATTATTTTCTTTAGATAAATGAGCTAATATAAGATGCGACATAAACGGGGACCGGTGAGCAGTAAATAAATCAAGCGCCTGGGTGTTTGATAAATGTCCTCGTCCCCCACGAATACGATTCTTTAAATGCAACGGGTATCTTCCACTCTCCAATAAATCTTCATCGTAATTAGCTTCTAAAAAACAGGCGTTGCATTGGTTAAAATGTTTAATAACTCTTGTGCAAGATATTCCAAGATCAGTAAACACGCCAACTTTAATTCCTTTATAACTAATAATGAAACTGTGGGGATCAACAGCATCATGTTCTTTTTCAAATGCAGTTACTAAAAGTTCTCCGATGGTTACGGGTACACCTGCTTTAAATGTTTTGGAAAGATGCCGTATTAATCCAGGGCCCTGCTTTGCCGTTGCATCAGTAATATACACCGGTAACTTGTATTTATTGGCTATTGTGAAAACACCTTTAACATGATCACCATGTTCATGCGATACAAAAATAGCTTTTACTGTTTCCATTGAAAGCCCTAATTGTCCCATTCTTTTTTCTGTTTCCCTGCAGGAAATACCTGCATCAATTAACACGGCGTCGGTATCATTACCTATATAATAACAATTGCCATTACTACCCGAGTTAAGTGATGTAATAAATAAAGCCATATGAAGCAAAGAAAATCATTTTTACCGGGATATAATCGTCTGTTTATTTTAAATATTTTTTTAAATAAAAAGTATATAAAAAATCTTGTCTAAAAAAAGAACAGGGAAAAGCCTGATACTCAACAAATAATAGTGAATTACATATTTTCGTGATTTTACGGGGTAAAATTACGCAGTAGTTTTTGTTTAATTAGTTCTCCACAAAACTTGTATTTGAAAAAGATGTGGTGTACTTTTATACCTGCTTATTAATCCGGAAATCAATACCTCTAGAATTAAACCGTATCCAATCTTCTAAGTCAAATACTTAAGTTTTCATCCCATTCATCCTCTGAATTACTGTTTATGTTTCCAGGATTTTTTATTTCCTGAGATACATTTTTAAAATCCATTGCTTATTGTAGCCTTCCTTAAAAGCCATTTATTATTTTTTTGCGTATATATTTTTAATAAACAGTAAAATATTACCTCACCAAAATATACCAACATGGAAATTTTTTACACTGCTTACACCAAATTACTGGATTTTAAAACTTATTATTTTATTAAAAAATTCAGTGCTTTTCCTGAGCTTAAAAACGTACCGCCTATAATGGAATCATACGGAATGCATACCGACTTTGATAAAGCATGCAGCATTGCCGGTATACAGGACGCTAAAATAAAAGAGCAGCTTTTAAAAGAAACCACAGCTAATACACAAAGAGCAAAAATTGTAGAGCTGGGTAATGCCGGTTTTTCAGGCAAAAGTGTGGCCGGGTAGTTTACCCCTGGCCTTAATATAATTAAGCCTTTCCTGTTTTTGCAGGAAGGGCTTTTTAATTACAATAAAGATTATCTTACCTGAATTTAAATTAACATGCAACGAAAAAAACCTGGTGTAGATATTATCTTAGGTGTACTTGAAGATACATTGGCCGCTAATACGACATCAACTTTTGTTAAAAGCTTATTATATCAATATCAGGAACGTGGAGGGTTAAGTAAGAAACAATTAGAAGGATTATATCATAAAGCATCAAAAGTAGCTGCTATTGCCCCCGGAAAGCTGGCAACACTGCAGGCTGTTATTTTAAAAAAGCCTGTTAAGCATAAGTCGCCGTTACCAATACCGGCTCAGGCTTTTATAAAAGATGAAGAAACAGGAAAATTAATTGCTGGTATATTACAAAAATATCCCCAACATAAAAGAGTATTTTTTTTTAAAACCAGGTACGATAATAACGAGTCCTTATCCTTAATTGAAACAGAAGAACTGAAACGGTTTTATAAATTGTTGATGAAATAATTGTTTTAATATAGCCACAATAAATAAAAACAGCGGGCCCGGATTTTTAAATCCGGGCCCGCTGTTATCTTTTTAGGGATGCAGAAAATATGTATTTTATATAGATTAACTAAATAAGCCCCCTTTTTTCAATTCACGTACGCTTTCGCCAATTAAGAACCCATTTTGATAAATCATTATCTTATAGCTTCCTTGCTGAAATTTAGTACCAGGTGCAAAAGCGAATTCAACATTCTTCTTTTTTGCGGTTTCAATTTCTACAGGCAATTTGGCTGTATAGCTTTTATCTCCTTCTTCACGTGTGGTAAAAGTTTCTGTTCCTGTAGAAATGGCTTTTCCATCAGGGCCAATAACCAATACGTACACATCTGTTGATCCTGGTTGTGCAATACGGTTAGTTACATCAAAGCTTACCAAAAGTTTATCTACACGTTTTGCTGTGGTAGAAATTTTTTCTTTTCCGCTTTTCCTTATATCAATTGGTGTAATGGCAATGTTTGAAGCGTTTAAAGTAGAAGCTACATCTACTTTTTTCTCCAATGTTTGCTTAATCTCCGTTGTTGCAACAAGATCCTGATTCAGTTTTTCTTTTTCCTGTGTCAGTACCACCTTATCATTATTTAAGGTTTGGTTATCCTGTGTAAGTCTTGCTACGTCCTGCTCAAGAACCGATATTTTATCGTTTAGCTGAGCAATAAGTGTTTTAGCCCTTGTTAACTCCGCAGCTGTAGCATTTTTCTTACTTAAAATGCTGCGTATTTCTGCTTTTACTTTAGCTATCTCATTGTTCTTGTCTGTTAACTTGCTACTTAAGCCGGTATTAACAGTTGTCATTGAATCAAGCCTGGCCAAAGATGCATCAAAACTTGTTTGTACATCACTCTTTTCGTCGGTTACTTTAGCAATTGTTGTTTGCTGTTGTTTAATAGTTTCCGATACTTTGTTATTGTCATATACCATGTAACCGCCCAGACCTAAAATGCCTGCAGCTAAAACACCGATAATGGCATTTTTATAATTATTCTTACGTGGTAATGTTTGTGGTTGATTTTCCTGTAAAGGAGTTGGAAAGTTTGTTGTGCTCATGATAATAGATTTTTAAGTTTTTTAAAAAGAAAAGGTTCAGGTTAAGGCCGAGCCTCTTTTTGTTAGATGCTGCCATAGATTCCAAAACCGTGCCATGATTATTTTTAGCTGATGAATTAAAAAATATTCTCTCTGTTGATATTTCACCAAATGCTGATTAACAGTGTGTTTTGAACATATAAAATAGTTGATCAAACATTTTTTACTGCCAGAGTTAATACTATCACAAAGGCAAATGGAAAATTTTATTTTGCGATACTGATGTTGAATAAACCAGTATGAGTCAGCAGGCTTTCTTTATTAATCTACCAATAAGCAGGAGTAGTGCAAAACAACATTTTACTTTTATAGGCTGTCTAACTGGAGTATAAAAACAGGTTGTCGCAAATAATAAATAAACTACAGGGTTATTGTTGACAATTTTTATAGCTTCAATATCAATTATTCTTCTTGTATCGGTTTTATCAATTTTTAATTTTACAGAAAGTGTTTTATAAAATCCAGAACCAGACAGGCTTCTTAATTTTTCTGTCATTGCCCCAAATATTTTTTTATTAAAATCTGAAAATGTAAAAGAAGCTTTCCCTTTAAAATATGGCCCGGCATTTTTAAATTTATATTAAGCCAGCCCTCCTCCCAATATAATCCCGGTTAAAAGAATGTACCAATGTTTTATTAAAGCATTTTTACAAAACAAAAACAGCTCCAAATAATATTAATAAGAAGTATCGATGTTATCTAAATAAAAAATAATTTTTTGCCTTGATAGAGGCAATTTTTTTATATTTTTTACGATTACTGAAGCCGAAAAATACGGCGTTAAAAAATATTAATTCAGGAAGAGCCGGTTAAAATATTACTGCTGATTTTTCTTTTTATTGTTAGCTATCACTGTGTTGCAGATTCAACTTTATTTTATAAATTTACTGTATCACTTGCGGGGCAACCTTGCTGTTATTTACTTCGATAAGTACATAAACTAAATCTTCTATATGCAAAAATTTCGCTTATTATTCTTTGCTTTATTCGTTAATGCTGTTGTTTTTGCACAAGACGATACGGCTGTAACTAAACTCATGAATTCGATGGATGAAAAGAGTCCTGTTGTAAAGACGGCCACCCCTGTTTTTTACTCCCAAAAACTCATTAACAGCAATACCGTAGAAGTATTGCATAAAGGTATTCTGGAGTTTAAAGTGGTACATAATTTTGGAGATGTTGCCGGCACAAATGGAGGGGTAAGCCGTTTTTTTGGGTTGGATGGCGGTCGCTTTGATGTTAAAATCGCTTTTCAGGCAGGCCTTACAGACAAACTTAATGTATTACTTGCCAGAACAAAAGGCGCCGGCAATCTTTCGCAGCTTATAGAAACCGGTTTAAAATACCAGTTTTTAAAGCAGATGGATAATGATGCAACGCATCCGCTCTCGTTAACCGTTTTTGCTAATATGGTTGTTTGTACAATGAAGGCTGATACATTAAACAGCTTAAAAATAAGTGAAAATCATTTTAATAATTTTTCAGACCGGCTGAGCCAGGTGATACAGGTAATGATTGCAAAAAGATTTGGTAAAATAAGTTTACAACTCAACCCAACTTATGTGCATACCAATTATGTGGTAACAAATGATCAAAACGGAATATTTGCATTAGGTGCCGGTGCTAGAATTCCATTTAGTAAAAAATTTATTTTGGTAGCTGATTATTTTCATCCCTTCCGTTCATCTGCTTCAGAAAATGCATTAACAGCACAATATGCAGGACGATATGATGAAAAGCGGTATGATATTTTTGGTATAGGTTTTGAAATTTTAACTCCCGGTCATTTATTTCATTTAAATTTTACCAATACAAATGATATTTTAGAAAACCGTTTTATTTCCCGTACATTTTCTACCTGGGGTAAAGGCCAGTACAGATGGGGTTTTACTGTAGCAAGAAATTTTGTTTTATTCAGGGATAAAAAGAAAACTTAGTTTTACTCAGTTATAATTAATAAAAAAGGGGCCTTTAAACAGAGCCCTTTTTTTATTATGAGATAGATCAGGTTAATTATTTTTTTCTTTTGGCAAATGGTTTAATGACAGCTGTAAACAAAAGTCCGGTGCTGTTCAATTTAATTTTGCCTGCACCAACACCGCCAAAAGGCAGCTTTATATATGATTCTGCCATAAATGAAAGGCGGTTATTTAATTTATACTGATAACCACCAGAAAGTGTAAGTACAGAGAAGTAGTGTTTGTTTTCATTATTTATTGTTTTGGTATAGCTATATGTTTGCCCCGCCGGCGTTTTGTATAAATAGTTGTAGGTTTCTTTTTTCATTAATAAAGATGAAATGCCGAGGCCACCAAACCAATTATGATTTTTTACAGCTTTAAAATTATAATACACATTAAGCGGTATCTCATATACATTGCAATCTGCATTAATAGATTGCAGGTTAGGGTAACTCGTTCCTCCCGGAAATTTGTACTGGTAAGGAGTGGCAGAATATACTTTTTGGGTAACTAATAATCCCGTACTCAGCTTCAGGTGCTTTCCTGCTGAATAGCTTAACCCTGCACCGTAAAATGATTTTAATTTCCCTGTACTATTTATATCAATATAGCTTACGTCTGCACCGGTAGAAAATGTGAGTGCAAAGTTATCTGTAAATTTATTCTTTCTGTTTTGCTTTTCTTTTGATAAGGGGTCCTTATTTTTTTCTATTGCTGTTTCTTTTTTATCGGACACTACAGTATTTGCAGAAGCGTTTTTTTTCTGTTCTTCTGATATTTGAGATACTGTTTTTGTTATTTCAATATGAGCAGGGGCTGTGTCATCGGAGGCAATGTTTTCTGCTGGTTCTTTTTTCACTGCTATCTTGTCTTCTATAGTATTAGCCCCAACAGCGGGGGTTTTTACTTGTATTGTTGTTCTTCTTTTTTGTTGATATATATTACTGTTTTTTGTTTTACCGGTATTGTTTTCTTTACTTCCCTGTTCAGGTATTGTTATATCACTTATAGTATTGTCTGCTGCTGCACCGTCGGTATTGTTATTTTGTTGATTGTTTATCTCCGGGGTTATTGCATTCCCCTTAATTACCTCTGTAGTATTGCCTGAAGGTGTTGTGTTTGATTCCTGTTTAGCGAAAACCGGTTTGATTCCATTTTCTGCAATCTCCTGTTTACTTTTCCAAGGTTGCAACATTACTGTAATAACAGTGCCGCCCAGCAAGAAAAAGAACAAGAGGAGAAGCAAAAGCTTTTTCCTGTCTTTTTTTTGGGGAAGATGTTTATCAAGCATTACTTCCATCTTTCCCCATGCGGTATCATCGTAAGGAGGGTGGTGCTGGTTAGCGGCATCTTTTATTAGCTTATCTATTTCTTCATCCTGCATTTTTTGATATTAAGGTTATATTTTGACGATATAAGATTTTTTGTAATTGCTTTCTTGCTTTTGCCAGGTTTGATTTGGATGTTCCTATTGAAATGCCCAATTGCCCGGCAATCTCTTCGTGACTAAAGCCCTCTACAATAAAAAGATTAAGTACTGCCCGGTATGCCGGAGACAGATCTTGTATATAACGTATTATTTCGTCACAAGAAATCTTATCAAGGGCTGTTTCATCGTCAACGGGCAAATGAATAATTGCTGCATCCAGTTCTGTCAGGTTTTGATGCTTTTGGTTTTTTCTGAAATGATCAATTGCTGTGTACACCATTATTTTTCTTAACCAGCCTTTAAAAGAACTCACTACATCGGCATAACTCGGCTTAAAATGATGTATTTCTTTAAACACTTTAAGAAAAGCATCATTTAATATTTCAGAAGCATCTTCCTCCCGGCTTGTATAACGGTCGCATATAGACATAGCATAACCATAGAAAGAGTTATAAAGTTTTTTCTGACTCTCTCTTTGATTAAGGGCACAACCCCTTATTTGTAGGTTCAGTTCTTCTGCAGTTAACAAAAAATAATCTTTAAGGATTTGTAGATTAATCGCAAAAACTGGCAACAGGGTTGCCACAGATAAAAGTTACTGTTTTTTTTTATCCTTTACAAGTAAAATTAATTTGTTTGATAAACACCTGCTGTTTAGCCAGCCTTTATAATTATTAAAAAATTCATTGATTATTTATATCGCTGGTATTTTTCTGTAACAATTATCAGTAAACATCCCTGGTACATTTACGGTATTTAATATGTTTGAAAATTAAATCTATTTCTGTATAATCATTTACACAATAAAAACATGTTGTACAGCGATTTATAAGTGTGATTTATTTAATCACGTATCCAACTGAAAAACCTAATAAGAATGAGATTAATTCGTATTGCATTTGCTTTGCTGCCCATATTGTTGCTTATGGCGAATGCTCCCTCCCCTCTTACCGGAAATAAAATAACTGCCGGGCAACTAAGTATTAATTTGCCCAATACTGCATCATTTACAAATGTTGATTGTTATGCTGAATGGAATTTAACCGCCGCCGGTTTATCAAAACAAGTGTTTGAAGATGCTTTAAAAGGATATAATTACCTGTTGGGAAAAAAGATATTAAAGAACACTCAGATACTTACAATTGTTGATTATAGTAAACCTTCCTTTGAAAAAAGACTGTATGTGCTGGATATGAGCAACGGAAAAATTTTATTTAATACACTGGTGGCACACGGCAGAAATTCAGGGTACGATTACGCTACAGATTTTTCCAACGAAGAGTCTTCACATAAAACAAGCCTCGGGTTTTTTGTTACACTAAATACTTATACTGGTGTCAATGGCTATTCATTAAAATTACAGGGTTGCGAAAAAGGTATAAATGATAAGGCCCTTGAAAGAGCTATTGTGGTGCATGGCGCAGAGTATGTTAATGAAAGATTTGCCCAAACCAACGGCTATTTGGGCAGAAGTTATGGTTGCCCGGCTGTACCTGAAAAAATAAGTAAAAAAATTATTGATGTTATAAAAAACGGCAGTTGTATGTTTTTATATCACCCAACAAAAAAATATACTGTTGCATCAAAAATACTAAATAGCAAGGCTTAGTGAAATAGCCAGAATTATAAATTAATGTTGTTAGGCACATCAGGAGAAAGATCCCTCACCTTTATGGTGGGGATTCTTTTTTTATAGAATGAAAATTGCTGTGGCAAGCTGGCATAAAAGGCCAAAAAATAATCCCAGGTAAATTTCTTTGGGAGAATGGTCGCTTACAATTAAACGGGAGGTACAAACCAGGCCTGTAATTAATAACGCAATTGCTAAAGGCCATGTCATCATCATAGTGTTATAGGCAAAGATGATTAAAAACAAACCGAGCAAGCCCCCCATGCCTAATGCATGCATACTTATTTTAAAATAAATATTAGAAAGTAAGGCAACTACAGTGGTAATAAAAACCCCGGTCATAAAAGATGGCAATATAAGAGCTAGCCGGGGTTCAAACTTAAAAAACACCCATGCCGTCCAAAAATAAAATATCATACTGGATAAGTATGGTCCAATTCTGTCTTGTTGTGTTTTTAAAAAAACAGATTTGATAAAACCCAGACCTTTCATTAATAAAACAGAAAATGCAGGAAAAAATACGCTGTTCAATATTGTGGTAAATAAAATTTTATATTTTTCATAATGGCTAAATCCTGAAAAATAAGATGGATGTAAAAAAACTAAAAAAGCAACCGTATACAATGGGATAAACAAAGGATGAAAAACATAAGAAAAGAAATGAGCAAAAATTCTTATCGCCAATGGCTGATTAATTTTTTCTGGCTGTTGTGGTGCATCAGCTATTGACCATTGATTATCCCCAGGATACTGTGTATTGAGCATTGACTATTAGGTTTATAATTCTTTTCTCAAACGGGCAACCGGAATATTCAGTTGTTCTCTGTATTTAGCAACGGTACGCCGTGCTATATTGTAGCCTTTTTCCTGTAATAATTCTGTGAGGCGTTCGTCACTTAGCGGATGTTTTTTACTTTCGGCTTCTATTAAATCGCTCAATATCTTTTTTACTTCTCTTGTACTCACTTCTTCACCACTGTCGGTTTGTAAACTTTCGCTAAAGAAAAATTTAAGCCGGTAAGTACCAAATTCTGTTTGTACAAATTTACTGTTGGCCACACGGCTTACTGTTGATATATCAAGGTTGGTGGCTTCGGCAATATATTTTAAAATCATGGGCCGCAGTTCTGTCTCATCGCCGGTAATAAAAAACTCCCGTTGATAATTCATTATAGCCTCCATAGTATTCAACAAAGTGTTTTGCCGTTGTTTTATAGCATCAATAAACCATTTGGCGGCATCTATTTTTTGTTTAATAAAAAGTACCGCTTCTTTCTGGCGTTTATCTTTTTTAGTGCCGCGGTCATAATCTTTCAACATATCCCTGTATCCTTCGCTAATGCGCAGGTCGGGGGCATTTTTACTGTTTAATGAAAGTTCCAGTTTTCCGTTATTATTTACAATAAAAAAGTCGGGTACAACATAGTTTTCTCCTTTGTTGGTATCACCAACGCTCCCGGCGGGCTTGGGGTTAAGTTTTATTATTTGGTTAATAACAGCTTTTAGTTGCTCATCGTTTAAACTTAATCCCCTTTGAATTTTTTCGTAATGCTTTTTGCTAAATTCTTCAAAATATTTCTCAAGCACTTTCATTGCCATTTCCACATGCTTGCCTTCATCTAATTTTCTTTCCAATTGCAGCAAAAGGCATTCCTGCAGGTTACGGGCACAAATTCCCGGCGGGTCAAACTGTTGTATTTGTAATACCAGTTGCCCAATTTCTTCTTCGGTGGTAATAATATTTTGTCTAAAAGCTAAATCATCAACAATAGAAGAAATTTCCCTGCGTAAATAACCATCATCGTCGAGGTTGCCAATAATTTGTTCGGCAATTTTTTGTTGATGATCATTTAAACTTAACTGACCAAGTTGTTCCAGCATCAGTTCATTAAACCCTGTTTCCACTTTATGCGGAATAACTCTGCTATCATCAATTTCCGGGTAATTTTCATCCCTCAGTTTGTAATCTCCCACTTCATCGTCTCCGTCATTTACATATTCGCTTATATCAATGTTATCATATTCGTCTGTCGTACCCTCTGTTTCAAAATCATCGTCGGCATCATCCTTAAACTCGTCGTTGGCCTCATCATATTCATCCTGATGGTCGTCTTCCTGTTGTTCAAGCGCCGGATTTTCCTCCATTTCTTCTTTTATACGTTCTTCTAAAATAGCAGTAGGCACCTGCAGCAGCTTCATTAACTGAATTTGCTGCGGCGATAACTTTTGTAACTGTTTTTGATATAATCCCTGACTTAAAGCCATATTTCCCAATCTGCCAGCTGGCAGATTAATTGTGTTTTGTTATTAAAAAATTTTGTTCCAGTCATTTGTTTTAAACTGTGCTTCATTGGTATTGCCTCAGACTATCCACTCTTCAACAGTATATCGTTGTTGAGCTTTTTCCAAAGCATAAAACTTTTACACTTAAATCATCGTATCTCTTTGTTTAAGCTGTAAATTTACTCACAATCTACATGTATAATGAACGAAAAAGTTAAATTTTTATTTTTCTGCATGATTTTTGTGGGGCAGACGGCTTTTTGTCAAAAAACAGGTATTTTTATCAGCATTAATAAAGCATACTTTGCTACGCTTAAAAAACAAAACAGCAACTGGATAAAAGATCTTGAAATAATAAAAACTAATATAACAACTCCTCTTTTGTCAATAAATCAATCAGCACCCTATTCCATTATAAGTTCCAATTTTTACACACAAAACTTTGGTTTCTTTTGTAAAAAGGAGTTGTTGTTAGAGAAGATTACGAAAGTGCCTTTTAAATTCAGGCTGGGTAGCGTACAGCAATGTGACTGGATGGAAGGGAAACCTAACTCTGGAATAAGATAAAATGAAACCGCCGTTGTTTATAATAACGGCGATTGATATTATTAAGTAAATAAAATAATTTATACATTTACTGCTTGTTCACTCAACACCTTTTTAATCACCTCCACCATTTTTTCTCCTTTCTCTTTTATCTGTTCTTCTGTCCACACCAAACTGATGGCTGTAGAAATACAACGGCTCATTACAGCATCGCTGGCACTAAAATCTTTATTGGCATGGTGTATTACTTTTTCTTTCAGCTCCGGGCTTAACGCATTTAGTGTAACAGAATTTTTAAGATGGTCCCATTTGCGGATGTAATGCCAGTTATTATTAAACCAGTAAAAACTGCCTGCTAAAATATTCTGTGCTTTCATTTCTTCAACCACAGCATTAGTAATTTCGGCGGTTGGTAAAAACCAGCTGATGAAGGAACAACTGTCACCGCTTTCATCAGGCACTCTTCTAAAACTTATTTCAGGTACCGTTGCTAATATACTTCTTAGCAAGCCACAATTTTTTTTCTGAATGGTTAAAAATTCATTCAGCCTGTGTATTTGTGCCAGGCCTACTGCAGCATGTAATTCGCTAATTCTAAAATTATATCCAATAAAAGGGTGCAGGTCAGCGCCACGGTCAACACCTTTATGATCGTGCCCATGATCGCTATACCCATCGCTGCTTAAAAAAACATCTTCCCTGTTTGTCATTACCACACCGCCTTCGGCACAGGTAATTGTTTTTACAAAATCAAAACTAAAAGTACCGGCATCCCCAATGGTACCTAATTTTTTCCCTTTATAAGTACCTCCAATGGCCTGGCAGGCATCTTCTATTAAAATTAAATTATACTCTTTACAAATTACCTGCAACGCATCCATATCGGCCATGCTGCCGCACATGTGTACAGGCATTACACATTTTGTTTTATTTGTTATTGCAGCTTTTACCGCATCTGGTTTTAATGTAAGTGTATCATCCACATCTACCATTACAGGTACCGCACCTACGCTTATTACTGCTTCAAAACTTGCCACAAAAGTAAATGCCGGCATTATCACTTCATCGCCATATCCAATACCCAACGCACTTAATGCGGTGGTTAATGCAGCGGTGCCGCTACTTACCAATTGGGCATGTTTGCTACCAAAAGTATTACAGATCTCCTGCTCCAGTTCTTTGGCTTTCCATATGCCTTTGCGTGGGCCATCAAAACCATAGCGCATTAAAATTCCTGTTTCAATCACATCAGTAACATGTTTGCGTTCTGCATCGCTCCATAATTCAAAACCGGGCATAAAAAAATAATTGATAATTATTAAATGAATAATTGATAATGCCTGTAAAGGTGGCATTTAATTGTAGCATAAAGATAAAACATTTGTATGGCAAAGGTTAACGACCCGTTGATCTTATTACAGGCAGGAAAAAGGCTACTTTATTTCCGGCGTTTTAACTGGTAAGGCAAAATAATTCTGCCTTAAACTATCGCTCCAGCCGTTAGGATTATTATTAAAACTTTTGCTGCTGAAAAATATCATACCCTGTATATTGGGTGTGTTGCGTAAGGCCTCAATCTGCCGCGGCAATTGTGTTTTATCTTTCCAGTATACATTGCTGCCGGCTTTATAAATACCCAGGCCTATATAACAGTTTTTGCCGTAAGAGTGTGTGCTCCACCAGTCTAATATAGTTTGGTATGGCGCATTTTTTTGCTCGAACTCCCAATAAATTTGTGGGGCCACATAATCTATCCATCCGCTTTTTAACCATAATAAAATATCGGCATACAGGTCGTCGTAATTAGTTTGCCCGGCACGGGTGTTGCTGCCGTTTACAGGGTCTTTATCAATATTGCGCCACACACCAAAAGGGCTAATACCGAACTGACATTTTTTGTTTTCTTTTCTAATGGCCCTGCTCAACATAAAAATAATAGAATCTACATTACTTCTTCTCCAATCATCTTTACTTAAACCATTGCCATAGCGGTTAAAGCTCTCACCATCAGGAAATTCTATTCCTGTAATACGATAGGGATAAAAATAATCATCAAAATGAATGGCATCCACATCGTACCTGCTTACAACATCTTTAACAAGATTGGTTACATACTGTTGTACCTGCTTATTTCCGGGATCAAAATATTTTTTATCCCCGTAATTTAAAAACCAATTGGGGTGCAGGCGGGTAATATGTGTTGCAGCCACAATCGTTTTATTAATATTGAATACTGCACGGTAAGGATTCATCCAGGCATGAAATTCCATTCCTCTTTTATGCGTCTCACTAACCATAAATTCCAATGGATCATAATAAGGAACAGGGGGCTGGCCCTGCTTTCCGGTGAGCCATTCACTCCATGGTTCATATTGCGATGGATAAAAAGCATCTGTTGCAGGACGTATCTGAACCACCAGTGCATTCATACCGTTGTGCTGATGCATGTTCAGCAATTTTATAAACTCAACTTTTTGAGAATCGGAGTTATAATTGGCTTTTGATGGCCAGTCGATATTATCAACCGATGCCACCCATACGCCGCGGAACTCCGGTTTGGTTTGGGAAAAAGCAATAAAAGAAAACAGGCAACAGGCAATGCACTGGATCCTGCGGATAATAAAAAAACCTGTGTTGAGAATTTTCATAGAAAGTTATTAATCCGATTTACGCATTTTATCTAATATATTATTTAATGTTTTAGCTTCTGATTCAGAAATAGAATTAATGATTCCGTCCATTTGATCTTCACTTTTATCTAATTTGGCCAACACTTTTTTTCCTTTATCGGTGATAGAAACGTCTACCAAACGCTTATCTGTTTTAGAAACTGATTTTTTAACAAGCCCCTTGATTATTAAACGATCAACAATCCGGCTGGTATCACTCATTTTATCCAGCATGCGTTGTCTTATTTGTAGGGTAGAAAGGGGTTGTCCGGCTCCCCTTAAAATACGAAGGATATTAAATTGCTGACCGGTTAAACCTTCCTGTTCAAAAATTCCTTTTGTTTGTTCTGTCAACCAGTTAAAAGTAAAAATAATATTGATTGATGCTTTTTGAAATTCATTTCTGAATTTGGGTTGGTTAATATCTTTTTCGAGCGACATAATGTTATGTATTTGATTGTTCGGAGTTTGAAATTTTCGTTACGTCGGTAAATTCATTAATGTATATTTTTATTAAAATAATAAAATAGCTTATCAGCAAGGGGCCAAATATCAACCCCATAAACCCGAATAGTTTTAAGCCAACAATTACACCCAATGCAGTAACCAGCGGATGTACATTACCCATCTTTTTTAATAATCCCAGTCGGGTAATATAGTCAACATTTCCAGTTACCACAATACTGTAAATGGTTAACCAGACGCCGGTAGAATTATGTCCGGTAGAAAAAAGGAATATTACAAGCGGCACCCAAATAATCATGGTACCCACCAATGGAAAGAAGGCAAACACCCCGGTAATAAATCCCCACATGCCCCAATCTTTTACTCCAAAGATGAGGTAGCCAATGGCAGCAAAAACGCCCTGCACAATACAAATTATAGGGATGCCAATGGCGTTTGCTCTCACCATTAAAATGGTTTCATTGGCAAGCTTGTCTACATTTTCAGGTTTTAAAGGGATTATCTTGTTTAAATATTTTTCAATAGCCGGGCCATTGACCAACAGGTAATACAATACAAAGAACAACATCAGCAGGTTTATCAATTCTTTGGCGGTACTGTTTAATAAACCGGGAATTAATGCTGATAATTTTGTTGATACTGATTTGGTATTTTCATCTGTAAATAATTTTATGCCAACTGAAGCTTCAAGTTTATCAGAAAAGATCTGTAGCCCTTGTATTACTTCCTGCTGGTTATTTAATAAGGAACTGATCTTGGGTGTTACCATAATCACCGAAAAATAAACAGGGATGGCGATAAGAATTATTGAACCAAAGATGAACAGTAAAGCAGTTAAGCCTTTTTTCCATTTTTTTTGTCCGGTTAATTGCTGAAACCATTTACGGGTAAGGATGTAAAACGTAATGGCGCCTAAAAAGCCGGGCAAAAAAATCGATAATTGATTAAGAAGTAAAATAGCCAGTAAAGCTATAATTAACAGTAATATCAGTTGCCTTAAACGATTATTAAATGTAGCTGGCATTGAGTAAAGTTAGCAAATAGTATAATTAATCTTTCCAAACAGAAACCCCTTCGCTGCAGTTGGCACAAATATCGATATTCTTACGGCTCTTCATTAATTCTTTTCTAAACTGCTTATAATTTTCATTATGCCACACTTGTTTAAAAGACTGGTTCTTTAAATTTCCTAACTGGTGTATGGCATCTTTATCAAAGCAACAGGGTACCACCAGGCCATCCCAGGTAATTACATTGGCGTGTTGTAGTTTCCAGCAGCGGTTGGCCAATTTATTTTTTGCAGTGTATGTGCCATCTGCATTTTTTTTATAGCGGCTAAACTTATCTGTTGTTGGAATTAAATTATTCGGGTCGGTTTGGTAATCATATACCTGTGCAGTTTTAAAACGTACTTCATCCACACCCACTTCTTTGGCCAGTCGTTTTATATCTTCAACCTGGTGTTCATTTGGTTTTACTACAAGAAATTGAAAAAATACAAAGGGGGTTTTGCTCTTTAATGCCGCCTTCCACTTCATTATATTTTTTGCCCCCTCTATCACTTTATCAATATTGCCGCCAACACGGTATTGTTTATACACTTCCTGTGTGGTGCCGTCAATGGAAATAATAAGCCTGTCCAGTCCACTCTCTACTGTTTTTTTGGCATTATCATCTGTAAGGTAATGGGCATTGGTACTGGTGGCGGTATAAATTCCTTTTGATGATGCATATTTTACCATCTCCAGAAAATCAGGATTCAGGTAAGGTTCTCCCTGGAAATAAAAGATCAGGTATAATAGTTCTTTATGAATATCGTCAATGGTATCCCTGAAAAAATCTTTCTGTAACATACCTGTTGGCCGGGTAAACTGGCGTAATCCACTGGGGCATTCAGGACAGCGGAGGTTGCAGCTGGTGGTAGGTTCAAAAGAAACAGAAACCGGGTAACCCCATTGCACAGGTTTGTTTATAATGCGGCTGATGTAAAAACTGCTCAACACTTTAATGCCATTCCAAAAACGGCGTGGGGTAAGTTTGCTTAATAAATTTGTACTATCGTTCCAATTAAATTGAGGCATTAGGCAAAGGTACTTGATTGTAACTTGAATTTATTTTTAAGGGTGTATGTGATTTTTATTGGTTAAATAAAAAACCGGTACAAATGTGCCGGTTTAAAAATTATTTATTCAGATGATACTATTTGTTATTTAGCGATGTGGCGGGTATCGATTCGTCTTCTGTTTCTTCCGCCGCATTGTTTACTTTAATCTTTATAGGTTTAAAGCTAAGAGTGTTGTTGGCAAACTTTTCGTAATTATTAAAAACAACATTAAGTGTAATAAAATTCATTACATAGGCCCGTGTTTCTGCAGGCAGGTAATTTTTTACATCCCAAAAATTCGGATTGTTTTTACCTGTTTTTTTCATGGCTTCCCAAACATTGCCCACACCACAATTATAACTGGCAACAACCAGCAGTGGGTCGTTATCTAAATTACGGCTGCGGTCTTGTAAATAACGGGCAGCAGCATAAGTTGCTTTATCAAAAATTTTTCTGTCGTCTTTTATAATAAGTTTTTTTGTTCTTTTGTTTCCCTTTTTTGCAAGTGCTTTTTTTAATACTTTTTTCTGTTTTCTTTTTTCTGCAGCAGATTGCTGAGGAGCGTATCTTAAACCATATTCCCTTGCCACTTCGTCCATTATTTGCCAATACCCAACTGCCCCTGCTTTTGAAATGGCATTGCCATTAAATGCGCTTTCCAGCGCAAGTAATACTTTATACTCCTGCGGTAAATGATGTTTATTTAAAATGGTAACCGCCTTTGGGAAAAAAAATTTACCTTTTGTATAAGTTCTTATTAAGTAAGCCCTTCTTTTTGTTGAAAATTTTTCTATATAATCCAACGATTGTTCTTCATTACCACACAACAGCTCGGGGAAAACAACATTGGCTTCTTTTGTAATATAAACAGTTGCTTCTTTTTTATCGAGCCCTGCCAGCAATAATTTTTTTGAACTGTCTTTTTTGTTTTGTGCACTTGCCGGCGTTACTGCAATTGCTACTAAAAAAAACTGTAAAATAAAGCTGTGAATAAGGGGTACGAAATAATTTCTTTTTATCATATATGAAATAATTAGGGCAGGGTTACGTTAATAAAAAACAAGAAATACTATAACGATTGGGTAATTCCTTTATTGCCCCTTCACAAAACTTTAAGAACTTTAATATGTATAATCTTATTACCACTCTAACTGACTTTTTATGCGGATAATATTTACTCTTTTTCTTTTTATAATTTTAAAGGCGGCAGCACAGCCCCCTGTTGATTTTTGCAAACAGATAAAAGAAATTGCATCAATGGAAAGACAGGGCCACGAAAATTTAAACAATACAGAAACCCTTACTTCTGCTTCAACCAATTTTGATGTAAAATATTATCGTTGTGAGTGGGAAGTTGATCCTGCCATTCGTTTTATTTCGGGAAAAGTAACCATATACTATGTTGTTACAGCTACTGCTACAGATATTTCGTTAGACATAATGAGTCCATTAATTGTTGATAGTGTTAAACAACGTAATAATTTACTCACAAAACAACAGGGTAGTAATTCTTTGCAAATAAGTTTTGCTGCTCCGGTTAGTGCTGGAACATTCGATTCTATAAGCATTTATTACAATGGTATTCCGCCAACAACAGGTTTTGGTTCTTTTATACAAAGTACCCATGCCGGCACACCGGTAATGTGGAGCCTTAGCGAACCTTATGGCGCCAGGGATTGGTGGCCCTGTAAAAATGGGCTTGACGACAAGGCGGATTCAATTGATATTATTATTACAACGCCTTCGCTATACAAAGCGGCATCAAATGGTTTGCTACAAAGCGAAACATTAATTGCCGGCGGTACAAAAAAAGTTACGCACTGGAAACACCGTTACCCAATTGCAACCTACTTAATGTGTTTTGCAGTTACCAATTATACCGTGTTTAATAATTCGGTTCAATTGGGTGGGACAACATTGCCCATGCAAACTTATTGTTATCCCGAGAGCCTTGCTTCATTTCAGGGGGGTACACAAAAAGTATTAGATGCCCTGCAATTATTTCATGGGCTTTTTGGCGATTATCCTTTTATAAAAGAAAAATACGGGCATGTTCAATTTGGGTGGGGCGGAGGTATGGAACATCAAACAGCATCATTTGTTGTTGCCATAGTAGATTATCTTACGGTACATGAGCTGGCACATCAATGGTTTGGCGATAAGATTACCTGTGGCAGCTGGGAAGATATTTGGCTCAATGAAGGCTTTGCCACACAACTTACTGCGTTATATTTTGAAGCAAAAGTTCCTGCTTACACCATTCCAATACGAAAAGACAATATTGATGCCGTTACTGCCAGCCCCGGTGGCTCTGTAAAAGTTGATGATACCACCAATGTTGGCAGAATATTCGACAGCAGATTATCGTATAGCAAAGGGTCTCATCTTTTATATATGTTAAGGTGGAAGCTGGGAGATTCGGTTTTTTTTAAAGCCATCAGGGCATACCAGCAAGACCCTAAATTAATTTATGGCTTTGCAAGAACAGCCGATTTAAAAAGACATCTTGAGCAGGCGAGCGGCCAGGATCTTATCAAATTTTTTAATGACTGGTTTATTGGACAGGGATATCCCTCATACAAAGTAGAGTGGACACCCATCGGCAGTAATTTTGTCCGTATTAAAATGAGTCAGACAACATCTCACCCCTCGGTAAGTTTTTTTGAAATGCCTGTGGCATTAAAATTTAAAAATGCCACACAGGAAAAAACTGTTGTGGTGGATAATAAAACCAATGGAGAAATTTTTATTAAAAACCTGGGCTTTATTGCTGACTCTGTTTTTATTGATCCTGAGTATTGGCTGTTAAGTAAAAATAATATTGCTACAAAAGTACCTGATAATACAGGTAGTCAAAATGTAGTTCAGGTTTTTCCCAATCCAATTCAAACGCAGTTTTTTGTTTATTTAAGAAACTTTGTTTCACCTTCGGCCAATATAATTTTACTTAATGCTGCAGGGCAAAGGCTCTTTGTAAAAAAGATTACTTTGGTAAATGGTTCAGAATATATTGAAATTCCTTCGCAGCATTTACCATCGGGTACCTACATGTTGCAGGTAAGTACGGGTAACAATTTTAAATATGCAAAAAAGTTACTGAAGCAATAGTATTTATCAAAACTTTATAGAAATAATAAATTCATTTAGTGCAATTTGCAGTTGTTGTATCTTTTATAAAATATACTTCCTGTAAAACATTGGCAAAAAAGAAGAAAGGTATTTCAAAGATTATTCTGATTACTGTTATTTACCTTGCTGCCACCGCATTGGCAATTTATTTAATTACCAACTACCTTAACCAGCCACGGTTTGTCCGTTATCCCGCTTTTGGTATTCCCATTCCTGTAAACTATTCTATTCATGGTATTGATGTAAGCCACCACCAGGCTGCAATTGATTGGACTGAAGTAAAGGATATGCAGGATAAAAATATTAAAATTGGTTTTGCCTTTATTAAAGCTACTGAAGGCCTAAGCAATGTAGATAATACTTATCGCAGAAACTGGTTTAAAGCAAAAGAAGCAAAACTGCCAAGAGGTGCTTACCATTTTTTTATATCCAGCAAAAGCGGAAAAGAACAAGCAGAAAATTTTATAGAAACTGTAACACTGGAAAAAGGAGATATGCCTCCAGTTTTGGATATTGAACAAACCAACGGCGCTTCCGTTGAGGATTTGCAGCAACGTGTAAAAGACTGGTTGGTGCAAATAGAAAAACAATATAAAGTAAAGCCTATCATCTATACCAACATCGATTTTTATAAAAATTTTTTAGCCGGGCGCTTTGATGATTATCCGCTTTGGGTGGCGCATTATTTAGCACAGGATAAACCACGGATACTGCGTAATTGGTTGTTTTGGCAACACAACGAAAGTGGCAGGGTTAACGGTATAAGTGCTTTTGTTGACTTTAATGTATTTAACGGAGACAGCACTGATTTTAAAAAACTGCTGATAAAATAGTATTAAACAATTACTTTCTATACTTTTATAAAACCTCATACCCCACTTTAAGGGAAGGGTACTTTATGGGAATGGAAGATGAAACAAGAGATTTTTTAGTAAGGATACTTAATACGATTGCAATAGTTTTATTGTGGATGATGTTGAATGTATTTTTTGGTATTTATAAAAACTACGCTTTTTTTAATGGTATTCCCAATTGGAAAAATTATCTTTTTTATACCTTATTCATTATAAGTTTTGTTGTATTGATAATTTATCTGCGCCGTAAATGGAAGGTGTAACTGATGCCCGTAACTTTCGTTCTATATAAAATACCTTGTAATACGTATAACTTGCTTATAAAATTTAATTACTTTTATAAGTATAAACCTCATCAGCAATGACGCTTAAGCAATTTTGTAAGTATGTTGTAATTTCCGGTGCTGTAATTATTGAAGGAATAAAATGGGGCATCCGGCCTTACTTTTATTTTGCCCCGCCAACAAAATTTTTATTGGGTATTGCACCCAACCTGTTGGGTTCATTTTTGCTTCCGTTTGGTTGTTACTGGTTACTGGGCAGATATATTAACCTTTATGCAGATAAACAATCTAAAGCGTTGTGTATAGTGTGTTTTGTGTTGCTTATAATAAATGAACTCTTGCAACTGATCCCTGTTTTTGGCCGTACATTCGATTATAATGATATTGCGGCATCTGTGGTTGGTTTAACAACATCATACTTTTTTTGCAGCAAATATTTGTTTCGTAAACTGGCTATGTATCCTTAGTTAATTGTTCAATTGATTTACAGTTAAATTGTTGGGGTTTGTAATGGGTCTATTCGTTGTAACAATTAAGCCGTGTAACAATTCAACAATTTATACTTTCTAACTACTGTGATCTGCCACAATCACCCATTTGTTTTTTACTTTTTTAAACAGTAAGGTAAAGTGTCCGCCTACATCGCCAATGCTACGGGTTAAATGCCATTTGCCCACCACAAAAAAAATATAATACCGATAAATGTTTTGTTTCAAGAATGGTAAAATCAAGTTTACCCATTGCAGCTGTGTCAGGATAATTCTTTTTATAATTCTCCAGTGTGTTTTGCCATCTATATGTAAGACCTTTTTTACCAATAAACATTAAAGAATCGCCTTGCCAGTAAGTACCCATAAAACGGTTAACATCCCAGGCATTCCATGCAGCCAGTTGTTCGTTCAGTGCTTTCTTTATTGCTAATTCATCTTTTGATTGTGCTGTTGCAATTGTAACTATTATAAAAAATGTTGTGGCTAAAGACAAAAATACTTTTCTCATTTTGTTTCAATTGAGCTATAAATATAAATAATCCAATATGAATTAACCATTTAACAAACTAACCAATAAATTATCAATGTTTATGATGCGGCGAAGCACATTTACTTTTATTACAAAGCCTGTAGTTGTAATAATGTGCCGAAATTATCAGTATTACAGCTATTGCCAATAACCAATAGTCAAAGCGGTATTCCGACTTGTGAAAGAATTGTTTTAGCACCAGGAACAAAAAGCCCACAGAAAAAATATATACCGGCATTAAAGAGCGGTGATGTTTAATATACCCGTGAAACAGAGAATAAGAGCCCACAACAAAAGCCAGTGCAATCATACCCCACTCAAAAAAAATATTATCAATGATATTGATACCGAACAGCGGCAGGGTGCTAATTAATACAGGTAACAGAGCACAATGTATTGCACATGCAATTGAAGTTGCAATACCCAAAGCGTCCCAGTTTAATTTTATATTCATTTTATTATAGTCTGCAAAGATAGTATATTTGCAATAAGGTTGCAAAATATTTCGACCGATCCTTTGTCTCTGCATTGCCGAACAGCAGAAACTAATTTACACTTGCTGTGTTAACTTATTATAACCTGTCGGCAGGCAAGTCAGAGGCAAACTGTAAATTTGCAAAAATATTTTTATGAGCAAGAAACTGTTGATATATGTTGTTTTTTTTGTTTTGCTTTTAACTGGTTTTTATTTCTTTGTTTTCAGCGACTATGATTTTAGCAAATCAAACCTGGCTGTTATTAATGAGGTTCAGGAATTTTCTTTCATTAATCAAAACGGAAAAAAAATTACCCAGCGTGATGTTGAAGGCAAAGTGTACGTGGCAGAATATTTTTTTACCACCTGCAAAGGTATTTGCCCTAAAATGAATGCTAACATGCGCAGGGTTTTCGATGCCTATAAAGATGAATCCGGTTTTATGATTCTTTCGCACACCTGTATGCCCGAAACGGATTCGGTGCCACTATTGAAAGCATACGAAGAAAAAATGATTGGAGGTAAACTGGTAAAGAATTCAGATGGTTCGTACAAAATTGCATATGACACCAACAGGCAACAAATAATAAACCCAAACTGGAATTTTATTACCGGCGACAAAGCCTTATTGTATAAAATGGCCAGGGAAAGCTATATGATAGATAATAACAAACCCGATTCCTCACAATTAATAAAAGACCAGTTTATACATACACAGTTCTTCAGGTTGGTAGATAAAAATGGCCGTACCAGGGGCGAAGTATATGATGGTTTACAGAATGATGAGATTGAAAAATTACTTACTGATATAAAAGGATTGCTGAAAGAGAAAGTAACCTCTAAGAGATTTATGAACGGGTTTAGCAATAATCCCAACTAATTATTATTTGTAACTTTAGCAACACATATGAATCAGTTATTCGACATATTAAAAAAGAACCAGTTAAGTATTACCGATAGCCGTAAAAAAATACTGGAACTGTTTTTAAATAAAGCCGGGGCTTTGGCTCATGCCGATATTGAAAAAAATACCGGCGAGGCTTTTGACAGGGTTACTGTATACCGCACCCTTCAGACCTTTGTTGAAAAAGGTATCATCCACAATATTCCAACTTCCGACAATTCCATTTTATACGCACTTTGTAAACAGGATTGCGAAGCAGGACACCACCATGATAACCATGTACATTTTATTTGCAATGTATGCAACAAAACCATTTGCCTTGATGATGTAACAATCCCTGAGGTAAAACTTCCTAAAGGTTTTAAACCTAAACATGTCGAGATGGTGGTGAGTGGGGTTTGTGATGATTGTAAGTAATATTTTGTGTAGAGAAAGATTCAGAGATCCTAATTAACCAATGCTTTTAATGATTTCAAGGCCGCTACTCTTACTTTTTTACCTTTCGTTTTTTTTATGAACTTTGGTGTACCGGAATAAAGCGGCTTACAATGTTCATAAACAAGGGGAAAATCTGTTTACAATTGATTAATGTCTTTTTGCAAAAACAACTGCTGTTCGGTTTATCTTAGCTCCCCGAATAAAACCTTAGAGACCCCAATTAAAACCCGTAACCCGGTTCAACTGCTGCCGTTTACAGTAAAATATCTTAGCAAATAAAACAATTAAGAGTATGTTATTTAAAAAAGTACTTTTTGTGTGCCTTTTTTTTGTGGCTGTAGCTGCTGATGCACAAAAAATAAAAAGCCAGGCCACTTTCAGAATATTAAAAACAGCCACATCATTGCTGGAGGCGCAACAGTTTGAAGCTGCTGAAGAGTATTATAAAAACGGTCTGCAAAAAGCCATATTCTATAATGACTATTATTGCATGGCTTTTGCAAACGAGGGGCTTGGTAATTACTATGCAAAAACAGAACAACCGGAAATGGCAATAAAGTTTTACAAAAAAGCCATTGCTTTATATCGGTCTCAAAATTTAAATATAATTGCAAATATTGTAGAAAACCTGTTGAAAAGTGTACAGGGCATTGGCGATTTGTATGCCGGTATTGAAGTAGGTGCAAAAGGAATTAAACTAAGTATAATTGATGTAATTCTTAACAACGACAGGCAATACTATTACAACTTAAAATTTGATACTTCAATTAATACAGATGCCGCATCCTTATCTTATCAAAGCGAAAAAGAAAGCAGGGATGCTATTATTAAACTGATGGACATTGTAGTTGAACGGTTTAAGGTAGTAACCAAACGAACTTATATCGTAATCAGCAGTGGATTAAAACAGGAGCTGGACAAATACGAGAAGGTGGATTATTTTGCAAATATAATAAGGCCAAAAAATATTGATACCGCAATTCATATTATGTATGTAACCCCGGAGCAGGAATCTGAATTGAGTTTTATGGGAATTGTGCCACAGAAAACCAAGTACAGCAATAACCAACTCGATGTTGGAAGCGGTAATACCAAAGGGGGTTATTTTTCGGGCAACAAAAAATTTGTACCTGTAAATTTTTCTTTAGGCACAAAATCTTTTCAGCGCCTGGTTGAAAATAAAGCACAGGGTAACCTGGAGGCTTTTGTAAAAACGGCAGAACAAATAATTAAAGACAGCCTGGCAAAAGTGATGATAGATGAATTTGTAACAAGGCCCGACTTTAAATCAAGGGATGTGGTTTATTTATCAGGAGGAATTGTATGGTCTATTGCCTCGCTGTTACACCCACGCAGCAGTGTTGTTAATAACTATACCGAATTAAGCAGTGGTGATATTGAAGAATTCCGTCAACGTGCTTTTTCAGATTACAGCGGTCTGGTAAAACCTGATCTTTCTTTTATACAAAATGCGGAAGAATCCCTGACAACACAAAAAAATATTGCCAGGGTAGTGAATACTTACGATCAAAAAGCCCTGCTTGCGGGTGCTATTTGGTTAGATGAACTGGTAAAACAGATCAACACCGTTAACCCGGGTAAAAAGTTTATTTACCCAAAGTATGCTTATGTTGGTTGGATAAGTGGCTACATAATTAAGAAAATAAATCAGCAGTTTTTGGGATTGATGAAATAAGATTTAAGACGTTTTCTTCATTTCTCCTTCAACAAACTCCATCAACACTTTTATTTTTTCAGGACTGAAATCAAACTGTAATCCTGCAGTTTCAAATAATTGAGGTAATGTTTTAGTACCTCCCAATGCCAATGCGGTGCAATAATTATCCAGCGCCTGTTGTGGGTTTTGTTTGTATTGCATCCACATGCCAATGGCGCCTAATTGTGCAATACCGTATTCAATATAATAAAATGGTACTTCAAATAAATGCAGCTGACGCTGCCAGGCGTTGCTGCGGTAATTTTCCAGGCCACTGTAATCAATCACATCGTCTTGAAATTCTTTTAGTATTTCATTCCACTTGGCATTACGTTCTTCATTATTGTGCGCCGGATTTTCATACACCCAATGTTGAAATTTATCAATTATTGCTATCCATGGAAAAATAGTGATCACTCTTTCCAGCTGGTGTTCCTTTGCTCTTTTTAAATCTTCTGCATTATCAAAAAATGTTTCCCAATGATCCATACTAAATAATTCCATTGCCATGCTCGCCACTTCGGCAATTTCCATTGGGTATTCTTTAAAACCATTCAGTTCTAAAGGGTGTGCTAAAAAAGAATGTATAGCATGGCCGCCTTCATGTACCATTGTGGTAACATCATGCATTTGCCCGGCAGCATTCATAAAAATAAATGGTGCACCGCTTTCTGCCAAGGGACAGTTATAACCTCCGGGGGCTTTTCCCTTCCGGCTTTCCAGATCAAGATGCTTTAATTCATTCATCTTTTTTAAACAGGCACCAAAAAATGGACGCAACTTGTTAAAACATTCAATGGATTTATTAACCAGCTCATCGCTTCTTTTAAAAGGATGTAGTGGTGCTGTGCCTTCCGGCTCAGCATCCAGATCCCATGGGCGTAAAATATCTAATCCTAATTTTTGTTTTTTATTTTTATAAATTTCATTTACCAAAGGCAATACATGCAGCTTTACAGCATCGTGAAATTGATAGCAATCTTCTTTAGTGTAATCAAACCTGCCCAATTCTTTAAAACGGTAATCACGATAATTTTTAAACCCCGCATTCAGGGCTTCCTTATTTCTTTTTTCAATTAATTGGTTGTATAAATTATTTAAGGTTTCTGTGTCTTCTAATCTTCTTTCCTGAATTTTTCTGTAAACTTCTTCCCGCTTGCCTCTATCATGGCTTTCTAAAAATTTAGCCGCCTGTTGTAAAGTATATTCCTGTCCGTCTACAGTTACCATCATTTTTCCGGTGGTAACACCATACTGCTGTTGCAATACCGCCAGCTCTGCCTGTAATGAAATATTTTCTTCCCGGAATAATTCAATACTTTTTTTAACGCTTCGCAGATAGGTAAAATATTTTACTGCATCCAATTCGTTCGCTAATGGGTGGTTCACCAGTTTTTTATTAAGTGCATCGGAGTATGGTTGAATCTTTGGCTGTATTTCCATGAAGAAAAAATTAAAAGCTTCTTCCAGTACTTTGTTCTCTGTATCACATGTCATTCGTATCTGCCTCCAGCAGGCATCTTCATTTACTACAGCTTCCAGTTCGCTTTGGTCCTTTAACCATTGTTCCATTTGCTCCCTGGTGTTAATGTTTCTTTCCAATAAATTTTTAAAATAGGGTTCCAGGCTTTCCCAGTTGGTAAGGATGAAATCTTTTGGTACAAAATGGCGTGATATTTTTTGAATGTCTGCTGAATACTGCATTTTGTTTTTTGAATATTTTATTTGCTTAAAAATAAAGGATTGAACTCTGTATCGGAAATGGAAAAACCGGCACTTATTTCTTTTTATAAATTGGTACAGTGCTGCATGGTTCTCCATACATGATACTTTTTGCAACAGGTCGTAATAATTGGGTTATGGCTACATAAGCATTTTCAGAAACAGGTAAATCTCCACATCCTTTTATTACCACTCTTTTGTCGGCATAATTTGCCGGATCTATTGCGGCAATATTTTTTAAAAATAAGATTTGGTGCAAAAAATCTGCATTGCCAAAAACCACTTCTTTGGCAACAGGTTGCAGATAACAGCTCACCAGCATATAAGCCCACATAGGTATTATTGCGTCTGCGGTACAGGTAAGTGCAACATTTTTATTGCTGTAAGGCAAAAGGTCTAAATTTTTTAATGCTTCCCTGAAATCTTTTTCTTTCAATATCAGGCCCATAAATAAATAATCCTTCATATCAAACACTGCTGTTTCATCTTTGGGATAGTATTCTTCCAGGTCCAGTGTTAATATACCGCTTTCCGAAACCTTATTTGTCATTACTTCTTCCATGTTGCAAAGTTATAGTAATATTTTAGGGGCTGCTTACTACATTTAAAATTTTCTTTATCCCGTAAATAAAAACAGCCTTCACTTTTTGGCGAAGGCTGTTATAAATAATTGTTGTGCATTATTAATAATATTTACTGCGGCCGTCTTTTATAGTCGCCTGGTTTTTTAATCCCTCAAACCAGCCGGCTCCCACCTGGGTGCGTAATGTTATTATTTTTTGCGCTTTTTGTTGTGTTACAACCTCTGGTGTATCTGCGGGTTTGCTGCTGATACTATTTACTTTAATTATGTAAACACCATTGTTTCCGGATATTGGTGCAGAAACCTTAGTTTGATTTTCTTTATTAAAACTTGCTCCTATTACTTTGGGCTCCTGACCAACATTGGTAATTATCTGGCTGCTGAAAGTAAGTGAAGAGTCTGTACCTGCTGTTTCAACCTGTTTGTTATAAGCAGAAGCTGCTTTTTCCATGGTTGGATTAGCGCCCAGGTTTTTAATAATGGATTCTGCCTTTTTTTCGTTTCGTATTACGCCTTCCACATCTTTCCTTGCCGTTGCTGCATCCTGTGTGCCTCCGTCTTGTATTTTGTCAACAGTAGCCACTATAAATTGTTCGCCAATATTAAATGGTTCGCTAACATCTCCTTTCTTTGCATCAAATACCCAACGTACCAACTGCCTTGCATCCTGTAACTGACCAATAGAAAAATCATTTTCTTTTACCAATGTTGGCCAGCTTATTTTTTGTAAACCGTTTTTAGCAACATAGGCTTCAAATTCTTTTGCGTTTTTTTGTCCGGATAATTTTGTTGCATTTAAGTTGGCATTTTGTATAGTAGCATCGCTTGGTAAAATTTCTTTTGCCAAAAATGCAATTTTATAAGCCGGGCCAAATTTCCACTGATCCATTACTTCTATATAATGATAACCAATATAATCCGGGCTTTGGCCCTTAACAATTTTTTTAGTACCTGTTGGATTGTAAAAAACTGTATTATAAAACGAATCAACTAATTGTGAAGAAGAGCTGAATTTATATTCTCCTTTATTATTCTTACTTCCTTCATCATCAGAATATTTTAACACCATAGCATTAAAGTCTGCACCACCTTTTACCGCTGCAGCAATACTGTCAATTAATTTTCTTGCTACAGAGTCTTCTCTCATCTGACCCTTTTTATCTGCTATTTTTACCAATATGTGTCTGCACTTAATGCTATCGGGCATTTGCCTGGTACCCATCATTTTTGCCAGTATATAGGCACCAACATCTACATATGGCCCATAAACCGAACCAATGGGTTGTTTAGCAATAGTATCTATAGAAGCGGACCTTATTTTTGCTTTTGGCAAATAGTTACTATCAAATTCAATTACAGATGTGTTTCTTGCAACAAAGGCTTTTGTATTGGGGTCTGTTGTTAAACCTTCTTTTAAACCTTCAACCAGTTCTTTTATTTTAGCGCTGTCATCAGCACTTGGCAACTGGCTAAAAGTAACATACGAAATCATACGACCCTCTTCCTGTTTAAATTGTTTTTTATGTTTTTGTATGTACCCTTCAATTTCGCTGTCTGTTACTTTTATTGTACTGTCGCTTATTACATTATAGGGAATACTCACAAAAGATATACTTGCAAAGTTTTTAGCTTCGGCATTATCTTTCTCTTTCATCCAGGAGGGATAATAAGCGCTGGCGTTAAGCAGCGAAAAATATTTCCCGGATATACTTCCCAACTTTTGGGGTTCTGATATCTGGGCATTAATCATTTCGTATTGCTCACCTTTTGCTTTTTTAATAGTATTAATAGCGCTGATAACTTTGGCTTCATCCAATTTACCTGTAGCGGGGTCAACCATACTTTGGTCCTGCATCAATGGGTTTGAAGGATCATTACTTTTTAATATTGCCGAAAGTTCGGGGGATGTAAACTTAATACCCAGTTTTTGTGCTTCGGCGTAAAATACTTTTTCAGCTACCATCTGATTCCAAACCTGCTCCCTTATCTGTGCAGCGTTTGGGGTCGGCCGACCAGATTGTTGTGCCTGCTGTTTGGCTGTATTTTCAGCAAACTTTAATTTTTTTTCAAACTCAGTTTTTTCAATTGCCTCTCCATTAACCTTACCCACACTACTGGATAATGAACTGAAAAAACGATTACTACCCTGCTTGGCATCCATTAATATAAAACCAATTAAACTTAAAGCTATTACTGCAATTACTATTGCCGCACCCTTATCACGTATTGTCTGAATTATTTGCATACTTTTCTATTATTAAAATGGACGGCAAAAATAGGGGAAAAACAGATATTAACACTTTTTTCCGGCTCTGGGATTTTCTAAAGTTGAGTATTAGTAAGCTTTTTGGGTTTATAAACCGGTTTATCTGGTAAATATTATCCACATAAAAATAGGGCCGGGTTTATATCCTGTTTTGCTTTTTGTTACTTGGTGAATTATCTTCATTTAATATCATTTGTTATTGAAAGATATTATTTTAAACATACCCTTGTTAATAAAACACATTTACTGTTAATAAAGGGGGTTTTATTAAAAACAGAGTCTTTATAAAATGAGCTTAAAATGGTAGTTTATAAATTTCAAAGTAAAATGGTGTGGGAAGATGACAATTTATACCATCATTATTAACAGGGTTTATTTTAAAATACATCATTTAATTTTCCCATCCTTTATTTATTAACCTGTGTTTATAAATAAAACCATAAAATTTAAAAGATAGTGTTGTAAAGGTTTTATTCGGTCTATATATATTTTTTTGTATGTTAATTTTATGTGGATGCAGGTGGATAAGTAAAAGGTTTTAATTTTACATCAGCAGGAAAAAAATTTCTTTACACTTATTAACACTTATAGTAGTAGTAAGTGATTATATAAATAATAAGTATTAATACATATTATGACAGATATTAACAGTGCAAAAGCAAATATTAAAAACGCTGGATTTTTAAATATAGATATAAATCCGGAAATAGATTTATTTGCAGAAATTGAGAAATTAAAAAAAGAAAAGAATGCTATTATTCTGGCTCATTATTACCAGGAGCCTGATATCCAGGATGTGGCAGATTATATTGGGGATAGTTTAGGTCTTGCACAGAAGGCAGAAAAAACGGATGCAGATATTATTGTTTTCGCAGGGGTTCACTTTATGGCAGAAACAGCTAAAATTTTAAATCCCAAAAAAAAAGTTTTATTGCCGGATCTTAAAGCTGGTTGTTCATTAAGTGATAGTGCGCCGCCACCTTTGTTTAAACTATTTAAAGAAAAGCATCCACATCATTTGGTGGTTACCTATATAAATTGCTCTGCAGGAATAAAACGATTAAGTGATATTATCTGTACCTCTTCTAATGCCCAAAAAATCATTGAAAGCTTACCGGCAGACCAACCTGTAATTTTTGCACCAGATAAGAACCTTGGGGCTTATATCAACAAACAGACCGGTAGAAACATGTTGCTATGGAACGGTGCATGTATGGTGCATGAAATTTTTAGTTTGGAAAAAATTACCAAATTAAAAATACGTCATCCTAAAGCAAAAGTAATTGCACATCCGGAATGTGAGGCACCTGTTTTAGCAATTGCCGATTATATAGGTAGTACTACAGGGTTATTAAAATTTACCCAAAAAGATGATGCACAGGAATATATTGTAGTTACCGAAACCGGTATCCTTCACCAGATGCAAAAAAATAGCCCTGGTAAAACATTTATACCTGCACCGCCAAATAATAGTTGTGCCTGCAATGATTGCCCACATATGAAATTAAATACACTCGAAAAATTGTATTTATGTATGAAATATGAGTTGCCGGAAATTACAATGGATGAAGAATTACGGCTTGCTGCTAAAAAACCAATTGACAGAATGCTGGAGATAAGTGCGAGGTATGGATTATAATTTTATTTTTTCCAAAAGGAATTAATTCTGGTTTTTACATTTTGCCTGATGTTCATGTAAAATAAATTAATATCTCCTATATGATAATTCTTTTTAGTAAATAATATTTTACCAGAGATATTTGGTTTACTGGTCCATAAAATATTATGATGTATTTGTGCATTTACCACGTGTGGAATAATTTTATTAAACTTTAGCAAGACTCCGCCATTATTTAGTTTCGAAGGAAAAATAGCGCTGTCAGATGTCCAGCTTAATGGATTTATAACAACAGCTTTAAAAATTTCTTTAGCTACATACCGGGGTTCTGTATAACCTCGTTTATAAGTACGCCAGCTTACAAAACACCCCGTAGATGAGGAATCTTTACAAGGTGGTAAAGCGATGAAATAATTTTCAGGTACTGCTAAACCAATGATATAAGCACAAACCAATTTTTGCTGTAAAGGCTTATTTTCAAAAAATTCCTTTAACAATCTTGTTGCATGTTTGGTTCCCTGGCTGTGTGATGCAATAATGACTGGCCTGCCATTATTATAATACTGTATGTAGTATAAAAATGCCGACTTAATATCTTCATAAGCAATTTCAAAATAAGGATGACCTTCTGTTTCGGGAATAAAAAATGATTTGATATGAGCCTGGCGATAACGGGGAGCAAAAATACGGCATTGTTCATTAAATACACTGGCCTGGTATAAAATGGTGGAGTAGTCTGTTTTAGAGTTTAATGCAGCATCATCTATATCTGCATTCCACCTGTTATCTTTTTTAGAGGTTAAAGTTGTTGGGTGAATAAAAAAAACATCAGCAGCTGAATCTGGTATATATACAGATCGCAGCGGCTTGGGAACACTATCGCCGGGATCTTTTTTCCATGGATGTGCAGCCCAGTAATTTAAATTACTATAATCTGGTATTTTATTTATGCTCACAAATTGATATTCTGGTAAAGAAGAAAAATTTTTTTTACTACAGGAAAAAGATAAGAGAACCAGTTGAAACACGAAAAAATTGAATTGAGAGTTGAATAATAATAAATAAGTTTTGTAAATTTTCATAATCAAATCTACATTCGTTAACATAAACGTAAAAATATTATATCTAAAGTGGTAGCTGTTTTTCAGGTTAAGACAGATAAAATATAAAGGTAACCTGTAACTGCTTAACAACTTATAATGCTAACTTAGTAAATTAAATAGGTACACAAAATATATTGAAACTACTTCGGCATATTCCATTTTTAAAGGCTGTATTTTTTCACAGCGTTACAGCTTTTGGAGGTCCACAGGGCCATATGGGAATGATGCTGAAAACATTTGTAGATAGAAGAAGGGATGTTACAAAAGAAGAGTTGATGGAATATAATTCCTTCTGTCAATTATTACCAGGAGCATCTTCAACACAAACTCTTACACTAATTGGGTATAAACGGGGAGGAGTTCCTCTGGCTGTTTTAACCCTGATAATTTGGATTACTCCTGCCTGTTTTTTAATGGGGGGGTTATCTTTTTTAATAACAAGCATTGGTAAAGAAAAATTAAACACAAGTATTTTTCAATTTATACAACCTATGGCTATTGGGTTTTTGGCTTATGCTGCTTTCAAGGCTTTTAAAATATGTATAAACAATTTTATTACACAGATAATAATGTTGGTAGCAATGATTGCTATATATTTTTTATTCAAAACACCTTGGGTATTTCCTTGCCTTATAGTAGTGGGTGGGCTGGTAACAAACATTAGTAATAAAAGAATTCCGGAGAAAACCATTGTAAAACCAAAACATATCCGTTGGACTAATATTTGGCTCTTTGCTGCAATTTTTGTTATTGCAGGAGTTTTGAGCGAAACAGCACGAAAACAAAATTGGGAAAACCGTAAAGCTTTTAATCTTTTTGAAAACTTTTACCGATTTGGTAGTTTTGTTTTCGGTGGCGGTGATGTATTAATCCCATTAATGTTGGATCAATATGTTGCCCGACCAAGCTCTGAACGAATGCAGAAAAAAGATCAGAATGTTATACGTATTGAACGTGATGAACTACTCACCGGTGCCGGAATGGTAAGAGCAATACCAGGCCCGGTTTTTTCAATAGCCTCCTATACAGGAGGCATGGCACTAAAAAATGAAGGATTTGATAAACAGTTTTTGGGTTGTATAATTGGCACCGTTGCAATTTTTTTACCAAGCGCCTTGTTGGTATTATTTTTCTTTCCGGTATGGCAGTATTTAAAAAAATATGTAGTGGTCTATCGCTCGTTGGAAGGTATTAATGCAGTGGTTGTTGGAATTATGTGGGCTGCAACTTTATACTTATTAAAAGATGTTTCTATTATCTCTTTAAATACGGTAAGCTTTTTAAATGTTGGAGTTATAACAGGAACTTTTTTTATTCTTCAGCTTACAAAAACACCATCACCAATCGTTGTATTAGTTTGCCTTTTACTGGGTTGGTTATTTTAATCACTTTATGTAGATGTAGTGATAGTAATTCAAACATTTTTAGTAAGCAAGATGCTAAAAAATTAGAACCTATAGTATCCATTTTGTTCAATTTCATCTTTAACTACATCGGGCACAAAAAAACGAATTGACTTTTTTTCTTTTATCATTTTTCTAATAGCAGTGCTTGAAATATCTAAAAGTGGCGCATTAAAAATATTTATATCGGCACCAAATGTTTCTGTTATTTTAAAGCCGGGTCTTTTATAAATATAAAAATGACATTTTTTTATAAGAGTTTGATAATTCTTCCACTTATCTAAATTTTGAAAGCTATCACTACCAAGTATTATAGAAAATTCGTGTTGTGGATATTTTTCACTGAGGTATGTTAGCGTATCTATTGTATAGGAGGGTTTTGGTAATTTAAACTCGACATTGGAAACCTTTAGTTTTATTTCACCATCAATCGCTATACTTACCATGTGTAATCGATGATATTCGTTTAACAAAGAAGAAGAACTTTTAAATGGGTTTTGTGGTGATAACACAAACCAAACTTTATCTAGGGTTGAGGTATTAACAACGTGATTAGCAATAATTAAGTGTCCAATATGGATGGGATTGAACGACCCAAAGTATAGTCCAATTTTCATTAATTATTGATAATTAAAATTTTATAGTTTAAGTAATTTAATATATATATTTTTCCTCAACCCAAATATGTTCAGCTTCATTTAACCTTAAGCTAAGTGAATAACCAGCTACTAAAATCGATATTGGATCTCCAAGTGGCGCAACCTGATCAATAATTATAGTTTCCCCTGGTACACAACCCATCTCCATTAATTTTAAAAAGATGTCATCATTCTCAAATCTTTTAATTACTACAGCTTTTCCTGTTTCTATTTCCGATAAACGCCTATCCATTATTTTATTTTATTTGACATAAAGGTATTCATTAAGAATTGTTCAATAATTTCGAATTTCTAAATTAGATATGTCTGTACAATTCTTTTTCCTTAAAAATAATATTAGGCTACGGCAACGTAAGGAATTAAAGCAATTCATAATAGAAATATTTAAAGAAGAAAAACGTGAACTAATAGAGATTATTTATGTATTCTGCTCAGATGAATACCTTTTGGAGATCAACAAAACCCACCTCAAGCATAATTATTATACTGATATAATCACTTTCGATCTTTCTGAAACACCAGATCAAATAATCGGCGAAATCTATATCAGCTCAGACAGGGTGAGAGATAATGCTACTATATTAGGTGTTACAATTACTGAAGAACTACACCGGGTTATCTTTCACGGGGCTTTACATCTTTGTGGCTACATGGATACCAATCAAAAAAATAAAAGGAAAATGAGAATAGCAGAGGATAGAAACCTAAAAGCATATTTTGGTTAATGTTCCACGGGGAACAATTATTTTTCTGGGCGTATTTTCATGTAGGAATGTTCAAAATGGATGATTTTTAATAGCTGTTATCCAATTCGTATCTTTATCAAATGTTTCCAAAATATGATGTTATAGTAGTGGGAGCTGGACATGCCGGTTGTGAGACTGCCGCTGCCGCCGCTAATATGGGCAGTAAAGTGCTGTTGATTACAATGAATATGCAGACCATTGCCCAAATGAGCTGTAATCCGGCCATGGGCGGCATTGCCAAAGGGCAAATTGTAAGGGAGATTGATGCAATGGGTGGTTATAGTGGGATAGTTACCGATGAAAGCATGATTCAGTTTAGAATGCTGAACAGAAGTAAAGGCCCGGCTATGTGGAGTCCAAGGGCACAAAGCGACCGCATGTTATTTGCGGCCAAGTGGAGAGAAATGCTGGAACAAACACCCAATGTGGACTTTTACCAGGATATGGTGCAAGGCTTATTGATAAAAGAAGGCCGTGTTTACGGGGTTATAACGGGATTGGGACATGAGATCAAGTCAAAATCGGTGGTTTTAACCAACGGCACTTTCCTAAATGGTGTTATACATATTGGAGAGAAAAAATTAGGTGGTGGTAGAATGGCAGAAAAGGCAGCTACTGGCATAACTGAGCAGTTAGTAGCATTGGGTTTTGAAAGTGACCGATTAAAAACCGGAACGCCCCCAAGAATTGATGGCCGTAGTCTAGACTATTCCAAAATGGAAGAACAAAAAGGTGATGAAGAGATGGTGGGTTTCAGTTATCTCAACACTAAAAAAATTAGCGCACAGCAGCAACGTAGTTGCTGGATCACTTATACTAGTCCGGAAGTACATGAAATATTAAAAACAGGTTTTGAAAAAAGCCCCATGTTCCAGGGAAGAATACAGGGAACGGGCCCAAGGTACTGCCCAAGTATTGAGGATAAGATCAATCGCTTTGCAGAAAGGGACAGGCATCAGTTATTTGTAGAGCCCGAAGGTTTTAATACGATAGAGATTTATGTCAACGGATTTTCTTCTTCATTACCAGAAGAGGTTCAAATTAAAGCTCTTAGGTCTGTTCCTGGGTTTGAAAACTGCAGAATGTTCCGCCCAGGCTATGCCATTGAGTACGATTTCTTTCCACCAACCCAGCTGAATTTTAGCTTGGAAACAAAATTGATCCAGAACCTTTTTTTTGCAGGCCAGATCAATGGTACTACAGGTTATGAAGAAGCAGCTTGCCAGGGATTGATGGCCGGAATAAATGCTCATCAAAAAGCAAGAGAGCAGGAACCGGTGGTTTTAAAAAGAAGCGAAGCATATATTGGTGTTTTGATAGACGACCTAATTAATAAAGGTACCGACGAACCTTACCGAATGTTTACCAGCCGGGCCGAGTTCCGCACATTATTGCGCCAGGATAATGCTGACCTAAGGTTAACAGAGATCAGTTACCGCCTTGGTTTAGCGTCGCAGGAGCGCATGGAAAAAGTGAAGTTGAAAAAAGAAAACATAGAAAAAGTAAAAGACATCTTAGCTACCATAAATATAGACCCTGAAGAAACCAATACTTTTTTAGAAAGCGTACAATCTACACCGTTAGTTTTAAAACAAAAGGCTGCACAGGTTTTACTAAGGCCTTCCATTGGTTTGAATAGTATGATGGCCTATATTCCTAAACTAAAAGAATTGTTGAAAGACTTTGATAAGGACACTTTGGAAGAAGCAGAAATTCAAATCAAATATGATACCTATATTACCAAAGAAAAAGAGTTGGTCTCTAAAATGAGTCAGTTGGAAGATTTAATAATTCCTGACAACTTTGACTATGAAAAATTGGTTTCTCTGGGAACAGAAGCAAAACAAAAATTTAAAAAAATAAGGCCCCGTACATTGGGTCAGGCTTCAAGGATCTCTGGTGTAAACCCAAGTGATGTACAAATATTGATGGTGTTTATGGGAAGATAATTTTCTAAATTATTTTTATTTATCTCAACAAGTTTTAAATAAAACTGTTAAAAAAAATTTACTATGCAATTGCATTTTAGTACCGATACACCCAAAGAATTAGTTTTTGAAAATGTTGCAGAATACCTGCACCTGAAAAATTTAAAAATTTATAAACAAGATAGCACCAGGCCGTGGGGTGGATTTTTTGTTATTGAAGAAAATGAAGCAGAAAAATTTATCGAATTATATTTTCCACATCTAACTAAAGAAGAATTAAATATTTCAGGAAAATTAAGTCCTAAAATTTTAGTGGTTGCTCCTGATAAAAGATTAAGCTGGCAGTACCACCACCGCCGTGCCGAGATCTGGAAACTAATTGGCGGTGTTGCTGGTGTAGTAACCAGCGATACCGATGAAGAAAAAGAAAACAAAGATTTAGTCATGGGTGAAATTGTACAATTGAAACAGGGCGAACGCCATCGTTTATTAGGCACCAGCGGCTGGGGAATTATTGCTGAGATCTGGCGCCACACTGATGCTACAAACCCAAGCGATGAAGATGATATTGTTAGAGTGCAGGATGATTTTGGTAGATGAACTTAATGTATTCAAACATTACTAGCAGTGTTTTCTCTTTGTTGACCGTTTTAAATTAGCTATTGTGCTTTAATATTTCCTGCTGCTAAAACCATTTTTATTTCTCCGTAAGTGATATCGCCCGGTAAATTTTTAATAATCGTAGTATGGCTTAATGCACCATGTATTTCTACGGCATTTAAAATTAATTTTTGTTTTTTTTCTGGCACAACATCAGTAATATCAATTTCTCCCGAAATAATATAAGGTATAAGATGCCCTTCAATTGACCCAACAGTTAAATTTCTTTCCGCTGCAATTTCTGCAATTGATTTTCCTTCTTTATAAAGATTAAAGGATTGTGTTTTAGTATCTTTTTTTGTAACGGCCATTTTTTCACGCTGAGCTTTTTCTTTTTTTTCTTTTGTAGGAAGCGCTGCCATGTTGGTTTCAATGCCGTTTCTGCTGCAAAAACTTTCTACTGCATCAATAATATCATCTCCGTATTTGTCTACTTTAGCTTTACCAAAACCAGTAATTCGCAACAAATCTTTTTTAGTGAGAGGTAAGTAAGTTGCAATTTCTTTTAAAGTAGCCTGATTGGCCACCATGTAAATCACTGCATTTTCTTCTTGTACCACCATATCTCTCCATCGTTTTAAAGTGTTGTATAATTCAGTATTGGCAACATCGGTATAAGCTTCTTTTTTGCCGCTGGCATAACATGTGAGATTAATTTTTGGCTGTGCAAATTTTAATTTGTGTTGTAAGAATGTGGTTACCGAAAAGGGTTGTTTACAATATTGTAAAAAATAAATGGCATTATAAATAGCCAATGCCAGGTGTTGCAACTGTTCATTAATAATATTCGCTGTTTCTTTATGTTCGGTTAATAGCGGATGATTTTGTAGCGCTTTTTGATAGGCTAAAAATTTAGGTTCAAAATGATTAGCCGCATCACTGATCCTTTTTTGCGCAGCACTATTATCTTCAATGATAGGCTCCTGTTTTAAAATGCCATTGAGTACGTCAATAAATTTTAATCCCACCGATTTATCAGTAATAAAATGTTGCTTGATATTTTCTATCCATGGAAGACTTCCGGCATTTAATTTATCCTGCTGTTGTATAATATGGTGCAGCAATAAAGCTATACCCAATTCAATATCATTAAAAGAAAAAATTTCACTTAATAATTGTTGAGTAAAAACCTGTCTTGCTCCGGTAAAGCGCTCTGCAAGCGAGCCTCTGTGTGTAAGAGATTGCTGGCCTTTAACAACATTGTCATTAGTAAATAAAGTTGCAGAAGAAAGTTTTGATAATAAAACAATGCCAGCCAAGCTGGTGCAACGGCTTAGCGCTACATACACTTGTCCGCTGCTGAAAGAAGCGCCGGCATCAATCATTACTTTTTCAAAAGTGAGGCCCTGGCTTTTGTGAATAGTGATGGCCCAGGCCAAACGCAAAGGGTACTGCGTAAAAGTGCCTAACGTTTCCTGCTCCAGTTTACCATCATCACGGTTTAAAGTGTAACGGGTATTTTCCCAGGTTTCTTTTCCTACTTCAATTTCAACCCCATCGCAATCCACAATAATTTTATTAGGCTCCAATAATTTTACTATCCCAATCTTGCCATTAAAATATCTTTTAGCAACTACATCATTTTTTAAAAACATTACCTGTGCCCTTTCTTTCAAAACTAACTCGGCTTCTGCAGGAAAAGTATGTTCCGGAAAATCTTCTTCAATTGCTGCTTTATAGGTAAGTGCAGGTGTAGATAAATTTTCTATTTTTTGTTGATTGATCTCGTTGGCTTGTTTGTTGTGCGATGTGAGCGTAATATATTTTTCTCCCGGCATAGGTGAAAATAATGGATCGTAACGCATGTGCAAATCCTCAAAATCATCAGCATTCATTTGATTATTGCGTACTTTATTTAGCAGCCGCACAAATGAATCTTCTTTCTGCCGGAAAATTTTATCCATCTCTATCAACAAAGGCATTTGCTCTTTAATAGCCAAGCTATCAAAAAAGAAAGGCGTAGTGTAATATTCCTGTAATATTTTCCACTCATGATTTTGTGCTACGGGAGGTAACTGGTGTAAATCACCAATGCATAATAATTGTACGCCGCCGAACGGTGTATCATAATTGCGACGGATACTTTTTAATATGGTATCAATGGCATCCATTACATCGCAACGCACCATACTTATTTCATCTATCACCAATAATTCCATTTTGCGGAGCAATTGCTGGCGTTGTTTGTTGTATCGTATCTTGCTTAATAATTCATCCTTATTATTTTTTGTTGGGAGAAATGGATGGAAGGGCAATTGAAATAAACTGTGTAGTGTAACACCACCGGCATTGATGGCAGCTACTCCTGTTGGTGCGGCCACTACAATGTTTTTTGTAGCATTCTCTTTCAGGTACTTAAGAAAAGTAGTTTTACCCGTACCGGCTTTGCCGGTAAGGAAAATGTTTTCGGATGTTTCGGTAACGAAGCGATAAGCAAGATCGAATATTTCGTTGCGTTCAATAATATTAACCACAGAATTAAATTTTTATTTCATAAAAAAGTTAGCCACGGATTACACAGATTTACACGGATAAAATACAGAAAAGAAATTATAAAACTAATCTTTTATACTCAAGGCTTGATTTTCCAAAATTAATTATTAAACCAACTGAGCAATCGGATACTTTCAAATAATTTAAGGTTTGTGCAATAAAATCATTTGATATTCCATCATGTGAAGCTTTTACTTCTATAATGACCGAGTTCATTACAAAAAAATCTGCATAAAATTTATGTGGTAAAATTATCCCTTTGTAATTAATATCAAACTCTTTTTCTCTTAGATAATCTATTTCATCCTTTGCAAATTCTATTTGCATCGCATCTTTATAAACAATTTCTAAAAAACCATGACCTAAAAAGCGATGAACCTTCATGCAGGCTCCAATAATTCTGTAAGTAACTTCTTCATTAATAAGTAAAGGCATAAAATAGATTTTATTTTATAAAAAGCTAGCCACGGATTGCACAGATTTGCACAGAAAAGAAAATATTTTGTATTTAATCTGTGAAAATCTGTGCAATCCGTGGCTAAACCCTAAGCCGCAGGCTTTTCTCCGCCAATCAGCAATAATTCGTTTACCTGTATTTCGGTAACGTATCTTTTAATGCCGTCTTTATCGGTGTAGCTGCGGTTAATCAGCTTGCCCTCAATAGCAACTTCTTTGCCTTTGGTTAAAAATTTTTCGGCAATGTCGGCAACTTTACCCCAGGCCACTACATTATGCCAGGTAGTTTCAGTTATTTTTTCGCCGGTACGGCCACGGTAAGTTTCGTTTGTGGCCATACTAAAGCGGGCCAGCTTTTTACCATTTTCGGTGTTCTTTACTTCTGGTGCGTTGCCCAGGTTACCAATCAATTGAACTTTGTTTTTTAATGCGTACATGTTTTTTCGTTTTGTGCCGTGCTGATTTTTTAAAGCCGTGCGGTTATTAATTTATTTCATTCAACCGGGTAAATATGTTTTGTTCCGATTGACAATGCAAAGATGCGGCGCCAAAAAAGCGATAGCCGGAGATTATCCTTTTACTTGGCGACTCTATACATACGACCACAGGCGCAAGTTTCAGCCATTTTGTCGGTTAATTAAATTGTGTGAATTATCTGTTTTGCAGATGTAGAAAATGTGTTTTATAAGCCTTAGATGTGAATTATTATCGGATGAATTTTGGTTAAAAATTATTCATTAACCAATTAAAAAATTAAGATCATGGAATTTAAAAACTTAAAAGAATTGATGACCTACCTAAAAGATGATAATGTTTGTAGAGAATATTATGCTTTGCTTCGCTGGGGTGGGAATCCTGTTTGCGCTCATTGCGTAGAACCTAAACCTTATCTTTTAAAGAGTGGTAAATACAGATGCAGGTCAATTACTTGTAAAAAGGATTTTAGTATTACCAAAGGAACAATATTTGAAAAGTCCAAAATACATTTATCTGTTTGGATGGGTGCTGTGTTTGTTCTATCAGGACATAAAAAAGGGATTAGTTCTTTGCAGCTTGCCAGGGATTTAGGAGTTACACCTAAGACAGCTTGGTTTATGCTGCACCGGATAAGGTATATCATGGGCGATCCTGACCCACAACCATTAACCAATATTGTAGAAGTAGATGAAACTTATGTAGGTGGAAAATTTGCCAACATGAATCGGGGCAAGCGTAAGCTATGGCAGGAATCAGGACACGATAACAAAATAGCTGTAATGGGTTTACTGGAAAGGGAGGGTAAAGCAAGGTTAACCATTATCGGGGCTAATACATTCAAAGAGGTAATTAAAGAAAATGTAAAGGATGATGCAACCCTGATGACCGACAGCCATTTAGCCTATCAGGGTTTAGCCTTAGACTATGCAGGGCATGGAGTTGTTAATCACAGCGAAATGCAGTTTAGAGATGGATTAGCATATACCAACACAGTTGAGGGATTTTTCAGCCAGCTAAAACGCTCAATATTCGGCATTTACCATAGTGTAAGCCCTAAACATTTACAGAAATATTGCGAAGAAACAAGCTACCGATATAATACCCGTAAAATGACGGACAGAGATAGGTTTGTTGCTACCCTTAAAAATTCAGGGGGAAGATTAACCTATAAAACCCTAATTGCAAACACTAAAAAATATGAAAAATGAAAAAAATGTTGGATATTCAGGATTCACTCAATACTTATATTGATATGTCTGAAAAAATACACATTGAAAATACCCCACATGATAATGAAGTATGGAAAGGTATAGGAGGACATTTTGATTTTCTAAGCCAAATTATTCATGAGTTTATTGATAACGGAATTTCAAATTTTATTGGACATAATTCAATTACAAGAAATATTGTTATTACATTCAAAGAAGCCACAAATAACAACATACAGGTTACAATTGAAGATCAGGGAACGGGAATTAGGGATTTGAATACTGCATTTTGTTTGGGTAATACAAGTGGTGGTGATTCACCACTGAATGAACATGGGTTTGGAATGAAACATGCTTTAGCATCCGCAAATCCTGATAATAATAATTGGGCAGTTTATACAAGAACAGAAGAAGATTTTAATAATAATAAATTTAAAAAGATATGTGCTGGATATAAACTTTCTAACTATGAGGCTGAATTAATTGGTACTGATGAAGAAAATTGGCCTGGAAGGTATAATGGTTCTGGAACGTATGTAAGATTTGAGTGTAAAAGAGTAATGTTTAATACTCTTAGAAAAGGAATTAAGGGCGCATTACCAACAACAATTGATGGGTTTATGACTTATTTCAAAGAAGATTTAGGATTTGTTTATTCAAACTTAATTAAAGATGGACATGCCAGCATATCAATTATTACTCCAACTGGTACACATTCTGTGCCTGCAATAGAGCCTAATTGGAGAGAGTCTTTAAGCCCAAAATCAGGTTCAGAAGATATTGATTTAGGAGATGGTAATGTAACAATTGAATATGAATTTGGCGCAACTAACGAATCTAATTATTATAGATACTATAAAAAAAATCAGTCTTCTTCTGGCGTTGAGATTAGAATTAATGGAAGATTATTAAGCCATAATATCTTTAAAGATATATGGGGGCTTGAGCCACATCCGGTTTACAATCATTTATTGATACAATTAAACCTGGTCTCTCAAGACAAAAACAAATTACCAACAACAAGAACATCAAAAAATGGGATAAGAGAGGGAGACGGGAAACTTGAAAAGATATATGAATGGATTAAAAGGAAATACCCGACCCCTGAAAAAGATGATGAAGTAAAAAATGAAGATCAAACTGAAATAAGTCTGTTTGAAGACTTAGCAATCGAAAAAAGAAGGCACTTAGAAGGTGCAACAGTAGAAACAGAGCAATATGTTTTTGAAGCTGTTAGTGAACGTGCAAGAATAGACCTGTATATTAATTATCAAAATAAAATAACCATTTATGAAGGGAAAAAAGATAAAACAACATTTAAAGACGTTTACCAACTTAGGCTATATTGGGACGGTTGTATAATAGACGGTATGACACCACAAAGGGGAATAATTATATCTGGTAGTCATCCACAATCAATAAAAAAACTTATTGAAATAGTTAACCAAATGAAAGATGCTAATGGGAATAATTATAATTTTTCCGTTAAGACTTGGAAAGATGAAGGAGTAAAATATCCCAAGAATTGAATAATATGGCAAAGAAGAAAGCAGCTAAAAAAGAACCGACAGTAAAGCTAAACATGGGCTTTGAGGAAGCAATGAAAAAAGCCCTTAATACTCCTTTGCCTAAAAAAGCAGTTAAGAAAAAAGCAAAATGAGAAAGGTGGTACAATTCGCTTAGAAGCTTTAGTAAAAAAGGAGTAAAGAGGTCGGGAGATATTTTAGAAATAGATACAGGGTTTTACCCAGATGAATAAATTAGTTCTTTGAAATAATAATAATAAAGATTAATTACCTGTTTTTTTAGGAGATATACTTTCTGTTTTCATGGGTGTTTTTACTGGCATACTGTTCCGTGTAATTATAAAGTATGTAGCCGTTGCACCAATGATGGCCCCAAGAACTATTTTGAGGGAATCCCAAATTCCATTTCTAAACCTTGAGGCTGTTTGTTCATCGTCATACTTATTAAGGTCTGTTAAAGCACTTTCAGTTATATCATCAAATCTTGCTAAACTTTTAACCTGGCTTTCAAAAATTCCGATACCATTATTTAGCAATTCTATATCTGTATTTCTATTTGTCCTCATTTCCCTTAAATTATCTTGTATATCACGCATTGCAGGTTTAATGACAGAGTGATATTCGGGGTAAGCGTTACTTATGGTTGTTATTTTATAAGGCGTTAGACGTTCTTTAATTTGTGTTATATAGATAGATACGACCATGCAATGTAAATCATAAAATGCTCTACATAAATGCTCCTTTGCCTCTAATAAGTTGGTATTAACCTCTTTTGGTATGTTTGCAGCATTGTATAAGTGGAATACGAGACTTTTTAATTCGTTGGCTGCGTGGATTGGTGCTTTATGTTTGGGGAGTAGTTCTTCAATAAGGATAGAGTAATTCTTGCAAAAAGCATATATGTAATTTGTTTCCTTTAAAAAAGCAAAAATCTTATCTTTTAATATATCATCCTGTTCTTCCATAGCAGCAAGTTTTAATGTTAAAGCCTGTTATTAACAGGCTTTAAAGAGATATAATCATTTGAAGATATAGAAAATTATGGTAATTCTTCTGAAAGTGCTTTATTTATAATAGATTCTCCCTCTAAATAGCTTAATACGTTGCCTTCTGCTTTTTGTAAATTACCTCTAACTCCCTTTGAAATAAATTCGGTTTTACACCTAAAATCAGGGGATTCTATTTTTTCAATATCCTTTAGATGATACTTTTTAACTAAAATATCATCTATTGAATGATATGGTGATTGGAATTTTTTAGACAAAAGGGTTTCCTTAAGTTTTTTTTCAAACTTGTTTATTAATTCTTGAGCGTCACTACTAACGCCAATGGTTGGAGTTTTTTCTGTTTCCTTTATTACGTTTGGTGAATACATCATTTTTTTATATTATAGGTTTACCTATTAATTAGATGCAAATATAGGGCGACAATTCACAGAGTGTTAATAAATACTTTATGAAATCTACAATAAGTTACCAGTAATTTCAAAAAAAAATTATGCAGGCAATGTTGAAAAGACGCTCTTTTTTTGCTTAACGAATTAAAAATCAGGTTATTGTGTGAATTGCGGATTTTACGGTAGTTTTAATTAAAAGAACAATTTTTTTTCTAAAAATTAACTAAACAAAGTATAGGTTATGGGGAATATGAATAAACACCAGCTATGAAAAATAATAATTTTACACTACAGGTTTCGGTTTTGACCGTACAGTTATGGTTTTCAGATTAACTTTTGAAATGCAATAACAAACTTGGAACAGTTCTTTAACATAGTGAAGTTTCAGTTTTTGATGCTCCGGCATCCTGTAAAAAGTCAAGTATTTTGATACTTGAAAACTGACACTTTAACAGTAAAAAATGAAGGTTTGGTTATTCTATAACCCTTTGTGGTCGCAAGTATAGAGTCGCCTTTTACTTACCTTTATAACCGTATGTAAACGGGTGCATACAAAAAAGGCATAATCATTTTGTCACCAAACCCTTGCTGGTACTATGTTTAAACAAAAAGATGAAAAAATATGTATGAGTTGTGGTAAAGCCGTAAAAGGCCGCAGCGACAAAAAATTTTGTGATGATTATTGCCGGGCTGCCTACAATAACGATTTAAAAAGTGCCGCCAATAACTTTATACGTAATGTAAATAACGCTTTGGGAAAAAACCGCCGCATATTAGAAAGCCTGTTGCCCGAAGGCGAACCCACTGCAAAAGCGAATAAAGACAAATTGATTGAGAAGGGATTTCAATTTAAATACCACACTCATTTATATAGTACCAAAGATGGCCGTACATATTTTTATTGTTATGAGTATGGTTATTTACCATTAGAAAATAACTGGTATTTAATTGTAAAAAGAGATGAGGAATAATGGAACTACCTCTTGTAAATAAAAAATGCCAACTGCAAAAGTACCCCGGCAAAGGCGGCTGGATATATACGGTTATAGAAGAAATTGCCCCAGACAAGAGAGCCAAATTTGGTTGGGTGCAGGTAAGTGGCAGTATTGATGGTTTTGAATTGAAGCGCTACAAATTAATGCCGATGGGCAATGGTAAATTGTTTTTAGCTGTACGTGCCGAGATACGAAAAGCTATCGGTAAAACTGAAGGTGATACAGTGCATATCATTTTATACGCCGATAATACACCCATAGAAATACCTGAAGATTTTTTATTATGCCTGCAGGATGAACCTGCCGCAAAACAATTCTTTTTTACATTAACCCAAAGCGAACAACAGTTTTATATTAAGTGGATTTATGGGGCTAAGCAGGAAACAACCAAAACAAAACGTACGATGGAGGCGATTGGGAAATTGGTGAAACGGAAGAAATTTTATGCGCCGGGGAAAACCTAATCCCAGTCAAATAATTCAGCAGGCTTAATCTTTAAAGCTTTGGCAATATTTAATACCTGTGAAATGCTGGTATTTATTACCCCTCTTTCTATTCTGCTAATTTGCATAGGTTCAACATTGGCTTCCCAAGCCAATGCCTCCTGCGATAAATTTTTAGATAATCGAACTGCACGGAGTTTCTCACCGAATTTTTTTACGCCAATATCGTCACGTAAGTATTTCACATGACGAAACTCCAGTATTATACAAATTTGTTTATAGTCAAATTTGTATATGAAAGTTTTTTAACCTACCTTCATTTTATACTTAATAATAATCAATAAGTCAATTATGTGATCTTTTTTGACAACATAACGTTCATCTTACTGTGGTATTTGCTGCGTACTTTTCTTGTTCGTTACTTTCACTAAGGACACAAATAATCATTTTAAACCATCAAAAACCTAACGTTTATGAAAATGAAACATTTGTTACAATGTGCGACAATTACAGTTTTACTTGTAGGTTGTTCTTCTACAAAAAAATCAACATCTTCGGTAACTCAAAGAATTCCTGCCAAATTCGATTACAGTCCACCATCAAGAGAACAGGTTGGTTCAGCAAACTTAACAATTGCATTGATTAAACCAAGGTTTGTTGACAAGAATGGTACACAACCACAATATCTTACACCACCATTTAATGACATGGCTATCAGTATGGGTAATGACTTTGAAGAGCTGCTTTCAGCAAAAGGCTTTACAATGAGGGGGCCTTTTGGTTCAAGAGATGAAATGGTTTATAATGATAAGCTAAACTCAAGTTTTGCATTAGAAATTAATATTGACCTAAACAGTTCACAATACAACAGAAAATACAAATACAGTCCCGGAATGGGAGTAATTATTTCAGCGGGTTATAAAATGAGTGGAGATGTTATTCTTGGGGGCGATTTAATAATTACAGCCTCCTCACCACAATATGGTGAAAAAATTTGGAAAAAAAATATAACTCTTGAAAAACTAATATTTAGTTATGAGGGGTCGCTAAAATGGGGTAATGAGCCTTCTTTAGAAGATGAATTAAAGCGAGACAATGTTGTTTATAATGCTTTTGCAAAAGAACTTGAAAAATATTATCAGACAGCTATGAAATTAGCGTGGCAACAAATTGAGGTTGCAGAAATGAAAAATGTTTCTGAACAGGCAAAAAAAGCTGATAAAAAAGGTAGTTAATCAACAGAGTATACACCTATTACTATCTATTAAAAAAACCAGCCGCTGTTAACGGCTGGTTTTTTTAATATTTTATTTAGAAAATCCTATGCCGCCAACTCTCTCATCTTCTTCTGCTTCCTCACCGGTTTTAAATTATTATTATCTTCCGGAAAGTCTTCTACCTGCAATTCAATTCTTCTGGTAATATCTGTTAACGAACTTAAACGTTGTACGGTGTAAGGAATAGTTTCTAACCCTTTTGCAAAATTGGTAACGTAAAAGAAAATACCTACCACATTACCTGCTAAAATTGCGGTGCCCGAAGTTTTGTAGGTTAATAATAAACTGGCGCCTAAAACAATCATCACTAAAAACTCCATAAAGCCAAAATTAAAAGCTTCCTGGTCGCTGGTTTTTATTTGCCAGCGTCGCAAATTATTGTAGTGTTCTTTTAATTGTTTGGCGTTACCGTTGGTAATTACGTCAACCTGGTGTTCCAGTTCGTCGTTTTTTAATTTGTTTAAGCGGTTCATTTTTTTACCGTACTTATAACTGATACCAATTACGGGTAGCAAAACCGCCAAACATAATAAAACCACTGAAGCATCATAAAAGAACATCAATATCAACGAACCAAAAATATTGTAGGCCGCTTCAATTACGTATACCAGATCAAATTCTAAAAAGTCTACAAACTCTCTTGCTAAAGTTGAATGTGCACTCAACTTGCTCACATCTTTTTGATAAATGCGGCGGCTTAAAAATTTAGTGACCAAAGAAACATAAATAGCGGAATACGTTCTGGTATCGTACATGTGGCGCATGGTGCCTACGGAAAGTGTAATGATATGTGCAACGGAAAGTAAAATTAAACCCTGGTAACTACCCTTCATTAAATCGTTAATGGCAATACCCAGGAATAAAGGGCGCAAAAGCCCACCCAACATTTCTAATGAAAATAATATGTAAGTAAGCACCAGCTGGCTACGATGCTTATTCATTAAGCTTTTTAAAATTTGAAAACGTGACATAGATTGCTCGGTTGTTGGTTCGTAAATTAAATTTCTGTTTCATTTAGTCATTCCGGGCAATGAGGGATCTGCGTATATAAAAAAATAAACAGATTTATCCCCCGAAAACATTCGGGATCGAAATGACAGCAAAAAGCCAGAATTTAATGGGCTCATCGTAAGACTTAAAGATGTTGGGTTAGTTTAAAGCGCAGCCAATTTTTCCCTTTCGGTAACCGAATTATGGGTAATTCCGGTTATAAGGCCACGACAGTTAGGCGCACCACATTGGCAATTAAAAGGCTCCATTGTTTCATCCAGGAAGGATGCGTAGTTGAGGGTTAGTTCTTCGCCTTTTTTTATATCTCTTAAAGCGACAACATTTAAACCGGAGTAACCGGTGTTTGCATTACAACTGTGATTTTGCGGAGCCCAGCCGCCGGGGTTATCGTCCCACAGCAAATATACCTCTTTGCTCAGCGGGTAAGCATATTTGGCAAAGATTTCTTTTTCTTTAATATCCCAGTTTTGCTCCACATGACGGCGGGTAACGATGCGCTGGTTCATCTCCTCTCCTTTGAAAATCAAATTGTTAGTAGCAATATCCTGCGTGGCATAAATGCCGTAACCGGCTATGGAATTGCCCTTCATCACGTATTTTTTCTGCTTGCGGCCATGCCTTGTAATACCTTCTTTTATAATATGTTTAAGGAAGTTCTGCTGGCCAAAACCATCATGTTTCAGGATATAATCGGCGCTGCCTTCGTAACCATCTTTGTAAAAAACAGAGCAGGTAAAATTGATTTCCAGGAAGAAAATATTGTTATTTTCATCCACTCTAAAGTCCAGCCGGGCATAACCCACACCTCCAAAACTGCGAAAAATTTGTGTGGCTGCTTCCTTTAATTTTTGTTCCAGTTTCGGGTCATCGCAGGCAATGTTAGCATTGGGGTGTAGCTCAGAAGTTTTTAAAGCGTAGGTTTTAAATTGATTCCCTTCTTGAAAAATATATTCTACCGGCTTAAAAACAGTTACGGTTCTGCCATCTTCATTGGCGGCCAGCATTACAGTAAACTCTCTGCCGCTGATATATTCTTCCACCAGCAAAGGACCGTACTCATCAATGATGGAAGCAATTTTTTGTTTTAGTTTTTCAATATTATGCACCAGGCTTTTATCATCAACCCCTAAACTGTCACCCGCTTTTGCAGGTTTTACAAACAGGGGATATTTTAAGTGTTTGCATTCTGCCTCAATATTTTCTTCGTTTTCTATTAAAGCAAAAGCCGGTGTATTAATGCCTTCGGTATATGCTACATATTTCATCAACTCTTTTGGAGGATCATATAATAAAGTAGTGGGTCCTGTAAAAGGCAGGTTCAACAATTCTAAAGTATAGATCACATCAATGCTGGGTACATCCCATTCTAAATAACCTTCGCAGAGGTTTACAAAAATGTCGTAGTTTTTTTTCTTGAGTTCTTTAAGTTGTTTATAAGTGGTGAGTTTATTTAAGAAAACAGTATCAACTGTATCATTGGGTAATAATGCAGAAAGATCCCTTGGCGGGTCGTAATTTTTATAATCCACATCGGTGGTTGAATAATCAGGTTCTAATACGCAAACTCTAAGACCCCCTCCGCTGTAAGGCGAAGGGACCGAAACTTCTTTTAAACTTTTTGCTGTATTATTTTTAGTAGGCTCTTCCATTTAAATTTTCTTATCTGCGAATCTCTGCTGGAAAATTTCCCTTTCTCGAAAAGGCATCATTAATAATTTCTATCACCAGCTCGGTAAAAGTTTTATTGCTTACTCTTAATATAGCACCTATGGAAGTATAGTTTTCATCTTCACTTAAACCGCATTGGGCATTTACTTCCAGCACATATAATTTTTTAGTAACACTATCCATTCTTACATCAACCCTTGTATAACCTTTTCCTTTGCAGGATACATACGCATCCCAACTGATCTTTTTTATCGCTTCAATTAAAGAAGCATCTGGTGTTTCGTATTCATAAAAATTACCTTCATTCGGCATGGCGCTTTCTTCTTCATAAATTTCCCAAAGCCTGTCGAAGGATAAAAATTTTTCTTTATCAGGTAAAGATGGATGAAAGATACGTTCTACAGGCGTATATATTTTTGCCTGATCTGGTTTATCATAAGAACCAACGATCAATACAGTATATTCCGGCCCGGTAATAAACGATTCGGCAATTAAACCATCAGCGGCTAAATTCCACCCACGGTAACCATCAAACATTTTATAGATCTGTTCATTTAATTCTGCTTTATTCTCCACCACATTTTTAATACCTACGCCCATGCTGCCGCCACTTACCGAAGGCTTAACAATTATTGGAGAACCCAATCTGTCAAAAATACCGTTGGTGTATTGTTCTTTAATTTTTATGGCTTCCCAGTTTGCGTTTGGTACTTTGTGTTTATCAAACGCTTCCTTCATAGGAATTTTAGAAGTAGTGATATTATAAAAGTATTCATCGGAGCCGGTATATATCAATCCTTTTTGGTCTAATAATTTTACAACAGAAATTCCTGGTGTTCCATTTACCTCATCACCATCGCAGATATTAAATACTACAGGAAAATAGATACCATTTTCTTTTTCAGCAACAATGTTATCAATGATGGCTGCATAATCACTTATGGTAATGGGTTGCCATTGCCATTTAATATTTAATTCAGCAAACGCTTTAGTGTATTCTTCCAGACTTTGGCTAAAGTCGTAGTAGTAATCAATATTAGCATCGTTGGTTATAAGATAAGGTGCCAGCACCCAAACTTTAAGTTTTTGCAGAGGAATTATTGGTAAAAAAGAAGGAGATAACGACATATATTTTAAAGCGGCTAAACAACGGGTTATAAACCAGACCGCTGTTTAATAAAATCAGTGACACGATATTTTTTTAAGGTTGACTTGTCTAAGTGAGAGGCACCATTAATCAATTGTAAACATTGTTCACTTTTACAATTGCAAACAAAGGGCTGGCTCATATCCCACTCAGTGCTTGGATAAAAAAAGGTCAACTCATCACCGGGTTGTAAAGGTTGTAAGCAAATTAATTCCCAGGTATCGGTATTAAAAAAAACATTGGGTGCGCAACTATGGTTGATGTATTGCAAAAACTCGGGTTGTAATGTAATATGAGTATCCACGCCGGTTTGCACGGTTAAGTACGTTGCATAGGATTGTGTTATGCCTGCATTAAATTTGCTGATTACATCGCCGGGCTTAATAGCAACGGTAGCATGTAAACACTTTTGATTGGTTGAAGTATTTAATAAAACATCACCAAAAGAATGGTGGCTTACAACTTCAAATGAGGGGCTGGTAACAGTAGTTGTTGTCATGCGAATTTAGAATGGGTTAGTAAATAAAAGTTTAATGCGGTATTAAATATTTATTAATTAAAGTAAATGTATTAATACATTGAATAATAAAAAAGATAATTAACTATAATTATTCAATAAGTGGATTAATTGCTTTATAATGTGAATAACCATAAACATGGAAAACAATAACTTTATAGCCATAAATCATCAGTAATTGAATAAAGAAGACAATACAACCAATGGAGAACTGTTGCTGCAGCTGGTAAAAATGGGAATGCCCTTTGGTAAGTATAAAGGAACAGTACTCTGTAATTTACCGGCAGCTTACCTGGAATGGTTTAACCGCAAAGGATTTCCCAATGGAAAACTGGGTATGTTATTGCAAACCATGTATGAAATAAAACTAAACGGGCTGGAATATTTATTGACTCCATTAAAAAGTAAATAATGAAAAAGATAGTTATACTGCTTTGTTTTTTAAGCTTTTTAATTTTTGATGCACATGCGTCAATTATAGATACTGTAGAAACTTACAGTCCATCTATGAAAAAGAAAATAAATGCGGTGGTGATAAAACCCAACAGTTATGATACTATAAAACAAATACCGGTAGTGTATTTATTGCATGGCTACAGTGATAATTATGCCGGTTGGGTTACAAAAGCAAAAGGCGTAGAGGCGCTGGCAGATTTGTATAATGTATTAATTGTTTGTCCTGATGGAGGCTTTAGCAGTTGGTATTGGGATAGCCCGGTTGATTCATCATACAAATACGAAACCTATGTGGCTGATGAATTGGTAAAATGGATAGATAATCATTACAAAACTATTGCCGATAAAAAAGGCCGTGCCATTACCGGCTTAAGTATGGGTGGGCATGGCGCTTTGTATTTAGCCATAAAACATCCTGGTGTTTTTGGTGCTGCAGGAAGCATGAGCGGTGGTGTTGATATTCGTCCCTTTCCCAATAACTGGGAAATAACAAAACGATTGGGCGGTTATGCCACCAACCCACAATACTGGGAGCAAAACACCGTGATTAATATGCTGCACTTAATTCAACCCAATTCTCTACAATTAATTATTGATTGTGGCGTAGATGATTTCTTTTATAAAGTAAATGAAAACCTGCATCAGCAATTATTATATCGTAATATTCCACACGATTATATTACCCGGCCGGGGGCACATACCTGGCCTTATTGGAGCAATGCGGTAAAATACCAATTATTATTTATGAGTAATTTTTTTAAGAAGGGCTGAAAATAGAAAAGGAAAACAGAATTCCCGTTTTCCTTTGTGGTGTGGGGCGGGATTGAACCGCCGACACAAGGATTTTCAGTCCTTTGCTCTACCAACTGAGCTACCGCACCATCCTTAATTGGATATAACTATCTAATTTGGGGGGTAAAAATAAGGGTATTCCTTCAAAATCTGTAATCTGCAATCAAAAATCTGCAATCAATTTCCATATACACATAAAAACTTAATACGCATAAGCTTTAACTGCTCCCAGTTAAAATTGCTATCGGCCAATTCTTCCTGTGCCACCTGAAGAGAAGAGGTTTCACAACTTTTAAAATACTCTATAATTTCTTCCTGTTCATATTCATCCACCATTTCATCAATGGCATAGTCTACGTTTAGTTTGGTGCCGCTTGCCACAATGGTTTCCATTTCTTCTAAAAGTTCATCAATACCCAGGCCCCTGTTCTTTGCCAGGGTTTCCAGCGGTATCTTTTTATCAATGTTCTGTATGATGAATATTTTATTATTGTTTTTATTGGCCACGCTTTTCATTACAAAATCATCGGGGCGTACCACATCATTTTCTTCCACATATTTTGCAATTACATCAATAAAGGGTTTGCCGTAACGCATAGCTTTTCCTTTACTTACACCACTTATCTTTTCCAGTTCTGCCATTGATGTGGGATACATAGTAGCCATATCTTCCAAACTGCTTTCTAAAAAAATAACAAATGGCGGAAGGGTTTTTTCTTTAGCTACTTTTTTGCGTAGTTCTTTTAATAGCTCAACCAGTTTTTCATCAACGGCACTGGCAGCTTCCGCAGCCTGTTCACCTTCTTCATCATCGGCGTTGGCTTCCTCAAATAAATTATTTAATACAATTTTATATGAAGCAGGTTTCTTCAAAAACGCCTCGCCCTTTTTTGTAAACTTTAATAAACCGTACTCTACAATATCTTTTTGAATAATACCACTCAACAACATCTGGCGTATAAGGCTGTTCCAGAAATGCGGTTCCTTATCATTACCACTTGCAAAAACATCCAGTTCTTCGTGCCTGTACATTTTTACTGCGGGTGTAGCTTTACCAGCAAGTATCAGCTGCACATATTCTATTGGGAAACGTTCTTCCAGCGCTTTAACGATTTTTAAAACAATAACCGCCTCGTTTTTTGCCTCAATTCTTTCTTTGGGATTTAAACAGTTGTCGCAATGGCCGCAACTTTTGTTATCGTCGTATTCTTCGCCAAAATAATGCAGCAAGGTTTTTCTGCGGCATACACTGCTTTCGGCATAACTAACGGTTTCGTTAATGAGTTGTGCGCCCACCTCTCTTTCACTAAGCGGTTTATCCCTCATAAAATGTTCCAGCTTGGCAACGTCTTTATGAGAATAGTAAAGAATACATTTGCCTTCCATACAATCTCTTCCTCCACGTCCGGTTTCCTGGTAATAATTTTCAATTGACTTGGGAATATTATAATGAATAACAAAACGAACATCGGGTTTGTCAATACCCATTCCAAATGCGATGGTGGCAACTATTACATCTACATCTTCATTTAAAAACTGATCCTGGCGGTCGGCTCTTAACTTACTGTCTAAACCTGCATGATAGGCAACCGCTTTAATGCCATTTGCCATCAGCATTTTTGCAAGCTCTTCTGTTGTTTTTCGGTTAAGTGTATATATAATGCCGCTTTTGTTTTTGTGTAACTGAATAAAGCGGACAATACTTTTATTGGTTTGATCCAGATTTATTTTAGGTTGAATTTCGTAATATAAATTAGGGCGGTTAAAAGAAGAGATAAAAATATTTGGTTTACGAAGTCCCAGGTTTTTTACAATATCACTTTGCACTTTTGGTGTTGCGGTGGCTGTTAAAGCAATAACAGGGATTTTTTCATCAATCATATCCATTATCTCTCTAAGCCTTCTGTACTCGGGCCTGAAATCGTGACCCCACTCCGATATACAGTGAGCTTCATCTACCGCAAAAAATGAAATTTTAAGCTCTTTAAAAAAAGTTACGTTCTCTTCTTTTGTCATTGTTTCGGGCGCCACATACAACATTTTTGTTTTGCCGGTAGTTAAATCGTCTTTTACAATTTTTTGCTGGCCCTTATTTAAAGTGCTGTTTAAAAAATGTGCCACATGGTCTTTACTGCTGTAACTTCTTACCAGGTCAACCTGGTTTTTCATTAATGCAATTAACGGAGATACAATTATTGCCACACCATCGCTGATGATTGCCGGTAATTGATAGCACAAACTTTTTCCGCCTCCGGTAGGCATAATTACAAAAGTATCATTACCGGAAAGCAGGCTTTTAATGATATCTTCCTGTGGGCCCCTGAAACTGTTGAGCCCAAAATGTTGTTGTAGTGCAGTATTCAGGTCTGCTTTATTTTTTTCAGGTACCACTTTTTTGCCCGGTTGCTTAAGCGGTTTTATTGTGTCTGCTTTTGTTTTTGCAGCTTTTGATTTTACTGTAGCCATAACAAATTTTCCTCCACACGGTGTTTCGGGGTGTTGATTTTTTATATAAACATGAGTTTCAAAAAGGGGCAGCGAAGTTAACGAACTGTGGCTGTAAAAGCAAGCTGTTCAGCCTCACCCCGGTAATTAGTAATCATTTAAGATAAACAAAAAACACCAAACAGCAAGCTATAACTTAAAACAACAACTATAATGCAGAACGGTCTTTGCATTATGCTGTATTTAAAGTAGGTTTGCGGCTGAAAATGAACAGCCAATCCATTATACATTCTGCTCTGCGTACAATTGAGCTTGAGGCTCAGTCTGTAGATGATTTAAAAGCATTTATTACGGATGATTTTGTAAAATCAGTACACCAGATTGCTGCTGCCAAAGGAAGATTGGTGGTAAGCGGTGTTGGCAAAAGTGCTGTTATTGCACAAAAAATTGTAGCTACACTTAACAGTACCGGAACACCAGCTTTATTTATGCATGCTGCCGATGCCATTCATGGAGATTTGGGTATGATACAGCCAGACGATATGGTGATGATAATAAGTAAAAGCGGCGACAGCCCCGAGATAAAAGTGCTGGCATCTTTAATAAAAAACTTTGGAAATACACTTATAGGCATGGTAGGTAATATACAATCTTACCTGGCACAACAAAGCAACCTGGTTTTAAACACAACGGTACAACAGGAGGCCTGCCCCAATAACCTTGCACCTACTACAAGTACAACCGCACAAATGGTTATGGGTGATGCTCTTGCTGTTTGCCTGATGGAATTAAAAGGGTTTAACACACATGATTTTGCAAAATTTCATCCCGGAGGCATGTTGGGAAAGAGGTTATATTTAAGGGTTTCCGACCTTTCTTTACAAAACGAAAAACCAGCAGTGCTTGCCAATGCAACACTTAAAGAAGTAATTGTGGAAATGACAAAAAAACGCCTGGGAACAGCAGTTGTCGTAAATGAAAACAACAATGTGCTGGGCATTATTACAGATGGGGACCTGCGGCGGATGCTGGAGAAAACAAACGACTTTAGTTTGCTTACAGCAAAAGAAATTATGAGCAGTAACCCGAAAAAAATTTCTTCTGATGCTTTGGCAACAGAAGCATTAGATACACTTCGAAACAATAATATCAGCCAATTGGTTGTTATTGAAAAGGGAATTTATGCAGGAGTAATTCATATACACGATTTGATAAGGGAAGGTATAATTTAAATTATAAGGATGAACAAGAACCATTACGTAGCAATTATGGCCGGCGGAATCGGCAGCAGGTTTTGGCCAATGAGCCGTACTAATTTTCCTAAACAGTTCCTGGATATTTTAAATACCGGGAGAACCCTTATTCAAAGTACACACGACAGGTTTGTACCCTTTATACCAACAGAAAACATTTATGTTGTTACATCGGAACAATATAAAGACATTGTTGCCAAACAACTACCCGAAATTCCGGTAGAAAATATTCTATGTGAACCATCCCGGAAAAATACAGCTCCCTGTGTTGCATATATTTCTCATAAACTGCTGCAATTAAATCCTGACGCCAATTTAATTTGTGCACCGGCCGATCATATAATATTAGAGCCGGATAATTTTAAAAAGGTTTGTTTAGATGCGTTGAATTTTACTGCAAACATTAAAGCATTGGTAACATTGGGTATAAAACCAACGCATCCCAATACGGGTTATGGTTATATACAGTACGAACAACAAGCGGCTGCAGCAGATGTTTATAAAGTAAAAACGTTTACAGAAAAGCCCGACCTGCAATTGGCAAAAACATTTATTGCCAGTGGCGATTTTTTGTGGAATGCCGGCATATTTGTTTGGCAGGTTAAAAATATTGTTGCAGCTTTTGAAAAATTGTTGCCTGAGTTAAATGAATTGTTTGATACAGAAAAAGCAAGCTTTAATTCCACAACAGAAAAAGAAGCCATTGAAAGAATTTATCCTCAATGCGTAAATATTTCCATTGATTATGGTATTATGGAAAAGGCAGATAATGTATACATCATTCCATCGTCATTTGGATGGAGTGATTTAGGAACATGGGGAAGCGCTTATGAGAACCTGGCTAAAGACTACCTGGAAAATGCTGTTGCAGGTAATAATGTTGTGGTGATTGATGCTACCAAAAATATGGTTCATGCAGATAATAAAAAATTAGTGTTATTACAGGGTCTTGATGATTTTATTGTAGTAGATACAAAAGACGTTTTACTTATTTGCAAAAAAGAAAAGGAACAGGAGATAAAAGAATATGTTGCAGAAATTAAACGTAGTAAAGGCGACAAGTTTTTGTAAAAGCAATATAAATTTTTAAAAAGGAAGCACCTGGATTTTGCTTCCTTTTTTTATTGGAGATAACCGGTAATTTTGTTTGTAATTTAAAATTAAACATAGTGTCACCAATAATCCAAAGCAAACAGCCTGATGCAGGCACTACCATTTTTACGGTTATGAGTGTGTTGGCTGCACAGCACAATGCCATTAATTTAGGCCAGGGATTTCCGAATTTTTTAATGGACGAAGAACTGATAGCGCTGGTAAATGCCGCAATGAAAAATGGTAACAACCAATATGTTCATATGAATGGCTTGTTATTGTTAAGAGAAAGGATAGCAGAGAAGATAAATGGTTTGTATGCGGCAGCAGTTAACCCCGAGACAGAAATTACTGTTACACCGGGAGGAACGTATGCCATCTTTACAGCGCTGACAACAATTTTACAACCCGGCGACGAAGCCATTGTTTTTGAACCCGCTTATGATAGTTATATTCCTACAATTGAAATTAACGGCGCCGTACCCGTTTTAATTCCATTAAGTTTTCCTGATTATAAAATTGACTGGGAACAGGTAAAACAAAAAATTTCTTCCAAAACAAAAGTGATATTACTTAATTCTCCCCATAACCCAACAGGCAGTGTGTTAAGCACTGATGATATCGCTCAATTAAGAGCAATAGTAAAAGATACCGGTATTTTTATTGTGAGTGACGAGGTATATGAACACCTGATTTTTGATAACCTCCAACATCACAGCATGTTGCTTTATCCCGATCTGTACGAACGCAGTTTTGTTTGTTCTTCTTTTGGGAAAGTATATAACTGTACCGGCTGGAAAATTGGTTATTGCACAGCACCGCCTGCATTAATGAATGAGTTTAGAAAAATACACCAGTTCAATTGTTTTAGTTGTAACAGCCCGGTACAATTTGCTCTGGCAGAATTTTTACTGCAAAAAGAAAAGTACTTACAGCTTGGGAGTTTTCTACAGCAAAAAAGAGATTATTTTTTTACCCTGATGCAACAGACAAAATTTAAAGCCCAGCCATCTTACGGAAGTTATTTTCAGCTATACAGCTATGATGGCATAAGTAGCGAAAGTGAGAAAGACTTTGCTATCCGCCTTACCAAAGAATATAAAGTAGCCACCATACCCACTTCGGTATTTTATAAGAATAACACAGATAATAAAGTGCTGCGTTTTTGTTTTGCTAAAAAAGAACCTACTTTGGAAGAAGCGGTGAACAGGCTGATGAAATTATAATTTCGTAAATTTAATGATCCTTAAGCCGTAGTAAAATACAGATACATGTCCACGCTCAACATCACTACCATACAAAGCAATTTATTTTGGGAAGATAAAGCTGCTAACCTGCATATGCTGGAAAAAAAAATCAACAGCATTGAAGAAAAAACAGAGATAGTTGTACTGCCAGAAATGTTTGGTACAGGATTTAGTATGCAACCGGAACTGTTTGCAGAAACAATGGATGGCGAAACCGTGGAATGGATGAAAAGAGTGAGTAATGAAAATGGAATTGTAATTACAGGAAGTATAATTATTGAAGCGGCAGGCAAATATTTTAACCGGCTGTTATGGATGTTGCCCAACGGCCAATATGGTTATTACGATAAACGGCATTTGTTTGCTTATGGCGAAGAAGATAAACATTACAGCGCCGGTAATAAACGTTTGATAGCATCGGTAAAAGGATGGAAAATAAATTTACAGGTTTGCTACGATCTGCGTTTTCCGGTATGGGCAAGGCAGCAGGCAAAAGAAAATGAAACAGAATACGATGTGTTGATCTATGTGGCCAATTGGCCCGAAAAACGCAGCCATGCCTGGAAAACATTATTGTGTGCAAGGGCAATAGAAAACCAATGTTATGTGGTTGGTGTAAACCGTGTTGGTAGTGACGGTAATAAAATTTATCATAGCGGTAACAGCCTGGTGATAGATCCCCTGGGCCAGGTATTATATCATATGGCCGACGACGAAGATGTAAATACCATAACACTCACAAAAGAAAGATTGGAAGAAGTAAGAACAAGATTTCCTTTTTGGAAAGATGCTGATGATTTTAATTTATCTGGCTTTTAATGAAGATAAAAGAAAATAATAGTAAACAAAATAATGTCCCATTGACTATTGACCATCCGCAGGATGCTGTGCATTGACCATTGACTTCCCTTTTATCATCTTCATTACCACCTGCATTTTTTTATCATAGCCTTTTAATAAAGCGTCGTAACTGGTACCAATATAAATATCGGGCATTACACCATGTCCATCTTTTGGCACATGTTTGTATTGTACCAGCCGGAATAACGGCAGCCGCACACGGATATGTGTGTTGGGTAAAGTAATATCCGGAATCATTATACCGTTGTTGCCATACCACCCGCCACCGGCTTCTTCACCAACCAATGTAATACCGGGCTGGCCTTTTACTGCACTGGAAAATAATGTAGCCGCCGAAAATGTTTGGCCGTTTATCAACACATAAATATCTCCGTTAAAATGATTTTTATGTTTGGGGTGATAGGTTTTTCTTTCCCATATTCCGAAATGATAATTACCATCTGCTTTTTTATGGGTAAGAAAAGGCAGGGCGATATTATTAAAAAATTTTCCTTTGATGTACCGGGTATATGGATACAACGTTCTGGAAACGCAGTAAGCCGAATCGGCAACTTTAAAAGGAATACGGGTTACATATTTTGTAAGCAGGGTTGATAAATTTATTTTTCCTCCACCATTGCTGCGGATATCCAATACAATATTGGTGATATTGGTTTGTTTAATATATCTGAATGTTTGCCTGAAAAACTTACGTAGCTTTCCGGTACTGAAAGTATTTAATGTAATGATGGCGGTGTTGTTTGCAGTATCAACAGCAAGTGAACGGATGTTTTGTAATTGCTGTTTTTTTATTTCGCTTTTTGTTCTTTTTACTAAAGAGGTAATTCTGTTTCTGTGTGAAGTATCTTTTGGAGGATCAAACAAGGGTACTTTTACAGTTTGCTTTTTTCCTGTGCTATCTAAATAATTTACCGAGTATTCTTTGCTTAATCCAAAAACATTACGATGGTAATAGGGAAAATTATTGCTCAGCCTCAGGTAATTCACATTGTTTGCGTATCCATCTTCTGTCATATACCCAAAAAAGGTTTGTATCATTTGGGTATTATTTAAACCATTGATGCCGGTAATAAGGGCTCCTCTTTTTAAAACAGAATCTTTGCGGTTTAAATTTCCGGTTATGGCCATAGTATCGTTCCATACTTTCATAAACAACGGAAAGGAGGCAATTTGTTTATTGCGTACCCACTTGTTATACGCTTTGCTCATAGCAAAACTGGTATGGCCACAATGTATTTTATCAGTCAACGGCACAATTACTTTCCAGCCAAATTGTTGCTCCGTCATGCTGTCTTCAATAACGGCATAGTATTTATCAAAATACATATCCATACTATCCTTACCGGTATACCAATAAACAGACGGATGTTTTTTTTGCAGAATGTTTTTTAATAAAATATAATCTTCCTGTAATTTTTCTTTGGGATATTTTTTTGTGGGGGTATAATTTTTTGAGGAGGAGGCGCAGGAATAAAGCAATACGGAGCAAAAAACTAAAATTGGAATATAAAATTTATTCATCAGGGCAAAAATAAACAAACAAAATTAAGCCGCTTTGTAAAGAGAAAGATTATGGTTTATCCGGGGGTGGGGGATAATAAATCTAATGGATCAACAAAAAGTTTCTCGGGTTCAATTGCAAACAATTTTGCTATTTCGCTAATCCTGCTTACCGCTCCCGGGGAAATGTGTAGCAGTTTTGCAAATTCTTTGGCTTCAATATTTTTAATCAGTCTCCATTTACGTATGTTGGCACCAATATTTGAGTGATTGCTCTCCCTGTATTTTTTATTTGCATCCATGGGTATAACATTATATAATAGTGTAACTTAATATTATATTGTTAAACTAAATAATATTAAGTGTTAAAGTTTGGGTATAGAGTTTTTTGTTTAGAGTTTTACAATATCAAAGGCCAATGATATGGGGAAGCCGAAAACCAGATATTTAAAAGAGTAGGCAAGTAAACTTAATAATATGAAAAAAATATTCTTTGCTGTATTTTTATCATCAATAACAATTGGGGTATTTGCAAATACCAAGCCCACCAAGCTCAAAATAGAAAAGAGTTTATCTCTCAGTGCAAAAGTTATTAACATAACGGTTACTGTAGGGGGTTACACCATTCATATTGAAGGCACTGTTGATTATAGTATTTGGACTAAAAAAACTACAATAGACGCAACAATAACTATTACAGGTAATGGGCAAAATCTTTCCCTGCCATTTCATTATAGTGGCCCGTTAAGTCAAGGTCAACTTAATGCAGTATTTGATGGTTTCCCAACAGATCAGGAAATATCTGATTTCGTAGTATCCTGTATTGACTTTAACACAATGACAATAGTATATCCTGGAGGCTCGGGAAGTTAAAAAACATCTCGCCAAAGTGCAGGATATAGTGAAGAATTTATCTTATAAATTATATTCCTGCCTTTGGCAAATTTATAAATTAGCATATGAAAATTTGCACTATAATCCTTCTTCTTATATTTATAAGTGGGAAATGTTTTTGTCAAAAAGTAGATATTTCAATTGAGAGCATTTATAATGCTACTATACAAGGAAAAATTGAAAATTTGCCTTCTGATATTAATTCAGATATGACTATAAATGCAAAACTTAAAGTTATCAGGAATAACAGATTTTGTATCCTGATAATTATTGAGTCGTCATTGGAAAACCCGGCTTTTTCAACTATTGCTCATTCGGAAAACGATGGAGATACTTTATTGTTTGACATGCAGCAAAAACGGGTGTTTAGCTTTTCAGAGAAAAAATCTTATTGGTATAGTGAAAACAATATTGAACAGGAAAATATTAAATCTGATACTATTAAGAATGCTGATACAGTAATTGTGCTTTCAAAAACTTTGAATAGACAAATAAGCCCAACGCCTACATTAAAAGAAATGAGCCATGGAATTTTAAGCTATTCAGCAAAAGGTTTTTCTTTTCAATATATATCTTCAAATACAAGCATTGTTTCTTTAGAAGCTATTTATATTAGGTGTAAAAACTATATCTATACTAATAAAAAAACAGAGTTTGCTTATTAGCAATTTAATAAAACATTACTTATTCAAATGATTCCACCCTTGCGCAACCAATGCATGTTTGTTTCCGCCACGGGTAATAATATGTTGCCCTTCGTTTTTTTCTGTAACATAACCAATAATACTTAATCCGTTATTGGCATTTATTTTTTCGTAGTCGGCCTGGGCAACAGTAAATAATAATTCATAATCTTCGCCACCGCTTAATGCACAGGCGGTAGGGTCAAGCTCCAGTTTATAAGCAAAGGCTTTGCTCTCTTCGTTGAGCGGTAATTTATCTTCATAAATTACACAGCCCACATCGCTTTGTTTGCAAATGTGCAACAGCTCGCTGCTTAAGCCATCACTTATATCCATCATACTGGTGGGCATAATGTTTTGTGCAGCAAAATACTCCACTACATCTTTTCTTGCTTCGGGTTTTAATAAACGGCCAACTATATAAGCCTGGCCTTCCAGGTCGGGTTGTGCGCCGGTTTCTTCAAAAATTTTCCGTTCCCTTTCTAAAATAGTCAGGCCTAAAAATGCGCCACCTAAATCGCCGCTCACACAAATCAAATCGTTCGCTTTGGCGCCGCTTCTTGTAACATAACTATCTGGGGCAACCTCTCCAATGGCGGTAATGCTAATTACAAAACCACGCTGGCTGGTGGTGGTATCGCCACCCACTAAATCTACTTCGTATTCTTTGCAGGCTGCATACACACCTTCGTAAAATTCATCCAAAGCTTCTACACTAAATTTATTGCTGATGCCAATGCTTAACACAATTTGTGTTGGTGTGGCATTCATGGCATAAATATCACTCAGGTTTACCACTACACTTTTGTAGCCTAAATGTTTTAATGGGGTGTAACTTAAATCAAAATGAATACCTTCCAGTAACAGGTCGGTACTGATTACAGTTTGCCTGCCAAAATGATCTATTACCGCACCATCATCTCCTACACTTAAAATAGTGGAAGTGTTTTTTATTTCATTGTTTTGAGTAAGTCGGTCTATTAAACCAAATTCGCCAAGGGATGATATTTCTGTCCTTTCTTCCATAATCGTTTTTATTTTTCACCTGCGGTGAAATTTTTTTGCCACACTAAGTTACCTTGTGTTTTTCGCCTATGGTGACAAAAGGGTTGCCACAGAGCCACTGAAACACAGAAGAAGTGTAATACTTTTATTTTACTGCATCTTCTCCGGTTATATTTTCTCCATATCCTCCCCCAACGGGGGAGATAGAGGGGGCTTTATAATTCTTTTCTATTATTAACCACTTCAACTAATTCATCGTGTATAAAACCATTGGTTGCTATTATCTGGTGTTGATACGGAGAGTATTTGTTTCCTTTCATATCAGTAACCCTTCCACCGGCTTCTTCCACAATTAAATATCCTGCTGCACTGTCCCACGCCATTAGTTTATGTTCATAAAATCCTTCAAACCTGCCGCAGGCCACCCAACATAAATCAATAGCTGCACTCCCCAGGCGCCTTACCGGAACACCCTTGCGTATAAGGCGTTCAAAAATTTGCAAGGGCCCGTTCTCCATATCCAGATAAGTGTAAGGAAAACCGGTAACCAGGCAACTGTGCAATACTTCTTTTTTTGAGCTTACACTTATTTTTTTATCATTCAGTGTGGCACCTTTCCCTTTTTCGGCAAAAAACATTTCACTAATAAAAGGATTATATACAGCACCCAAAATCATTTCGCCGTTCTTTTCCACTCCAATGCTTACACAGCAAATGGGTATGCCGCTTGCAAAGTTGATGGTTCCATCAATAGGGTCAATGATCCACTTGGTATCGCTGCCGGTAATTATTTCACCCACCTCTTCACTTAAAATAAAATGATCGGGGTACTGTTTTTTTATAACATCAATAATTGCTTTTTCAGCTGCATGGTCGGCTTCTGTAACCCAGTTATTAACGCCTTCTTTATTGGTGATTTTCAAATCGGGGTTATTAAAATAATATTTCAGTTCTTTCGCACCGGCTTCAACGGCATTTAATAAAGTTGTTTTTAGCATTTTGCAAAGATAAACCCCAGGCTTGATAAATGAGTTTTAAAATGGGTATAAAAGGTTTATTTGGCAATCGGCAATTATATATATAGCATTGCATTTTTTAATTTATTTTACACCACAGAAATAAAAAAAAGTTCAGGAACAATTGCAATTATCTGTAATTATAGTAAACTACAATGTAAAGTATTTTTTAGAACAATGCCTTTGTTCTGTTGAAAAGGCATGTAAAAATCTGGCTGCAGAAATTATTGTTGTGGATAATAATTCAACTGACGGAAGCAGGGAGTTTTTGTTGAAGAGGTTTCCAAATGTAAATTTTATAATAAATAGTGTGAATGTAGGCTTTGCCAAAGCTAATAACCAGGCATTGGCAACAGCTCAGGGAACTTACATACTTTTTTTAAATCCAGACACCATTGTGCCCGAAGATTGTTTTGAAAAATGTATCAGTTTTTTTAAATCGCAGCCTGAAGCCGGAGCATTAGGTATCCGCATGATAGATGGATCCGGAAAGTTTTTAAAAGAAAGCAAACGGGCATTCCCTTCACCCCTTACCTCTTTATATAAGTTAACCGGACTCACCAAATTATTTCCCCGTTCAAAAACATTTGGGAAATATCATTTAGGCAATTTATCAGAAAAAGAAAACCACGAAGTGGATGTTTTGGCCGGAGCTTTTATGATGATGCCGTGGAAAATTTTAAATGAAATTGGAAGCTTTGATGAAAAATTTTTTATGTATGGTGAAGATGTTGATTTAAGTTACCGTGTGCAAAAGGCCGGGTACAAAAATTATTATTTTGCAGAAAGTACCATTATACATTTTAAAGGAGAAAGCACAAAAAAGGGAAGCCTTAATTATGTACGCCTTTTTTACAGTGCCATGAGCTTGTTTGTAAAAAAACATTACAGCGGCAGCCGTGCCGGAGTATTTAATTTTTTAATTCAAATTGGTATTTTATTAAGGGCTGCATTATCTGTTGCCGGAAAATTTTTACAAAGGATTGGTTTACCATTGTTAGATGCTGCAGTTATTTTTATGAGCTTTTGGTGCATTAAATACCTGTGGAGTACATTTATCCGAAAGGAAGTCAACTATTCTCCTAATATGCTCATTATTGCTTTTCCGGTGTTTACTGTTATGTTCTTAGTAGCATCATATTACTCAGGCTTATATGATAAAGGGTATAAGCAATCACAATTAAACCGCTCTACAGTAATTGCAGCATTTGTTTTATTAAGCGGTTATGCATTACTCCCCGAAAGTATACGTTTTTCAAGAGGTATACTGGTGTTTGGTATTATAATGGCCTTTATAATAATGAGTGTGCTGCGCTGGTTGTTTTTGCAATGGAGTTTATTAAGCAGGGTAGATGATGATGACGGATATAGGCAAACAATAATAGTTGCAAGCGAAAATGATTTTATAACTGTTACAGATATAATGAAAAAAGCAGGGATGCCTGAAAGGGTTTTAGGCAGGGTAGACAATAGCTTAACAAGTAGCAGTAAAGCATTAGGTAGTATTCTGCAGATAAATCATCTGCTTAAAATGTATCCCGTAAAAGAAATTATATTTTGCGAAGACGGGTTGAGTTTTAAAGAAATAATTACTGCGGTTCAACAATTACCCGAAGGGGTACGCAATAAATTTCATGCATCTGGCAGCAGCAGTATTATGGGCAGCGATAGTAAGGATGTAAGCGGTAAATATGTTACTGCAAACAACCAATATTCTATTGGCAATCCTGTTAACAAACGGAATAAAAATTTATTGGATGTGGTTGTTTCATTTATTTTCCTTCTAAGTTTTCCATTGCATTTATTGTTGCAAAAAAAACCAGTACATTTTTTAGTAAATGTAGTAATGGTTTTGTTTAGAAAAAAAACCTGGGTAGGTTATGCAACAGGACTAGATAAATTACCTGTAATTAAAACGGGCATTCTTACCTCTACTACTTTGCCAAAAAGCATTAATGACCTGCCAATAGAAAGTTTGTATCTTTCGGATGAATGGTATGCTACATCTTATTCTGCACCTACTGATATTAAAAAAATAATCAGGGGGTATAAGTATTTATGTTATTAATTATGGCCTGCTTAATAATCTGTTGAGAGAGTCTTTTATCAATTCTTTGTATTTGTCCTGCCTTATATTAATGATTGTAAACGGGAAGTTACTAATTTCATTAAGAGCAGTAATTAAAGAAAAGTTATTTTGAGGCGTACTAAAGAATACTTTTTTTTGCATTAAATATTCAGCAAGATACTCCTGTTCCGGTTGGCCTGGAGTGGGAATAAAAATTGCTTTTTGCTGTAACTTTATTAAATCCATTACTGTAGTGTAACCGCTTCTGCTGATGACTATGCCAGATTGCATAATGGCCTTATTCAATTCTATAGCGGGCAGATGATTATGAACTTCAACTTTGCTATTATTATTCGCTATCGGTTTTTTATAACCAGGCAAACCCCGTACTAATAAAACGGTGCCGGAAATTTTTTTTAATTCTTTAAACATCAGTTCTTCAAAAATGGTTCGCTGAGGTTCTGGTCCGGAAATAAGAATCAGGCAATCATATTTCTTTTCAATCGTAATTTTTTCAAATCTCGATAACGGCCCAAGGTATTGCACAGGTGTTTTTGGCAAGCTTTCAGGGTGAGCTAATATTCCTGCAAGATTATTTTCTGATTCATTATCAGGTACCCAACAGCAGGTATATTTATTAATAAAAAAAAAATGAATTTTTTGTGCAAGCAGTTCAGTAAAACGGTTACCGGTTTTTATTTTTAATTGATGAGTGATATAAACGCAGGGAATTGTTGAATGATACAAACCCAAGCGGTTGTCAGATATTACCATATTAATATTGTAATCTTTAATTGTTTTTTTCAGCCAGTTATGTTCGTAATAAATGCGCCCGAACAACTTTGGTAATTGGATAAGTAAACTAAAAGGCAAAAGAAATTTATTCCTGCTATAATATATTCCATACCCTGTTAAAGGCAAAAAAACTAACCCGGGGAACTCCTTTTGCAATAAATTTTTTGTTTTTCCTTCGGCAGCAATTAAGACATCAAAATTTAACGCTAAAAATTCATAAATTATTGGAATACAACGGGTAGCATGGCCCAAACCCCAGTCCAGTGGAGCTACCAACACCCTTATTTTACAATCCTTTATGTTAATATTTTCAAATTTCATTTTAGGAAAACAATAAATAATTGTGAAAATAGTTTAATTTAGTAATCTTGTATAATGCAAAATCTATTTAAAATCACAATACTATTTGTATTGATTGTTAGTTTGGCAATTTCAGGTTGCTCTTCATCAAAGAAGGGACAATGTGGTTGCCCAAGCAAAACAGGAATGATAGGATATTGAGAAACAAGTAGTATTTAGAACCCCCAATTTCATTTATGAACAACTCAAACCGGGATTTACTGGTATTGTTCAACCAAGAGTTAATGACTCCCAAAGCAATTGAGCATGAGGTAGAAATACTTCATGAGATGCTTTATACGGTTGAATGCTTAGACAACGTTATTACTGCCCACGAGGTAATTGATGTATCCAAGCGCAAGGTTTATAATACTCCAAATCTTCTTCAAAGTGTTTTTCGACAAAGACAATTAAAGCCCTTTGTATTTTTAAATTGTAAAAATTAATCTGCTTTTTTCAGATCAGTTTTGTTAAAGTTATTTTTAACATTTTAAGCATTTCATCTATCTCTTCCGTTTTACATGTACCTACACTTAGCCTGTACCAGTTGCTGTCTTTATCTGCACCAAAGCAATAAAATGGGACAATAGCAATTTTTCCTTGGTTTAAAATATATTCAGTTACATCACTTTGATTTTGCAAGACTCTACCATCTGCAGTTTTTTTACCTGTTAAATTTATTTGTATGGTAAGATAAATAGCCGCTTGCGGAGCTACGGCATCAACAGAAAAACCTTCTTTTTTTAATTGCTGAAAGCCTTCATATATGCGGTGAAGCCTTTCCTCAATAGCTGCTTTAAAATTGGTAAACCAGGTATTAATATTTTCGGTTTGTTGCAAATATTTTGACACCGCTTTTTGTTCGGCCATAGGTGCCCAGGCTCCTACATGACTATTAATGGCTTTCATTTTATTAATAAGATGTGCAGGGCCCATACTCCAACCAACCCTTACGCCTGTTGCGGCAAAAGCTTTACTTATACCATCAATAAAAATGGTGTACTCTTTCATTTTCGGGTTTAAGCTAACAGGGTTATAATGTTGTGTATTGCCATATGTAAGCGTCCAGTAAATCTGATCATACAGCAGGTATAGCTTTTTTTCACCATCGCCGCGGCTTTCATTTTCTTCTACAATTAATTCACAGATTTCTTCCAGTTCTTTTTTTGTAAATGTTGTGCCGGTTGGGTTTAATGGTGAGCATACAGCTATTAATGCAGCATTTTTAATATGCGGTTTAATTGCTGCTGCAGTAGGCATAAAATTGTTTTCCAATTTACATTCCACAACCACATGCTCTGCATCATTAAAATGCACATAATGGTTATTGTTCCAGCTGGGTACCGGGTAAATTACTTTATCGCCTTTATCAACAATTGCTCTGAATGCGGTATAAATTAATGGTCTGCCACCGGCAGCAATTAAGATTTCGCTGGTAGTGTAATGAAGATTCTCCCTTTCTTTTATAAAGGAAACAACAGCTTCTCTTAACTCTAAAATACCTTCTGCAGGAGGGTAAGTTGTATAGTTATTCTTATAAGCGTCAATAATTTCATTTTCCAACTCTTTGGGTATTGGGAAAACGTAAGAATCAAAATCGCCTATGGTAAAATTGTAAATTTTATTTCCCTGCTTAATTTTTTCTTTTATTACTGCGCCCAATGAAACTATTTCCGACCCAATCAGTGTTTCTGCCAGATGGCTTAATTTGCTTGCACCCATGTATATTAATTAAAAAGCAAAAGTAATTTTTAATGATGGGTAAAACAAAAACCTGCTGAATTGATGTATCCAACAGGTTTAAATTCTACAGTAAAAAATTATTCTACCGCCTTATAATCTTTAAACAAATTCACTTTTGTTCCTTCTGCCTGCTGACGGTAAGCTGACCATTTGCCACTATAAAAACTATTTATTTTTTCCAGTATATCTTTCACAGCTTTTTCTGCATTTACAACTAATATTTCAACCTGCGGACCGGGTGCCACCATTTTACTGCCAATAGATTGCCGGGCAGTTTGTAATGCGGTCATTACTGTTGTTTCAAACGGACTCCTGGATATACCCTGTTTATCACTTGTTTTTCCACTGATCAATTCATGGATGCTCTTTATTTCATCCTGAAGTTTGGTGGTAGATTTTCTTAAAGAATCAACATCTTTTCCTTCCACACCCTTTAATTGCGACTGCATTTTAGTTAACACCTCTTCACTTTCGGTAAGTTGATCCATTGCTGTAGTTAATTTATCTGAATACTTTTTTAACCGGTCATACATTGCACGTTGGGCCAATTTAATATCGATACGTTTATCAAATCTGGGATCGTCTTTAACAGTTATCAAGGTAGAATCACTACTTCCCGAATAAGAGATCGCCAACTTGTAAGTTCCGGGTAATACATCTAATCCACCCGGCTCCTGTGCACCGGGTAGTGGTTTAGGCGAACCCGGTTGACGAAAGCCTTTTTCTTCCATACCCCAATACATTCTGTTAAAGCCTGAATCAACCGGCCAACGTAATGTTCTTATTAATTCTTTATTTGAATTGTAAATTCTCACCATTGCACTATCGGTTCTTCTGCCACCGCCCTGTCCAAATCCTCCACGACCCCCCCGTCCACCGCCTCCACGATTTCCTCCCGCCTCTTGCATTGCAGGTGCAGGGGATTGTTCGGTTGGCGTAACAGCAGCCTGTTGTTTAATGGTATCCTGTTTTGGTTTATTGATAAAAAACGAAACCGCTGCACCACGCTTCCTGTTATCAGCTTCATATAAACCATAAGTACTCCACTCGTATCCGGTAGCGGATTTATATTGTGCCTGGTAAGCATCGGGAGCGGCAAAAACAGTAACAGGAGTTGTGAATTTCATTCCTTTATTTGCTGCTGCTTTTCTCAATGGCCTTATGTCATCCAATACCCAAAGTGCACGCCCAAATGTTGCAATTACCAGGTCTGCTTCACGTTCCTGTATAGTAAAATCATAAGTAGAAACAGAAGGATATCCATTTTTAAATTGTTCGAATGAGTTGCCATTATCCAGGCTTACCCAAAGCCCATTTTCTGTTCCCACAAAAATTAAATTAGACTCTGCCGGATCTTGTTGTACACATAAAGCGTATCCTTTAACTTTATTTTCATCAATCATTCTTGTCCATGTTTTTCCATAATCTGTTGTACGAAAAATATAAGGCTTCATATCGCCCCGGCGGTAATCATTCGCTACAACAAAAACTTCACCTGCATTATGAGGAGATGCCTTTACCTGCGGTATCCAGCAACCTATGGGCATACCGGGAATTTTTCCACGGAAGCTTGTCCATGTTTTTCCGGCATCTCTTGTTAGATGCAGGTTGCCATCATCAGTTCCAATCCATATAACGCCTTGTTCTTTTTTTGATGGTTCAATGGTAAGAATAGTGCCGTATGTTTCGGCTCCCGTAATATCTAAAGTCAATCCTCCGGTGTTTTGATACGCTCCAATTTTTACCGAATCGTTTGTTGTAAGATCAGGAGAAATAATATCCCAGTTAACTCCTTTGTCATTACTCCTATGTAAAAACTGGCTTCCGAAATAAATTGTTTTTTTATCAAAAGGATCCTGTGCTATAGCCGAGTTCCAGTTAAAACGAAGTTTTGTTTTTGGATCAAGTGCCGGAGGCTTAATAAACCAGCTTTCACCTGTCTTCCAGTTTTGTCTTCCTACACTACCACCCTGGCTCATACTGTAGACCCAACTTGCATCTTCAGGATCGGGCATAACGTCAAAACCATCGCCACCACCAACATTATTCCAATAGTAATTTCTTATGCCACTGTTTATCCATGTATAAGCAGGGCCATGCCAGCTGCCGTTATCCTGCATACCTCCCATTACATTGTAGGGCATTTCATTATCAGCATTAACATGATAAAACTGACCTACCGGAATTTTTTCATCAAATACCCAGTTCTTTCCACGGTCTCTTGAAACACCAATACCGCCATCATTTCCTTCAATAATAAGATTTGGGTCTTCTGGATTTATCCACCAGGCATGGTGATCGGGATGAATGCCTGAGTAAGGAATCATAGTAGAGAAAGATTTACCACCATCCTCACTAAAAGTTATTGTTGAATGCACATCATAGATCCGGTTTTCATTTTTTGGATCAACATAAATCTCCTGGTAATAAAACGGCCGGTCGGTTATTTGTGCAGCATCGCTGTTCACCAGCATCCATTTAAAACCACCATCCTCACTTTTATATAAACCATTTTTTGTGGCCTCTACTTTTGCATACACCCTTGTAGGCATGCTGCGGCTGAATGCAACTCCAATTCTTCCAAGTTGTCCATCAGGCAATCCGTCATCTTTATCTAACAGCTTCCAGTTTTTTCCGCCATCAACTGTTATAAACAATCCACTTCCTTTGCCACCACTTTTTAAATTCCATGGTGTTCTTCTAAATTGCCACATAGCAGCAATTAGTTTATTAGGGTTTGAAGGATCCATTATTAAATCAGCACAGCCTGTTGTATCATTAGCATACAAAATCTTACTCCATGTTTCGCCACCATCTGTGGTTTTAAAAACGCCACGTTCACTGTGCTCAGCATAAGGATTACCAATGGCCGCTGCATAAACTGTATTGGGATTTGTTGGATCGATTACCACACGATGAATACAAATGGTTTTATCAAGCCCCATTTTTTTCCAGGTCTTCCCTGCATCTAAACTTTTATAAATACCGGCACCAAGGTTGAGTGAGTTACGGGGATTGCCTTCACCGGTACCCACCCACACAATAGATGGATTGGATTGCTGAATGGCAATAGCGCCAATATTAAGAATAGGCTGATCATCAAAGACAGGAGTCCATGACTGGCCGCTGTTTTCTGTTTTCCATACACCACCACTTGCAGCACCCACATAAACAATATTAGGGTTTGTAACAACAGCATCAATAGTTGTGATACGTCCACTCATACCCGCCGGGCCAATATTGCGGGGTTTTAAATTTTTAAATTGGTCGATAGAAATTTTCTGTGCAGTTGCAGCGGTATTAAAAAGAGAAAACAATAATACTGTATACAAAGCGTTGGATTTGTTCATGTGCGTAAGTTTAGAAGTATGAAGTTGCAAAAAAATAACAGCTATTACAAAATAATTACACAAACGGATTAAGAATTTATTCGAACATAATACAAAATTTCTTTATTTTCAATTTTACTAAACAATCTAACCACCCCAAATATGAAAAGAATCCTTCTGTTAATCCTGGCAGCACTCCTGTTTTTTTCTTCCGGTAGCAAAGCGCAGGTAAGTGATGATGATGAAGCAACTGCTTATCGCCTTAAAAGAAAATACCCTGATGAAAGATCTGCTGTAATTTCTGATATTGAAGAATATGATTTTGCCGTAGGTAAAGGCGATGGTAATGGACCTGTAGTAACCGCACTGATGAATCAACGGGTGCAGTTTATCTCTTTACGTGAAGCCACGATGGTACAGTACGGAGAGTTTTATGATAAATTTTCTGCCATTACCAAAATAAAGCAGTATTACAAATCGGGGAACTCATTTATAAATTTTACGGCCAGGAATAAACCTTTGGATAAATCTGCTACATCAGGCAATGTTTTTTACGATGACAGCCGGGTGAAATTTTTCAATATCATGATCCCTAAAATGGGTATGGGCGCCATGGTGGAAGTAGAAAAAGAATTTAAAGATGCCAAATATTTAACCCGTGTTTTATTTCACAGCAACTATGCCACCAGCGAAAAAATAATTCGTTTTAAAGTTCCTGCAGGCATTCAGCTTGATTTAAGAGAAATGAATTTTGCAGGTTATACCATAACCAAATCAACAGAAACAGAAGGAAAGAAAACGGTGTACACTTTTAAGATGAAAGATTTACCGAAGCTGAGCAATGAGGAAAATGCATTGCCTGTGGGGTATACTTTTCCGCATATAATTGTTTTGGTAAAATCTTTTGATGTAGATGGTAAACAGGAAAAAGGGTTTGAAAGCGCTGCAGACCTGTACAAGTGGTATCAATATTTATACGCCAAGGCAGATAATAAAACAGCAACATTAAAACCTAAAGTAGATGAACTGCTAAGAGGTAAAGCCAACGATATGGAAAAAACAAAATCTATTTTTTATTGGGTACAGGATAATATACGTTATATAGCTTTTGAAGATGGATATGCAGGCTTTGTGCCTCAAACTGCACAAGATGTTTTTAAAAATAAATACGGCGATTGTAAAGGCATGGCAAACCTTGTTACCGAAATGCTTAAGCTTGCAGGCCTTGATGCACATATGACCTGGATTGGTACCAAACATCTTCCTTATACTTATGCCATTCCTTCTTTGTGTGTGGACAATCACTGTATTTCCACAGTTTTCATTGGCGGCAAATATTATTTTTTAGATGCCACAGAAAAATATGTACCCATGGGAGAATATGCTTACCGTATTCAGGGTAAAGAAGCATTGGTTGGAAAAGGAACCGAACACCAGATAATAAAAGTACCGGTTGCAGATATTAATCAAAATAAAATTCTTACACAGGCCTCCTTTACTTTAAACGATAATATTTTAAAGGGTCATTTAAAGATTACCTATACCGGCGAAGAGCGGACCGGCTTTCACCAATATTTCCAGGAGCTGCCTACTGACCGTAAAAAAGAAGTGCTGCAAAAAATGCTGGAATTTGGAAATGATAATCTAAATGCCACCAATGTAAAAACATCTGATTTAACTAACAGGGAAATTCCATTGGTAATAGAAGGCGATATAGATTTAAGCAACAACATTATTCGTGATGATAAGGAAGTGTATGCCGGAATAGATTTTTTCCCAAGGAAACTGAGCGATTTTATGCCCGATGATAAAAGGGTGAATCCTTATGAGTTTAACAGCATTTATACAGCCGAAGATGAAATTGAATTAAGTGTGCCGGGTTATAAAATAAAAGATCTGCCCGAAGTGTTTAACCAACAAACTGATGATTATGGCTTTACAGGAAGCTATGCACAACAGGGCAATAAAATTGTTTTGAAGAAAGCCTTGTCGATAAAAACAGGAACAGTTAAAAAAGCGGACTTTAGTAAGTGGAAGGATTTTTTAAAAAAATTAAAAGACTTTAACAACAATATTGTAACGGTAGAAAAAGATCCGAATTATGTAGCGCCAAAAGAAACACCGGCTGTACCGGTAAAAACAGTTCCTGTAAAAGCTCCTGCAAAACCTGCAGTAAAACCAACAACTCCAGTAAAAACAGTACCCGTTAAAAAAAATAATCCATGACAAAGAAATTCATTATCAATATAAAATTTTTATTGGTTGCAGTTTTAATACATGCAACCATATTTGCCCAAACTATAAAAGAAGAATTTGCCAATAAACTGCAATCTAATATGGATGTGGTATGGAAGGAGAACGATGCAGACTTTAGCAGTAGTCAAATTCCTGAAAAATGGAAAGGTTACTCCGGCGTTATCATTGCACAAAAAATAAAATTTGTTTTTGATAAAGGCTCGGGAGCAGATAAACTGAATGTATATGAAACCACACACCGCAAAATAAAATTACTGGATAAAGACGGTGTAAACAGTTTTTCTGAATTTTATTTTCGTCGGGGACATGAAAACGATGGCTTTGCATTACACATTATTAAAGCTGACGGAACTGTTGATACTGTTTCATTATTAACAGCTGTATTTGTGGAAGATAATGATGATGTGCCCAACACTTTTACTCCCTATTTTGAAAAGCAGAGTACCATCAAAAATAAAACCAAAAGCGAAAATGTTTATTTTAAAGTTGCAGTAAGTAACCTGGAGCCGGGAGATATAATTGATTATGCCAGCACTGTTTTTAATGATAACGATGTAGCCAAAATGAATTCGCTGGAGTTTGACCCTGTTTATTATTTATGCCACAGAGGTTACCCGGTAGTAAGCCAGAAATTTGAAATTAATACCGACGAAAAAAGTTATGTAAACAGTAAATCACTAAATGGTGCACCGGAATTTAAAGAAGGCTCGGCCGGTGGATATAAAATATTTACCTGGGAAGACAGGGACAGGGAAAAAGTAAAAGATACCCGATGGGTAAATGAATACCTGGAACTGCCAATGACAAAATTCCAGATCATCTACTCAAAAAATAATGATGCAGAAGATTTATTTATCAGCGACAGGGGCGAACTAAAAAAATCTATTACACCGGAAGAGCTGGCAAAAAAAGTAAACCGTATTTACGAAAAAATGGATGCCAGTGCCGGAAGAAAAATTACACAGGATAATTTATTAGCGGCCTATACCACAAGCTTGCTGGCTCAAACAGAATATTATTTACGCAAAGGAGAAGCCTATGATGCAGGCGATGATGATTTTATAAAAAGGGTGTATTATATTTTACGCCATACCAACGGATTGTACGGCAAGCGCCTGGGTAGCCAATATTTTGCTTATGTAATGCTGGAGAAATTAAAAAAGAAAGGCATACAGGCAGAACTGATTGTAACCACCGATAACAGCACCACAAAAATGAGTGACGTAATATTTGGTACAGAGTTGCAATGGCTGGTAAAAGCAAAAAATAAATATGTGTTCAATTTTTCCACCAACTCCAATCCCTTCGATTTAAAAGATGAGTACCTGGGTAATGAAGCCTATAGCATTACACTGGGTAAAAACCCATCTGCAACAGCAGTTACATTGCCTGCAACCAAGGCAGAAGAAAATATTAATGCCACCATCATCGATGCATCAATGGATGAGAACCTGGAAAAAACCAACATCGCTTCCACAACATCTTATAAAGGGATAAGCAAGCATGAAAATGAAGGATATGCATTGGCTTATACCAATGTATATGATATAGATTATCTGGCTTATTACGGAGACAATGATCTGGACCAGTTGCCCGATAAAAAAAGAGAAGAAATTGACCGCTTAATATTTGCAAAGAAAGAAGAGTTTAAAAAACGCAAGCCCGAATACATGAAAAGACAGTTGCAAAACCAATACAATAATGTACTGAGCTATGATAACTTTACTTTGATAACCGACGGCAGAACCTTTAACAAACAGGAATTAAAATACACTGAAAAATTTGTATTGGGCGATCTTACCAAAAGGGCAGGCAGGAATTTTTTGGTAAGTGTAACGCAACTGATGGGTGGGCAATACCAGGTAAAAGCCGAAGACCGCCAGCGCAGGTATGATGTTAATGTACGCAACCCACATACACTTACATGGGATATTAATTATGCCATACCTGCAGGGTTTACAGTAAAAGGTCTTGCCGATTTAAACCAGAACGTAGAAAACGAAACAGGTGAATTTACTACCAGGGCTATTATTGAAGGCACTGTGCTAAAACTTAACATAAAGAAAGTGTATAAGCAAACCGAAATTAAAAAAGAAAGCTTTAATAAAATGCTGGATTTTATTGATGCGGCATATAATTTTAGCCAGCGAAGGATATTGTTGAAAAAGAATTAAAATAATTATTCATTACATTTGGTTTCACAGAATTTTTTTTTTCATGAAGCCATTTTTTTATTCCACTATTGCAGCACTTGTTTTTTCAACACCACTATTCAGCCAAAAGAAATTGGCAACGCCAGTTAATGAAGCTTTAAAAAATCAAAGTATTCAAAACATACAGGCAAAATATCCATTGTATAAAGATGTGGCTTTGCAGATATGGAACTATGCGGAGGTAGGGTATAAAGAAGAAAAAAGCTCGGCACTGTTACAAAAAACATTACAGGATAATGGTTTTGATGTAAAACCAAATATCGCCGGAATGCCCACGGCATTTGTTGCCAGCTATGGCAGTGGCAGCCCTGTAATAGCTATATTGGCTGAGTTTGATGCATTACCCGGCTTATCACAGGAGGCTGTGCCTGAAAAAAAATCAATTGAAGGCAAAGCTGCCGGCCATGCCTGTGGTCATCATTTATTTGGTACTGCATCTGTTGCAGCAGGGATAGAAATAAAAAATTTACTGGAACAAAAAAAGATAAGCGGCACAATAAAGGTATATGGTTGCCCGGCAGAAGAAGGCGGCAGCGGTAAAGTGTATTTAACAAGAGACGGCTTACTTAAAGATGTGGATGTAGTATTGCATTGGCACCCCGGAGCAGAAAATGGTGTTACCATGACGAAGGCTTTAGCAAACATGTCTGCCAAATTTCGCTTTCATGGTATTGCTTCTCATGCCAGTGCTTCGCCTGAAAAAGGCCGCTCTGCATTGGATGCGGTGGAAGCAATGGATAATATGGTAAACATGATGAGGGAACATGTACCATCCACCACAAGGATACATTATGTAATTACCAATGGCGGTAAAGCACCAAACGTAGTACCCGATTTTGCAGAAGTATATTATTATGTACGCAACCCCAGCCGTGATATTGTAAACAATGTTTTTAACCGTGTGGTAAAAGCAGCCAACGGCGCTGCAATGGGAACAGAAACCACTATGGATTATGAAATTATTGGTGGCACACATGATCTGCTGCTTAACTCCACATTGGCCGAAGCCATGCAGAAGAACCTTGATAAAGTTGGTGGAGTTACCTATACACCAGAAGAAATTGACTTTGCAAAAAAATTACAAACAACTTTAGACGCTAACCCACCTGCTATTGAAACAGCCAATACTATTAAGCCAATAAAAACAGAGGAAGATGCTGGCGGAGGCAGTACCGATGTAGGTGATGTAAGCTGGAATGTACCTACTGTTGGTTGCCGCACTGCAACATGGGTACCCGGTACCACGGCACATAGCTTGCAGGCAGTGGCTTGCGGCGGAACAGAAATAGGAACCAAAGGAATGATGGTTGCAGCAAAAACAATTGCACTTACTGCAATAGATTTGTTTACAACACCAACACTTATAACAAAAGCAAAAGAAGAATTTGTAAAAGATAAAGGCGATTATAAATATGTGCCTTTACTGGGCGATAGAAAACCTGCGTTGAATTACAGGGATTAAAATTAATTTTTAAGAGAAAGAATAAAAAAGAGCCAGACTTTTAAAACCCCGCTCCTGTTTATAAGAAGAAATTATTTTTTCTCTTTTTCAAACTCCAGCACATTGCCATTAATGCAATACCGCAAACCTGTTGGTGGCGGGCCATCTTCAAATACATGGCCTAAATGGCTTTTGCATCGGCCGCACATTACTTCGGTACGCTTCATGCCGTAAGCGTTATCGGGGGCATAAATAATACTCCCTTTTGTAATGGGTTCAAAAAAGCTGGGCCAGCCGCAACTGCTTTCAAATTTACCATTGCTTCTAAATAAAAGGTTGCCACATACCGCACAATGGTAAGTGCCGGTATCGTAAGTATTCCAGTATTTGCCGGTAAAAGCCCTTTCGGTTCCTTTTTCACGGGCAATTTCATATACATCTTGGGGTAACACCTTTTTCCATTCTTCATTACTTAGTGTTACCTTATTGGTATCTGTTTTTGAAAACACAGGGTTTTGTTTATTTGTATCGGCCATATTTATAGTTGTTGTTTTACTTTGGGTCGCTGTATTGCAACTGCAAACAGTCAATATAAAAAAAATTGGTATTACACAAGATTTTAGCATAGTCTTTAGTTGCTTATTAAAAACAAATAAATATACGTCTTGGTTTAGTTTATGGTTTTTCAACAGTTTCTTGCAATTGTTAAAGGATATTTAAAGTTCGTATATTATATTTGCTAACCACCACATCCACAGTAAATAAATATGTTTAATTTAATACTATTTGGCCCACCGGGCAGCGGCAAGGGAACGCAGAGCGAAAAGCTGATTGCAAAGTACGGGCTAAAGCATTTAAGCACGGGTGATATTTTGCGCAGTGAAATTGCCAATCAAACAGCACTGGGGATTGAGGCAAAAAAAATTATGGATAAGGGCCAGCTGGTGCCAGATGAAGTGGTTATTGGTATGATAAGCTCTGCCCTTGATGCCAATCCAAATGCCAAAGGATTTTTGTTTGATGGCTTTCCCCGTACGCCGGCACAGGCCGAAGCATTGGATAAATTACTGGAACTTAAAAAAACTTCCATTAATGCCATGTTTGCTTTACATGTAAGCGAAGAAGAACTGGTAAAACGGTTAACGAAACGTGGAGAGACCAGTGGCCGAAGCGATGATACCAATGAAAATGTGATACGGGCTCGTATTGCAGAGTACCGCAATAAAACAGCTGTGGTGGCAGATTACTATGATCAGTTTGATAAAGTGGTAGCGGTAAAAGGTGAAGGAACCATTGACGATATTTTTGGTGCATTGAGTAAGGAAATAGACGCCAGGTTGTAGCCGAAATATATAATTATCATTTAAGAGCATTCCAGTCAACCGGGATGCTTTTTTATTTTAACTTGTACCTCTAAATTTAAAATATGGATGCAGTAAAGCAGGATTTTATTCAGCAAGAATTAATGAAACGGTTAAAGAAATTGCCATCAACAGCTGTTGGCAAATGGGGTAAGATGAATGGTCAGCAAATGGTTGAACATTTAAGTTTAATATTCAGTGCCTCGTCAGATAAAATAAAGGCAACACTTGCAACTCCGGAAGAATACCTGCCTAAATACAAAGAATTTTTGTGGAGTGATAAAGAGTTTAAGGAAAACACCAAGGCGCCATCAACATTAATACCTGACGAACCACAAGCGTTTAAACATGCCACCATGCCATTGGCCTTACAGGAGCTACAGGATGAACTGGATTATTTTTTAAAATATTTTGATGAACACCCTGGTATAAAAACCATGCACCCGGCTTTTGGAGAATTAAATTTTGAAGAGTGGATACAGGCACATTATAAACACGTGATGCATCATTTAAAACAATTTGAACTTTTATAATTTTAACTTACCGGAACGGAATTAAAAGTTAGTACTGTTGTTTAAAAAATTGCCTTAAACCATTTTTTTATGATAAGAAACTTAATTATTATTTTTCTGTTTGCTTTTTCGGTAAATCAGGTGTTGGCACAGTCATACAAAAAATTTCATTCCAGGGCTATTTTGATAGATACTCATAATGATATTCCTACAAAAGCTATTGAAAAAAATATAAGTTTCGATCAGGACTTAAAAGGTAAAACACATTCCGATCTGCAGCGCATGAAAGAAGGTGGCGTGGATGCACAATTATTTTCTATCTGGTGCGATGGTAACAAACAAAACCCTTACGCATGGGCCAACAGGGAAATTGATACTGTACTGGCATGGACAAACCGTAACCCAAATGGTATGGTGCAGGCATTTAACACTAATGATATTAATGCTGCGGTAAAACAAAAAAAGCTTGCGGTATTGTTTGGTGTGGAAGGCGGGCATATGATCGAGAATGATCTAAACAAATTAGAAGCCTTGTATAAAAGAGGTGTTCGTTATATGACGCTTACCTGGAATAATTCCACCGACTGGGCAACATCGGCACTGGATGAGACTACCAAAGCCGATTCGTTAAAACACAAGGGCCTTACCGGTTTTGGAAAACAGGTTGTGAAAAGAATGAATGAGTTGGGAATGCTGGTAGACCTTTCACATGTTGGCGAACAAACTTTTTGGGATGCCATCAATACCACCACAAAACCCGTCCTGGTTTCTCATAGTTGTGTATATGCGCTTTGTCAACACAGGAGAAATTTAAAAGATGATCAGATAAAAGCCATTGGAAAAAATGGCGGTGTTATTCATTTGAATTTTTATTCTGGTTTTTTAGACAGCGCTTATGAAAGGCGTACCAACCTGTTTAATGCACAACACAGGGCAGAAAGGGATTCTTTATTAAAAGTAAATCCTGAATCATATTTTGCAGATGTGTTTTTGTTTGATAAATATCCTTTGGAAGTAATAGCCATGCGGCCACCACTTTCCTTATTATTAGATCATCTGGATTATATTGTAAAACTGATTGGTGTGGATCATGTTGGCCTGGGCAGCGATTTTGACGGCGTAAACTCCTTACCGCAACAGTTAGATGATGTAACCACCTATCCGCTTATAACAAAAGCATTAATGGAAAGAGGTTACAGTAAAAAAGACATCCGTAAAATTTTGGGTGAAAATTTTCTGCGGCTACTGGAGGCCAATACGCCTAAATAAATAACATTACTATTGCTTTGTTGAAAATAAAACTTTAGATTCGTAGATACTACCGGACTATCCAACTATAAAAAAGCCAACCTTAACCGCTACCAGCCTGCCGTATTTTTTTCTGTCACATATATTTATCAGCTTTTTAACCTTAATTAAAATGAAAAAGACAATCAACCTCGGCTTACTGCTGGCTGTATTTTTTGTAACAGTTTGCAGCAATGTATTACAAGCACAAACACCTGCCAACAGCGACCAGGTGTATATCGTTAAAGAATTTATGAAAGTTGAACCGGGCATGGAAGCAGACTATTTAAAAACAGAACAATTATGGAAAAAGGTACATCAGCGGAGAGTGGATGAAGGTAAAATAATTTCCTGGAGTTTAACCCGTAGAGCTTTTTCAGGAACAAATTCTCCTTACGATTATGTACTGTTTACAGCGTACAAAAGTGGTAAAGAAATGGACGAAGCCAACAGCAGTATGACCTGGGATTATATTACAAAAGGTATGACTGCTGAGGAGTTGGTTATAGCTAACAACACCTTGAAAACCCGTAAGATGGTTTCCAGCCAATTATTAATGGGACTTAACAGGGTGCAGCCACTTTTTAACAACCGCTATATGAAAATTACACAGGTAAAAGCAGCACCGGGCAAAGGCGATGAACTGGAAAAGTTAGAAACCATGATGAAGCCTGTTTTTGAAGAGGCTTGTAAAATGGGGAATGTTACAGGCTGGCGTTTTGGTAAAAATCTATATCCGCAGGCTGCGGGAGCGGCTAATTATTACAGGGCTGTTGCCACCAGCAATATGGACGATATGCTTAAAAGCGAAAGTGGCGATTTTTTAGCAACCGCTTTTAAAAAAATTTATCCTGCTAAAGACTGGAAGGCAATACAAAAAAGTTTTAGTGACATCATCACTATTATGGATACAGAATTACTAGAAGTGGTGGATGCTACAAAGGCAAAGTAAAATAATATACTGAAAAGGCTGTCTCAATTTTTGAGACAGCTTTTATTTTAACTATGTGAAATAACTACGCTTACCATTGTGCTGGTGAAAATAAAACTTTAAATTCGTAGATACTACCGGACTATCCAACTATAAAAAAGCCAAACCTTAACCGCCACCTATCCGCCGCAAATGACTTTGTGTTAATACCTGCTATTTTATTTTTTTAATCCTTTTGTAAAAAATAAACCATGAACACAGTTTCACTGGCCAAGCCACGCATTCAATCTATCGATCTGCTCCGCGGAATCATTATGATCATTATGGCACTGGATCATACCCGTGATCTTTTTCACCGGGAAGCTTTTACCGGTGATCCTTTAGACCTGGCCACCACCACTCCTTTTTTATATTTCACCCGCTGGATAACCCATTTTTGTGCCCCGGTATTTGTTTTTCTTGCAGGTACATCTGCGTGGCTGCAAGGCAGGCGCAAAACAAAAAAAGAACTCAGCCGCTTTTTAATTACCCGTGGGCTTTGGTTAATACTGATAGAGATAACAATAATCACACTCGGCATTTCCGGCGATATTTATTTTGGTATCATCATTCTGCAAACCATTTGGTCAATCGGTATCAGCATGGTTATTCTTGGTTTAATGATCTGGCTGCCTTTTTATGCAATATTAATTACCGGGCTGCTAATTGTTTTTGGCCATAATACAATTGATTTTGCAGAGGCTTATTATAAAGGAGATGTTTCAGTTTGGTGGCACTTTCTTCACCTGCCAACAGTATTGCCTTTAGGTGGCGGCCATGCCCTGGGTATATTTTATCCGTTTCTTTCCTGGGCAGGTTTAATGATGCTGGGTTATTGCTGTGGCAAAATTTTTACAGCTGTAGAACCGCCACAGAGAAATAAAATTTTGTTATGGACAGGTATTGGACTGCTTATATTTTTTGTTGTACTACGTGCCACTAATATTTATGGAGATGCTGCTCATTGGAGGGCACAAAAAAACGGGCTGTACACTTTTCTTTCTTTTATGAATGTAACTAAATATCCGCCATCGCTGTTGTATATGTGTGCCACCATTGGCCCGGCACTTATTTTTTTAGCGCTGTTAAAAAATGTACAAAGCCGGTTTTCAAAAATTTTAATTGTATATGGCCGTGTGCCTTTCTTCTATTACATTTTGCATTTTTATTTTCTGCACATCATTAGTATTATTTTCTACCTGTCAAGGGGCCACAGTTTTGCCGAAGGGATGAAGGGTATACCCAATCTGCCATTCAAGTTTGTTGTACCCGGCGAGGGTAATAGTTTATGGGTAGTGTATGGGGTATGGCTGGCCGTGGTAATTGCATTATACCCACTTTGTAAATGGTACGATAATTATAAAACCAGTCACCCCCAAAAAAAGTGGCTGAGTTATTTATAAAGATTTTTTTTATTTTAAACAGAGCTGTACATTCTAACTAAACCTTAATCAACATGACAGATCAATCGACAACAACCCTTGCAGCTCCAGTGGGCCAGCAGGAAAGAATTATTATTCTCGACAGTCTTCGTGGCATTGCCATACTGGGGATATTGCTGATGAACATTCCGGGCTTTGGCCTGCCTGCCCCACTCTGCTATGGCGATCTTTCTGTTTTAAATGAAACGGGAGCCAATTTTAAAACCTGGTATATTATCGATTGGTTTTTAGAAGGCAGCCAGCGGGCTTTATTTTCCATGTTGTTTGGCGCCGGTATAATTTTATTCATCAGCCGCCAGGAAAAAAAGGTAGAGGGTATTATGCCTGCAGAATATTTTTTTCGCCGCCAGTTATGGCTGCTGGTATTTGGTTTGTTCAACGCTTTTGTACTGTTATGGTTTTGGGATATCCTGTTTCAATATGCCATTTGTGGTATGATCCTCTTTGCATTCCGCAGGCTATCGCCTAAATCAATGATAATAGCAGCAGTGATTTGCTTGGTATTTCAAACCGCAAGAGATAATGTAAATTATTACAGGGATAAAAAAGTTATCTCCAGCGGAGAAATGATTGCAAAAATGGATACCATTCAAACCAAACTTACCGATGATCAAAAAGCAAAATTAGGCGCTTATACAGAATTTAAAGAAAAAAATTCTGTTGCTGCTAAAAAGAAAGACATGGAAAAAAATCTGAAAAAAATGAGAGGGAGTTATGGGGAATTATACGAGTACCAGAGTGAAAGAAGTTATCGTGGTGAAATACATTACACGTATGATGGATTGTGGGATGTGTTGATATTTATGTTTCTTGGAATGGCTTTTTATAAAAACGGTTTACTGTTAGGTCAAGCCAGTACAAAAGTATATTGGCTGCTGTTTATTATAGGTTTGGGTGGCGGATTGGTTTTATCATGGTTCAGGCTGAAGCCTGTAATCGATTTTAATTTTAATTATTATGAGATTACTAAAAATGTAGGGTTTGAGTATTACGAAATATCCCGAACCTTCAGGGCTATTGGTATTTTAGGTTTGATAATGCTGTTGTATAAATCAGGTTGGTTTAAATGGCTGTTTGCTTTGATGCGGCCGGTAGGGCAAATGGCATTTACAAACTATTTGATGCAATCATTTTTGGCAGGTTTATTTTTCTATGGCATAGGCTTTGGCATGTTTGGCAAATTGCAGCGCTACGAAATTTATTATGTAGTAGCTGCTACCTGGGCACTACAAATTATCTGGAGCCATATCTGGTTACGCTTTTTCCGTTTTGGCCCATTGGAATGGTGTTGGCGCAGCCTCACCTATTGGAAATTGCAACCGTTTAAAAAATAATTATTTCATCATCATTAAATAAATTAATCATGAAAAGAAAAGATTTTATTACCAATACAGCGTTAACTGCAATTGCCATTTCAACATCTGGCTTCATTAAATTCAACGGAAAAAATTTTGAAGGTGATTGCGAAACCACCACCGATGTTTTAGGTCCGTTCTACAGGCCCGGTAGTCCGCTTAGAAATAATTTAATTATTAAAGGCGAAGCTGGTGAACCGGTAGAGTTAAGCGGATTTATAAAACACAAAGATTGTACTACGCCATACAAAAATGCTAAAGTAGAATTATGGCATTGCGATAGCAAAGGCATTTACGATAATCAATCCTCGGATTTCCGCTACCGCGGTACCACCATGGCTGATGAAAAAGGATTCTATTCTTTTAAAACCATTTTACCTGTGGCTTATGGTGGCGAAGGTTTTATACGTCCTGCGCATTTTCATTTAATGATAACTGCCGAAGGCTACCAACCATTGGTAACCCAATTATATTTTAATGGTGATGCACATATCAAGAAAGACCCTTACGCTTCTTCGCCAAAAGCAAAGCAAAGAATTTTAACTGTTCAAAAAAAGAATGGCACTACCAAAGTAAACTATGATGTAAGCATGAGTGATGTATTGCACCTGGAAGCAGCCACCATTGATAAACTAACCGGTACTTACACACAAACTGCCGGTAAGAAAAAAACAGTGGAGTTATTTAAATATGAAAACCGCTTATGGATAAAGAATGAAGCCTTTGGAGATAAGTTTGAATATGCAGGCAACAATACTTTTGAAGAAGCCGGCAATCCATCCGGTCATTTCTGGAAAATCCAGTTCGAAATTCTTCCCGGTGGTGATATACAATTTACAGAAAGCTATATCGATAGCGATCTGTCGAAAAAGGCTTTAGTATATAAGAAAGACAAATAGTTTTTTAATAATAAAATAAACCATGTTAAAAAAATTTAACCGTTATATAAAATGACAACACTTAATAAAAGCAGGATACTTTCCATTGATTTTCTTCGTGGCGCTATCATGATCATTATGGCATTGGACCATGTACGGGATTATTTGTATTCCGGCTCATTTTACTACGATCCGCTTGACCTTGATAAAACAAGTGGGGCATTATTTTTTACAAGATGGATCACTCATTTTTGTGCGCCGGTATTTATGTTACTTGCCGGCACGTCCGCCTTTCTTATGGGGCAAAAGAAAACCAAAAAAGAGTTATCTGCCTTTCTTTTAAAACGTGGGCTATGGTTGGTGTTTCTCGAAATGATCGTGGTGAATTTTGGCTGGAATTTTAATATTCAATTTCCAACTTTTTTCTTTATTACCATCTGGGCATTGGGCGTAAGTATGATAGTGCTTGCAGGATTAATTCATCTGCCAAAAAAACTGATCCTTGCATTTTGTATCATACTGGTGGCCGGCCATAATCTTTTAGACGGTGTTCATGTAACAGGCAATACGTTGCCTGCATTTGGCTGGTCGATACTGCATGAGCAACAATTTTTTACCTGGCATAGCGAAATGCTTTTAGTAGGTTATCCTGTTATTCCATGGATTGGTGTAATGCCACTGGGCTATTTATTGGGAGAATGGTATGCATCTGGATACGACGCCGGAAAAAGGAAAAGAAACTTATTGATACTTGGCTCTGTTGCTATTATTGTATTCATTGTATTGCGGTACAGCAACCTGTATGGTGACCCTGGAAAATGGACTTCACAAAAAAATCCTTTTTTTACCTTTCTTTCTTTTCTTAATGTAACCAAGTATCCGCCTTCCTTATTATACATTTTAATTACGCTTGGCCCGGCCCTTTTATTTCTTGCATTTACCGAAAAACTAAATGGCACTGTTGTGAAAGTTGTTTCCGTGTACGGACGTGTGCCCATGTTCTATTATCTCATTCATATTTATGTCATTCATTTGGCAGCACTGGTTGCATCTGCAATACTTCCCGGCCAGGACTGGAGCATCTGGTTATTGAAAGAACCAATTTGGTTTACCAAAGACCTGCGGGGTTATGGATTTTCATTGCCCGTTGCTTACCTGTTTTGGATTACCATTGTTGCTGCATTGTATCCTTTATGCAAATGGTACGATAAATACAAACAAGCACATAAAGAAAAATGGTGGCTCAGTTATTTGTAAGGTCAATTACTCAATTATTAAAACTAAATACTAAAACAATGAATAAACAATTGAAGTTACTTGCACTGATTGCTGTAATAGCTATCACATTTTTAAGTTGCAACCAGGCGCCAAAAGAAACACCAAAGGAAACGCCTGTTGTTGCTGCAACCGAAACACCCGAGTATTTCCTGCTACGCCCAAAGCTTGAAAAAGAGTATGGTTATAGCCATGCTGTAAAAATCGGTAATGATATAAAAATATCAGGCGCTGTTAGCATGGATGATAATGGCATTTTAGTTGCCCCCGGCAACCTGGAGCAACAAATGAAAAACTGCTACAGCGACCTGGAAAAAATATTAAAACATTATGGCTGCAGTTTTGATGATGTAGTGGTTGAAAATGTATTCACCACCAATATGCAGGAGTTCATTAAAGTTTCTGCCTACCGCAACTCCGTTTATAAAAAACAATTTCCCACGGGCACCTGGCTGGAAGTAAAAGGATTGGCACTGCAGGGGCAGTTGATTGAGATAGATATGGAAGTACATATAACAAAATAAACCCTGCTGCATAATTATATATTCAAAAAAAATAGCAATGAAAAAAAAAATCAAACTCTTCGGTCAGATAACTATTATAACATTCGTTTTATTTTTTGTAATACTAAGTTGTAATACACCATCAAAAGAAAAACAGAACAGTTCAACTGAAAATGATATTAAGCAAATAACAGCCCTTTTAGATTCTTTCAACATTGCTGCCGCAAAAGCCGATTACAATACCTACTTTAATTTTTATACTAATGATGCAGTATTTGTCGGCACAGATGCAACAGAGCATTGGGATAAAAAAGCCTTCATGATTTGGGCAAAACCTTACTTCGATAAAAAGACCACCTGGAATTTTACATCGCTGGAGCGGCATATTAATTTTGATAAAACAGGAAGCCTTGCCTGGTTTGATGAATTGTTAAGCACACAAATGAAAATCTGCAGAGGATCTGGTGTGGTAGTTAAACAAGGTACAGACTGGAAAGTGCAACAGTATGTGTTATCTACAACTGTACCCAACAGTTTAATTGATAGTGTTGTAAAAATAAAAGCGCCTGTTGAAGATGAAATCATCAATAAATTATTAAAGAAATAAAACAGTAAAGGCAAAAACTGAACAGCGCAGGCAATCATCTAATCAATTAAAAAATGAGCGAAGAAAAAAATATACCGCCGGAAGAAATTCCGCAAGAGCAACCGGTAAATGAAGAAACAGCAGATGAAATAGTTTCATCTGCTGAACCTATTGCCAAAGCTGAGCAACTACAAACAATAAACAACCAACCACAAACTGAAGATATGGAAGTACATCACCACACCCACCCCGCTCACGAAAAGAAAACCTGGAAAGATTATTTCTGGGAATTTTTAATGCTGTTCCTTGCTGTGTTCTGTGGATTTTTGGCAGAGTATCAGTTGGAGCATGTAATAGAACATCAAAGGGAAAAACAATACATCGAATCACTGGTTGCAGACCTTAAAAGCGACCAGGAAGTTTTAACTCGACATATTTTACATGTGAACACGGGTATTTCAATGATGGACAGTGTAATAAACATGCTGAATACCCCTGAGCAACTTGCGTCCAATACCGGTAATTTGTATTTCCTTGTAAGACTTGCACCACGGCTTAAACCATTATCCACCAACAACCGAACCTTTGAACAATTAAAAAATTCAGGCAATTTCAGGTTGATCAGGAATCTTGCTACCTCCAATAAAATCATGACCTATTATGAGAAATTCCCCATAATACGCTTGCTGGAATCCGTTAATGAAACCGAATTCACTGAATACAAAAAAGTAGCGGCAAAAATTTTCGATCCGGGGGTGTTTCTAAAAATGGAAGGAAAAAATGATGCAATCAAAAGGACAAGCGACAACCCCTCATTACGCACAACGGATAAAGAACTATTACAGGAACTTTCTGTTTTTGCAGTTTATATGCATGGTACAAAAAAAGGAATACTCGGAAATGATGAAGCATTAAAGATTAACGGGACTGCATTAATTGAATATTTACAAAAAGAATATCACCTGGAATAATATGAGCGAAGAAAATCCGCAGGATGCTGCGCAAAACAAACCACAGGAAGAAATTCCGCAGGAGCAACCCGTAAATATAGAACCGGCAGATGAAACCATTTCATCTGCTGTATCTGTTGCCGAAGACGAACAACCACAAACAACAAACTACAAACCAGAAATAGAAAATATGGAAACACACGCCCATCACCTGCACAAAGCCCCCGGCCATGGCTTTGCACATTATTTCTTCGAATTCTTTATGTTGTTCCTGGCTGTAACGCTTGGTTTTTTGGTAGAAAATATGAGGGAGCATTATGTAGAACAGAAAAGAGGAAAGGAATATATCCGGTCTATGTATGAAGATTTGAAAAACGATACAACCCGGATAAATAATTTATTAGCCTACGACGAAGAAAAAATTGCAGCGCTAAATAAAATGTTCACTTGTTACGATACCGTATCAAAAAACATGAAAGCAACTGATTGCATGGGGATTTTGATAAAACACTCCAGAAGTAACAAGGGCTTTGTGTTAACTGACCGTACCTTACGGCAGTTAGCAAACGCCGGAGGATACCGCCTGTTGAATAAAGAAGACGCCGATAGTATCATCGTATATGAGAATATGTACAAGGGATACCAGGATTTTCAATCGACAGTATTCCAGAGCGCACAGGACAATGTAAGAAATACACTGAACCAGTTGGCAGATTTTAAAGTAAATTCTCCGCTGCAGATTACTACCGCCATTTTAGGGGCTGATACAACCAGTGAAAAATTAAACGGCCCTTTGATGTTTACGGATGACAAGGCATTGCTGAATAAATGGTTCAATGAATTAGCCATGTACTTACGAACAACCAATGGTCAGCGAAACACCATGATACAGATAAAGGATAAAGCAATTGTGCTGATTCAATATTATAAGACCAAATATCATCTTGAATAAATTGGATAAAGAAAAAAATACAACTCAATGGCTTGCTGAACTGGATGCCAATATCGCAGCAGGTGAAATAACCAATATGCATACGCATCAATATCCTGCTTCACTGTACATTGTTAGCTGGAGCGATTTTATAAGATATGATGCAGATGGAAATGTAATAGTAGATTCAAAAGCGCTTTCTTTAAGTTTTCCTTCCGGTACAGCCTTATGGAGCGGAGCATTAGCACCTCATGCATTAAAGAATGTGGGCACCAATGATTTGCATGTTATAAGTGTGGAAATTAAAAACAGATGATTAAATAACGAGTCAAACATGAAAAATATCTTTATTGCCGCATGTATTTGTTTGCTTACCTACAACAGTACGGCACAAAGCCAATCTATTGATTCCATACTGCAAAAAATTGCTGTGGAAAAAGATGAAGACAAAAAAGTTGATTTAATCATTAGTATTTGGGCCACAGGAGTTGACAGAGACCCTAACCTGACTACCAAAACCGGCCAGGCTTTGCTTAAACAAGCACAGGAAAAAAATGACATCATACAGGAAGCTTCTGCCTACAGCATTTTAGGTACCGGGTTCCGGGTTAGCGGAAACCCAATCAGGGGTTTAGCACTTTCTCAAAAAGCATTGATACTGGCAGAAAAAGCAGGTAATTACTCCGTATTGGCAATGACAAGAAACCAGATGGGACATACTTACCGGGACCGTGAGGAATACGAAAATGCATTCAAAATATATACAAGAGCATTAGCCGATGCAGCTAAAGCGAAAAATGAAGTGGTAAAAATCTGGCCTTTAATGAATATGGGTGTCTGTTATCTGAATATGGATAAACTGGATTCTTCCTTAAAGTATTTACAAAGAGCTTATGAATTGAGTTTACAAATTAATAAAATTGATTTATCCTATATCCTTTGGAATTTAGGAGGGGTACATAGCAAGTTGGGGAATGCGGCATTGGCCGTTACTTATTATAATATGGCTATTCAAAAAGCTATAGATGACAAGAGATTAAGACAAGTAAGTTTTGCGTACATGGGGCTGGCCGAGCATTATCAAAGAACGAATCAACCCGATAGTTGTATGCATTATGCAAAAATGGCATTAAATGCAGTTCAGTATACTTCATTCTTTTTTATGAGTTCTAAGCCTGCAAAAATGCTTGCAGATATGTATGAAAAAAATAATTGTGACAGTACATTGAAATATGCTGCTATTTATAAAAACGCCAGTGATTCATCATTTAGTCAAAAAGCTAATCAGCAAATTCAAATGATGACATTTGAAGAAGAATTGCGGCAACAGGAACTGGCAACAGAAAAAGTAAAAGCAGAAAATGAACGCAAACAAAACATCCAATTCGCCTTAATCGCTTTCGGTATCATCACATTCATCATCATCTTTTTATTACTAAGCCGCAGCGTTATTACCAATACAAAAATGATTGAGTTTTTGGGTGTAGTTGCTTTGCTGATTGTATTTGAATTTTTAAATTTATTGCTGCACCCTTTTTTAGAAAGGGTTACACATCACTCACCGGTGATGATGTTGCTGGCATTGGTTTGTATTGCGGCATTATTGGTTCCACTGCATCATAGAATTGAAAAATGGGCTACTGCTAAATTGGTGGAGAAGAATAAAAAGATACGTTTGGCAAGTGCTAAAAAAACTATTGAACAACTGGAAAAAGATAATAACCAAAACAATTAACCATGCAGGAAAACCTTAAACGTACCATTGGAGTTTTTGGGCTGGCCTGTGCCGTTATCAATATCACTGTTGGCACCGGTATATTTGTGTTACCTGCACTGGTGGCCGAAAATTTAGGTGCAGCTGCTATTGTTTGTTTTTTTATTTGTGGACTGCTGATATTTTTAATTGCGCTGTGTTTTGCCGAAGTGGGCAGCAAGGTTACTGGTAGCGGAGGTACATACGCTTATATTGAAACTGCTTTTGGCCCCTTTGCCGGATTTTTAGCCAACAATATATTCTGGCTTGGCTCCTGTGTTTTATCTGATGCGGCAGTGGCTAATGCACTGGCAAAAACAATCAGTTATTTTTTACCTGTTATCGATTCCGCAGTTTTTCGCCCCGTGTTTTTTTTTCTGTTATTTGGCGCACTTGCTTTTATTAATGTTCGTGGTGCAAAGCAGGGAGTGCAGTTTATTGTGTTTACAACCATTGCCAAACTCATTCCGCTTTTATTACTTATTGCTTTTGGCATTGGGCATATTTCGGAAGAAAATTTGCAATGGAAACATGCGCTTACTATAAATAATATCGGCACTTCAACGCTTGTTTTATTTTATGCATTCCTCGGTATGGAAAGTGCTGTGACCAATAGCGGAGAATTTAAAAATCCTGCCAAAACAGTTCCTTTGGGAATTTTATCAGGTCTTTCTTTTGTATTAATTCTTTACATAGCTATTCAATTAATTACCCAGGGAATTTTAGGTGATCAGCTGGTTGCTTTTAAAGAAGCGCCCCTTACAGCAGTTTCAAAAATACTGTTTGGGAATTTTGGTATTATATTAATTGTTGCAGGTAGCGCAATAGCTATGCTTGGATCATTAAGTGGCGAAATACTGGCAATACCAAGGGTGTTATTTGCAGGCGCAAGAGACGGTATCTTACCAAAGGCTTTATCAAAAGTGCATCCACAATTTTTTACACCGCATATTGCCATCATCATTTATGCAGCGTTGGGTTTTTTGTTTGCAGTATTTGGGGCTTTTAAGCAACTCATCATCCTGGCAAGTGCAGCCACCTTATTAATTTACCTGGGTGTAGTGCTGGCTACCATAAAACTCCGGTTTAAAAAATCTACTGTTGCCCAAAAAACATTTACCATCCCCGGGGGCATTACCGTTCCGCTGATTGCCACTGCAATAATCATTTGGCTGCTTTCCAGTTTATCAAGAGAAGAATTTACCGGCATTGGTATATTTATTTTAGTGCTTGCCTTTATCTTTTTAATTATGAGAATGATCAAGCGTAGAAAGAAGCAGTTCCAGCTGATGAAAGAACTTGCAGAAGAACTGGAAAGAGCGAACATCAAAAAAGATGAGTAACTTTCTACATCCCTTATACTTTAGCTTTTATTTATGCAGACAAAATCAAGCAAAGGAAAATAAAAAACAGGTAAACATGAATTTTTTAACAATACCTGTTGTGTAGCGGCAATCAAATAAAAACAAAATATAATAATCACCGACTAAAATAAATTTTATGATTAAAGCAACTGCCCTTTACGGACATCTAACCTATTCCGAAGCATTTGAAAAATATTATGCTGATACACATCTGCCGCTGGTAACAAAAACCCCGGGTGTAGTAAAAGCTGAATTCACAAAGTTTCTCCCGAATGCCGATGGTACTGCTGTAGCGTATTACCGGATGGCAGAACTTTATTTTGCCGGGCCTGCTGAAATGCAGCAGGCGTTAAGCTCTCCGGAAGGACAGGCAATGGCCGCTGATTTATCCAATTTTGCAACGGGAGGTGTAACAATAATGGTCGGAGTTGTCGAAAATTAAATTTAATAAAAGATGAAAGAAAAATCAATCAAAGGAAAAGCGTATTGCAAAATGCAGTAGCAGGTAAGAAAGGCAGCAAAATTGCTAGAGATGCAAGGCTGGCATTAGAACGAAAAACAGGGAGGAAGATAATTATGAGTGAAAACTTTTTACCACAGGCAAAAGAAAATAAAAAAATTAAAAAAATAATCCGGCCAGCATGGCAGGAACAACATTCATTATTTCATTAACAGTTAAGATAAACGAATGAAACTAACCAAAAAACTGGAAGCAGAAATCCTGAAAGTATATAATGCTTGCTGGGACGCTTATCTCAGCGGAGATATGAAAACCTTTGCTTCCATCTTTGATGATAACTGCTACATTTTTGGTTCTTCGGAAAATGAAACTTTTAAAACTAAAAAGGCTGCACTTAAATTTTATAAGTCTACTGCCGATCAGATAGCAGGTAAATCAGAATTAAGAAACCGGAAGATCAGCCTGAAAGCAACTGGCACCGGTATCATGGTTATTGAACATTCAGATTTTTTTGTGTTGATAGATGGCACATGGACCTTTTATAGTCAGGGCAGGATCTCTACCATTTTTCAAAAGAAAAATAATAAGTGGAAGATCATTCACCAGCATGGATCAATTCCTGATTCCAAAGCAGGCGAAGGCGAACAAATAAGTACCGATAAAATAAAGGCGGAGAATACCCGGCTGCGGGATGCAGTTAAACGCCGGACCCTTGAACTGTCAGCAAAAAACCGCGTACTGGAAATTGAAACTGCTTTAGAAAAAGTTCGTGCCATTGCGTTGGGTATGAAAGAACCTGCTGATATGCTGGCTGTATGCAAAACCATTTCGCTCCAATTGCAATCGCTGGGAGTAAAAGAAATACGCAATGTGCAAACGGCCATCTTTTATCAAAGCAAGGGCACTTACATGAACTATGAATATTATGCAAAACATAAAAAAACATTTATTACTGAAACAGCCTATACCAATCATAAAATTGCAAAAGCCTTTGCCGGAAAAATGCTGAAAGGGAAAGGGGAATTTTATATTACTCATATCAAAGGTAAAAAAGTAAAAGAGTGGCTTGCTTACCAAAAGACCACCAATGTGTTTATTGACCGGTTTTTAGAAAAAGCCAGCTCATTGAACTATTACTGGCATTCATTGGGACCGGTTGCACTGGGCATCTCAAGTTATGAACCGATGAGTAATGATGAATTGAATTTATTCGGCAGGTTTCTGAAAGTTTTTGAACTGGCTTACCGCCGGTACATAGATATTGAACAGGCAATAATACAAGCCAGGGAAGCCAGGATCGAAGCATCACTCGAAAGGGTGAGAGCTGTTGCCATGAGTATGAATAAACCTGAAGACTTGCTAAATGTTTCCGAAACATTGTACAGGGAATTTTATTCATTAGGCTTTCCTGAATTAAGAAATTCCATGATCAATATTCATAATGATGATAAAAAAACGTTTGTGAATTATGATTATTCTGATGAAATGGAAAGAAGCGTTAATCATTTAACGTATAACATCCATCCTCTAATTGAGAAACAGATAAAACAGATCAGGAGTGCTAATGATGCTTTTTCAGAAACAGTGTTTGAAGGGGATGATTTAAAAGCAATGAAAAAATTCAGGAAAAAAATTGGCGAGAAAGATGATCCCAGGATAAAAAAAGCCAAAGCCCTGTATTATTATTTCTATTCCATCGGAACAGGCTCCATTGGCATTTCTACTTTTAAACCTATCAACGATGAGCATCTTGAATTGCTGAAAAGATTCAGAAATGTTTTCAGTCTTTCATATCAACGGTACACCGACATCTCACTTGCCGAAGCACAGGCAAGAGAAGCACAGATTGAACTGGCAATGGAACGGGTGAGGGCAAGAACTATGGCTATGCAAAAAAGTGACGAGCTTTCTGATACTGCCTTTGTACTTTTTCAGCAGTTTAAGGAACTCGGAGAAAACCCCTACCAGATCACCATAGGCATGATAAAGGAAGCGGAAGGTTTTGTAGAATTCAATATTACGGGGGCTGATGGAAGTGGAGCAAAAATAAACCATTCATTTAAATTTGATATTAATGAACCTGCATTAATTCAAAAACTTGTAAAGGGGTGGAAAGAAAATAAAAAATCATCTGTGATAGAGCTTGCCGGAAAGGATCTCACAGATTGGGTTGCACACAGGAATTTGGTAAGCGGTATAACAGATAAAACAGATTATTCAAATGCCCGGCGCTTTGTAGCTGCAGGTTTTTTTACAAAGGGACTTATTTCTATTTCTACTGTAGACTTCATAGAAACTGACACTTGCTTGTTATTAGAGCGCTTTGCCAAAGTTTTCGAACAAACCTATACCCGTTTCCTCGATTTGCAAAAAGCAGAAGCACAGGCAAGAGAAGCGCAAATTCAATTGGCATTGGAAAGAGTTCGTGCAAGAACAATGGCAATGCAGAAAAGTGATGAATTGCAGGATGCCGCCAGTCTTATGGTTCAACAGATACAGACATTGGGTGTGCCGCAATTTGGGTCAGGTTTTAATATTTGGGATGATGACAGAAAAGCTGCAACTGCCTGGATGTGCAATGTCACAACAGATAATCTTCCGCCACCATTCAAAACATCAAGTTCTGAAGATATATTTCTTAATATTTATGATGCTGCCCAAAGAGGCGAATCTTTATTTGTAAGAGAACAGGCTGGCGAGGAATTGAAAACTCATTACAAGTACATGAATTCTATTCCGATTTTTAGAGAATATGTGGAAAGAGCATCTCCAGAAGGTCTTTCTATACCTGACTTTCAAATTATGCATTGTGCTTTTTTTTCACAGGGCTATCTCATGTTCATTACCTATGAGCCGGTACCGGAAGCTCATGATATTTTCAAACGCTTTGCAAAAGTTTTTGAACAAACCTATACCCGTTTTCTTGATTTGCAAAAAGCAGAAGCACAGGCAAGAGAAGCGCAGATTGAAAATACGTTGGAAAAAGTTCGTTCACGGTCTTTAGCAATGCACAGAAGTGATGAGCTTATAGATGTGATTACAGTAGTGTTTCAAAAATTGAGGGAACTAAATATTGAATTTGATGGCGGGGCTGATATTCTAATTTTCAATGAAGCCTCAAAAGATGTAACACATTGGGTAGCTAACCCGGACTATCTGTCTGCTTTCAATATTCAAGTTCCCTATTTTAAACATCCTATTTTATCAGATTTATTTAAGGCCCGGAAAAGCGATAAGGAATTTTTTGCCAACGCCTATTCCTTCGAAGAAAAAAACAGCTTCTGGGAATATATGTTTGAGCATACAGAAGCTAAATATTTTCCGGATGATGAAAAGGCAAGAATTTTTAAAAAAGATAGCTATACATATTCAATAGCCTGGGCAAAAAACTCTGGCATTGCCATCCATACTTACACTGGTAAAATGTTTTCAGATAATGAAAATGAAATACTGAAACGTTTTGCCAGGGTTTTTGAACAAGCCTATACCCGCTTCCTCGATCTGCAAAAAGCAGAAGCACAGGCAAGAGAAGCACAGATAGAAGCTGCATTGGAAAGAGTGAGAAGCAGAACGATGGGCATGCAAAAAAGCGAAGAACTCAAAGAGGTAATTCAGGTTGTGTATGAACAATTCGTTCACTTAAATATCCATATCGAACATACTGGATTTGTTGTGGATTATAAGGCAAAGGATGATTGGCATTTTTGGGTAGCTGACAAACACGAAGTTCCGGCTGAGATAACAGTTCCTTATTTCGATTCTGTATGGGGAATATGTTTTAATGAAGCAAAAGAAAAGGGAATGGATTTCTTTGCCACCCACCTTAATTTTGAAGAAAAAAACAAATTCTACCAGAATCTTTTAAAGCATATCCCCGGATTGCCGGAAGAAGCGAAGGAATTTTATTTTAGTTGCCCGGGCCTTGGAGCATCCACTGTATTGTTAGAAAATGTTGGCCTGTACATCGAAAATTTTTCTGGCACTCCTTATTCAGATGAAGAGAATAACATCCTCATGCGTTTTGGAAAAGTATTCCAGCAAACCTATACCCGTTTCCTCGACTTGCAAAAAGCAGAAGCACAGGCAAGGGAATCTCAAATTCAATTGGCTTTGGAAAGAGTGAGGGCTAAAGCCATGGCCATGCATCATTCTGATGAATTGGATGAAGTGCTGGCTATTTTGTGCGACCAGTTTGATGTTCTGGGGATTCTCCCTATGTCAACACACATGACTGTTTTTAATCTTGAAAATAACACTTTTACTTTTCGTGAAACTGGGAAATTTGGAAATAGAAGTTTTGGTGAACAGACGGTTGACCTTAACGCCATGGATACCTGGAAAGAAACCGTTGATCAATGGAAAGAGAGTAAAGCACTTTCAATCAACCGGCTTCATTTTCCAAAGGAAACATTGCCGCAAGTGTGGGAAGTTTTTCATGAATCATTTGCGTCCATGCCCGAAGATTCCCGCATTACACCAGATGATTATCCAGAGGGCATTTATCATACTGCCGGTAAACATCCGTTTGGTTATATAGGCATGAACCAAACTCGTAAAGCAACAGAAGAAGAAGAACAGATTGTAGTGAAGTTTGCCAATGAATTTGGAAGAGCATATCAGCGTTTCCTCGATTTACAAAAAGCAGAAGCACAGGCAAGAGAAGCAAAGATTGAATATGCATTGGAAAAAGTTCGCTCAAGAACAATGGCTATGCAAAAAAGTGAAGAATTGCATGAAACCTCTCAGATTCTTTTTCAGCAAATGAAAGAATTAGGAGAGCCGGTAGAACAACTGACCATTGGCATAGTAAAGGAAATGGAAAATGTAGTGGAAGTGTTTGCCACAGTCCATGGGAGTCAATTACAGCAGGCCTTCCGGCATAGTATTGATGAGCCAACGGTAATGAATAAAATCTACAGGGGATGGAA
>JAYVPT010000066.1:0-43312 GCA_043757165.1 Ferruginibacter sp.
CGGCTTTAATTCCCGTAAATATTTCTGCATGCCCGGGCTTTCAAACTGGAAAGTGCCATTGGTATCTCCCTGCTGATAAAGTTTGTAAGCCTTTTCATCATCTAATGGAATATTATCTATTTCAATTACAACGCCATGGTTTTGTTTAATAAGAGAGAGGGCAGTTTTTAAAATACTGAGGGTTTTTAAACCCAGAAAGTCCATTTTAATTACACCGGCTTCTTCAATGGAATTACCTTCAATTTGTGTTAACCATAATTCACTTTCTTTAGATGTGGCAACGGGCAACAACTCTGTAAGATCTTTAGGGGCAATGATGATGGCAGAAGCATGTATACCTGTGTTACGTACCGAGCCTTCTAAAATTTCTGCTTCATGTAAAATAGTACTTTGCAGGTTGGTGCCATTATAAATTTCACGGAGCCGTTTTACATTTTCAAGATCATCTGTCTGTAAAGCTTCTTTTTCTTCCAATGATTTTTCACCGGCTTTTGCTTCTTTTATGGTGAAAGGTGCATGCAATAATCTTTTTAAATTAATACCCGGCCGTTCCGGTACTAATTTGGTTAATGCCCTGCTTTCTGCCAGTGGTAAATCCATTACCCTGGCCACATCGGCAATACTGCTTTTGGCTGCCATGGTACCGTAGGTAATAATTTGTGCCACCTGATTTTTTCCATATTTCTGTACCACATAATCAATAACTTTTTGCCTGCCATCATCATCAAAATCGGTATCTATATCGGGCATGCTCTTACGCTCCGGGTTAAGAAACCTTTCGAACAGTAAATTGTATTTTATAGGATCAATATTGGTGATACCAATACAATAGGCCACAGCACTACCTGCGGCAGAACCACGGCCGGGGCCAATAAAAACGCCGATATCCCTGCCATGTTTTATAAAATCGCTTACAATTAAAAAGTACCCGGCAAAGCCCATCTTCCTGATGACGCCTAATTCAAATTGCAACCGTTCTTCGCTTTCGGGTGTCAGTATTTTATAACGTTCTTTAGCGCCACTCCATGTAAGGTGTTCTAAATAATCGTCCTGTGATTTAAAATTGGCAGGTACTTCAAAAAAAGGCAACAGAATTTCTTTCTTTAAATCAAGAACGTCGATCTTATCTACAATTTCGTTGGTATTATCAATGGCTTCAGGCAAATCATCAAACACTTTTATCATTTCCTCAGTCTTCTTTAAATAAAACTGGTCGTTGGGAAATCCAAAGCGTTTGTTTTTTATCAGGATATCATCATCACTAAATTCCCTGTTGGCAGGGGTTGCCTGTTTTTCGCCGGTGTTAATACACAACAAAATATCATGGGCGTTAAAGTCAGACTGATCTACATAATGACTGTCATTACTTGCAATAATTTTTACATCGTATTTTTTTGCAAATTTTAATAATACCGCATTTACTTTTTCCTGGTCGGGAATGCCATGTCTTTGTAATTCTACATAAAAATCCTGTTGAAAAATATTGAGCCACCATTTAAACTCGTTCTCGCCTTCTTCCTCACCTTTTTTTAAAATGGTTTGAGGAACCAACGCACCAAGGCAACAGGTGGTGGCAATTAATCCTTCGTGGTATTTATGAATGAGTTCTTTATCAATTCTTGGATATTTAGAATACATTCCTTCAATATATCCCAGAGAAGTGAGCTTAACTAAATTCTTATACCCAATATCATTTTTTGCTAAAAGAATCTGGTGATGGCGTGGATCTTTTTCTTCTTTACTGAATGTTTTGCGGTGCCTGTCGGTGGTAATATAAAACTCACAGCCAACAACGGGTTTTACTTTCAGTGAACCATCTGCATTTGTATTTTCTTTGCTATGTGCTTCCTTTACAAATTCAAAAGCGCCAAACATGTTACCATGATCGCTGATGGCCAATGCCGGCATGCCATCGGCAATGGCTTTTTTATATAAATTCTTTATAGAAGCTGCACCATCTAAAAGTGAAAATTGTGTATGTACGTGTAAATGTGAAAATTTCATGTTTAACCCCGGTGTGATATCCAGCATACAAATATCGTTAATTAGCCAGCTTGTTAAATTGTATATTTTTCCACAATTATTTTACGGTCAAGACGTTAAGTATTGGAAATCAACAAAGATTTTCAAAAGCTTGCATTTACCGGCATTGGGGGTTACCTTTGCGGGGCATTAAAAAAATCTATTTATTAATTTGTTTGTAGGACAAGGATCAGAGAAAAGATAAGATAAGCAGCGTAGTTAAAGAATCATCAGATGACCAAAGAACACAAGATTAAGTCGTACATACGCTTAAACTAAAAGTTTACGTATGAAACACTTATTTTTTGTTGCTGTTGCCATTGGCATATTTCCAGGAACATTAATATCTGCAAAAGCACAACCTTCGGTTAACACTGTTAAGTCGGGTAATAATATGCCTGATAAAAAAGCACCACAATTTATTGAAGGCATTGAAATAAAACGGGAGGCACCTGCCGGTACAGAAACTGACTTATGGACTGTACCTGCTAAGAAAAATGTAACCGGCACCGGCACAAAGACCGCTGTTATTGCTACATTAAATAAAACGCCTGCTGCAATAGAAAGCAGTTCTACTTTACAATTCAAATTTGCCCAGTTACTGGATGTGGAAGTGGAATCCATAACCAATTTAAGACTATATACCGCCATTGAAGATTGGTGGGCAACAAGGTATCGATATGGGGGCACAACTAAAAAAGGTATTGACTGCAGTGCTTTTACAGGGGCAATTATAAATGAAACTTTCGGATTAACATTGCCACGTACTGCAAGAGATCAATATGCACAGTGTGACAAAATATCAAAAGAAAATTTATCGGAAGGAAACCTGGTATTTTTTAATACAAGAGGTGGCGTAAGTCATGTAGGAGTGTATCTTGGTAATGGTTATTTTGCGCATTCCAGTGTTAAAAGCGGTGTAACTATTAGCAATTTAGATGATGATTATTACAGCAGGAAATTTATCGGGGGAGGAAAAATAATCCTCCAGTAAAAATATTTTATAACATAACAAAAAAGGGAAACACCAATGTTTCCCTTTTTTATTATTAATGTTTTTATCTTAATCTGTTTTTTTTGTTTTAATATAGAAATTAGGATTTACTTCAAATGTTTTTTTATCATACCAATCTCCCAGGTTTAGCGTTTGCCATTTTTGTGAAGGCTTTACCCACTGCTCACTTTTATCTGGTTTACCAAAAAATACTTTTAACGGTAAATTAAAACCTGCCACACAGCTATCATATTTAAAAGAAACCTTGCTGCCTTCAATTTTGTATTGCAATACGGGAATTTGTATGGTTCTTAAATACTGATCAAACACTTTACTGAAGTTAATTTTACTTTCTTTATTGATATAGTTTTCAACCTGCTGTGTAGTTACTGTTTGATGGTAAAAAGTCTTATTCAATCCTCTCAATATCTGCCTGAATTTTTCGTCATTATCAATTACCTGGCGTATGCTGTGCAGCATGCTACCGCTTTTGGGATACATATCGCCGCTGCCTTCCTGATTTACATTGTACGGACCAATAATCGGGATATCGTTACGGATTCTTTTTCTTGTACCAATGCAATAAGCATTACCGGCTTCTTTGCCATACCAGTAATCGGTAAACAGGGTTTCGCTGTAATTGGTAAAGCCTTCATGTATCCACATATCTGCAATATCTTTACTGGTGATGTTGTTGGCGAACCATTCGTGGCCGCTTTCATGTACAATTATAAAATCCCATTTCAATCCCCAGCCCGTGCCACTTTGATCTCTGCCTAAATAACCATTCAAATATTTATTACCGTAAGCGGTAGCACTCTGGTGCTCCATGCCCAAATGTGGTGCATCCACCAATTTATATCCATCTGCATAAAAAGGATAGGGGCCAAACCAATATTCAAAGGCCTTCATCATGCGTGGTGCATCTTCAAAATGTGTTTTTGCTTTTTCCAGGTTTTCTTCCAGTACCCAATAATCCATATCTAAGTTTTCTTTTTCGCCTTTGTATATTTCATTGAAGTGAACATATTTACCAATGTAAGGAATGATATTATAATTATTAATTGGGTTTACAACAGCCCAATCGTAAGTTGTTGTACCATCGCCATTATTTGTTTTACCTCTATAACGGCCATTGCCCACACACATCAATGTATCAGGTATAGTAATATGCATTTCTGCGCTATCCGGTTCATCGCTTTGATGATCTTTACAGGGATACCATACACTTGCACCCAAACCCTGGCAGGCAATACTTACCCATGGACTGCCATCTGCACTTTTTTTCCAGATCAAACCTCCATCCCAAGGGGGGCGGAGGGCAATACGGGGTTTGCCGTGGTAATAAACAAAAAGTGTATGAAATATTTTTTTGTTTTTATAATTGGGATTTGGAGTGAACGGTATTAAATATGCATCCCCATCTTTTTTGATTAAATCAATATTTATTCTTTCATAGGTTTCGTCAGTAAACGTTAGTTCACTTGGGTCAACTTTTCCATCAACTGGTGCTGATACTATTTTTACCGAATCAATTATCATAGGGTGTTGCAAATCAATTTGTAAATGAGTACCCTTTTTTATTGTTTTAAAATAAACACTATTATATCCACTAATCGTACTATCTACAATATTAAACTTTACATGCAGATCATATTTCAATACATTCCACCAATCTCTTGTTGGGCCATAAGTGCCACGTAAAGTATCGGCATGGGTGAGTTTGTGCAGTGGTTTTAGTGGCTGTGCATTTGAATGGATAATGGATAATGAGATAATGGATAATACCATCCAAAATCGAAGTGTATAATTCTTTATCATATTTATTCTTTACATTTTTTTTGTTAATCAAATGATGTTATGTTTTACAGCATTATCAATTATCCAATATTTTATTATCCATTAAAATCTGGATTGCATAAATTTACAGAGAATACACAAAACTATGTCATTAAAGTATTGCCGTTCATCAATTATACACCTGTATAAAACTTATACATTATCCAGCCTGAAATATTATCAATTATCCATTATTCTGTTATCCATTATTTTTTTCTCTTGCTCTACGCATTCTCATCCCGATAAAAAAATATTTCACTACAATGAAAGCAGTGGCCTTGCTTCACTCGATCCGGCATTTGCTAAAAACAAACAGGTAATGTGGGCTGTACACCAGTTGTATAATACGTTGGTGCAAATTGATAGCAACATGCAAACAGCGCCTTCGCTGGCAAAACGTTGGACAATCTCCAACGATAATTTAACCTTTACTTTTTATTTAAGGGATAGTATATTTTTTACAGATGATAATTGTTTTGTAAATGGCAAAGGACGTAAGCTTACCGCCAATGATGTGGAATACAGTTTTAAAAGGATCGTTGATAAAAATATCGCCAGTCCAGGTGCATGGATATTTAATAACCGTGTGGATTCAGTAAATGGATTTAAGGCTTTGAATGATTCTGTTTTTCAATTAAAACTGATCAGGCCATTTCAATCTATACTTGGTATTTTAAGTATGCAGTATTGCTCTATTGTACCAAAAGAAGCGGTAGAAAAATATGGTTATGATTTTCGCCGCCACCCTGTGGGAACAGGGCCATTTAGTTTTGTTGCCTGGGAAGAGGGACAGGCCTTAATTTTTAAAAAGAACGAACATTATTTTGAAAAAGATACGGATGAAAAGCCGCTTCCATATTTGGATGGTATTAAAGTTTCATTCTATGACAGCAAGGCCACAGAATTTTTAGAGTTTCAGCAAAATCGTTTGGATTTTATTGATGATATCGATCCTTCTTTTAAAGATGAAGTATTGACCAAAACCGGCAATCTTAAAAAAATATGGGAAGGTAAAATTGAATTGCAAAAACAACCTTATCTCAATATTGAATACCTCGGTATTTTAGTGGATGGAGAAAATGAACTCGTAAAAAATTCTCCGTTACGTTTACAAAAAATACGGCAGGCTATTAATTATGGTTTCGACAGGAGAAAGATGATGTTGTATTTGCGTAACTCCATTGGCATTGCAGCAGAAAGTGGTTTTGTACCATGTGGATTACCATCTTTTGATTCTGTGAATGTAAAAGGCTATCAGTACAATCCTGCAAAAGCAAAACAATTATTGACAGAAGCCGGTTATGCTGATGGCAAAAATCTCCCCACCATAAAATTATTAACTATTCCCATTTATGGCGACCTGGGAGCTTATATTGCTAATGAACTGCGGCAAATAGGCATTAATATTGAAGTAGAAGTGATTCAAAAAAGTTTATTGCTGGAACAAACCTCCAAATCGCAGGCTTTGTTTTTCCGTGGCAGCTGGATAGCCGATTACCCCGATGCTGAAAATTACCTGAGTGTTTTTTACAGTAAAAATCCTGCGCCGCCCAATTATACCCGGTATAAAAATCCTATTTATGATGTATTGTACGAAAAAGCTGTGTCAGAAAAAAATGACGGCCTGCGTTATAAATTATATCAGCAAATGGACAGGTTGATTATTGCAGATGCTCCAGTAGTTCCACTTTGGTACGACATGGCGATTCATTTGGTACATACCAACATCAAAAATTTTCCGGCTAATAGTTTAAACTTACTGGAGTTGAGGAGAACCAGGAAAGAATAAGGATTTTATTACACGAATTCAATCGAATTACACGAATTATGTACAATACTTTTACTTTATAAATAAAAACGAATTACACCAATCAAAAGAATTCGTGTAATTCGTAAAAATTAGTGTATTCCAAATTAATGTTTCTTCAACTTATTTTTAAACACTTTCTCAAACTTATCTAATTTAGGTCTTATCACAAACTGGCAATAACCCTGTCCTGAATTATTGTTGTAATAATTTTGATGGTACTCTTCTGCAGGATAGAATACATCAAATTTTTCCAATGTAGTTACTATTGGATTATCCCATGCACCGCTCTTATCCAGCTCGGCTTTATATTTTTCTGTTCTTGCTTTTTGTTCGGCGTTATGATAAAAAACCACACTCCGGTATTGGGGGCCTGCATCAGCACCCTGCCTGTTCAATGTTGTAGGGTCATGCACCTGCCAAAACACTTCCAGCAATTCATCAAATGTAATTTTAGTGGTATCGTAAACAATATTCAAACATTCTGCATGCCCGGTAGTTTTGCTGCAAACTTCCTCGTAAGTTGGGTTTGCAACATGCCCGCCGCTGTAACCGCTGGTAACTTTTTCCACACCTTCCAGTTGTTGAAAAACCGCTTCGGTACACCAGAAACATCCGGTACCAAAAGTGGCGGTATCTAAGTTCTTATTTGTGCTTGCAGTACTTGTCATTGTTTTTGTTTCTTTTTTTGTTTTAACTGAATTATCTTTTTGTGCACAGGAGTTTAACCCCACAAAACTAATAACCGATAATAAGATTGGTTTAAGCATTTTATTTTGTTTACAGCAATTACGCAAAAGTAATTAGCTTAGTTTTAGAAACAATTTATCTTTAAATAAGTTTAACAAATACTACAAATTCCTATGTTACCGTCATTTAATCTTTACTCGGCATTGTTGTGTCACTCCCTTGTACGGCATACCTTTATTCAACTTTTGGCTTTTAGCTTGTTACTCTATTCATTATCTTCATGTAAAACCAATACGCAACACCAAATGGAAAATTACCCACAGGGTTCTGCAACCAAAGCCTATGCCTTTCGTTTAAAACCCGGGCAGGACCTGCAACAGGAAATACAAAACCTGGTTACCCAAAAAGAAATTAAAGCAGGATGGATCAGTACCTGTGTTGGAAGCCTTAAAAATTATAATATCCGTTTTGCCAACCAGCCCAAAGGCAGTAAAGATAGTGGCCATTTTGAAATTGTAAGTTTAACAGGCACAGTTTCCACCAATGGTTCACACATGCATATCAGCATAAGCGACAGCACCGGTAAAACCATTGGCGGGCATTTAATGGAAGGTTGTTCAATATATACCACCGCCGAAATTGTTATACTAACCAGTAATGATGTTATTTTTAAAAGAGAGAAAGATGGCACAACACCATGGGAGGAGTTGCAGGTGGAAGAGGTAAAGAAAAGATAATTCGGAATTAAATATAAGTTGAATTGAGTTATTTCTTTTTATAGGGAAAATCTGCGGTAAAGCTTTGGTACATTTCATCAATTGTTGTTATCCAGGGAATTAATACTGCTTGGTATTTATCGGCGGCAGAATAATTTTTTGCTGGAATATTATCTTTTAATTTATAGTCTTTTAAATCATTAAAACTCCATAATGGAGCTGTTGATATACTGTCGCTAATAGAAGCATACATTTCCATCGTTCCATCCCAAATTATTTCATTAATATTTTTAATTGTTTGCTTGCCGAATATAGCTTGCGGAAATATAACCGCATCAACTCCAAGAATTTTACATAATTCACTTTTGTTATCGCCAAAAATTTCGGTAAAACTTATTTTTTTGGTAGAAAAAATGCTGTTGGTAATTTTTGATGACTGAATAGTTACGGTAAAGGGAAATCTTTTTTGTTTGGCTTTTAAACTTTGATATAGATGACCTTGAAGTGCTATAGACATATATTTTTTTAGCTCTTCAATTTCGAGATCTGTAAAAGTATTGGTTTTACGCAGTTTTGATGCAAAACTGATTTTAAAGGGGAGTATAGCTATATTTTTATGACGTTTAAGAGCACTAACTTTTGGAGATGTTGTTTGAATAGTAGAGCCACAGCCAAATAGCAGCAATAAAGTGATTATAGAAAATATTTTTTTCTGCATTAATCAAATTTCTTTAAAAATAGAATACAAATCCGAAATTGCACTCTAAATATAAACAGTTTTGAAATTTTTTCCGGAATCCGCTTTAGTGCAATTAGAATTTGAAAAGGTAAAAACCTTGCTGGCATTGCAATGCCGTACCGAATATGCCAAAACAAAAGCAGCCAACTTACGCATTCATACCAAAAAAGAATTTATTGAAACCGAACTGCAGCAAAGCAACGAGTTTAAAATACTGTTACAAAGCAGCCAGTACTTTCCCAACGATTTTATATTAAACCTGCAAAAAGAATTAAAACTGCTGGCAATACCCGGCGCTGTTTTAAAAGGCGAAGATTTTTTACGTATAAAAAAACTGGCAGAGAATACAGGCAATATCTTCCGCTGGTTTGATAATGAAAACAGGGTAGCTTATTCAGGGCTTGCAAAAGTTATTGACGATACCTATTACGAAAAAATAATCAACGAATTAATAGATGATATTTTAGATGAAACAGGAAATGTAAAAGATACTGCGAGTGAAGAACTGGAACAAATACGCATGAGCCTTTACCGTAAACGTAATGAGTTGCGGCGAATGTTTGATAAGATAGTAGCTAAGTTAAACAAGAACGGTTACCTGGCCGATATTGAAGAAAGTTTTATGAACGGCAGGAGAGTGCTGGCCGTTTTTGCAGAACAAAAACGAATGATAAAAGGTGTACTCCACGGTGAAAGCGACAGCCGTAAAACTACTTTTATAGAACCTGAAGAAACAACTGGACTCAATAATGAAATTTTTTCTTTAGAGCATGACGAGAGCAGAGAAGTGTACCGTATTTTAAGAACACTTACACAAAAATTAAGTGTGTATGCCAGCCTTTTAAAAAATTATCATGATGTTGCAGGCGAGTACGATTTTATAAGAGCCAAAGCAAAATTTGCAGGTGAATATGGCGGTAATTATCCACAGGTAAATGATAAGGCACATGTACATTTAATAAATGCTTATCATCCTTTATTAATTATATATAATACTCGAATCAGTAAACCAACCATTCCTGTAAATCTTAACTTAAATGATAAGCAACGCATTCTTGTTATTAGTGGGCCCAATGCCGGGGGTAAAACAGTTACCTTAAAAACCGTTGGGCTTTTACAACTGATGTTGCAAAGTGGTCTGTTGGTTCCTGTGCATCCTGATAGTGAGATGGGCATTTTTAAACAAATATTAATTCATATTGGCGATACACAAAGTTTGGAATTTGAGTTGAGCACTTATTCTTCTCACTTAAAAAATATGAAGCATTTTATGGAAAATGCCAATGGTAAAACTTTATTTTTTATTGATGAACTGGGTAGCGGTAGTGACCCAAATTTAGGTGGCGCTTTTGCAGAAGTTATAATGGAAGAACTGTCGCATAAACATTCATTTGGTATTGTAACCACTCATTACCTTAATTTAAAAGTAATGGCCAATAAAGTGCCGGGTATTATAAACGGTGCCATGCAATTTGATGAAAAGAATTTATTACCGCTCTATAAATTAACAGTGGGTAAGCCCGGAAGCTCCTATACATTTTCAATTGCGGAAAGAATTGGTTTGGATAAAAGATTAATTGATAAAGCACGTACACTGGTTGATGAAGATCATTTTACTTTAGATAAATTACTGAACCGGACTGAACAGGACCTGCAAAAAATTGAGATAGAAAAAACGGAACTGCAAAAGCTGTTGAAAGAGAATGAACGGCTGAAAAAAGAAATGAACCAGGTATTGCATAAAGAAAGGCATGAACAGGAAATAGAAAAGTTAAAACATCAGAATAAAATATCCGAAGAAAAACTGCTGTACTTAAAAGATATGGAACGCCGTATGAAAGCCATGATTATTGAATGGCGTAAAACGGACGATAAGGATAAAGTGATCAAAATGATCCATGCTTTGCTGTTTAATCAGAAAGAGAAATTTACGGTAGAGAAGCAACAAAAAAAACTGAATGAAAAGTTTGAAGAAGTAGGCGGAGATATAATAATTGGAGCTAAAGTAAAGATGAAACAGAACCGCCAGGTTGGTATTGTAAAAGAAATTAAAGGAAAAAAAGCAGTGTTGCAGGTTGGTGTAATACCCATCACTGTTGACTTAAAAGATCTTGTGGTGGTAAAAGATAAAGCGCAAACGCAAATAGTTGAGTAAAACTTTTGGGTTGAACAATTTCAAAACGTATTTTTGCAGCGGAGAGTTGGCAGAGCGGTCGATTGCGGCAGTCTTGAAAACTGTTGACTGTAACAGGTCCTGGGGTTCGAATCCCTAACTCTCCGCTCAACTACGCTGAAGCTTCATTGAGCAGGCTTTGACACTTGAAAAGCCTGAAAGAAGTTTTAGTATAAACCCAATTAAGGATTAGCTTAATTGGGTTTATTATTTTATTTTCATCCCATGTGGTATGTTTATGTTATAAGAAGTATCGATAAAGAGTTTACTTATATTGGTTCAACCAATGATTTAAAAAGACGCTTTAAAGAACATAATGATGGGGAAAGCCAGTCAACGAAACATTATCGTCCGTTTATTCTACTGATATATGTGGCTGTTCAAACAGAAAAAAAAGCAAGAGAACTTGAACAATATTTTAAAACAGGTTCAGGTGCTGCAATTCTTAAAAAAAGATTCTTAAGTGAGAATCTATAGTCAACGAAGCTTTAGCGTAGTTGACCCTAACTCTCCGCAAAAAAGGGTAAATCAATTTTTGATTTACCCTTTTTTAATTTCCCTTAACTACATTTTTTCTTAAACCCTGTTCTTTCAAAATTCATTTTATACAAACTGATATTATTTTGATAAAAAAATCTACATTTGATAACGATTATTACTGCTTATGGAGAAAAAAGCCAAATTAACTGTTCATGATATACATGAACTTCAGCAACGAATTGCTGATTATGAGGATGTGGCTGCCTATAAGAAATTATTTTTCCATTTTTTTTTACCGCTAAAGAGTTTTTCCTTTTCAATACTTAAAGCCAAAGAAATTGCAGAGGAAGTGGTTTCTGATGTTTTAATAGAAATTTGGGCAAAACGCAGGCAACTACAGGAAATTGAAGACCTGAAGATGTATTTATATGTAAGCGTACGAAATGCTTCTTTGCGAAAGCTGCAACAGACTCAAAAAACCACAGTGCTTTCTTTAGATGATCTTGAAGTAGAGTTTGTCAGTGCCGATCCTGATGCGGAGGCTTCTTTAATTACAGGTGAACTGGCTCAAAAAATTGAGTCGGCTATTGAGCAACTCCCGCAACAATGCAAAATAATATTTAAGCTTGCCAAAGAAGACAAACTTAAATATAAAGAAATAGCAGTATTACTTAATATCAGCGTTAAAACTATAGACAATCAGCTTTCCACAGCACTTAAAAAAATCGCTTCGGTTTTAAATACTAGTGTTAACAGGCCATCTTCCAACTAGCAGGTAATTATTTTTCCATTTTATAGGGGATTTGTCTTTTTTTTGACTCTTTTAATATAGATAGCTATGCATCATAAAGATAGAATTTGGACTTTAATGTCCCGTAAATTATCGGAAGCAGCTTCGGCGGCTGAATTAATTGAATTGAATGATTTGATTAAAGGGCATCCTGATGCTGATATTCCCGTACAGTTCATTAACAGGTTTTGGACATTACCCGCCGAAACTGACGATGAGTTTTTAGAAGCTACTTTTCATTTACACAACCAGCGGCTAAAGGAAAAAGGATTTGACCTTGATATAAATAAACATGAAACAGGTTCTTTGAATTTAGATGCACCGGTAAACAAAAAAAGGGAATTGCTTTTATTTGCAGGTGCCATTGCAATAGCGGCCGTTATTGTTTTTTTTAGCTTTTTCTACACCACTACAGAATCAGCCGGTACAACAACAGCTGACGCTGAAAAGGCACATAGCGAAGTAAGTACTAAAAATGGTTCCCGTACCAAGATACAATTACCTGATGGTTCTTCTGTTTGGTTAAACAGCAGCAGTAAGTTAACCTACAATAATGAGCATTTTGGTACTGCAATACGTGAGGTAACACTAACCGGGGAAGCCTACTTTGATGTGGTAAAAAATCCTTCAAAACCATTTATTATCCATACAGAAAAAATGGATATTAAAGTGTTGGGTACTGCTTTTAATGTAAAATGTTATCCCGGCGAAAAAAATTCTGAGACCAGTTTAATAAGGGGAAGTATTGAAGTAACATTAAAAGACAGGCAGGAAAAAATTATTATGAAACCAAGCGAAAAGCTGATTCTTAATAACGATGAAGTAAAGCCGGAGAAAACAAATAGCCCATTGCAAAAAACAGAATCAGCCCATCCGGTTCCTATAATAGAACTGAGCCATCTCACATTCTACCCTACAGATAATTCAATTGTAGAAACCGGATGGGTGGAAAACAGGCTTGTTTTTACCGGCGAAACTTTGGAAGACATTGCTGTAAAAATGGAACGCTGGTATGGGGTAAACATTATTATCTCCAACGAAAAGTTAAAGAAGGAACTGTTAACCGGAGTATTTGAAAAGGAAACCATTTATCAGGCACTGAATGCCTTGCAGATAACAACACCTTTTACCTATAAAGTTGATAAAAACGTAATCATTATTTCAAAATAAAAAAACAAGCTGCTGATGAAAAAAATACTAACCCTAAACTCCTCCTGAAAAAAATAAAAAACGGGAAATGTTGAAGCATTTCCCGAACAGGCAAATAAGGAAAACTTGAATCGCTGTACTAAAGGACTTAAGCTTCCTCTTTTTCATTTACCAAAATATAAAAATATGGAAAAAAACAAACAATTGTTTGCTTTGAACGGTCAAAGCTGTATAAAATTTTTACTGCATATGAAACTAACGATTGCTTTTTTATTAATTACAGGGTTACAACTGTCTGCAAAAACATACTCTCAGCAAAGGATTACTTTAAAGCTTCAATCAACAGAATTAAAAGCAGCATTGAAACAGATTGAGAAAAAAAGTATTTACAGGTTCTTATATAATAATGATGTTTTAAGGGCCGGTCAAAAAATAAATATTGATGCTTTCAACAGCTTAGTTACAGAAGTACTGGATAATGTGTTTACCAATACTTCTTTAACCTACCGCATTTTAGAAAATAACCTTGTAGTTATAACACAAAAAAATTTTATAACACAGGATGTAAAAGTGACGGGTAAAGTAACCGGCCCCGGTGGCGAACCTATACCTGGTGTAAGTGTAAGAATTAAAAACTCAGCTGTAGGTACTGCTACCGATGCGGCAGGTTTTTATTCACTCTCTGTACCTGAAGGTGCAAGACTTGTTTTTTCATCTATTGGTTTTGTAGGCGAGGAGGTACCTGTAAATGGCCGTACCGAAATAAATGTGGTGCTTCAACAGGCCGCTAAAGATATTAATGAAGTTGTGGTAATTGGATATGGTACCGCCAGCAAAAGAGACCTTACCGGTTCTATTGTAAAAATTTCAGGTAAAGAAATAGCAGATAAACCAAATACTAATCCTGTTGCTTCATTACAGGGAAAAGTTGCCGGGCTTTCTGTAGTTAATAATGGAACACCCGGCCAGGCTCCGGATATCAGGATAAGAGGAACGGTAAGTATTGGTCAGGTTCACCCGCTTTATGTTGTTGATGGTATTTTCAACGATAATATCGATTATTTAAATCCAAACGACATTGAGTCTATCGAAGTTTTAAAAGATCCATCTTCATTGGCAATTTTTGGTGTTAAAGGTGCTACAGGTGTAATTGCAATTACAACTAAAAAAGCTAAAGCTGGCCAGGTGGTGGTGAATTTTAATACCTCATACGGTACTAAAAAATTGGTTGATAAAATTCAAATGGCAAACGCTGCAGAATTTGATTTACTGTTTAAAGAAGAAAATGCCAATAATGGCGTTGCCACTCCAAATTATTCTGCTTTAACTGGTAATACAGACTGGATTGATGCAGTTACAAGAACGGGGAAATTCAATACCAATAATTTAAGTGTTGCCGGAAGTACAGAAAAAAATAAATTTACTTTTGGTTTGGGTTATGTTACTGATGAAGGTATAATAAAACATGAAAAGCTGGAAAGAATGCTGCTTTCATTCAGTGACGAATTTAAATTGAATAAGGCCGTAAAGATCGGTGTTAACCTTAATGCCTCAAGGCAAAACAATCCTTTTGGTGCAGGCTCGGTTTTAGATGCTGCAAGAAAAGCCATGCCCCATATTGATGCAGGTACCAGACCCTTCCGTGTGGCAAATCCTTATGGCGGCGACAGTATAAACACAAATATTTATTCCGGTTTAGCGCTGGCGTTCCAAAATTCAGGAGTTGTTAATCCTTTACTGGAAGTTGAAAATACATGGAACAAAAAAAATAATATTGAATACCGGACTGTTGGTAGTGTTTACGGAGAGCTTAATTTCCTTAAATATTTTACTTTACGTTCTACTTTTTATGCGGATATAAGCAATGTTAATAACAGGCAATATTCACCGCTTTATTATGCGTATGATCCTTTGACGAAAGTTCCGTACCTGTACAATGCAAAAACGCAGGTAAGTGAAAATGACGATACTTACAGGAAGTTTCAACAGGATCATATTTTAACCTTCAGGAAAATTTTTGGGGATCATAGCCTGACAGCCACAGCAGGTATTACCACTTATTACTTTAGTCATTTTGGAAGAAGTGGGGTTGCCAAACCATTTTCAATCGGTAATGCATTACCAATACCTGATGATAAAAGATTCTGGTATATCAGTACCCAGTTTAATGATCCGGCAGCCACAATTGCAAGTTCAGATCAAAGCGAATACTCTACTGCTTCTGTGCTGGGAAGGGTATTGTACAATTATAAAAATAAATACTATTTTAATGCTTCCTTAAGGGATGATGCTTCTTCTCAAATTCCCACACAAAACCGTCACCAGAAATTCTGGGCAATTGGTGCTGCATGGGATTTGACAAAAGAAAGTTTTATGCAGAATATAGATGTTATAGATTTTCTTAAACTAAAAGCATCAATTGGTGTGTTGGGTAATCAAACTGCATCTTACCTGGATGGTACACAAATTAATTATCCATTTTATCCAAGGTTAAATACCGGCGTTGGTGCTCCATTTGGTATCGTGCCTTATCTGGCTGCTGAAAACTCTTACGAGCCTAGTGTTGATCTTAAATGGGAAACCGTTCAGGCTCAGGAAATAGGATTTGAATTAAATGGATTTAAAAACCGGTTGCATTTTGAAGCCAACTATTTTAATAAAACCACAAAAGACCTGATGACTTATGTGGACAGAAGTGTTCAGGGATTAAAAGCCATATTGGAAAATGGGGGTAGTTTTAGAAACTGGGGAGAAGAATTTTCTGCCTCATGGAGTCAGACCGTTAAAAAAGACCTTATAGTAAATGTTGGCGGTAATATCACTTTTTTAAAAAACAAAGTAATCAGCGTAAATGATAAGATACCGGCTGGTTATTTGTCAAGGGCATTTCAAAATAACGGAAGTGCCGAAAGCAGGACGCAGCCAGGTTTACCCATCGGGTCTTTCTATGGTTATGTTGTAGAAGGCATTTACCAGAGTTATGCGGATGTGTTGAAATCCCCTATAGCATCTGCAGTAGGTTCTTATGGCCCCGGCGATCTTAAATTTAAAGATATAAATGGCGATGGTGTAATTACTGCCGATGACAGAACTGTAATTGGTAACCCAACGCCTAAGTTTAGTTATGGTACAAACATAAACGTAAGCTATAAAAATTTCAATTTAGGAATTGAAATGGGTGGTGTTTATGGCAACCAGGTTTTCCGTACATGGGGTTCGTTGGAGTCTCCCTTCCAAAGGGTTAACTATCCTAAAGAAAAATTAAACAGGTGGCATGGCGAAGGTACTTCTAACTGGACACCGATCATCAGCCAGGGGCACAGGTTTAACTACAATGGTTCTACTTATAATATAGAAGATGGAAGTTATTTCAGACTAAGGAATATTCAATTGGGCTATAATTTCAGCCAGCAATTGATCTCAAAAGCCAGAATAAAAAATTTAAGGGCTTATGTCAACATACAAAATCCTAAAACATGGAAAAACAATTTAGGATATACTGCTGAATTTGGCGGAGGTGCAACTGCATTTGGTTATGATAATGCAGGAGGTGCTATACCTGTTGTAACCACATTTGGACTGAACGTAACTTTTTAAAACTATTAAATTCATTGATATGAAAAGAAATAAAATTTTATTCTGGAGCCTGATCGTAGCACTGCCGATGCTGGTTTCGGTTATGGGGTGTAAAAAATTCTTAGACAGGCAACCATTAACTGCCACCCTTGACGATTTGAACCAGGGAACTCTGGAAGCACAAAGTTTTGGGTTGTACAGTACGCTAAGGTATGCAGGGTTCTCTACTTTGCCCTGGCTGGATTTCCACAGTATTCGTGATGATGATGCCCAAAAAGGAAGCAGTACAACTGATGGTGCTGAAATTAACACCGAGTTTGAAACCTTTCAATACAGTAAAGACGACTGGGCACCAAATACTTATTGGAACGATCACTATACCATGATCAATCTGGCAAATAAAGAAATTTATTTTGCAGATTCTTTAAAACTTAACGACCCTGCCTCGCTGAGGAATGTTGGAGAAGCTTTATTCTTCAGGGCCTATTCATTTTTTGAATTAGCTAAAACTTATGGTGATGTGCCGTTGATCAATTTTTACTTTACAAAAGCAACAGATGGTATTAAACCCAAATCGCCTGTAACAGCTATTTATGCACAAATAGATGCTGATCTTACAAAAGCTTCGGCATACCTTCCGGTAAACTGGGTTGTAGGTGGTAATGATATTTATCCCGGCCGTTTAACTAAAGGAGCTGCCAATACATTATGGGCACAAACACATTTATACAGGCAAAACTGGGCACAGGTGGTATCATTATGTAACCAGGTAATAGCAAGCGGGCAATACAATTTATTACCTAATTTCTATGACATATGGAAAGATGGATTGAATGGTACAGGGAAAAACAGTAAGGAATCAATTTTTGAAACGCAAATGGTAGTAGGCCAGAATGGAACGCCTAATTTATCTGCACAATGGGGTACCTGTCAGAATGTAAGACAGGGTGGTGCTACAAATGTTTGGAATTTAGGTTGGGGATGGAATACACCTACTCCAAAATTAGAAACTGCATGGGACAACGCTGACCCACGTAAGCGGCAAACAATTTTATATTCCGGTCAGTCAGATGGTGGCCCTGCACAGGGTGGTTATGGTGCAACGCTTCCTGTATATGCTCCCGGATCTTCTCTTGATCAACCTTACTGGAATAAAAAAGTGTATTCAGATCCACAGATGCGACAATTTACCGGTCAGATCTTTGGCAGTGGTGGTGCAGACTGGATTAACCACAGGATCTTACGCTATGCAGATGTTATATTAATGCTTGCAGAAGCAGGTAATGAGTTAGGCGATGGTGTAACTGCAGCTGCAAATTTAGAGTTGATAAGAAAAAGAGCCAGCGGTAATCTGGGTGTAACAAGAACTGTTGTGCCTGTTATACCTTTTGTAGATAAAGCGCAAATGCGTACCGCTATTAAAAATGAAAGAAGATGGGAATTTGCAATGGAGGGATACAGGTTTTATGATTTGGTTAGATGGGGCGATGCAATTACAGAGTTGGGTGGTTTAGGATATACAAACCGTTGCAGGTTTTATCCTATTCCACAAAAAGCAATTGCTTTATCCGGAGGTGTATTGGTACAAAATCCTGAATGGTAAATTTCTTTCCTTAGCCTTTTTATAAAAAGGCTATAAGGCATATTAAAAATCATACTAAAAAAAAAAATCATGAATTTAAATAACAAAATGCTTAAAACTGCCGTCTTTATTTTGATGGTATTGGTTGTAGGTACCAGTTGTAAAAAACTTTCCCGTCCTGCATTGGGAGATTATCCTAAGGATGCAGACCCACGGTTTCCTTTATACCCGGGCGGGCCATTAAAGTTTTTTACGGCATTTGATGGTACTACCTCAAATCCACTGATGAATGCTGTGGACAGTATCAGGGCAAGTTTTCCCAGCGACAACCCATTAGCATCTGTTGCAGGGGTTAACGGAAAAGGAATTCAGGCCAATGGTACAAAGGCAATCAAATACCCATCTGCAAATGATTTTAATACAGTAACAAGCTGTACCATATCTATGTGGGTAAATAATGCAGTTAATCCAAATACAGAGCTTTATTTCTCTTTGGTAAGCAAAGATTACTGGCATGGGAGTGCTGCGTTTTTATTGGTAGAGAATGCAGCAGTTGACAAGTGTACTTTTAAGTTTGCATTAATGGATCATTGGGTTGAGTACACCAATCAGTCTTTTACAAAACCATTATTTAACGGTCAATGGCATCATTTGGCATTTACTTATGATGAAACTGCATCTGCAGTAAAAGTATATTTTGATGGTGCTGAAGTTCCTTTACCTGCTGGTGCAGCTGGTAATTTTGCCGGACTTGGTAAACTAAATTTAAAAAATGCAACCAATTTGGTTTTAGGTGGCTGGAATAAACATGCAGGTTTAAGTGGCCCTACCGATGGCTGGATTGGCGGCTTTACAGGCAAAATGGATCAGTTCCGTTTATATGGAAAAGTTTTAACTGCAAGCGAAATACTGGCATTGTACAACAGCAAACTGTAATTTTTTTTCATATAGCAAGCAGCATAACCACAAGGGGCTGACAGTAAATGTTTGGCCCCTTTTTAAATTTTGGTATTTAATCTATTGGGTAACCGCAATATCATTATGCTCAGTATTACAAGATATCGTTCATCTGTAATTATTCTTTTCCTTATTTTATTTTGCATTTTTCTGTTTACAAAATGTATTAATAATCAAAAAGACAAAGCAGCTGATATTATAAAAGCCGGTAATTTCGAAAAATATGCAGGTTCCGGTAAATGTATTAGCTGTCATAAAACCATTTATGACTCACACATTCAAACGGCTCATTTTCTTACTTCCTGTATAGCTACAGAAAAAAATATTAAGGGAAGTTTTGATACAGGCAAAAATACATTTGTATATAACAATGGCAGCTTAATGGCCATGCAAAAAAGGGCTGATGGTTTTTACCAGGCTGCATACATCAATGGCATAGAAAAAAAAAGCCAGCGCTTTGATATGGTTATTGGCTCGGGAACAAAAGGGCAAAGTTTTGCCAGCTGGTTAAACAGTAAGCTGATGCAGTTACCCATTACTTATTTTACAAGTGCCCATCAATGGAGTAACAGCCCTGGATACCCCAATAAAATAGCTTTTAACAGGCCAATTACATCACGTTGTTTAGAGTGTCACTCCACCTATGCAGATAAAATTTCACCGGAGGAAGTTGAACCAGAAGAGTTTGATAAAAACCGGATGATATTGGGCGTAGATTGCGAAAAATGTCATGGACCTGCAAAAGAGCATGTGGAATTTCAAACACAAAATCCTTCAGAAAAAAAAGCAAAATTTATTATTAACCCGGCATCATTTACAAGGCAACAAAGTTTAGATATGTGTGCAGTATGCCACGGAGGCCGGCTGCAAAAAAGCAAACCCTCTTTTGAGTTTACCGCAGGGGATAAATTGGCGGATTATTTTGCAATAGACACAACAGCTAAAGATGCCAGTAATATTGATGTGCATGGGAATCAGTCAGGCTTGCTTGCAGCAAGTAAATGTTTTACAATGAGTAAAAGACTTACTTGCATCACCTGCCATAATACACATGAAAACGAACAGGGAAAAACCGTTTTGTTTTCGCAACGGTGTATAACCTGCCACTATGATAAACATGAAAATATTAAACTTTGCAAACTACAGGGCTTGCCGGAAAATATGTTGAAAGCAAATTGCACCAGTTGCCACATGCCCGAACAGCCATCAATGGCAATTGCAGTAATGTTGCAGGGAAAAAAAAGCCCTGAACCTGCTTTAATGCATACGCATAATATAAAAGCATATCCTGATGAAGCAAAAAAAGTTTTAGCATATTTAAAAAGCATTAAGAAAACCTGAAATGAATAAACTAAAAAGAACTTACGTTTTACTCCTCCTTTCTTCTTTGATATTTTTATCCTGCCACAGGGAAGAAACGTTGTTCACTTCCTTAACAGCTTCACAAACCCATATCAATTTTACAAACACACTCGAAAAGAAAAAAGCATTCAGCATATTATATTACCTGTATTATTATAATGGAGGAGGCGTGGCCACAGGCGATATTAATAACGACGGATTGCCGGATATTTATTTTACTGCCAACAGCAAAGGCCATAATAAATTATACCTTAACAAAGGCAATTTTGAATTTGAAGATATTACTGATAAAGCAGGTGTACAAGGTATTAGCGACTGGTGTACCGGCGTAACAATGGCGGATGTGAACAGTGATGGTTTTTTGGATATGTATGTTTCCACCATCAGTAATAAATATGGTTTAACCGGGCACAATGAATTATACATTAACAATGGTAACGGAACGTTCACAGAAAAATCTGCTCAATACGGATTGAACACATCATGCTTTACCACGCAATCTGCGTTTTTTGATTACGATAATGATGGCGACCTGGATTGCTATATTTTAAACCAGTCGCATCACCCGCATGCAAATATTGTAGATACAGGTAACAGGAAAAAATATGATACACTTTCCGGCGACAGGCTGTACAGAAATGATATTAGTACAACTGGAAAGTTTACAGAAGTTAGTGCGGCAGCAGGAATTTATCAAAGCAATCTGGGCTATGGTTTAGGGTTAGCTGTGGCAGATGTAAATAATGATGGATGGGATGATATTTACATTGGTAACGATTTTCATGAAAATGATTATTACTATGTAAATCAGCAAAACGGCACTTTTAAAGAAGAAGGTGCAAAGCATTTCAGGCATTACAGCCGCTTTAGTATGGGTAATGATATTGCCGATTATAATAACGACGGACAGTTAGATGTAGTTACTGTTGACATGCTGCCCGGCGATGAAAAAGTATTAAAAACCTATGGCAGCGATGAAAACCCTGATATCTATAAAGTAAAACTGGAGATCAACGGGTATCAAAATCAATATTCAAAAAATTGTTTGCAGCGTAATAATGGAAGTGGCATAAGTTTTAGCGAAACATCTTTAATGAGTGGTGTAGCTGCAACAGACTGGAGCTGGTGCCCTTTATTTGCCGACTTTGATAACGATGGCAATAAGGATCTGTTTATTTCAAGCGGTATTGTAAAGCGCCCAGTGGATTTAGATTATGTTCGGTTTGTATCCGATCTGGAAGCAAATAAAGGGATGAATCAAACTGATAAGTATGACGATATGGCCATTGACAAAATGCCTGATGGAAGCTCTCATCCTTTTTTATTTAAAGGTGATGGAAAATCTTCTTTTAAAGATTTCAGTAACCAATGGGGAACGGGTAAAATGAAAGGTTATTTTAATGGTGCTGCATATGCCGATCTTGATAATGATGGTAATCTTGATCTTGTCATTAATCCGCTTAACGCACCTGCAGTAATATTAAAAAATAATGCACCAAAACAAAACTATATTTCCCTTTCCTTTAAAGGCGATAGCAGCAATACATTTGGAATTGGAGCAAAAGCCTACCTGTTTCAAAAAGGTAAAATGCAGTACCAGCAATTAATGCTCACCCGTGGTTTTGAATCATCTTCCGACACAAGATTACATTTTGGTTTGGCAGCTGATTCATTAATTGACAGTATTATAATTGTATGGCCAGGCCAAAAAATGCAGTCTATTAAAAATATAACTGCAAATAAACAATTAGTAATAAATAAAAAAGATGCTAACGGAATTTTTAATTATGAAACATTCTTTAATCCTGCTCCACCTGTTTTAACTGATATCAGCGATATGATAAAAGTAAACTGGCAACATAAAGAAAATGATTTTGTAGATTTTAATCAGCAATACCTTATTCCTCATGCCCAATCCACACGTGGACCCAAAATTGCAGTTGGGGATGTTAATGGCGATGGCCTGGATGATTTTTATGTTTGTGGGGCATTGGGTCAGCCAGGTGCATTAATGGTGCAGCAAAACAACGGCAGCTTTGCAGAGCAGGATAAGGAACTATTTGAAAAAGATAAATTTTGTGAAGGAGTTGATGCTGTATTTTTTGATGCAAATGGTGATGGGAAAAAAGATTTATGGGTTGTGGCAGGAGGTAACCAGGCACCAATGAATGAAAATATGCTTGCCGATAAACTATACATTAATAATGGCGATGGTCATTTTACAAAGAAAGAAAAATTCATTAGCCAGCAATTCGAAATCAAATCCTGCATAAGTGTGGCTGATGTTGATCATGATGGTGATATGGATGTTTTCATTGGTACGTTGTGTACTCCCAATGCATATGGAAAAGCACAATCATCTTATTTGTTTATAAATGATGGTAAAGCTAATTTCACTATAGCCAATCCTAAAAACACATTTTTTTACGATATAGGTATGGTAACAGCGGCAACTTTTACAGATATTAATAATGATGGCTGGCAGGATCTGGTTGTTACGGGAGAGTTTATGGGGGTAAAAGTATTTATTAATAACAAAGGTGTTTTTGCGGCAACAGAAATTCCTCAATCTACCGGCTTGTGGCAAACCGTTTATGCAACAGATGTTAATGGCGATGGCTTTACAGATATACTTGCTGGCAACTGGGGACATAATACAAAACTATGGGCCGGTAAAAACGGTCCTGTAAAATTGTATGTAAAAGATTTTGATAACAATGGGTCTGTTGAACAAATAATGTGTTATACAGTTGATGGTAAAGAATATACTTTCCTGGCAAAGGATGAATTGGAAAGACCTTTGCCGGTATTAAAAAAAGCCTATCTCACTTACAGCGAAGTTGCAGGCAAAACAGTAGATTATATGTTTTATGATCTGTTTAAAGATTATACCGAATTAAAAGCCGAAACATTATCATCATCAGCTTTTATAAATGATGGCAAAGGAAATTTTAAACGGATGGATTTGCCGGAAGAATTACAATTGGCCCCGGTAATGTCATTTGCGCCGTTTATAAATCAGCAAACAAAAGGTTATTTGGCTGGCGGTAATTTTTATGGAGTTATCCCTTACGAAGGCAGGTACGATGCATTATCTCCAACGGTTTTTTCTTTAGATAAGCAAAACCTGCTGAGTACATTGCCGGCAATTGACGGAGAAGTAAGAGATATTAAATGGCTGAATTATTTTGGCGGAACAAAAATTATGGTGATGGCCAGAAATAATAAGAAACTAATTTTTTTAAAACAGGAATAATAAATAAAAGAAAAACAGCGCTATGAAAAATTTCATTAAAATGAATGGCATTGTATTATTAATGGTATTGTTATCAACACTGTCGAATTGTTCTAAAAAATCAACGGGGCAAACTGGCGGTGGTGGCGGAGTTATCATAACACCTCCTGCTACTAATGATATGGCTTATTGGCTTACCAAGGCAAACCAAACAACTTTACTGGAAAAACAAAGTGTAACGCTGTCATTTAGTACAGCTGCCAATTCAAATCAAACCATCGATGTGGACAGTACACAACAATTTCAAACTGTTGATGGGTTTGGTTATACACTAACAGGCGGTAGTGCAACTCTCATCAACAACATGGCAGCACCGGAGAAAAATAATTTACTGAGGGAATTTTTTGGTAATGATCCTTCTTCAATTGGTGTAAGTTATTTAAGGGTAAGCCTTGGCGCATCGGATCTTAACGCATCTGTTTTTAGTTATGATGATATGCCCGCAGGACAAACAGATATCACACTTTCTAATTTCAGCCTTTCGCAGGATACAATTGATCTTATCCCTGTTTTAAAACAAATCCTTACCATTAATCCCAATATAAAAATTCTGGCAAGCCCATGGAGCCCACCTGTATGGATGAAAGATAATGGCAATTCAATAGGAGGAGGTTTGCAGCCACAGTATTATAATGTGTATGCAAAATATTTTGTAAAATATATTCAGGCCATGCAGGCAAAGGGAATTACAATTGATGCGGTTACGATTCAAAATGAGCCACAGTATGGAGGTAACAATCCAAGTATGCTAATGTCTGCATTACAACAGGCCGACTTTATAAAAAATAATTTGGGTCCGCAATTTCAAACAGCCGCCATCAATACAAAGATCATTATCTGGGATCATAATTGTGATAACCCCACTTACCCTATAACAATTTTAAATGATGCAGCAGCAAAGCAATATGTTAACGGCTCGGCATTTCATTTATATGGTGGAGATATAAGTGCATTGAGTACTGTACATAATGCATACCCTGATAAAAATTTATATTTCACCGAACAATGGACAGGAGCAAATACAAGTTTTGATGGCGATTTTAAATGGCATATTAAAAATGTTGTCATTGGATCGATGCTTAACTGGAGTAAGATTGCGCTGGAATGGAATTTAGCCAACAATCCTTCTTACGGTCCGCATACACCGGGCGGATGTACTGAATGTAAAGGAGCTGTAACAATCAGCGGCTCATCAGTAACAAGAAATGTAGGCTATTATATTATTGCGCAGGCTTCAAAATTTATTCCTGCAGGTTCAATAAGAATTTTAAGTAATGGAATCCTGGCACCAAATGTGGCATTTAAAACTCCTGAGGGGAAAAAAGTATTAATGGTTTTAAATGATGGAAATTCAGAAATGTCATTTAATATTAGGTACAAAGGAAAATGGGTGTCAACTGTTTTACCTGCGGGTGCTGCAGGAACATATATCTGGTAAATTAAAAACACAATGTATAATATGAAAAAAGTATTTAGTTGCCTCTCAATGGCAGTTTTTATTTTCGCTTACGTAAACCCTGTAGGTGCACAAATAAAAAGAGCAAAAACATCTTTTTCTACAAAAGGGAAAAAAGTAACTGTGTACACCACAGCAGACAACAGTAATTTGCGTTTATCTAAAACAGCAACGCTTGAGTTTGTGCCAATGGTACAACCTTTGGAAACACAGGTTTGCATCTTTGCTGATCCTGGTAAAACTTTTCAAACATTTTTAGGCATTGGTGGTGCATTGACTGATGCAGCTGCAGAAACTTTTGCAAAGTTGCCAAAAGATAAACAGGCAGAATTTATGCAGGCTTATTTTGATAAGCAAAAAGGAATTGGATACAATTTTGCCCGGACCAATATTCACAGCTGCGATTTTTCAAGTGATACTTATACATACATTAATGAAGGTGATGCTACATTAAAAAGTTTTAACGTACAGCATGATAAGCAATTTAAAATTCCATTTATTAAACAGGCTATTACTGCAGCCGGTGGCAAACTAAATTTATTTGCAAGCCCGTGGAGCCCGCCTGCATTTATGAAAACCAATAACGACATTCTGCATGGCGGTAAATTAAAAAAAGAATTTTATCAACCCTGGGCAAATTATTATACTAAGTTTATTAAAGCCTATGAAGCAGAAGGAATTCCAATATGGGGAATATCTATTCAAAACGAACCCATGGCTACGCAAAAATGGGAGAGTTGTGTTTACAGTGGTGAAGAAGAAAGAGATTTTCTAAAGAATTATTTAGGCCCAACTATGAAGAAAGAAGGCCTTAGTAATAAAAAAATTATAGGGTGGGATCATAACAGGGATTTATTGTATCAGCGTGCAAGTACTTTATTAAATGACCCTGATGCAGCAAAATATTTATGGGGCATTGGTTTTCACTGGTACGAGCCATGGAGTGGTGGTGAACCAATGTATGATAATCTGAAATTAGTTAACGAAGCTTTTCCAGGAAAGAATTTATTATTTACCGAAGGTTGCAAAGAAGCTTTTGACCTTACAAAAGTTAATGACTGGAAACTGGGTGAAAAATATGGTGCCAACATGATCCATGATTTTAATAATGGTTCAGTAGGTTTTACCGACTGGAATATTTTACTGGATGAAACAGGCGGGCCAAATCATGTGGGTAATTTTTGTTTTGCTCCCATTCATGGTAACACCAAAACGGGCGAATTGATTTATACCAACGAGTATTATTACATCGGCCATTTTTCAAAATTTATTCAGCCCGGCGCTAAAAGAATTGTAAGTGCTGCAAGTCGCAGTATGTTACAAACTACAGCATTCAAAAATCCTGATGGAACTGTTGCAGTAATTGTAATGAATCCCGGCGAAACAAAAACACAATATTATTTATGGATCAATGGCAAGGCTGCTGAAGCCACAGCATTACCACATTCTATTTCAACATTGATTTTTTAATTGACGAACTATGATATTTTACCGGATTAAACTTGTGCTTTTACTGCTGCCTGTGGTTATGCTTACTAATTGTAAAAAAGGCAGCGATCCGGCCCCGGCATCAATACCAACACCACCGGCTGCATTGGTATTGGTTAATACAAAGCTTGATAATATTTTGCCTTCAACAACAGCTGTCAATTATAATATTAAAGCAAATGCAGCAGTACGCATTTCATTTAATAATGCGGTGGACAGGTCAACTGTTTCACCTGCTATATTCCTTGCAGAAAACGGGCTCTTTAATACTGCAGTAAATTTTTCCTATGAAAATAATGACAGTACTGTTGTCATTACTCCTGCTGCATCTTTAAAATATCTTACCAAATACGTATTTAACGCAGGTGGTTTACTTAAATCTGTAAAAGGGGGTAATCTTAATGCAGCAATAAGTTTTCAGTTTAATACACAGATAGATTCAACAGATAAATTTCCAATCATTACCGATAATGCTTTACTTGATTTAGTGCAGCAACAAACATTCAAATACTTTTGGGATTATGGACATCCTGTTAGCGGTTTGGCAAGAGAAAGGAGTAACGCAACTGCCGAAACAGTTACTTCTGGTGGTTCGGGTTTTGGTATAATGGCGATACCTGTTGGCATCAACAGAAATTTTATTACAAGAGCGCAGGGCCAGGCAAGAATGCAAACCATTGTTTCTTTTTTAAAGAATACAGCACAAAAATTTCATGGCGCTTTTCCGCATTGGTTAAATGGAACTACAGGTGTTGTTATTCCTTTCAGTACAAAAGATGATGGTGCCGACCTGGTAGAAACATCTTACCTGATGGCAGGATTACTTGCAGCACGGCAATATTTTAATGGTGTTGATGCAGCAGAAACAAATCTGCGCAGCGATATTAACCTGCTATGGAATGCCGTGGAATGGAACTGGTTCAGACAGGGCGGACAAAATGTGTTGTACTGGCACTGGAGTCCCAATTATGCATGGCAGATGAATAATAAAATAGAAGGATGGAACGAATGCCTGATCACTTATATTCTTGCAGCTTCATCCACAACTTTTGCTATTGCCCAGGTTGTGTATAAAGAAGGTTTTGCAAGAAACGGTGCCATGCAAAACGGCAACAGTTATTTTGGTTATCAATTGCCATTGGGTTCAGCTAACGGCGGGCCATTGTTTTTTGCACACTATTCTTTTTTAGGAATTAATCCTAATGGATTAAATGATACCTATGCTAATTATCAAACACAGGTTATTAATCATACCAAAATTAATTATGAATACTGCAAAGCTAATCCCAAAGGATTTTTTGGATATAGTAATTTATGCTGGGGCTTAACAGCAAGCGATATTCCCAATGGTTACAATGCCAATGCACCTGATAATGATATAGGCGTAATTACACCAACAGCTGCATTGTCATCTTTCCCATACACCCCAACTGAAAGTATGAATGCATTGAAGTTTCTCTATTATAAACTGGGGGATAAAATATTTAAACAATACGGCTTTACAGATGCCTTTAGTTTAAAGGACCTGTGGTATGCTGATTCTTTTTTAGCAATTGACCAGGGGCCAATAATTGTGATGATTGAAAATTACCGCAGCCAGTTAATATGGAATTTATTAACCAGCTGCCCCGAAGTTAAAAATGGAATGAAGAATGTGTTAGGATTTACAGCCCCTTATTTGTAAAGTAAAATAATCATGAAAAAAAGTACAGCCTTTTTAATTCTTATTGTTGTATTTGTTCTTTCTGTTAAAGTAAATGCACAAACACAAAAATTTAATGCTGTTATAAAGCCTAAAAAACTTTCTGATTCTGCATTTCTTGATTTAGTGCAGCGGCAAACAATAAACTACTTTATTGATGGTGCCGAACCTGTAAGCGGCATGGGAAGAGAACGTATTCATATAGATAATGACTATCCCAATCATGATGAAAACATTGTAACCAGTGGCGGCACTGGTTTTGGTGTGATGTGTTTGATTGTGGCAATGGAAAGAAAATTTATTACAAGGGAAGATGGTGTACAGCGATTAGAGAAAATTGTTCATTTTCTTGAAACAGCAGACCGCTTTCATGGTGTTTGGCCGCACTGGTGGAATGGTGAAACAGGAAAAGTAAAACCATTTGGAAAAAAAGATAATGGCGGAGACCTGGTGGAAACATCTTTTATGATACAGGGCCTGCTTTGCGTAAGGCAATATTTTAAAGAGGGTAACCAAAAAGAAAAATCCCTGGCACAACGTATTGATAAGCTTTGGAAAGAAGTGGAGTTTGATTGGCACCGTAACGGGCAAAATGTTTTGTACTGGCACTGGAGCCCTGATTATGCATGGCAAATGAATTTTCCTGTACATGGATATAATGAATGTTTAATAATGTATGTGCTTGCTGCATCTTCACCAACACATGGTGTGCCTGCAGCCGTATATCACGAAGGCTGGGCAGAAAACGGAAAATTAAGATCTCCGCACAAAGCCTTGGGTTATGATCTGCAATTGCATTACCAGGGCAATCCACCAAATGCTGCACCATTGTTCTGGTCGCATTATTCTTATCTCGGTTTAAATCCAAAAGGGTTAAAAGACAGCTACACAAATTACTGGACAGAGAACACCAATCAAACACTTATTAATTATACCTGGTGTGTAAAGAATAAAAAAAAATATACAGGCTACGGAAAAAATAACTGGGGGTTAACTGCCAGTTATTCTGTAAAAGGTTACGCAGCACATTCGCCAAATGTAAAAGATGATGCCGGAGTAATTTCTCCTGCTGCTGCATTGTCATCGTTTGCATATACACCCAAAGAATCAATGGCTGCAATGAAACATTGGTACTATGATATGAATGATAAACTGTGGGGGCCATATGGTTTTTATGATGCATTTAGCGAAACGGCCAATTGGTATCCCAACCATTATCTGGCAATTGACCAGGGACCAATACCGGTTATGATTGAAAACTACCGCAGTGGTTTGTTATGGAAATTATTTATGAGTTGCCCGGAAATAAAAAGTGGATTAAAAAAACTGAATTTTGAAAGTCCTTATTTGAAATAATTTTTTATGAAACCATCATCATTAAGCAGGTTAAAAGGAAAAATGTTTTTTTTATTTTTTGCTTTTTACTTTTTATTTTTTACATCTTATGCACAACAAAAAACCTATTGCAATCCCATCAATGTAGATTATGGTTACACACCGCATCCATCTTTTACAGAATGGGGAAAGCACCGGGCTACAGCCGACCCGGTGATTGTAAATTACAAAGGCGATTATTATTTGTTCAGCACCAATCAATGGGGTTACTGGATTAGCAATGATTTGCTTAACTGGAAATTTAATGAAAGAAGATTTTTACGCTCATGGAATGATACCAAAGATGAATTGTGTGCGCCGGCAGTTGGCGTAATTGGCGATACCATGGTGGTGTTTGGAAGTACCTATACCAAAACATTTACATTGTGGGGAAGTACCGATCCAAAAGGAAACAAATGGTTTCCGCTGGTAGATTCTTTAGAAATTGGCGGATGGGATCCGGCTTTTTTCACCGATGATGACGGCAGGTTTTATATGTACAATGGCAGCAGTAATAATTACCCTGTTTACGGGGTTGAGTTAAACAGAAAAACATTTAAACCAATTGGCACAAGAACCCCAATGTATATACTGCAGGACTGGCGGTATGGCTGGCAACGCTTTGGCGAAAATATGGATAACACTTTTTTAGATCCGTTTATTGAAGGCGCATGGATGACAAAACACAATAACAAATATTATTTTCAATACGGTGCGCCGGGAACTGAAATGAGTGGCTATGCAGATGGCGTAGTGATGGCAAGCAAACCTTTATTTGATGGCGTGCAAACTTTCCCTCAATCAGATCCGTTGAGTTTTAAGGCCGGTGGTTTTTCCAGAGGTGCAGGGCATGGTGCCACCTTTACAGATAACAATAATAATTACTGGCATATTTCCACGAGCATCATCTGTGTAAAAAATACCTGGGAAAGAAGAATGGGTATATGGCCTGCAGGATTTGATAAGGACGATATGATGTGGTGCAATACCGCTTTTGGTGATTATCCTTTGTATCTTCCATCTACTCAAAAAACCGGTGCTGCTTTCAGGCCGGAATGGTATTTACTGAATTATAAAAAACCTGTTACGGTTTCATCAACGCTGGCCAGTTTTTATTCGAACAATGCAGTGGATGAAAGTATTAAAACATACTGGAGTGCAAAAACCGCCGACAAAGGAGAATGGATGCAAACAGATTTAGGTAATGTATCCACCGTTAATGCCATACAAATTAATTATGCCGACCAGGATGCAGAGTTTATCGGAAAGCAAACCAATATTTATCATCAATACAAATTGTATTATTCGCTTGATGGGAAGAAATGGGCAGTGTTAGCAGATAAGAGTAATAATAAAACAGATGTGCCGCATGATTATGTAGAGTTGGAAAAACCTGTGCAGGCAAAATATATTAAGCTGGAAAACATTCACATGCCTACAGGTAAGTTTGCCATCAGCGGCCTTCGTATTTTTGGAAATGGTGGTGGCGCAAAACCTGATGAGGTAAAAAATTTAATTGTATTGCGTACAGAAAAAGATAAACGCAGTGCCTATATCAAGTGGAATCCGGTTGATAATGCATTTGCTTACAATTTGTATTATGGTACTGCACCTGATAAATTATACAGCTGCATTATGATACATGATTTTAATGAATATTGGTTTAAAGCAATGGATTCACAAAAGCCTTATTACTTTACAATAGAAGCGATTAATGAAAATGGCGTAAGCGAAAAATATAAAACAATTAAAGTGGAGTAAGTTGAGAAAATAATTAATGTTGAGATGGAAGAAAAAATGCCTGGATATATTCTAAAGTACCGTCCCTCTCTTTTGGAGAGGGATTAAAGGGTGAGGCCGAAACCGGCGTTAGTGAAAAATTTTAAACGATAAAAGTTGAATAAAAAATGCTGATCAAAAAACTATTTGCAACATCCCTGTTTTTAATTGCTATACAATTTGCAACTGCCCAGCCTTTTGCCAATGATATTGCTGCATTCAAAAAACAGGACAGTATTTCTTTTCCGGGTAAAAATAAAATTCTTTTTGTGGGCAGTTCGTCTTTCACCAAATGGAAGGATGTACAGAGCTATTTTCCTGATTATCCAATTATCAATCGTGGCTTTGGCGGTTCGGTATTATCTGATGTTATACGCTACGAAAAAGACATTATCTTTCCATATCAACACAAACAAATTGTTATTTATTGCGGGGAGAATGATGTGGCTTCTTCTGATACCGTAACCGGGAAAATAGTGTTAGATCGGTTTAAAAAATTGTATGAAGATATAAGGGAACAGTTTCCAAAAATTTCTGTCATATTCATTTCTTTAAAACCCTGCCCTTCAAGATGGCAAATGAAAGACAGGATGATGGAAGCCAATACACGTATCAAAAAATATTTAAAGAAAAAGAAACACACCACTTTTATCAGTGTATGGAAAAGTATGTTGGATGCAGACGGTAAACCAATTGCAGATATTTTTATAGAAGACAAATTACACATGAATGCCAAAGGGTATGCCATCTGGCAAAAATTGATCGAACCATATTTACAGAAATAAAAACGATTCTTACATGAAACAGTTACTTACAGGATTAGTATTGATGATTGCAGTTAATGCAGGCGCTCAAACATCATCAAGTGCAAAAATGAAAACCTTTATTGAAGCGCTGATGAAAAAAATGACATTGGATGAAAAGATTGGACAGTTAAATCTACCCGGCTCCGGCGATATAGTTACCGGGCAGGCCTCCAATTCAGATATTGGAAAAAAGATTAAGGAAGGAAAAGTAGGAGGTTTGTTCAATATAAAATCTGTTGAAAAGATACGTGCTGTACAAAAAGTTGCTGTAGAAGAAAGCCGCCTTAAAATACCTATGATATTTGGGATGGATGTAATTCACGGATACGAAACTGTATTTCCAATTCCATTGGCATTAAGTTGCAACTGGGATATGAATGCTATAAAACGCACCGCACAAATTGCAGCACAGGAAGCAAGTGCCGATGGTATAAACTGGACCTTTTCTCCAATGGTGGATATTGCCCGTGACCCACGTTGGGGACGTATTGCAGAAGGTAATGGCGAAGATGCTTATCTCGGTAGCCAGATCGCAAAAGCAATGGTGCAGGGTTACCAGGGCGATGATCTGAGTAAGAACAATACCATTATGAGTTGCGTAAAACATTATGCCATGTATGGCGCAGCAGAAGCAGGAAGAGATTACAACACTACAGACATGAGCCGTGTAAGAATGTATAACGAATATTTACCGCCGTACAAAGCTGCGGTTGATGCTGGAGTTGGAAGTGTGATGGCTTCTTTTAATGAAGTGGATGGTATTCCTGCAACAGCCAGTAAATTTTTAATGACAGATGTATTGCGTAAACAATGGGGCTTTAAAGGTTTTGTGGTAACAGACTATACCGGCATTAATGAAATGATCGATCATGGAATGGGAGATCTGCCAAAAGTTTCTTCGCTGGCAATGAATGCAGGCATTGATATGGATATGGTTGGCGAAGGTTTTTTATTAACGCTGAAAAAATCTTTGGGAGAAGGAAAAGTGAAACTACAGGATATTGATGCAGCATGCAGAAGAATACTTGAAGCAAAATATAAACTCGGTTTGTTTGACGATCCTTATCGTTATTGCGATGCCAACAGGGCAAAGACAGAAATATTTACAGCAGCGAACAGGGCAGAGGCAAGAAAAATTGCAGCTGATTGTTTTGTGTTGTTAAAAAATAAAAACAATATTTTGCCACTCAAAAAATCGGGTACTATTGCATTGGTTGGCCCATTGGCAGATAATAAAGAAAATATGGCGGGTACCTGGAGTGTGGCGGCAAATTTTTCAAAAGCAACATCGGTGTTAGCAGGATTAAAAGAAGTAGTGGGAGATAAAGTAAAAATTTTATACGCCAAAGGCTCTAACCTTGATTATGATACCACATTTGAAAAAAGAGCTGGCATGTTTGGTAAAGACCTTAAGAGAGACAGTCGCCCTGCGGAAGAAATAATACAGGAAGCAATCAACATCGCTAATCAGTCAGATGTAATTGTTGCAGCAGTTGGAGAATCGGCAGAGATGAGTGGAGAGTGCAGCAGCCGCAGCAATATTGAAATTCCTGAAGCACAAAAAATTTTGATAAAAGCATTATTGAAAACCGGTAAACCTGTAGTGCTGCTTTTATTTACCGGCAGGCCACTGGCAATAAAATGGGAGAGTGAAAATGTGCCTGCAATTTTAAATGTTTGGTTTGGCGGCAGTGAGGCCGGTTATGCAATAGCTGATGTTTTGTTTGGTGATGTAAATCCTTCGGGAAAGTTAAGTACTACGTTCCCACAAAATGTTGGGCAGGTTCCAATTTATTATAATCATAAAAATACGGGCCGTCCATTGGAAGATGGAAAATGGTTCTCAAAATTCAAGAGTAATTATTTAGATGTGAGCAACGAACCTGTTTATCCTTTTGGCTATGGGCTTAGTTATACTTCTTTTGGTTACAGCGATATTAAACTGAGTAGTACAACAATGAAAGGTAACCAATCATTAACAGCAACTGTTACTGTTACAAACACAGGAAAATATGCCGGAAAAGAAACAGTACAACTCTACATTCGTGATGTAGTAGGCAGTATAACCAGGCCTGTAAAAGAATTAAAGGGATTTCAAAAAATTGAATTGAAGGCAGGTGAAAGTAAAACAGTAAGTTTTTCAATTTCGGTAAACGATTTGAAGTTTTATAATTCTGATTTAAAATTCGATTGGGAAGCAGGCGATTTTAATATTATGATCGGAGGGAATTCTGGGGAATTGAAAACGGGAAAAGTTAATTGGTTTAAATAGAAACAGGCATTGCCATTATAGTATTTTTCATATAAAAGACATTAAGTTTATTATCTGCTGTTTCAGTAATTTCAGTTTATTTTGCAATGTGCCTGAAAATATACAACAGGTTTAATATACTTTTTTATTGTATGTTATTTTAAAAACTGCTGCAATAAATTAATTCTTTTGAATGGCTATAAAGGCATTTTATAAAACTATTATCAATTATCTGCGTACAAGGCTCAGCCGGATGCAGTTTATTATGATAATTGCTACCATGACTGGTTTGGGTTCCGGGCTTATTGCTGTGTTGTTAAAAACATTGGTACATTACCTGCAGCACTGGATAGAAAAGATAACAGTTATACTTTTTGCTTACTTATTATTTCCTGCTGTTGGTTTATTGATCACTGTTTTTATTTTCCATCATTTTTTTAAAGGGCAAATTGAAAGAGGAATTGCAATGGTATTAAAAGCTATAGCAGTAAGGTCTTCCTTTATTCCATCCAGCCATACATATTTACATGTTATTACAAGTTCGGTTACGGTAGGTCTTGGTGGTTCTGTAGGGCTTGAAGCACCAATTGTAGCAACAGGTGCTGCTGTTGGTTCCAACCTTTCCCGGATAAGTGATTTAAATTACCAGGAACGTACCTTATTAATAGCGTGTGGTGCCGCCGCAGGTATTGCTGCCGTTTTTAATGCACCTATTGCCGGGGTAATTTTTGCTATAGAAGTTTTACTGGCCGAAACAATTGTAAGCTACTTTATTCCACTGATAATTTCTTCTGCTGTCGGTGCATTGTGTTCAAAAATAATATTGCAGGAATCATCCCTTTTTAATTTTGTTTTAAAACAATCATTCGATTATAAGAATGTACCTTATTATATTTTGCTTGGCGTACTTGCAGGATTTGTATCACTTTATTATGCCAGGGTTTTTAAGGGTACAGAAAAACGGATACACCTGTGGAATATGAATGTTTATCTTAAAGCTGTTGTTGGCGGCGTTTTGTTGTTAAGTATTTACTTTGTATTTCCACCACTCTTCGGCGAAGGGTATGGTAGTGTTAAATTAGTTGCCAATGGTACACTGCATTCATTTGCTGATAATACCGCATTATTTTCAAAACTGGGAGAAAACTGGGGCATCATTGCTTTTACAGCATTAATTGTGTTGTTTAAACCTATTGCTGAAGGTATTACCATTGGTAGCGGAGGTAATGGTGGCAACTTTGCTCCTTCTTTATTTGTTGGGGCTTATCTTGGTTTCTTTTTTTCTAAAATATTAAACAGCATACCATGGATAAAAATACCCGCCAGCAATTTTAGTTTGGTGGGCATGGCTGGTGTATTAAGCGGGGTAATGTACAGCCCGTTAATTGCTATATTTTTAATTGCAGAAATTACCAACGGTTACGAACTTTTCATTCCGTTGATGCTGGTATCTTCTATTTCGTTCTTTATTGTAAAAACTTACGAGCCCTTTTCAATGGAAACAAAAAAACTGGCTTTAGAGGGGCAGATATTCACTCATAAAAAGGAAAAGAATATACTTACTTCCATTACCCTGGATAGTATGCTGCAGGATACTTACGATAGCATCAGTATGGATAAGAAACTTAAAGACCTGGTTGAAATAATAAAGCGAAGTGAAAAGAATATTTTTGCAGTGACTGATGGCAAAGGCCGATTCTCCGGCATTATCGAATTAAATGATATTAAACAAAGGCTTTTTCAAACAGATCAATTTGACAAAGTATCTGTGAAATCTTTAATGAAGAAACCAGCGGCTGTTTTATTTAATGATCAGAACATGCATGCCGTAATGGAAAAATTCGATATTACACAAAGCTGGTACCTGCCTGTGCTGGATAAAGAGAGAAAATTTATTGGGTTTATCTCTAAAACGAAGTTGTTCAATAAATACCGTGAAATTCTAAGTTCACAGTCAGACTTGTATGAAGAAAAATAATTGAACTACATTCATTTAATAATTATGGTAACAGTATTACTTCTTATAGTTTTTATTTTAGGTTATATCGCCATAGCATTTGAACATCCTTTAAAAATTAATAAAGCTGCATCGGCTTTAATAACCGGTGTACTTTGCTGGACAATATATATTTTACAGAGTGATGATGTACAGGCAGTAAGTGAAGAACTGGTGCATGGTTTTGGGGAGATAGCTTCGATCTTATTTTTTCTTTTAGGTGCCATGACGATTGTTGAATTAATAGATTCTCATAGGGGCTTTGACATCATCACCCAGAAAATAACCACCAAAAGTAAAAAGCAATTATTATTTACTGTTGCTGTCATCACTTTTTTTCTTTCTGCGTTGCTGGATAATTTAACTACAGCCATTGTAATGGTATCGCTTTGCGTAAAACTATTACCCGAAAAAGAAGACAGGCTTTGGTTTGCCGGTGCAATTATAATTGCTTCAAATTTAGGTGGCGCCTGGTCTCCATTGGGTGATGTAACCACCACCATGCTTTGGATCGGTGGACAAATAACTGCACTTAAAATAATGTACACTTTAATTGTTCCCTGTATTGTGGCATGTATTATCCCGGTATTAATAATATCAAAACAGTTTAAAGGTAAAACGCTGCAATCATTACCCGTTGCTGCATCTACTGCTTTGGAAAGACGGGACGGGAAGATCATTTTATTTTCGGGCATCGGGTTTTTATTATTCGTTCCCTTATTTAAATCTTTAACCCATCTGCCACCTTTTATGGGCATGTTGCTGGCGTTGGGTTTAATGTGGGTATTAACAACTTTTATTCACAGGGATAAAACAGTTGATGATAAATCAAAATTTACAGTTGCAGGCGCATTGCAAAAAATTGATAGTCCAAGTATTCTTTTTTTCTTAGGCATTTTGCTGGCTGTTGATGCATTACAATCAATAGGAATGCTTAAAACCATGGCAACAACTTTAAACGAAACTTTTAAGAATGATTATGTCATTGGAACAGTTTTAGGACTACTTTCTTCTGTAGTGGATAATGTGCCGCTGGTGGCTGCTTCGCAGGGAATGTACGACCTGTCTGTTTATCCCACAGATCATTCTTTCTGGCAATTCCTGGCTTTAACAACCGGTAGTGGGGGAAGTGCTATTATTATTGGCTCTGCTGCAGGTGTTGCCGTTATGGGTATTGAGCAAATTAATTTTATGTGGTACCTGAAAAAAATAAGCTGGATTGCGTTGATTGGGTTCACAGTTGGTATTGCGGTGTTTTTATTGCAACAGTATTTGGTTGGATAATTATTTATAAAACTCCTCTCTTTCTTTTATCCCCAAAAAAAACACTATAAAGCTCCTCTTACTGATCATTTTTAAAATTCAGTGTTCAACAATATAATAAGAATCATTTTATCAATTGAACTAAATCAGCCTTCCTTTTAATATCAGTTTCTACATTGCTTAAGTTTAAACAGCCTTTCATGGGTAAGTGAATGCTTACCGCAGTTAAAACTTTCACCATGCCAGAAACCGATATTACAAAAGCTGTTGACCTTTCTATTCATGCAGAAGGTATGGGCCCCAAGCGATTTCGTCAACCTGTTTATTTCTTACATTTAACATACTCAAAATTAATCCTTCTTCTCCTTTATTAAATTAATGATATTTACCAGTAATACTCCAATGGCTCCTCCCAAAACGAGGAGTGTTACAATGTGAATGGGCCTTATGCATTCAGATCCTTTTAACCTGAGATAAGTCATCGTCATTAAAAATATGGCGAAGGCCGGCAGCAGGATTTTGCGTTTGTTTGTATTATTCATTTTAGTTTTTTACATTTTAAACCTAATCCTGATAATACGGTATCTTGGCACGGGGAACCGGGGCGTATGATTAAGATTTAAGGCGTGTTTTTAATTACTTATGTTTTTCCATCAGGTAATGTTGCTTCAATACATCTTCGCCGTATTCATTTCCCTTTCTCTACAGATAGCCCTCGGCACTGGTTATTAGCACACGAAACATTTGCACGGTAAAATTACAATATAAGATTATAGAATTTGTATTGAATAATTTAATACATATTTTAAACTTACTGAATTTTGTTGTTTTATTTTAGCGAACGGTTCGTGTGCCACCGAAGTTGAGAACAGTTGCCTGCTGCAATCAAAAATTTATTTCAACTACTTTTTTATTGCGCAGTTGCTGCATTTGAGCCGGTACAATATTTAGTATTTCTTCTTTAAGTGTATTAATGAGTTTCGTTTTAATATGATTGCGATGCGTAACAAGACTTACTTCACGGGAGGGGGATGGTTGCTTAAATCGTTTTACAAGTTTAAGCTGTGCTTTGCTAAACTCCATCACGGCCAATTCAGGTAAAATGGTAAGGCCATCGCTTTTATCTACCATTCTTTTTAGTGTTTCAATGTTACCGGTCTCGTATTTAAAATGAAAATCACTGCTTTTTCTTAATTCGCATAAGTTTAAGATCTGCGATCGAAAGCAATGTCCTTCTTCCAACAGCCAAAGCTGGTTGGGATCAATTTCATTAGCCAGTATATATTTCTTTTCGTACAATGAATTTTTTTTAGAGGCATACACAAAAAGTTCTTCGTAAAAGAGTACATTTTCTTTTATGGACAGATCTTTAAGAGGTGTAACTACGATGCCGCAATCCAGGCGGTTATTTTTTAGTTCACGGATAACCTCTTCTGTAATCAACTCTTTAATGATAAGATTTAATTTAGGGTATTTCTCTCTCATTGATTTATAGAGCGGAGGTAATAAATAAGGGGCCAGCGTTGGAATAATACCAATACGTAATTCGCCTGCAAGGGTATCCTTCTGGTCGTTGATGATTTGCTTGATCATTTGGGCTTCATGCAGGGTAATACGTGCCTGAGCAATAATATCAGCCCCGATTTCAGTAGGGATTACAGGTTGTTTGGTACGGTCAAAAATTTTCAACCCCAATTCTTCTTCCAGTTTTTGAATCTGCATACTTAGCGTAGGTTGTGTAATAAAACATTTTTCAGCTGCCAATGAAAAATGCCGGTAGGTGTCCAGTGTTACAATGTATTCCAACTGGGTTAAGGTCATAGATAAAATTTATATAATCATAAAGATAATCAATTTGTTTTATTATCATCCCTGTAGTATTTTTGAAAAATCAGAAAAACATTTCTAACAATTTATATCAATTTTAAAAAATGGAAAATCACGACACTAAGAGCGTATTAGCTCACGTTAACGACCCTGGCAGTGCTGCTAAATGCCCTTTTTCTGCTGGCACATTAAAGCAAACCGCAGGCGGCGGTACAAGAAACCGTGACTGGTGGCCCAATCAATTAAAACTAAGTATCCTTCGTCAACACTCATCATTGTCTAGTCCAATGGGAGAAGCGTTCGACTATGCTAAGGAATTCAAAAGCCTGGATCTTGATGCTTTAAAGAAAGACATTTTCGATTTAATGACGACATCACAAGATTGGTGGCCAGCCGACTTCGGTCATTATGGCCCATTCTTTATTCGTATGGCCTGGCACAGTGCAGGTACTTATCGAATACAAGATGGTAGAGGTGGTGCTGGCGCAGGTACTCAGCGTTTTGAACCACTTAACAGTTGGCCCGATAATGTAAACCTTGATAAAGCCCGTTTGCTACTTTGGCCTGTTAAACAGAAGTATGGTAAGAAAATTTCGTGGGCCGATTTGATGATTTTAACAGGTAACTGCGCCTTAGAATCGATGGGTTTAAAAACCTTTGGTTTTGGTGGTGGCCGTGAAGATGTTTGGGAACCTGGAGAAGATATTTACTGGGGTGGTGAAAAAGAGTGGTTAGGCGATAATCGTTATACTGGAGATAGAGAACTGGAAAATCCTCTTGGTGCTGTGCAGATGGGTTTGATATATGTAAATCCAGAAGGACCTAACGGAAATCCTGATCCGCTAAAATCTGCCCATGACATTAGGGAGACCTTTGGCCGTATGGCGATGAATGATTATGAAACAGTGGCACTGATTGCAGGTGGACACACATTCGGCAAAACTCATGGTGCGGCCGATCCAGGCAAATATGTTAGTAAAGAACCAGCAGCAGCAGGTATAGAAGAGCAAGGCTTAGGTTGGAAAAATACTTTTGGCAGTGGTAATGCTGGCGACACCATTACAAGCGGTCTGGAAGTAACATGGACTACAACACCGACTAAGTGGAGCAACAATTATTTTGAGAATTTATTTGGTTACGATTGGGAGCTTACAAAAAGTCCGGCCGGTGCACACCAATGGCAACCAAAAGCTGGCGCAGGTGCAGGTACAGTGCCAGATGCACATGATGCATCAAAGGGCCATGCACCCATGATGTTGACTACAGATCTTGCCTTAAAAGCAGACCCAGCTTACGAGAAAATTTCAAGACACTTTTTTGAGAATCCGGATGAGCTTGCAGATGCTTTTGCCCGTGCATGGTTTAAGTTAACCCACCGTGATATGGGGCCACGTGCCCGCTACCTTGGTAAAGAAGTACCTGCCGAAGTGCTGATTTGGCAAGACCCTGTACCAGCCTTTACGCATCAACTCATCGATGATAATGATATTTCTGCACTGAAAGATAAAATATTGGCGAAAGGGTTGTCTATTTCTCAATTGGTATCTACAGCATGGGCATCTGCATCAACTTTCCGTGGCTCCGATAAAAGAGGTGGTGCCAATGGCGCACGCCTTCGCCTGGCACCACAAAAGGATTGGGAAGTAAACAACCCGGCTCAACTGGCTAAAGTGTTAGCAATGCTTGAAGGTATTCAAAACGATTTTAACAGCGCTCAGCCTGCTGGCAAAAGTGTTTCTCTTGCAGACCTAATTATTTTAGGTGGCTGTGCAGGTATTGAACAAGCAGCAAAAAATGCCGGTCATAATTTGACGGTACCTTTTACGCCTGGCCGTGCTGATACATCACAAGAAGAAACTGATGTAGAATCATTCGCAGTTTTGGAACCGGCAGCAGATGGTTTCCGGAATTACTTTAAGAACAAACACACTGCATCAGCAGAAGAAATGCTGGTTGATAAGGCACAACTGTTAACCCTTACTGCACCTGAGCTAACAGTACTTGTTGGCGGAATGCGTGTGCTGAATACTAATTTTGATCAATCCAAACACGGCATCTTTACCAACCATGTGGAAGCACTGACCAACGACTTCTTTGTTAACCTACTTGATATGAGGGTTACCTGGAAAGCGGCTTCTGATTCTCAACAGGTATTTTGGGGACACGACCGTACAACCGGCGAATTGACATGGACCGGTACACGTGTTGATCTTATCTTCGGTTCTAATGCAGAGTTACGGGGCATTGCTGAAGTGTATGCATGTGAAGATGGCAAAGATAAATTTGTAAAAGACTTTGTTGCGGCATGGAACAAAGTGATGAACCTTGATCGGTTCTGATAAGCTGAAAATTGTTTTGCAATATACAGTCTATTGAAGTGGCCCGGTAAAGGGTCACTTTTTTTGTTTTTTTGTAACGAAATCCATTGTGAGTTTGCAACCTTAAAAACAACGGAGGCTGATGGCAGATTTATTGAAGCATGGAATAAATTTCTTCACTGCTTACATAGGTTGCCTGCTCAACCTGTTTTGTTATAATCTCCATTCATCTTCCCAGGTCCTCTTCCTGTCCCAAAACTCTCCAGCCGGCACATTCAGAATTGGGATATTCTGCAGGATCCGTACCAATGAAGAAAGATGTTACAGAAAGTTTATCTTTTACAAAAGTAAAATTCAGCGACACTATCAAAAATGGATTTAATCATTGTCTCTTAATTTTTCTCCTTCCCCTTTTTTAGTATGCCATGTTGCATCTTTATTTAAGTTAAGGTCATCCTGAATTTTTGGAGAAGAACCTTTAGGCGCTTTGCCTACCATCATCTCAAAATAATGAATACCATCCTTTACATCTTCCCATAAATGACTGGGTGGAACATGTCCATAAGCCCTGTATTTATTTGGCTGCACTTTACCTTTTTGTTGAACAAAGGTTGCAAAATTATTTACCCATTCATCAAAAGTTTGCATAAACTCATTTTCGGTTATCATGTCTTCTGCCTGGTTGTTGCTATACTTTTGTCCTTTGCCGCTTGTGCAATATTGCCATAAAATATCGGGCACTTCCACACCACCGTAACGGCATTGCCACACTAAAGGAGCATAAGCATCTCTTATACTTTCGAAAGGCTCTTTTTCAGGATCGAAATACTTTTTATGTTGTAAAATTTTTGGTCTGCCTGTATCATCCATTTCATCACCCC
>JAYVPT010000067.1:0-12614 GCA_043757165.1 Ferruginibacter sp.
CGCTAGCGTTCATCCTGAGCCAGGATCAAACTCTCCATTGTAAAGAAGTTTTGATCTGACTGTTGTATTTTCTCTCGAAATTATAACGTCAAATTCTAAATTAATATTTGCGTTAACATTACCTGTTTGAATCCGAAGATTCGTGCTGTTGTTTCCAAACTTTCAAAGATCTTTTGGCTTTACTTTTAGCCCCCTTTTTTAATTGGGAGTGCAAAGGTAAGGGCCTTTATTTTACTACCCAAATTTTTCTCGAAATATTTTAATTTTTTTCGAAGAATTTAGGTCGATTTTTTTTAAGAACTACCGCCTTTTTTCAATTGCGGAGCGCAAAGATAAGAGTGTATAAATTGCTACCAAAATAATTTAAGCAAATAGTTATTAACAAGATTGTATTTAAGCAAGCTGAAATTCTATAATTCTTTACCACACTACATTACAGCGATTATATTTTTTTTAATTTTTTTAAAAAATCTTTTGAAAGACATCAATAAATCAAAAAAAAAGCTTTTAAACAGTTTTGATAATTAAGTAACTTGTAATCAATGTCTTTTTTAAAGTGCAAAACATCAAAATAAAAAACTAAAATGTAGAGAATTCAACTTTTAGAAGAAATAAGCCTTGTGGTGGAACAGAAAAATCTGCTTTTGTACAATCTTTTGCTTTAATGATATTAACGAATTCATCTATCGAAAGCTTCTTTCGTCCTACCTGAAGCATTGTACCTACAAGACCCCGAACCATACCTCTAAGAAAGCGGTTGCTCTTTACATGATAACTTAAAGCACCTTCTTCAAACTTCCATTCGCTACTTACAATATTACAAATAGCTGTCTTAGTTTGGGTATTGCGTTTTGAAAAAGTAGTGAAATCATGGTGATTCATTAATTCTTTAGCTGCCTGCTGCATTAATTCAATATTTACCCAATAAGGAAAGAAGTATGCCCTATCTTGAAAAAAAGGGTCTTTTTGCTTATATATATAATAACCATATTCCCTGGAAAGCGCATCAAACCTGCAATGTGCATCGCTTTGAACCTGAAATATCTTTTTGACAACTATATCGTTGGGCAGAATAGCATTTAAATGGTACGAACTATCAGTTATTTCCGATTCTGTATCAAAATGAAAAAAATTCTGCAAGGCATGTACTCCAGTATCGGTACGGGAGGAACCTGTAAGTTTAAATTCTTCTTTATAAAATATCTTAAGTGCCTTCTCTATTTCGGCCTGAACAGAATTGGCATTCTGCTGTATTTGAAAGCCTGAATAATTTGTACCCTGATAAGCAACTTCTATAAAATACCTTGGCATACGCTATGTTATTGCGGAGAAAGTGCAACTTAATGCCTGAGCATTACTTTAAACCGATTAATGAAGTAAGCATCCGTTAACTGTGTTTCCAGTATACTAAAATTATATGAATCGGATACAAAAGGATATGCCGCATCAAAAATCTTGTATTTACCCTCATCTTTTAAAAATAAAACACTGAGATTCTTTATCTGCTCTGTTGTAAAACATTTTGATTTGAATATTTTTTTTGCAACAGTAACCATATCGTCATCATTATCTGCTGCAACCATTTTTTTACGAAGCTTTAGAAAATCCTCTTCGGTTGCGAAGTTTTTACAATCAGAATTCACCATTACAGGTTTTACAATATTTTCATTTGCGGTTGCTGGTGCTTTTACTACATCTGCTTTTTTTTCGGTAATAATGACCGGCGCTGATAATGTGGAGGCGCTATCAACCTTTGTATTTGGATTTGGAAGGGTAATATCTATAAACTTAGCCTCCGTATTTTTTACTTCTTCTTTTTTGACTTCAGGTTTGGGATCTTCTGCTTTCATTTCTGGCTGAATAACAAGAGGTGCAATTTCTACAGGTATGAAAAGCCTCACAGTATCAGGTTTCCCATTTACGATATCTACATAAATCATTTCTGTACCATCAGCACCGGTGCTGCTTAATAATTTTGTTATTAGAGTAGCCGCCTTTATGGACTCTTCTTTTTTAATTTCCTCAACAGGTTTTATCTCTTCCCTGATTACTGGCTTAACATCTTCTTTTTTGGTTTCATCAACAGCTTTTATTTCTTCTTTAATAACAGGCGTCACGGATTCTACTTTTTTAATTTCCGCAACGGGTTTTATTTCTTCCTTAATAAGTGGTTTAATCTCTTCTGTTTTAGCAATTGAAGGATCATTGATAACATTGGAAAGTATTTTAGAGAAATCATCTGTTTTGTCAACTAATATCACAGCTGGATCATCAGCGATCTTTTGAGCCGCCATTATTACTTCTAATGTTTGAAGATTAAATAATCCCCACCCCTTATCTCCAAAATTCTTTAACAGATATCCATTGTCTTTCTTATTTACACTACAGGTAAGATTTTGCTCGGTCAATACATTTTTAGGAAAGCCAATGGTAAAAATGTAAGCCCCGTCCTGCAGTTTAGGGATTATCAGATAACCTGAAGCCGATGAACTAAGCAGTTTTTTATCAAGCTTTACATAAAAAGGCTGTTTATTTTCTGTTTGCAGATAAATAAAATGATTCTGCTGGGCAGCTAAACCAAATGAAAAAAATACAAGGAAAGAAACTGTAACTGATCGTATAAATAACATGTTCATTTATTAAACTAAATTATCCGGAATAAAAAACCCAGCTAAGCTCCATAGCAGCAATACTGTTGAAAGGATGCTTAACCAGGAAACTAAAGCCCGTATCAAAATTACTTATTAATACAATTCTTTTGCCATTTATATAAATATTGACTTTTATTTAAGTTTAGTCCGCTTAATTTTGACACTTAAATTTAAAATATGAAGAAATTTGTTTTCTTATTAGTTATAGTTATAAGCCCGGTTTTAATTATGGCCCAGGGTGACGTTGAGTCCAAAGACAGCAGCTGGAAAAAAATCTACAGGGCTACTGCTACTAAAATCAATGACCTTGTACATACCAAACTCGATGTAAAATTTGATTATGCCAAGGCATGGATGTATGGCAAAGAATGGCTTACTTTAAAACCTCATTTTTATCCTACCGATTCTTTAACCTTAGATGCAAAAGGAATGGAGATAAAAGAAATTGCCATAATGAAAGGTACTTCCAAATCACCTTTAAAATACAATTATGATGGCTGGCAATTAAAAATAAACTTAGATAAAACTTATAAAGCCGGAGAAACCTATACTATATATATTGATTACACCAGTAAGCCCAACGAAGTAAAAGTAAAAGGCAGCGCTGCAATTAATGATGCCAAAGGTTTATATTTCATTAATCCAACAGGAGAAGATAAAAATAAACCTACCCAAATATGGACACAGGGTGAAACAGAAGCTAACAGCGTTTGGATGCCAACAATAGACAAGCCTAACCAAAAAACCACCGAAGAAATTTACATTACCGTAGCTGCAAAATATGTAACACTCAGCAATGGTTTATTAAAAAGCCAAAAGAAAAATGCAGATGGTACCAGAACAGATTATTGGAAAATGGATCTACCTCATTCACCCTACCTGTTTTTTATGGGTATAGGGGATTACGCCATCATCAAAGACAGTTATAAAGGAAAAGAAGTAAGTTATTATGTAGAGAAAGACCAGGCTCCCTATGCAAAGGGTGTGTTTGGACTAACTCCTGAAATGATGAAATTTTTTTCGGAGAAACTGGGCGTTGAATATCCCTGGCAAAAATACAACCAGATTGTAGGAAGGGATTATGTAAGCGGCGCTATGGAAAATACCACTGCTACCCTGCACCAGGAAAGCGCTTATCAAAATGCCAGGCAATTAACTGATGGCAATAGCTGGGAAACCGTGATCGCTCATGAATTATTTCATCAATGGTTTGGAGATTTAGTAACTACCGAAAGCTGGAGCAATATTACTGTTAACGAATCGATGGCCGATTACAGCCAAACACTTTGGATAGAATATAAACACGGCAAAGATGCAGGTGACGCAGAAAATCAGGATGGGTTAACACAATATTTAGCCAGCCCCGAAGAAGCAGAAAAAAACCTGGTGCGCTTTAAGTACAGCGATAAAGAAGATATGTTTGACCTGGTGAGTTATCAAAAAGGCGGCCGTGTATTACACATGCTGCGCAATTATGTAGGTGATGATGCCTTTTTTAAATCGTTGAATAATTACTTAACCACTAATAAATTTAAGAATGGAGAAGCTACACAAATGCGTTTGGCATTTGAAGAAGTTACCGGGCAGGATTTAAACTGGTACTGGAACCAATGGTATTTTGGTAATGGGCACCCGGTATTAAAAATTGATTACAAATATGATGATGCCAAAGGAAAAGCTTTAGTTATTATAGAACAAACACAAACTACAGGTAAAATTTTTAAACTCCCCATTGCAATTGATATTTATAATGGTGCAAAAAAAATAAGGCATAATGTGTGGGCAGAAAACAAAATTGACACATTTACTTTTAACTACACTAAAAGGCCCGATCTGATAAATGTTGATGCCGATAAAGTTTTATTGTGTGAAAAAACGGATAACAAAACTGCAGATAATTATATTTATCAAATTAAATATGCGCCTTTGTATTTAGACAGAAAAGAAGCACTTGAATATTTTGCCGAAAATGAAATGAAAGAACTTACCGAAGGTTTAAAAGACAAATTTGGCCCGTTAAGAGAATATTCAATTAATAAGCTGGCAGAAGGAAAATTCTTTAAAGATGCTGGTGTAATAAAAGCCGTGGAAGAAATTGCCGCTAAAGAAACAGATAAAAAAGCAAAAGCTGCTGCACTTGAATTTTTAGCTAAAACAACAGATGCAAAATACCTTGGCATTTTTAAAACCAATATCAATGACTCATCTTACAGCGTTGCAGGTGCTGCATTAGACGGCCTTGCTGTGCTGGAGCCGGGCAATGCATATGATATAGCAAAAAAATACAGCGCTGATGCGAAAGGTACTTTAGGCGAACTGGTGAGTATAATACTTATGGGTACTGGCGCCACAACTGATTTTGATTTAATTGTTACACAATTTGATCAAATGCCTGCAAGTGCTTCTAAACTTCAGCTGGTGGATATGTTTTGTGGTTATTTAAAAAACATAAGCAATACCGGAAATTTAAAAAAAGGAATTGACCTGGTAATAAAACTCCGCAGTGCGCTGCCTAAACAATATAAAAATATTACCGACCCTGTTATAACAGGCGCTTTAGGAAAACTGGGGAAAGCAAAAGGAAGAGAAATAGAAGATTATATCTCCACTAAATTAAAATAGATAAGTAAAGCTATTAAAAAAGCCTTCAATTAATTGAAGGCTTTTTTAATTTTTTTTTTACCAATTTCCACCGGCACCGCCGCCACCAAAACCACCACCGCCGAAACCGCCAAATCCTCCGCCACCACCGCCGGAACTTCCTCCACCGCCCCAGCCGCTGCTACCGCCACCGCCCCACCAAATTGTTGGACCGGCAAAACCTCTGTATCCCCTGCGGCTCATATAAGAACCTCCTCCACCCCTTGAATTTATAGCAAGGAAAACTATGATGAGGATGATGAAGAAAATTATTTTAAAGACAGACTTTCCTAACTTGCCTTTGCCATAACCTTTAGGCGCTGCGTATTTTCCTTCTGTTGCTTTTATAATTGCATCGGTACCATTATCTAAAGCCTGGTAATAATCTCCACCTTTTAAATAAGGTATTACTTCATTGTTTACAATTTCTGAACAGGTGTAATCAGGCAGTACACCTTCGAGGCCAATACCTGAAGCAATAAAAACTTTTCGGGTATTGTTGTCTTTACTTCTGTAAACTAAAAAAACAACACCATTATTAAAATTGGCATTTCCTACGCCCCAATTCTTACCAAGTTCAACTGCATAATCCCCCGCATCCATTCCTGCAATATCATCTGTAGTTATAATGGCAATTTGGGTAGAGGTACGTTTATCAAAGTCAACTAATTTTTGTTCAAGTGCCTGCTCCTGGTCCGGTGTTAACAGGTGCAGGTAATCATTTACCAGTTTTGGTGGATTAGCTTTTGGCGGAAAGTTCTGTGCAAATGTTTGTGTAAAAGCAAATGCCAACAGCAATAAAAAAATATGTTTTATAAATTTCATTAAGTTTTTATTACTTGCCAAATACAATTTCATCCGGCAATTCGTTTTTATCATCGTTAGGCTGGTAAGGAAATTCTTTGTGTAATGTTTGCCCTATCATTGTAATAGCATCGCAAATTCCGGAAATGTGATTTTCTTTCTTTATCTGTTGCAACATCTGTTGTACAGCATTTTGCCAATACTCTTTCCCAACTTTTGTATGTATGCCTTCATCGCCATATATTGCCAGCTGCTGGTCTTTTAGTGCTACATAAACCAATACACTATTGTGTTCATCAGTTTTATCCATTTTTAATCCAAAGAAAACTTCAATGGCCCTGTCAACCGGGTCAACAAAACGGCAGTGGCTTTCTACATACACCCTTACTTCGCCACTGGTATATTTTTCGGCGGCACGTATAGCAGCAACTACCAGCTCTTCTTCTGAAGCTGACATTAATTTTTTCTTTTTAAAAAAAGGAAATAGTGCCACAATACTTTATTTAGTAAAATTTATTTCGGGAGCTTTATCTGTACCCATATCTGCTGTAAAACCTTCTTTAATTTTAAAGCCAAATAATTTTGCTGTAATGCTGGCCGGAAAAGAACGAACTGATGTATTATATCCCCTCACTGCTTCGTTAAAATCTTTTCTCGAAAATTTTATCCTGCGTTCTGTACCTTCCAGCTGATCCTGCAACCTTAAAAAACTTGTTGTTGTTTTTATATCGGGATATTTTTCTATTACTGCAATTACCCGGTTTGCCGATGCCACCACTTCGTTATTGGCCGCTTCTGTTTTTTGATAATTTTCGTAACTGGCATCGCCGCTTACATTTAATGTTGCTGCTTTTGCCCGGGCTTCTGTCAGTTTAGCCAATACATCTTTTTCATATTCAGATGACTGCTTTACAGTTGAAACAAGATTTGGGATCAGATCCAGCCGGCGCTGATAATCACTCTGCACATTGTTCCAGGTTTTGCTTACATTCTCTTGTTTACGCACCAGCGAATTGTAGCTGGTATAAAAGAAAATGGTTAACAGCGCAATAATTATCAGCGCCGCTAACCAAAAAAATTTTCCCGGTTTATTTGCCATTATTATTAAAACTTAACTTGAGGGGCTTTTTCTGTTCCGGCATCAGCCTTAAATCCTTCTTTAACTTTAAAGCCTAACATTCCTGCAATAAGATTACCCGGAAAAGAGCGAACCTTAACATTATAAGTATTTACAGCTTCGTTAAATGCATTTCTTGAAGTTTTTACATCGTTTTCAATACCTTCAAGCTGGCCTTGTAATTTCATAAAATTTTCGGTTGCTTTTAATTGCGGGTATTGTTCTGCAACCACCAGCAAGCGGCTTAATGAACCTTTTAATTCCTCCTGTGCTTTTTGAAACTCCGCAATTTTTTCGGGAGTAAGATTATCTGCACTGATATTTACAGATGTTGCTTTCGAACGGGCATTAATAACATCCGTTAAAGTTGTCTTTTCAAAATTAGCAACACCTTTAACGGTTTCTACCAGCTGGCCAACAAGGTCAGAACGTTTTTGATATTCGCTCTGCACATTGTTCCATGATTTTTTTACATTTTCATCCTGGCCCACCAAACCTCTTTGGGTACTTATGCCCCCTATTACCAATACTGCAATAATTGCAAGAATAATAAAACCTGAACTTTTCATGTTTTTATTTTTTAGTTAAGATGATAAAATTAATACTTAATTCAAATACTGAAGATTTATTCTTTTTAAGCGGTAAAGTAACCTGGCAATCAAAAAAAAATCTCCTTAAAAGAAGACTTTAAGAATTCATTATGATTTAATGGCTGCAATTCCCGGAAGCACCTTGCCTTCAAAATATTCCAGTAAGGCACCGCCGCCGGTACTTACATAACTTACTTTATCTGCAAGATCAAATTGATTTACTGCTGCCACACTATCACCGCCACCAACAAGACTAAACGCTCCTTTGGCAGTTGCTGCAGCTACGGCCAATGCAACAGATTTGGTTCCGTTCTGAAATTTTTCCATTTCAAAAACACCCATTGGACCGTTCCATAAAATGGTTTTTGAATTGCCGATCACTTCGCTGAAAATACCTACCGCTTTCGGGCCGATATCCAATCCCATCCAGCCATCAGGAATTGCATCGCTTGGGCGAATGTCGGTATTGGCATTAGCATCAAACTTATCTGCTATAACAGAATCTTCGGGCAAATGAATACTTACATTTTTTTGTTTGGCTTTGTCTAAAATATCCAATGCGGTTTGGAAACGGTCATCTTCACAAAGTGAATTACCAATTTTTCCGCCTCTTGCTTTTAAAAATGTATATGCCATACCACCACCGATGATGATATCAGTTGCTCTTTCCAATAAATTTTCGATGATCAATATTTTATCTGAAACTTTTGCGCCGCCAATGATTGCTGTAAAAGGTTTTTCTGATTGGTGCAATACTTTTTCTGCACTTAACACTTCGCTTTCCATTAACAAACCAAACATTCTTTTTTCTTGGGGAAAGAATTTTGCTATAACTGCTGTGGAAGCATGTGCCCGGTGAGCTGTACCAAATGCATCGTTCACATAAACATCGCCCAATTTAGATAATTTTTCTGCAAAGGCTTCATCTCCTTTTTCTTCTTCCTTATAAAAACGAAGATTTTCTAACAACAACACTTCGCCATTGCGTAACATAGATGAGGTGAGGTGTGCCTGTTCGCCAATGCAATCATCTGCGAAGAACACGTTGGTGCCCCCATCCCCTAAAGGAGGGTTAGATGGGGTACTGTTTAAAAGTCCGTAAAGATGTTTTACCAAATGTTTTAATGAGTATTTATCTTCCGGTCCACCTTTTGGCCTGCCGAAGTGGCTCATTAAAATTACTTTACCGCCATCGGCCAATATTTTTTTTATCGTTGGGATGGTTGCCGTCATCCTTGTATCGTCAGTAATGTTGAATTGTTCATCTAAAGGAACATTAAAGTCAACACGTACCAAAGCTTTTTGACCGGAGAAGTTGTAGTTGGAGAATTTGCTCATATTTTTTTACAATGAAATTTCTACTAAAAAATTATTTGTTTCGGTAAATAAACGCAAGACTTCTTTAAAATGTTTGCTGATAATTTCTTTTAACTGCTTATTGGAAATATTGCTAACATTTAAATACAAAGTTTTGGGAGGAACGCCAATATCATTTTGTAAATTGATAAAATTAATATCTTTTGTTGTGATAATAATTGTATTGTTTCTTTTTGCTGCCGTTTTATAAACTATTGCATCTTCTGTTTCGCCAAATCCCAATTCAATAAAAGACTTTGCAACTACATTAAAACCGGTTTTAAGCCAATCTGCCATTTTGGGTGGTAGGTTTAAATCAATCCAGAACTCAATATTTTCAGGCTGCATCAAGTTTTACAGAAATTACAGGATGATCTAATTTTTTTGCAGCATACAATAATGCTGCAGTAATATCTTCTTTCTCCAGATACGGAAAATCCTCTAATAATTCTTCGGCAGACATTCCGCTACTCAAATAACCCAACACATCTGTAACTTTAAACCGCATGCCTCTTATTGTTGGTTTTCCTCCCATTAAACCCGGAATAATAGTTATTCTTTTTAATAATTCTGTTTCCATATCTTATTAATTTAACAATGTGAAGATACAAAATCAAAAGGGTTTTTCATATATAAAAGAGGCTTTCAAGTTTATTGAAAGCCTCAGGTTGAATGCGTTGAATAAAGAACTAAGACCTCACCCCAACCCCTCTCCTAAAGAGAGGGAACTCGGAATTGGCAATTTTTAAATTCAAATTTTTATTTTGTTTGTATACTTTCGCTTCTATCTTTTCCATGTCCTTCCGCCAAATGGCGGAGAGATAGTGTGGGCTACTTAATCAATCCGGCAAAAAAATGAACCGTACGTACCAGTTGAGATACATAACTCATTTCATTATCGTACCAGCTAACTGTTTTTACCAATTGTTTGTCGCCTGTTTTAATTACCCTTGTTTGAGTGGCATCAAATAAACTTCCGTAAGTAATACCGATCACATCGCTGCTTACAATTTCATCTTCGTTGTAACCAAAGCTTTCATTACTGGCGGCTTTCATAGCTGCATTAACTTCATCTGCAGTTACGTCTTTACCTAACACACTGTATAATTCAGTTACACTACCAGTAATAACCGGCACCCTTTGTGCGCCACCATCCAATTTACCTTTTAAGTTAGGTAACACCAGGCCAATTGCTTTTGCTGCACCGGTACTGTTAGGTACAATATTTTGTGCGGCGGCTCTTGCCCTGCGCAAATCGCCTTTTGGATGTGGTGCATCCAAAGTGTTCTGGTCGTTGGTATAGGCATGAATAGTGCTCATTAAACCAGTGATGATACCGTATTTTTCATCTAATACTTTTGCCATTGGTGCCAAACAGTTGGTGGTACAACTTGCACAACTGATGATTGTTTCGCTGCCATCCAATATTGTATGGTTAACATTATATACAACAGTTTTTAATTCGCCGGTTGCCGGAGCAGAGATCACTACTTTTTTTGCACCTGCAGTAATATGTGCTTTTGCTTTTTCAGCATCAGTAAAAAATCCTGTGCTTTCAATTACCACATCAACACCGTGGCTGCCCCATGGAATTTGAGCAGGATCTTTTTGAGCATATATTTTTACTTCGTGACCGTCAACAACAATAGAGTTATCGGTATGAGTTACAGTCTGGCTGAAACGGCCCTGTGCACTGTCGTACTTTAATAAATGTGCCAGTACCGCAGGACTGGTTAAATCATTAATGGCAACTACATCGATGCCCTGCATGTTATAGATCTGGCGAAATACCAAACGGCCAATACGTCCGAAACCATTGATTGCAACTTTTACTGTACTCATAACAAAATTTTGAAGTTTAAAATTTGAGATGGCAAAATTACTGCTTGTGAAAGATATATCAGTCAATTATTTTAAACTTACTGGTATTGTGTATAAATGATATTTACCAACTGCAAACGTTTTCTGTCAACCCTTTTAAAATATTTGGCAGCAAAACGCTCAGGTATTATCTTTGCCGTCCTTTAATAAAAGCTGCCGCGTTGGTCAAGGGGTTAAGACGCCTCCCTTTCACGGAGGAATCACGGGTTCGAATCCCGTACGTGGTACAGATTAAAAAATAAAAGCCCTGATAGTAATTACTTTCAGGGCTTTTATAATTTACAGGGGACTTATTGAATACTTTTTTTGTTATTGCTTCAACTTTGCGAAAGATTACAATAAGCTTATTATTTTAGTTATAGAACCAATTTGGAAGCTCTATTTTTAAAGAACAATTCTTCTTAATTAACCCTTTTTAAATTGCTGGTAACTAATTCTTTTATTAGACCCCTTAGCTCTATAAACTAAACGTCATCTTCCTGCTTCTGGCTTTAATTGAATTATTACTGGACTGTAGTAAATGTAAACTTGATTCCAACTTACCATCCCAATTTGTAATTTTGAATTTATTAGTTTTAATTGAATTATTTGCACCATTTTTAATTGAAAGTTAATGGTTTTTGGTGCAAAAACATGCGTATATTTATGAGTTGTGCGACACCTTTAATCGGCATTGAGATTTTCAATTATGAGCAACATAAAGAAAATGGATACAATTTTTTATTTGACAATTATCTCAGGCATACTAACAGTTATATTATCAGTAACAACTTATTACAAAGGAAAACAAAAAGAACTTGAGGCTGACACTGCAAATCAAAACTTACTAAATCGTACATCGCAAGTAGCTGAGTTGCAAGAAAAGCTACTAACAGAAATGGAAAAAACACAATCAAAATCGGATTCAATCATTTCGATTCAAACAAAACTCCAAGATGCCAACGATAAAATATTATCTCTTTCCAATGAAAATGTAAAACAAGTTCTTGGAAATGGGGCTCCAACATTATCAGCACATTTTTTCCCTGATAAATTGATTTCATTATTTATAGAAAACAAAAATGAATACCCCATTTATGACTTAAGTTTAAATTTTCCAAATCCCGACCCAACTCATGCTGTAGACAAAATGGTTGCTACCAATAGTAACCTTTCGTGGGAAGATATGAGGAATCAATGGATAAATATTAGCGCATTCAATCTACCGCCAAAAACAGGCAAGAATTTTTACAGTTTTATTCTTTCAGAACGAATGGATCAAACAGTCTTTTTTTTGAATATTGTATCTCGTCATGGAGCTTTTTCTGGACGAGTTGTTATAAAGCGTAAGAAGGACACATTCACATTTCAATCCGAAGTAAAAGATCTGCAAGGAAAACTATTAACTCAATTAAATGCCCCTTAACTAACAAGGCGATCGCACAACAAAAGGTTTGGCAAAATACGGGCGGACGTAAGTAATCTTCGGCATTTGTAATGTCTCGTCCTGAAATAGGTTGTCTACAAAACAACCAAAAATGGATATCAAACAACAATGTATTACCGAGTATTTAACCCAGGGAACCGGTTACCGCC
>JAYVPT010000068.1:0-205146 GCA_043757165.1 Ferruginibacter sp.
ATTCCGTTGCAGCAGGTATTTAAATTTCGTTTCGTTTAATTTATCAGGCAGTGTTTCACTAAGGTCTACAAATACGATATACAGTTCGCTGATTGCCTGTATAATTACAGTGTATGATTGTATATTTTCGCCCTCATAGGGAATAACCGCAAGGCTATCATTCTTCATCTGGTAAGGCAGTGCAGTACCTGACAGCAATTTTTCTAAAGGGGAAACTGTTTTTTTTTCAGGGGTTTTTGATTTTGTTTGTGCAAATAAACTGACGGACAAAAGCATTGAAAAAATTACATACAAAAGAATTTTTTTCATGTTTAATTGTTTAGGTGAAGGTTTTTTGAAAATGTTTCTATCGGACCCTTAAATATTTTATCGCTAAAGGCATACACCGTACAAGTGGATACTTTGCCTTTTCTAAAAGAGTACAACATCACTACACATTTCTTTTTATTTTGATAAAAATTGCCAATAGCCAATGTAGATACCCATCCGTCCCACAATTGTTCTGTCAATATCTTTTGGGGTTTTCTATCGGCTTTGTTTAACCGCTTCACCACTTGCTCATCACATTGGCTTTTTACATCATTCATTATACTGTCTTTCGCAGGCAAACTTTTATAAATAGTAATCAGGCAAAAACTGGTGTCATTATTTTTCATGCTCAATTGTACTCTTGATGGCAATTCACTTTTTGTAAAAAACTCAGGCGGCTGGTAAGTAAATACACCAAAGCTGTCGGTTTGGGCATGCTGGCTTATAGCGAAAAATGAAAAAATAAAAAGTAACCCTATATCTTTCATATACTTATTTGCATGTAAATATGCTTTTATTATTAATGTTTATGTATCCCTTAAAAACAGGATATTTCACAGTGTTAAAAAAATCATGGAAAAAGGGTAGGTGCTTAGAGTTGCTTTTTTGTTTATTTGTATATTGGAAGTAAAAGGTTATTTTAACATATGAAAAAAAGGGTTCTTGTTTTTATATCATTATGCTGTTTTCTATCATTACATTCACAAGTATTGATGAACAAGGACAGTTTGTTGAAATTACTGCCAACGTTAAAAGAAGATTCTGCTGCTGTTGAGCATTATATCATTTTGGGCCAACAGTACGAGAGCAGTGAGCCTGAACTTGCAAAATATTATTATCATAAAGGAGATGTGATAGCGGAAAAAATTAATTACCCTGCCGGCATAATCAAGTTTATCAATAACTACACATTCGTACTCAATTTGCAGGGACGTTATGATTCTTCGCTACTAATGAATCTGAAGGCAGTAGCTTTAGCAAGGAGCATCAATGATTCATTGAGTCTTGGTAAAACGCTTTTTAATACCGGCACTTCTTACCGGAGCCTGGCACAATATGAGGAGGCCGTACACTACTATGAAGAAGGGAAAAAGATATTTGTAAATGTTGGCAATATCGATATAGAAGCTAAATGTAATGATATTCTGCAACTACTCTATTATGCATTGGGACAGTATGATAAAGCAATACAATATGGTGAACGGGCTGAGAAATATTTCAGGACAACAGAAGATAAAACATGGCTGGGTACTGTTCTGAGCAATATAGGAATGAGTTATTCGAAAAAACAGAACTATAAAAAAGCATTGGCTTTATTTAACGAAGCGCTGGTTATCGGAAAAAAAATCGGTAATACAGAGATGGAAGCAGCCCAGATGGTTAATATTGGCGACACGTATATCGCCCTCAATGATTTCAAAAAGCTGGAATCCTACTATACGAGGGCGCTTGAATTGTATACTCAGCTTGACAGCAGGGAAAATATGGCCATAGCCCTGCGTGGTATTGCAATATATAATCTGTTTGAAAAAAACTTTGAGGAAGCAAAACGCTTTGCCGAAAAGTCATTGCTGATAGTTAGTAACGAAGAGTTACTCTTTCAACGGCAAAAAACACTTGAAACATTATCCAATATTCATTTTGCGCTGCATAATATTACCACTGCAGAAGAATATGCAAGATCATCAACATTGATTGGAGACAGTATTTTAAATGAAACGATAAGAAAAAATACACTGGAACTGGAAAAAAAGTATGAATCTCAAAAAAAGCAAACCCAGATATATCAACTTGAGGCAGAAAATAAAACACAACGATTCTCTTTAAAGCAAAAAAGGACCTTAAATTATATTCTTACGGGAAGTGCTGCTGCTTTATTGATTATCTCCCTGCTTTCTTTCCGCACTTACCGGCAAAAACAAAAGCTCCAGCAGCAACGCATATCAGAATTAGAAACACAGCAGCAATTAACCGCTACAGAGGCTGTACTAAAAGGCGAAGAGCAGGAACGAACGAGATTAGCAAAAGATCTGCATGATGGCTTAGGAGGTATGTTAAGTGGTATAAAACATTCATTCAATAATATGAAAGGGAATTTAATAATGACGCCTGAAAACGCACAGGCATTTGAACGCAGCATGGATATGCTGGACAGTTCTATAAAAGAAATGCGGCGTGTGGCACATAATATGATGCCCGAGGCATTAGTGAAATTTGGATTGGATACAGCGTTGAAAGATTTTTGTAATGATATTAACCAGAGTGGTGCCTTAAAAATAAATTACCAGTCAATAGGAGTGGAAAATGAAGTTATAGATCAGACAACTGCCATAACCATTTACCGCATTGTACAGGAATTGATCAATAATACCATGAAACATGCGGCAGCAAAAACGGCTATTGTACAATTAAGCAAAACAGGGGAACAACTTGCAGTAACAGTTGAAGACGATGGTAAAGGTTTTGATCCCGTAATTTTACAGGGTGCAAAAGGAATTGGGTGGACAAATATTAAAAGCCGTGTTGATTTTTTAAAAGGTAAATTAGATGTACAGTCTGCCGCAGGTAAAGGTACTTCGGTTCATATTGAATTAAATGCATAATGGCTATAAAAGTTTTTATAACTGATGATCATTACATGGTGATAGAAGGCATCCGCTCAATATTACAAAACGAAACAGCTATTGAATGGGCGGGGCATGCATCCAATGCAGCATCATGCCTTGCTTTTTTACAGCAGCAATTGCCCGATGTTATTTTAATGGATATTAACCTGCCCGATAAAAGCGGGATTGATCTGTGTAAAGAAGTAAGGGAAAAATATCCTTCTGTATTTGTTATCGGCCTCAGTACATTTAACCAGCAAAGCTTTATACAAAAGATGATGGATAATGGGGCATCGGGCTATGTACTTAAAAATGCCACACAGGAAGAACTGATGGAAGCAATAGAAACAGTAGCCAGCGGAAAAACATTTTTAAGTGACGAAGCCGCACAGTCTTTAAGAAAAAATAATGAAGGAGAAATACCGGTATTAACCCGGCGGGAAAAAGAAGTGCTGGAATTAATTGCCAATGGCATGACGAATAATGAAATTGCACAAAAACTTTTCATCAGCGTTACCACAGTAGATACACACCGTAAAAATTTACTGGCTAAGTTTGACTCAAGAAATATTGCTTCACTTATTAAGATGGCCATGCAGATGCAAATGATATAATTGACAGGTAATAAACTTCCGAAGTTTTTAAAACGGAAGTTTGCTATGCTTATTCAAAATCTTTATACAACAAATATTTCTTCCGTATTGTTTTAAAATTACTCAATGCAGGCTCCCAGCTTTTTCTTATTTCTATTTCGGTTTTTCTATTTTTAATCTGTTGTTGAAAAATATCGTTACCAGCCAGCTTATTAATAAAATTATTTTTTAAAAAGAAACTGTCTTTACCCGGGAATAATTTATAGGCATCAATAAAATAGTGGAGTTGAATTTTATTATTTATTTTTTTCAACACTTCTTCATTGGAGCCGTCAACCTTCCAGCCATAGCAGGTTTGAAAAAAACACTTGCTGCTTTTTGCACCGGCATTTGGTTTTGGAATAAAGGCGTATAAATTTTTTGGCATTGCCGGATGGCCAAACATCTGGAACGGGGCATCTGTCCCCCTGCCTTCGCTAAATACTGTGCCTTCAAAAAAACAGGTGGAAGGATAGAGGTAAATACTCTGCATGGTTTTTAAATTGGGCGATGGCATAACAGGCAAAACATATTTACTGGTATGGTTGTAATTTTTACATTTAATAACTGTAACATGAAATGGAGTATCGGCAGTTGGTTGTGTAGTTACGTTGTAAGCATTAATGGCATTCGCTGCTGCCGACAACATGTTTTCTCCTGCCAGCATTAAACCATATTCACCAATCGTCATGCCGTACACAATGGGCACAGGCTGCATACCAATAAAACTTTTATACTTCATATCCAGCACCGGGCCATCTACATAAAATCCATTGGGATTGGGCCTGTCTAATATCAATAATGGTTTATGGTTTTCCAGTGCCGCTTCTAAATAATATTGTAAAGAAGAAATGTACGTGTAAAAACGAACGCCCACATCCTGTATATCAAAGATGAGTATTTCCACACCTTTAAAATCTTCCGGTGTTGGTTTTTTATGGTCGCCATATAAACTGATGACAGGTATGCCGGTTTTTTTATCCTTTGCATCACCCACATGTTCGCCGGCGTCTGCATCACCTCTGAAGCCATGTTCCGGCCCAAATATTTTTACAATATTCACGCCTCTTTTTAATAAGGTATCTACCAAATGAGTATTTTTTACGGTGCTGGTTTGGTTGGCAAAAACTGCTACCGCCTTGCCTTTAAGATAAGGAAGATAAACATCCACTCTTTCGGCACCGGTTGTAATGGCTGCATTGTTTAATGGTTTAATTGTTGATTGGGCAGATAACCCAAAACAACAAAAAAATATAACAGTTAAACAATATAAAATCTTTTTCATGGCTCAAATTTCACTAATTTTTTTTGAATAATATATATTAATTTGCACCCGTTTTAGCGAATCATATCTTTTATTCTCTTCGGTTTTATTGTTGAATATAGCTGAATATGTACAAGAGTGCGACGCCACTAAAGCTCAATAGCAGCAATGCAGTTTGGTAAAAAATATTTAAACAACAAAAAATTTAAACAATGTCAGTAGTAAAAAATGGCGATAATGTAAAAGTGCATTACACAGGTAAATTAGTTAATGGAGAAAAATTTGATTCTTCGGAAGGAAGAGAACCACTGGAGTTTACAGTGGGCGCCGGAATGATGATCAAAGGTTTTGATGATGCGATGCCAGGAATGACCTTAGGCGAAAAGAAAACCATCAATATTGCTCCCGAAGATGCTTACGGGCCAAGAAATCCTGAAGCAATGATTGAATTTCCTAAAGAACAGGTACCGGCAGACATGAAACTGGAACCGGGTATGCCATTAACATTGAGCGACCAGGCCGGTAACCCGGTACCTGTAATTGTGGTGGAAGTAAAAGATGAGGTGATTGTTTTAGATGCCAATCATTTTTTAGCCGGGCAGGAATTGATATTTGATATTGAACTGGTAGAAGTGAATTAATAATTGATAATGTATTAATGGATAATTGGGCGGTTTGCAATAGCAGGCGCCCAATTTTTTTTGCATCTTGTAAAGCAACCATAGCTGGTTGAGTATTCAATTCTTTGGCATTATTAATTATCCATTATTTCATTATCCGTTAAAAAATTATCCATTATTTTTAACTTATGATAAACATTAGCCCCGATACCATTGCCGACCGCTTTATGCGTTATGTACGTATAGACACACAGAGCGATCCCACAAGTGCTGCACATCCCACAACAGAAAAACAAAAAGATTTAAGTAAGCTTTTATACAAGGAATTACGGGGACTGGGTTTAACTGATGTGGACACCGATGAATATGGTTATGTGTATGCCACCATTCCTTCTAACAGTGATAAAAAAAATATACCTGCCATTTGTTTTTGCGCCCATGTGGATACAGCACCGGATTGCAGCGGTACAAACGTAAAGCCCATTCATCACCGCTATTACGATGGTAATGATATTGTTTTACCAGATGATAATACGCAGGTATTAAGCATTGCCAATTCGCCTTATTTAAAAGAGCATATTAACTCTGGCGTAATTACAGCAAGCGGCTTAACCTTATTGGGAGCCGATGATAAAAGCGGCGTGGCCGCCATTATGGAAGCGGTGGTATTTTTTATGCAAAACCCGGTAATAAAACACGGCGATATAAAAATTTTATTTACACCTGATGAAGAAGTGGGACAGGGCACCGCAAAAGTGGATATGCAAAAACTGGGTACACAGTTTGGTTATACATTAGATGGTGGAGAAGCCGGAAGTTTGGAAGATGAAACTTTTAGTGCTGATGGTGCCACGATAACCATTAATGGGGTAATTGTACACCCCGGGTATGCAAAAGATAAATTAGTAAACGCATTAAAAGTTGCCGGTGCAGTGCTGGATGCTTTGCCAAAAAATGAATGGAGCCCGGAGACCACAGAAAAGAAACAGGGCTTTGTACATCCCACTGCTGTTAATGGCATTGCCGAAAAAGCCACCATACAATTTATTGTCAGGGATTTTACCACCGAAGGTTTAGCGGCTCATCATAGCCGTTTAAAAAAAATTGCTGAAGAGGTGGTGGCTAAGTTTACCGGAGCAACAATGGAATATAATACACAGGAACAATACCGGAATATGAAAGCAGTGCTGGATAAATATCCGCAGGTGGCGGCTTATGCCGAAGAAGCCATACAACGTGCAGGGCTTACCATGAAAAAAGAAAGCATCCGCGGCGGTACCGATGGCAGCCGCTTTAGTTATGTAGGTATGCCCTGCCCCAATATTTTTACCGGCATGCAAAACATACATAGCAAACTGGAATGGATCGGTACAAAAGATATGGCCAAAGCTGCGGAAACAATTGTGCATGTGGCGATGATTTGGGAGGAGAAAACCCCCTCCGCCCCCTGAAGGGGGAACTAACCAAAGCGGATAAAATACTTCCTTGTCATTTCGATCCCGAACGCTTTCGGGAAGAAATCTGTTAAATGTTTTTTTGTTACAGGCATTTGTTCCCTGGTGATCATTCTTGCGTCGCACAATTATACGGCATACCAATGGGGAACTTTTATAGCAGCGTAGGTTGTTGGTAAGACTTCCGAAGTTTTCAAAACTTCGGAAGTCTGTTCAGAACTGTTCAGAAAACTTCGGATGTCGGGTTAAGAAAAAATAAACTTTTCAATCATCTCCATTTCAAGCTTTCTTTCTTCATGTACTTTTATAAATATTGCCCTGTTGCCAAACCATTCTAATACTTCTGCCCGTTTTATTTTTGTATTGCCTGTATCAATCATGGCTTTGTAAGAACTATACTTATATTCCTGATACGTACTACATAATTTTGCTTTTACCGGATTGGCATGTATATATTGAATGATGGTGGTAAAGTAACCATCGTCACTAATTTCTTTCTTTTTAAATTTTGCCTGAAATAAGCTGCCTGTTCGGTTGTATGCTTTGTTAATACCTTTTGCATAAGAGATAAAAAAATCTTTAAAAGCTTTTTCTATTGCAGTAAGTTTTTTACTGCCTCTTTGCTGCAAGACACCGGAAGTATTTAAAACTTCCGATGTCTTTTGTAGTAAGACTTCCGAAGTTTTCAAAACTTCGGAAGTCTGGTGGTCGGAAACTTCGGAAGTCTGCAGTTCTTTTATTTTTATTAAAAAATGAAAATGATTGGGCATTAAACAATAAGCATACACATCAACAAACGGCGAAAGGTATTTATCAAAGTTTTGCAAAAAATAGGCATAATTCTTTTCCTCAAAAAAGATATCCGCTTTGTTATTGCCCCGGTTATAAATATGATAGAAACTGCCCTGCTCTATTCGTAACTGCTTTTATTTAGACATCGCAAATTTTAACAACTTCCGATGTCTAAAGTTAAAGTCTTTGGATAAGACTTCCGAAGTTTTAAAAACTTCGGAAGTCTGAGGAGAATTAATCAAACAACCCATAGCTGCTGCTCTTACTTTCCTTCTTTTGTGCTTTTTTAAAAGTCTGGTTATCGGCGGCGCCGGGTAATTGCGGTTGTTTACCATTGAATAAATCTTCAATGGTAATTATCTGTATCTTATCCATCGGAAATTCTGCACCATCCATTTTTATATGCCCGGCATCTTTGGCGCATTTGGTCATTTCCCTGGTTACGTTTTCTTCAAAGCAAACAAAAACACCAACAGTGGCTTTTTGTGTTTCTATCACATGTACAAACTCCCGTAAATTTTTTACGGTAAGTTTACCGCTCTTGGTTTCTATTAATGCAAAATGTTTTTTCTTTTGATTATCATAAAAAGTAAGGTAACCATCGTAACCGCCATCGGCCGATTTTTTTTCGTTAACCACACCGTTAAGCATTACTTCTATTGCCCAATCCTGAAAACCAATGCGGCCACCATCTACATTTTGTGCAAGCTCTTTAGCGCTGCCAATATCTTTGGGCATGCCGTGCAGTTTTAAATTACTTTCAATGCCACGGCCGTAAGTTTCTGTCAAACGTTTTTTTATTAAACGTACTGCAAGGTGGCTTATATCTGCACCCAGCCATTGCCTGTTTAATTTTTGAGCTGCTGCAATGGTGGTGCCGCAACCACAAAAAAAATCTGCAACTACATCGCTCTCGTTACTGCTGGCTTTGATGATTCTTTCTAATAAAGCTTCTGGTTTTTGTGTGGGATAACCAAGGGCTTCTTTTGCTTGGGAATTTATTGGAGGTAAATCATTCCAAATATTTGTAAGACTCAAGCCATCCACTTCGTCAAGAAATCTTTTATATCGAGGTGTATTGCCAGTTTTAGGTATTGATATTCTATTTTCCAGTATCCATTGCTTTGCTTTATCTTCTGGCATTCTCCATCCATTCGAAGGTGGCACACAACCCAATAAATTATAAAAATATCCAAGACTACCTTTAGGTTTGACTAAACTATCCAAAGCGTGAAGTCTTCCATTATCAACATTGTTATAGTATCTTTTTATATAATCTTCTTCGTAGCCAACTTTTTGCTTATTAAATTTGAATTTATCGCTTTTCGAATAAAATAATATTGTATCAGTAATCTTAGAGAATTTTTTTGAATCTGAATGTGCAAAAGTTCTTTTCCAAATAATTTCGTTTTGAAAATTCTTCTCTCCAAAAATCATATCACAAAGTAATTTGAGATAATGGCTCATTGTGGAATCACAATGCAAATAAAAACTGCCGGTATCTTTTAAAAGTTTGTGCATGTAAAAAATACGAATGGCCATAGTGCTTAAATAAGCAGTGGCTCTGTCGCTGATGCTTTTTAGGTTATGAAACATGTTCAGCATTTCATACAGGTCTTTATGCAGTTCGGCAATTTCATTCAGCTCATCCATATAGCCGTAATTGCTCCAGGTATCGCTAAAGGCCTGTTTTTGTGCATTGGTATCTTTCATGCTTATACTTTCAACCAATACATTGTAGTTACGATTGCTGTTAAAGGGAGGGTCAATATAAATAAGGTCGATAAAGGGTTGCGGATGTTCCTTAACAATATCTTTTAAAACATCTAAGCAGTCGCCAAAATATAAATGATTCATGCAGGGGGTTGTAAGATTCATTCACAAAATACGTAATTAATAATAAGACATCCGAAGTTTTGAAAACTTCGGATGTCTGTTAACTCCGCTGCAATAAAAGCTCAGTGAAGCTTAAAAGTACAAGAGTGCGACGCCACTGCAGCCCGGTAAAGATTTTATGCCGGTAACACAAAAAAATCTATACCTTCAATTTAAATTTTACAACTATGGATATATTAAAGGATTATTGGTGGATAATACTTTTGGCATTAGCATTTTTAAGCTGCTTTGTTACGGTTAACCAGGGGCTGATAGGCGTGGTTACTATGTTTGGTAAATACAAACGTATTATGCGGCCGGGGTTAAATTTTAAGATCCCCTTTTTTGAACAGATCTATAAAAAAGTAAGTATTCAAAATCGTTCGGTGGAGCTGGAGTTTCAGGCAGTAACGGTTGACCAGGCCAATGTGTATTTTAAATCGATGTTATTGTATTCGGTAATAAACATTGAAGAGGAAACCATTAAAAATGTTGCCTTTAAATTCATCAGCGAAAAAGACCTGATGCAGGCGTTGATACGTACCGTGGAAGGAAGTATCCGTGCTTTTGTAAGCACAAAAAAACAAGCCGAAGTATTAAATGTACGCCGGGATATTGTTGATACTGTAAAAGAGCAGGTAGATGTGAGGCTGGAAGAATGGGGTTATCATTTGCAGGACCTGCAGATTAACGACATTACTTTTGATGAAGCCATTATTACCAGTATGAGTAAAGTGGTGGCGAGTAACAACTTAAAAGCTGCTGCCGAAAATGAAGGACAGGCTTTATTGATTACCAAAACAAAAGCGGCTGAAGCAGAAGGTAATGCTATAAAAATTGCAGCAGAAGCAGAAAGGCTGGCGGCTCAGTTACGTGGACAGGGTGTGGCATTGTTCCGGGAAGAAGTGGCGAAGGGTATGAGCCAGGCGGCAAGCGAAATGAAACAGGCCAACCTGGATACCAATGTTATTTTATTCAGCATGTGGGTGGAAGCGATTAAGAATTTTGCTGAATATGGAAAAGGCAATGTGATATTTTTAGATGGTGGCAGCGATGGTATGGAAAAAACCATGAAGCAGATAATGGCCATGCAGCAATTAGAGAGTAAGAAATAATACCAAAATACTAAAGCTAAGCCCCGGGTTCCGGGGCTTTTTTGTGCGTATGATTTGGTATATTTGTATCACTAAATGATTTTTATGAAACAGAAAATAACACTGTCGCTCAGCGATAAATCTGTGAAGTTTGTAAAAAAATATGCTAAGGAAAGAAAGTCGAGTGTATCTGAAATTACAGATCATTATTTTGAAACATTGCGGAAAATAGAAGAAGCCAATACCTTAAATAAAAAAAAGGATGCTTTTGTAGAAAAATTTGGCGGTGTTTTTAATACGGGGTCAAAAGATATTATGAAGGAAATATTCGGGGGCAAATGAAAATATTTTTAGATGCAAATATTATAGTTGACATATTGGATGAAACCAGTTATGATAACACATTGGCCCTTGAAGTTTTGCGCCTGGTGAGGTTATCTGATACAACCATTTATATTTCTCCCACAACATTTGCAATTACCTTTTATATTTTTACAAAACGCAACAAAACGAAAAGTAACGTAAGAAAAATACTGGTTGAATTTTTTAGAGAATTTAATTTTACAACAGAAAGCCAGTCAATAATGAAGCAGGTATTAACCTCTGATTTTACTGATTTGGAAGATGCACTTCAATACTTTTCAGTTAAAGACGCCGGTATAAAAGTGATTATTACCAAGAATAAAAAGGATTTTAAAGAAACCGGTACAGTTAAAATTTTTCACCCGGAAGAATTTGTATATTCTTACTATAATCAATAGAAAAGACTAAAAATTTAAAATCATAAGGTAAAAAAATATCGTGGCTGCAAGATTAACAATTCTTTAAGCAGCATAATTGCATTGTGTTCGTTTAGGTTTTAATCTTGCATTGTATTGGCACAATTATAGTGTAGAGTAAACCAATTATAAATTAAACAATTACTTTTGTTCCTAAATCAGCTTAATTATGTTTGATATTTTTTTACAGATCGACAGTACAGGAATGGCTAAAGCATTAGCTGTGCAAAAAGAAAGTGTGATGGGGCTTTTGGTAAAGGGTGGTGTATTAATGATACCATTGGCTTTATTGATGGCGCTGGCCATTTTCTTTTTTATAGAAAGATTACTTGCTATAAAAAAAGCCAGTAAGATAGAAGAGAATTTTATGAGCATTATACGTGACCAGGTTGTTACCGGTAATATCACTTCTGCCCGCAGCCTGGCAAAAAATACCAGCAACCCGGTTGCCCGTATGATTGATAAAGGACTGCAAAGAATTGGTAAACCCATTGATGCCATTGAAAAAAGTATGGATAATGTAGGGAAGCTGGAAATTTATAAAATGGAAAGGAACCTTAACATCCTTTCGGTAATATCACGTATTGCCCCGCTTTTTGGTTTTGTGGGTACCATTTTTGGTTTGATCTTATTATTAAAAGATTTTGCTGCAGCTGCAAATCCTGCCATAAGCGATATTGCCGATGCGATGTATGTAAAAATGATTACTTCTGCAACGGGATTGATAATTGGTATCCTTTCTTTTTTGGGGTACAGTTATTTAAATACACAAATTGATAAAACAGTAAATAAAATGGAAGCGGCCAGTGCCGAGTTCATTGATATTTTACAGGAGCCAACAAAGTAATATCACGAATTAAGCCAATGACACTAATTACAAAATTAGTAAAACAAAAAAACAGTAATGAGTTTACGTAAACGATTAAGAGAAACACATAGCGAAGTGGATACCGGTCCCTTGAATGATATTTTGTTCATACTCCTGATGTTTTTTTTACTGATATCAACTTTGGCAAACCCGAATGTTATTAAAACCAATTTGCCCAAAGGTAAAAGCGATACTAAAATGCGGCAGAGCGTTACTATTGGATTAAATAAAGACGGCGGCTTATTTATGGGGCAGTTGCCCATCAGTTTTGCCCAGCTGGATTCTTTAGTTAAACACGAAGCTGATAAAGTAAAGCCTGATACACTTTCAATTGTAATAGCTGCTGATACAGCCAGCAAATATGGGGATGTGTTTAAAATATTTTATGCTGCAAAAAAAGCCGGTGCCAAGGCTGGATTTAATGTGGCGCAAAAGTAATTACATTCAATAAGTGGCAATCACCATTCTTTCTTTTCCAAACAGGTCTTTTCTTATCAACACCTGCTGGTAGGTTTGCGAAAAAAGTGCAGCCACATCCTTTGCATAGTCTTCATGTGTTTCCATGTAAACTTTTCCATTATAGTTTAAATGCGACCGGCCAAATTTGGCTATCTTTTCATAAAACAATAAAGGGTTGTTGTCGGGTACAAACAAAGCGCCGTGTGGTTCAAAATCCACTACATGTTTATCTAATTTACTTTTTTCTTTATTGGGTATATACGGCGGGTTGCTGATGATGATATCAAACAACATTAATTCCGGCCAGCGGCTTTCATCCAAAAAATCGAAAAGGGTTAATTGTACATTGGTTTTGTTAGTAACTGCATTTTTTGAAGCAATTTCCAGTGCATCATAACTAATATCCAGCGCCATCACTTTTGCAGATGGCAGATTTTTTTTTATTGCAATGGCAATACAACCGCTGCCTGTGCCAATATCTAAAACACTTACCTGTTTACTTTCAAAGCGCCAGCTGTTAATTACAAAATTCACCAGTTCTTCCGTTTCCGGCCTTGGGATTAAAACCTTATCATTTACCTGGAACTGCATGTTGTAAAAAGAAGTTTGTCCCAGTACATATTGAACCGGCTGGTGCAGCAATAACTGCTCCTGTTTTTCCTTTAGTTTTTTAATAACCGGCGCCGGAACCTGCAGTAAAGGATTTTTTATAAGGTCTGATTTTTTTATGCTGGCAATGTTTTCAAAAACCCAATCGGTAATTACAGTAGCTTCACCCAAATCGTAAACCGTTTGCAGCTCCACCAAAAAATTACGGTATAATTCTTTACTGTTCATTTTTACAAACATAGTTTATTTTTTGATGCGTACTTTTGCGGATTGACAAATGATGAAAAATATATGTACCGTTGCCTGCAGTTAGCCCAAATGGGTGCAGGAAATGTGGCACCAAATCCAATGGTAGGTGCTGTGTTGGTATATGATGACAGTATTATTGGCGAAGGGTTTCATGAGCAATACGGGCAGGCACATGCCGAAGTGAACTGCATCAATAATGTAACAGATGAAAATAAACAGTTGATTGCAAAGAGTACATTGTATGTTTCATTGGAACCCTGTGCACATTTTGGTAAAACGCCACCATGTGCAGACCTTATTATAAAAGATAACATTCCTAAAGTGGTTATTGGATGCAGGGATAGTTATGCAGAAGTAAATGGCAAGGGAATTGAAAAACTTAAAGCAGCAGGTATGGATGTAACAGTTGGTATATTGGCAGACGAAGCCATTGCATTGAACAAAAGATTTTTTACTTTTCATCAGCAACAGCGGCCATATATAATTTTAAAATGGGCGCAAAGTAATGATAAAAAGATTGCTGCAACTGGTAATGGAAGAGTTTTCATAAGTAATACTATCACCAACCGTTTGGTACATCAATGGCGGAGTGAAGAAGCAGCAATTATGGTGGGTACCAATACGGCTTTAAAAGATGATCCGGCTTTAACAACAAGATTAGTTACCGGAAACAATCCAGTGCGTTTGGTAATTGATATAGATTTAAAATTGCCGGCTTCATTACAGTTGTTTAATGGTTCGGTAAAAACGATGGTGTTTAATGCTGTAAAACAGGAGCAAGGTGAAATGATTTCTTTTTATCAATTAGATAAAAAGGAAAAAATAATCCCTCAGATTTTAGCGATATTATACAAACAAAAAATTCAATCAGTAATTATAGAAGGCGGAGCAAAATTATTACAATCTTTTATTGATGAGAATTTATGGGACGAAGCAAGGGTAATAAGCAATATGCAGTTGGCAATCGGCAAAGGAATTGATGCACCGGAATTAAAAAATAAAAAACTAATTAAGGAAGAAATTTCAGACACAGACAAAATTGAATATTTTTTAAACAGCGGCTATAATGATATATTTATTAGGTAGTATTTTCTTCAGTTCTTACTTAACCCTTTCATTTAAAGTATTACAAAGGCTTAATATCAATGCTTTTCAGGCCATTGTGTTTAATTATATTGCCTGCGTTTGCACCGGCTCTGTGGTCAATGGCTCTTTTCCTGTTAACAATGAGAATATACATTCGCCCTGGTTTGTTTGGGCATTGGTGATGGGGGTAATGTTCATCAGCATTTTTAATGTAATTGGTTTTACCACACAAAAACTGGGTGTTGCTGTTGCGTCGGTAGCCAATAAATTATCGATGGTTATCCCTTTCTTGTTTTCTATTTACCTCTATAACGAAAATGCCACAGCATTAAAAATTGCCGGTATTGTTATCGCATTGGCAGCAGTAATATTAACCTGTTATCCGGCAAAAAATAATGAAGGAGAACATAAAAAAATCAATGAACTTGTACTGATATTGCCTGTGGTGTTATTTATCAGCAGCGGGCTATTGGATACATTGATCGTTTATGTAAAAAATAATTTCTTCATTAACCCAACTGATAATTTCAATAATTTTTTAATTGCCGCTTTTTTTGTTGCAGCTTGTATAGGTACCATCGTTTTAATAGTACAGATTATAAGAGGCAAACAACAATTTTCTGTGAAGGCTTTATTGGCGGGTATTATAATCGGCGTGCCCAATTATTTTTCTATCTGGTTTTTAGGAAGGGTAATAACTGAATACAAAGGCAATTCATCTGCAATAATTCCTGTAAACAATATGGGCATTGTGTTATTCAGCGCTGTTGCTGCATGGATATTGTTCGGGGAAAAATTATCAATCATAAACCGGACAGGAATTATATTGGCTATTGGTGCGATTGCGCTGATAGCTTATGGATAGGGGCAAAGTAAATACGGTAAATAAAGTATGAAAAGTAAACAGGGCAAATGAACGAACAGGGATTTTATAATACAATAGCGCAACCTTCCACCGCAGAGTTTAAAGACCGGGGCAGTAAATTCATTGCTTATGCTTTTGCCATTGAAACAGCAGATGATTTTAAACAGCAGTTACAATCATTAAAAAAAGAACATCCCAAAGCAGTGCATCATTGTTTTGCTTACCGCATTGGAACCGATTTTAATAATTTCCGCAGCAGCGATGATGGCGAACCATCCGGTACAGCAGGCAAACCAATCTTAGGGCAAATAGATAGTAAGGAATTGACCAATATGGCGGTGATCGTAGTACGTTACTGGGGAGGAACTTTATTGGGTGTGCCGGGCTTAATAAATGCCTATAAAACTACAGTATCACTGGCATTGCAGGTTACACCAATTATTCAAAAGCAGGTGGAAATAAAATACCGCATTGAGTTTGATTATACCCGGATGAATGAAGTGATGATGATATTAAAGCAATTTAACTGCGCCGTAATTACACAGGAAATGCAGCTGTTTTGCATTATAAAAGCTGGCATTGCTACAAACCGGCTGGAAGAAGTATTGTATAAACTGAACGATCTGCAAAATGTAATTACAAAAAAAGAGGCATAAAATATTTTTTTTTGTAACTTACTTAACGAAAAGCAGTTTAAACTTCTGCTGTTTTTTTATACACTGTTTAATTAACAAAGAGAGTTAAATTTTTAAAGCCGCAGCTCCCCTTTAGGGGTTGGGGGTTAACTTTCTGTAAAATATACCTGCTATGGCTACTGAAAAAAAATACAAAAGCTTCTGGAGTTTTTATCCTTATTATTTAACAGAACACGGCGATGCAAAAAACCGAACCCTGCATTTTATAGGTACAGCGTTACTAATAGCCATTTTAATTATTGCTGTTGTATTGCAAAAATGGTGGATGCTGGCATTGATACCGGTTGTTGGTTATGGCTTTGCATGGGTGGGCCATTTTTTTATAGAGAAAAATAAGCCGGCTACATTTACGTATCCTTTATACAGCTTAGGCAGCGATTTTGTAATGTTCTGGCATATACTCACCGGGCAGATCAATAAAAAACTGGAAGAAGCTAAGAAGAATATTGAACAATAATTTTTCTATGAATATTGAAGAGCTAAGAGATTATATATTGCAAAAGCCTTCTGTTACAGAAGGCTTTCCTTTTGGTGAAAGTACCCTGGTATTTAAAGTAAATGAAAAAATATTTTTGCTTACCGGTTTAGAAAGTAACCCTTTGCAGTTTAATGTAAAATGCGATCCCGGCAAAGCCATTGAATTAAGGGAAGAATATCCAGACAGCATATTGCCCGGCTATCACATGAACAAGAAACACTGGAATACAGTTATTGTAGATGGCACGGTACCTAAAAAATTATTAAAGGAAATGATTGACGATTCTTATCATCTTGTTGTAAAGAAAAAATAAGTTTATTTTTTTGCATATTTCCAGTTCCTGCTTTTACCTTCAGTCATCATTTCAATTGCAGTGGTGATCCGTTTGTTCCTTGTCTCTTCTGTTTTTGCTTCAGTGATCCATTCTACATATTCTTTTTTATGTGAGTAAGAAAATGCTTCAAATATTTGCAGGGCTTTTTTGTTTTTACTTATAGCTTTTGTAAAATAGTTTGGAACCACTAATTCTTTTGTTGTAACAGGTTTTGCTTTGGCAGGAAGTTTTATGCCTTTATCATTTAAGGCCATTGCTTCTTTTATCCAGGCTGTCATTTTTTTATCGGATGGCAGATCTTTTGCTGATGTCAACCTTCCCAAATGGCCCATCGCCACTTCCGAACTTGCAGTTTCCACCAATACCGGATCTTTCATCAGCACTGCTTTCCAAAAACCAAATACGGCATGTTGTTTAAAAGCTGCCATGCTGCACATCATCTCTCCTTTATAATCAAAATGCGGAAAACTCCATTTCATTTTTTCTTCCACATCCGGGCAGGTTTTATGCACCAGCTCACGGATATGATTTAAGATGGGCTTTGCAAAATCTGCAGACTTTGCGATATAAGCATCAATAATTTTTTCTTTCTTTCCCATAAGATTTATTTTTCTGTTATCTCGTCCCCCCTTGGGTGGGAGAGACATGACGGGAGCTTTTTATAAATCTAAAATTATTTTACAACTAAAATTTACACCTTGTAATCTTCCCTTACCGGGCTGAACACATCCAGCAATTTGCAATCGGTAATGGCAATGCCTGAATGTTTTACATTGGAAGGGATTACTACCACTTTACCCGGCTCCAGTTCAATTGGTGTCCCATCAACTGTTAATACAAATTTCCCTTCCAGTATATAGGCCACCTGTTCATGGATATGTGCATGTTCCGGAACCGTACTTCCTGTCTTAACTTCCCAAAAAGCAAAAGTCATGGTATCGGTATGAATAAAACGGCCGGTGTAACCGGGAAACATTTCTTTGCCAGGAATATCTTTTAATTCTTTTAAATACATTAGTTACTATTTATTTACTACTAAGATAATTGTTGTCAGCGATGCAGCCAACAATAGAAAGGATGGATTTTTAAAGCCAAAAAATAAAAAACGGCACATTGCTGCGCCGGTTTTATATTAAGGTTTATTGTTTACTTATTTTGCCATTGCTGCATTAATCGGCGCCCTGTCCAGGAATTGTATTGCCCTGTCAATTTTATCAGTGGCATCAAAGTGCATCAGCGTATGTATCCACTGAGTCATTTTTTTACCAGATGGTTTATATTTAGCATCAACCTTGTACCAGCCTAATAACCAAACACCGGGAAGCTGTGCAGAATTTTGTGGTTTGTTTACTTTTACTGGCAACCAAACATCCATGCTGAATTTGATAGAATCGATCGCTTCTGTTCTTCTTTTTTGCCAGTAAGCAGTAATAGCAGTTTTTCCTGCAACGCTGTCGCCATTGTTCCATACATACACGGCATTGTCTGCATAGCCATTCATCCAGCCCGCTACATCACCTGCAGACAAAGCAGCAATACCTTTTTTGCCAATTTCAACATATTTGGCATCTGCAAATTCTGCATCCTGCATTTTTGTTTCTGTGGCAACAGCAGGTGCGGCATCAGTTTTTTTCTCTGCATCCTTATCATTATTGCAACCAATAAATAATAAGGAGCCAAAAGCCAGAACTAACATTTTTTTCATGATAGAAAGTTTAAGGTTAAAAAATAAAATGTGGTGTGAATTAAAATGCAGGGGTTTCAGGGGTGGGGATGCGGGGGTGAAAGTAGAAATTTAATTTTTTATTTGCAAGTGGTATTTTGGGGGAGAGGGAAAGAATGGAAATATTATTTAAGATACTCACTCACTTTTTCGCTGATTATTTTTTTTACTGATTCCCAGGTTTGTCCTTTCAGACTTATGGGGTTTTCACTTTCTTCTGCATATCTGAAATCTGTTAGCACCAGGGGGATTGAGATTTTCATCATGTTAGAAGGATATTTTATTAAGTATTCTTCAACAATTTGATCTAAAGTAAGAAATTGCAGATATTCCGATAACTCATGAAAATTTTCTTTCGTTGGCCTGCCAGAACTCATGATTTTATTTAATAAGGATAATACTCCGGGTTCAATTGTCTCAACATGTAACATCTAAAGTCATTTAGTGGTTTATTAAAGATTGCACTTGCTAAATAAGTAGTATGCTCCATCAGAAATTTTGCATTTAATAAAGCGGCAGCGATTTTTTTATCCCCGTAAAACCTCCTGCACATCCGTATATCTTCCACATCGCCTCTTTCAAATACTCTTTCAATAATAAATGAAGCTTTCTTATCAAAGTCTAAATTTTCTGCATTTACATCCCAGAAAATGCGTTTGTTATCGTATGGTTTTGTTGGCTTTTGCATTAAGATAAAGGTAAGATTAGTTTATGGAAATTCTACTATAGCCAATCTTATGTGATATGAAACATTCGTTTTTATTTTTTTTGCTTTTTTATTAACTTATCAAGCTCAATCTCAAATAATAAAAAAAAGCACGATAGTTGCTCATGTATATCCAATTTGTCAATTAAAGCCCCTGATATTTCAGATGAAGATTCAATTCATGGACAGGTAATAGCATCATATGAAGTAGACACGAATTGTGTATATGGTAATGTGAGAATTGAAAAGAGTTTAAGTGCATTATGTGATGCAGCAGTTATTAAAACTATGAATGATTTAATAAAACAACTGAATAGATGCATGACTGTTTGTGTATTTAAGCATTGCAAAAAACAAAAATGGTTTCAGCCTTTTAATTTTACATCAGGGGATTAACAAGTAATTTATATCCTTTTTACCTAAACCGCTCACTCACCCCTCCTTCGCTTTAGCTACGGCGGGCAGGCACCAACTCCTTACTTCCCGCCGCATAAACATAAAATCCTTCAGCACTCTTAACACCCAATTTTCCCGCCGTTACCATATTAACCAGCAAAGGGCAAGGTGCATATTTAGGATTGCCAAAGCCATCGTGCAATACGTTTAAAATACTAAGGCAAACATCGAGGCCTATAAAGTCGGCAAGTTGTAATGGACCCATGGGGTGTGCCATGCCGAGTTTCATCACTGTATCAATTTCCTCCACACCGGCAACACCTTCAAACAAACTGATGATAGCTTCATTTATCATGGGCATTAAAATACGGTTGGCAACAAAGCCGGGATAGTCATTTACAACGCAGGGTATCTTACCTAACTGTTTACTCAACTCAACAATAGTTTCCGTTACTGCTGCCTTAGTTTCATAACCATTAATTATTTCCACCAGTTTCATTACCGGCACCGGGTTCATAAAGTGCATACCAATAACTAATTCGGGGCGTTTGGTTATCGCTGCAATTTTTGTAATGGAAATAGAAGAAGTATTGGTAGCCAAAATACAATCTGCAGGTGATGCAATATCCATCTGCCTGAAAATATCCAGCTTCAATTCAATATTTTCTGTTGCAGCTTCCACTACCAGCTGTGCATCTTTTACACCATCTGATATATGTGAAAGCATGGTGATATTGGCAAGCGTTGTTGTTTTTTGTGCTTCGGTAAGGATGCCTTTTGCAATTTGCCTGTCGAGGTTTTTAGTAATGGTTGCTAATGCCCTTTGTAATTGCGTAGGGTTAACATCAATTAAATTTACTGCAAAGCGGTTTTGTGCAAATACATGAGCAATACCATTGCCCATGGTTCCTGCGCCGATAACTGAAATTGTATGAACCATGATTTATTTGATTAAAATGATTTGTTAGATTTTGTTTGTGACGCCTTCGGCATCATATTTTTTGCCACAGATTTTTTCAAATATTATAAAATGACTGTTTAAAAAATATTTCGAATTAAATACGTTGAATAAAGAACTAAAAGTATAAGAGTGCGACGCCAATGCAGCTCATAAGAATTACTAATGTTTGGTACAAAAAACAACAAACATCAGCTTCGCAAAAATCCCCTCCATAATAGTTCCTCCCCTTCGGGGAGGTTAGGAGGGGCCCTACTTAAACGCATTCAACCCCGTCACATCCATTCCTGTTATCAGCAAATGAATATCATGTGTGCCTTCATAAGTGATCACACTTTCCAAATTCATCATGTGGCGCATAACAGGATATTCTCCTGTAATGCCCATGCCACCCAGCATTTGCCTTGCATCTCTTGCAATATTGGTGGCAATTTCGCAGGCATTACGTTTTGCCATACTTACCTGTTGTGGCGTAACTTTTCCTTCATTCATCAACACACCCAACCGCCAGTTTAATAATTGCGCCTTGGTAATTTCGGTAACCATTTCGGCCAGTTTTTTTTGCTGCAGCTGAAAACCGGCAATGGGTTTTCCAAACTGAATTCTTTGTTTGCTGTATTCTAAAGCAATATGATAACAATCCATTGCCGCACCCACAGCGCCCCATGCAATGCCGTAACGGGCCTTGGTTAAACAGCCCAACGGGCCTTTCAATCCTTTTACATTTGGTAAAATATTTTCTTTCGGAATTTTTACATTGTCAAAAACCAGCTCGCCGGTGGCACTGGCACGCAAACTCCATTTGCCATGTGTGGTTGGCGTACTAAATCCTTCCATACCTCTTTCAACAATTACACCTCTTATATCTCCGGCTTCATCTTTTGCCCACACTACAGCCACTTGTGCAAAAGGTGCATTACTGATCCACATTTTTGCACCGTTTAAAATTACATGATCGCCTGCATCTTTTATATTGCTGAGCATATTGCTGGGGTCGCTGCCATGGTCAGGCTCCGTCAATCCAAAACATCCCAGCCATTCGCCACTTGCCAATTTGGGTAAATATTTATTGCGTTGCTCTTCGCTGCCATATTGATAAATGGGAAACATCACTAAACTGCCCTGCACACTTGCAGTAGAACGAACACCACTATCGCCACGTTCCAGTTCCTGCATCATTAAACCGTAGCTGATATAATCCAATCCGCCACCGCCATATTGTTCCGGGATGGTAGGGCCAAAGCAACCCAGATCGCCCAGTTGTTTTACTATCTGTTGTGGAAATTCTGCCCGTTGAGCATACTCTTCAATTATCGGACTGATTTCTTTCTTCACATAATTGCGTACACTTTCCCTTATCAGTTTATGTTCTTCCGTTAATAATTCATCTACATTAAAATAATCGGGACTTTGAAAATTATCGGTTTTAGCAGCCATACAAATTAGCCCCCTCTATCTTCTCCGCCAGCTGGCGGAGAAGATAGAGGGGGAGATTGTTTAGAAGATTATGTAATATTTTTTTTGAACAAGCATTTGTAATTCTGTTTTGCATCGTTGTGTCACTCCCTTGTACTGCATACCAGTATTGAGCTTTTACCACAGCGTAGATTGACAATGGAACAAAGATATACTATCTCTCTTTCTTGTATAATTTTTGTATAATTGAATAAGTATATTTAGTTTCAGTAAATTTTTATATCATGAAAGGAATACTGCTGTTTGTTGGAGGAATTCTACTGTTTACAACATTTTGTTTTAGCCAGACTAAACCTGCTGCAAAAATAAAACCACGGCCGGAAGACCAGATTGAGCAATACTTTTTTGTAATGATTAAAACAGGTCCAAAACAGGATTTTGATTCTGTTCAAAAAGCAACACTGTTTAAAGGGCATATGGCAAATATTAACCGGTTGTATTACGATGGCATTATAAAAGTTGCCGGTCCGTTTGGGAAAAATGACCTTACATGGCGGGGTATTTTTATTTTTGATTGTAAAACAAAAGAAGAAGCAGAAAAAATTGCACAAACCGATCCTGCAATTGCAGCAGGTTTGTTTACAGTAGATATTGTGCCCTGGTACTCATCACCCATAGGAAGTTTTAAACATGATAAACCCAAAAAAACTCAATGACATTGCTTAAAAAAATCCGCTTACTCATCATCTTTTTTATCATCGCTTTAATATTAAGCGGCGTTACAGCTTTTCCTGTACAAACAGAATTGCGCTGGTTATTAAATCATCCTGCCTTGGTTCCTTCATTTGCCGAGAAATGGTTGCAGGATGTTTATACCGCACTGGCAGAAACCAATGCAAAATATCCTATGCTGGCTTATGGCTTCGACTGGCTGGCCTTTGCACATATTGTAATTGCCATGGCATTCATCGGGCCATTAAAAGACCCTGTAAAAAATAAATGGATCATCGATTGGGCAATGCTGGCCTGTGTGGCCATAATCCCACTGGCATTCATAGCTGCACCAATAAGGCATATTCCGCTATTTCATGTTTTAATTGATTGCAGTTTTGGGGTAATTGGATTAATTCCCCTTTTTGTTTGCCGTAAATGGATCATTCAATTAGAAAAATTAAACAATCAAAATAAAGTATAGAATATTTTAAACGATTTTACGTTTAAAAAGTCTCAACGCAAATCTTTTTATGAGACTATACTTATTCCTGTTTATTTCAACACTTTTTTTAGGTTGCAGTAAAACCAATCCGGGAGCAACCATCGATCCTATACCTGTGGATGCTTATTATTATCCTCCTTTAACCGGCGATACCTGGGAAAATAAAACCGCAATATCCATTGGCTGGGATGCAACCAAACTGCAGGAAGCATTTGACTATGCCGCTACAAGAAATACTTTTGGCTTAATAGTTTTACAGCACGGTAAAATTGTAAAAGAACAATATTGGAATGGCTGGGATTTAAACAGGCAATATTATATTGCCAGTGCCGGTAAAAGTGTAACCGCTTATGTGGCCGGTATTGCACAGCAGGAAGGAACAATTAATATCAACAATAAAGTATCGCAGTATTTGGGTGTTGGCTGGACATCGTTAACACTTGCAAAAGAAAATTTAATTACCGTAAAACATCAGTTAACTATGACAACCGGCCTTGATGACGGAGTGCCGGATCAGGATTGTACAACGCCATCATGTCTTATTTACAAAGCTGATGCAGGAACCAGATGGGCTTACCACAATGCACCTTATCATTTAGTACACGATCTGATGGCTACAGCAAGCGGTAAAACATGGAATGCCTATTGTAAAGAAAAATTATTTGATAAGCTGGGTATGCCCAAGGCGTTTTGGTCAAATCATATTATGTATTGCACCACAAGAGAAGCTGCCCGTTTTGGCAGTTTAATTTTAAAGAAAGGCACATGGAACGGTACACAATTACTTACCGACCAGAATTATTACAACGCCATGGTAAATACTTCTCAAAATTATAATTTGAGTTACGGCTATTTGTGGTGGTTAAATGGAAAAATCAGCAGTATGGTTCCGCAGTCTCAAATTGTTTTTCCCACATCGCTGGCACCAAATGCACCAGCCGATATGTTTATGGCATTAGGCAAGGATGATAAAAAAATATACGTAATACCAAGTCTGGATGTTGTGGTTGTAAGATTAGGAGATGATGCCGGTGGCAGTGCGGCAGGCCCAAGCAGTTTTGATAACGACTTATGGACAAAATTTAAACTGGCGATGAAGTATTAATTGTTAATGAAAAATTTATACAGAGCTGTTTCAATTGAAGCAGTTTTTTTATTTACATTTAGGTATGAATTATTCTTACCTGGCTTTAGGCGACAGTTATACCATTGGTGAGCAGGTAGTATTGGAACAAAATTTCCCTCATCAAACCGTTATGCTTTTACAACAACAAGGTGTTGCAGTTGATGCTCCGCAAATAATTGCACAAACCGGCTGGACGACCGATGAATTGAATACTGCTATTAATGTAGCTCAGGTTTCAAAACAGTTCGATATTGTTTCTTTATTAATTGGGGTAAATAATCAATACTGCGGCAGAAGCGTAAGCGATTTTAAAATTGAGTTTGAAAATTTGTTGCAACGTGCCATTCAGTTTGCCGGGAATAAACCTAATCATGTTTTTGTGTTAAGTATTCCCGATTGGGGTATTACACCATTTGCTGAAGGCAGAGACAGGAAACAGATAGCTGCCGAAATTGATGCCTATAATAAGGCCTGTGAGCATGAAGCAATACAATCCGGTACACATTTTATAAATATTACAACTTCACAAAGAGCCGATGACGATAAGGATGAATTTTTAGCGGATGATAAATTACATCCATCTGCAAAAGAATATGCAAAGTGGGCAATACAATTATCAGCAGCAATTAAAAATGAAACCGGCAAATGAATACCTTCAGCGAAGTACAAAGGTTTAAAATTAAATGGGTATGGATGGGCTTGATAGCTTTGAACGGTTTATTTATTTATGCTGTTATTCAACAGGTGATTATTGGTAAGCCATTTGGCACAAAACCTGCATCAAGCTGGGTTTTAATTTTTTGTGAGCTGTTCTGTTTATTGATATTATTTTTTATTATTTCCATCCGCTTAAAAACAACCATTGGTATCAATGGTATCCGGTATCGCTTTTTCCCTTTTCAGTTTAAAACTACTTTTATACAATGGAACGAATTGAGTGATGCCTATATAAGAGAGTACAATTCTCTATACGAATATGGTGGCTGGGGAATACGTTACGGCTCGCCAAAAACCGGGAATGCCGTCAATACTTCTGACTCCTGTAATAAAGGTTTGCAGTTGCAATTTAAAAATGGAAAATTGTTGTTGATTGGCACAAAGGATCCGGATGCAATTAAAATAATATTGGATGAAGTAATGGGGTCAGGAAAGATCAACAGGGGTATTTAGTATTGCACCATTTCTCTTGCAACCGTACCGTCATTATAAAAATAAAATATTGCATAAGCAGGTTCAAATTCCTGGAAGGCACCTTTCCACCAGTTGCCGCTTATTGCCCCGTTGCAGTAATATTTTATGCCCAGATATTCCACTTCATCCTGTAAATGTATATGACCACTTAAACAAACCTTGATATTAGAAAATTGTTTGAATAACTTTTTTATTCTCCTTGCATCTGTGTGCAACAATGCCCTCGATAATTTCCAGTCGCCATTCGGCAGCATATCATCAAAAAACATAGCGCTGCAAAAAGAAATAATGGGGATATGAGAAACAATACAAATGAATTTTTCTGTTGGTGTATTTTTTAATTCATTTTCCAGCCAGGTAAACTGTTCCTCATCCAGTCTGGAAATATAACCACCATTATTTTCCTGTGTACTGTCTAAAACAATAAAATGCCAGTTGTTTTTATCAAAGCTATAAAAGCGGTGTGTCATTTTGTGTTGTTGCACCACCCAGCTTTTTTCATACAACGGATCGGTTTTTATCGTTTCATCTTTTACCTGCCAGCCCCATATATCGTGGTTGCCAATACAATGGTAAATGGGCAATTTATTTTCTTCACTCAAAATTTTATTCCAAACATCCCATTGGGCCTGTGTCTTAACTTTATCTGCAGCCATGGCATCCATAATACTATCGCCGCCGTTGATAATGAAAGCAGGTTTTTGTTTTAGCGCATTTACATGTTTTAATGCTTTACGCATTCCGGCTTCTGCAACTGCATCCGGTTTTACATGTACATCGCTGAGGAATACAACTTTTAAAGGAGATATCTTTTCTGAATCATCAACAGCAATTACTCTTGATGAAGTACCGATTGCAGCGGCTGCCGTAAGCAAAGAACCGGCTTTTATAAATTTTCTCCTGTTCATAGTAAGAAGAATTATTTTAAATAAGTGCTCATCTCAGTTTGATATTGTAAAGCAATAGTCCTTGCCTCTGCAGCAAAATCTTCTTTTTCACTGGCGTAGATAATTACCCTTGATGCATTTACTAGTAAACCATAATCTTTATTCATGCCGTATTTGCTCACTTCTTCCAAACTTCCACCTTGGAAACCAACTCCCGGCACCAATAAAAAATGATCAGGAATTATTTTACGGATGTCTGCGAGGCCACTTGCTTTTGTAGCACCTACCACAAACATTAAATTGCCTGTATTTCCCCAGTTACTTACTTTTCTTAAAACGCTTTCGTATAAAAATTCATTGCCTTGGTTCGTGTCTTCACGAATCAAGCGGCGCTGTTCAAAATCTTCACTGCCCGGGTTGCTGGTTAATCCTAACACAATGGCCCATTTATTTTCAAATTGTAAAAATGGTTTTACACTGTCTTCGCCCATGTATGGGGCAACGGTAACTGAATCGAAAGGTAATGTTTCAAAAAATGCTTTGGCATATTGGGTAGATGTATTGCCAATGTCGCCCCGCTTGGCGTCTGCAATAGTGAAATGCTCCTGAGGAATATAATTGACTGTTTTTTCCATCGCTTCCCAGCCTTTTAATCCCATCGCTTCGTAAAAAGCGGTATTTATTTTATAGGCCACACACAGATCTTTTGTAGCATCAATAATGGCTTTATTAAATTCAAATACAGCATCGGTTTGCAATAGTAAATGTTTTGGTATTTTGGTAATATGTGTATCTAATCCAACGCAGAGGTAAGATCTTTTCAATCGTATCTGTTCTATCAGTTGTTTTCTTGTCATGCTGCAAAGTTAATCCCTTAATTTTTTTATCCGTTTAAACGGTGTTCCATTTCTTCGGCGATAGCAATAGAATTGTAATCGCCTCTTTTTTTCAATTGCTCAATAATATTTTTCTGAGAGGCTTCATCCCTGTTCTGACTTAGTTTAAAAACATTATCCAAACTTTCCACTTCAATACTAAAACCCACAATGGCTTTTACCATGTGGTCAATGTATTCCTTTGGTAAATGATCAAATGCGCCTTCAGATGTTGTGCCTTCGTATTTATCACTCACCGCTTTTACAGCTTTTAAAGTTCCTTCTTCATCTGTAAAAGTGATCTTGCCTTTTGCATGTACCGTTATATAATTCCATGTTGACCCTACACCGGGATTAGTGTACCAGCTTGCACTTACAAAGCAATGCGGACCGGTAAATAGTACCAGTACATTATTATTTTTTTCAAAAGCCAAATGATGATCTGTCTTACGCATTAGATGGCCCTCTAAAAATATTTTACCTTCTTTAACTTTTAGTGCAAGGGGAATTTGTGTTGCCACCGGATATTTTTCACCTGTGCCGGTAATTAATGCAAATGGATTTTGATTCATAAAATCAATGACCTTTTGGTCATCCTCCTCAGTGTAATAAGTAAACCTATACATCTAATAATTTTTTAAGTGTTTCAGCAAATAAATATACTTCTTCAAAAGTATTATACAAAGGTACAGGTGCCACACGTATTACATTTGGTTCCCGCCAGTCGGCAAAAATTCCATTTGGTAATAAGTTATCAAATATTTTTTTTGCGTTGTTATGTACCGAAATAGAAACCTGGCAACCATGTTGTGTTGGTTGCTGTGGTGTAAGTATAGTAAAATATTTTTCCTGCTGATTAATTTCATTTAATACAAATAATAAATAACTGCTGAGTTGTTTGCTTTTTTCCAGTATATTTTCAAAGCCTGCAGTGTCAAAAATTTGTAATGCTGCATAATGTGCCGCCAATTGCATAATGGGCGCTGTACTCATTTGCCAGGCTTCGGCATTTGGTGCAGGGGTAAATTTATCTTCCATTTTAAAACGATTCTTTTCATCATTACCCCACCACCCTTCTAACCGTTGTAAATTGGTGTTACCAATATGGTTTTCGTTAATAAAAGCGCCGGCAATAGCACCCGGGCCGCTGTTTAAATATTTATAATTACACCAGCAGGCAAAATCAACATTCCAGTCGTGAAGCTCCAGCTTAATATTACCGGCAGCATGTGCCAGATCAAAACCAGCATAAGCTCCTGCATTATGTGCTGCGTTTGTTATGGCCTGCATATCAAAAACCTGGCCGGTATAATAATTTACACCACTAAATAAAACCAATGCTGTTTGGTTACCATGTTTTTCAATGGCTGTAATAATATCTTCCTGCCTTATTGTTTCTTCACCTTGCCGTGGTTGCACTTCCACTAAACAATCAGCAATGTTTAAACCATGTAATTTAATTTGCGATTGCATTACATATTGATCGGAAGGAAAAGCTTTTGCTTCGCAGATAATTTTATACCGTGTTGCAGTGGGCTGATAAAATGAGATCATCAATAAATGCAGGTTCACTGTAAGATGATTCATTACTACCAGCTCATTTTCTTTTGCGCCAATAATTTTTGTTAAAGCAGGTAATAATTTTTTATGATATTGCAGCCATGGGTTATTGCCTGAAAAAAATCCTTCCACGCCAAAGTTGGCCCAGTTTTCCATAATGTTCAACACTTCATCCTGTGTGGTTTTGGGTTGAAGGCCCAATGAGTTGCCTAAAAAATAAATGGCATATTTATCGTTAAGGTGAGGGATATAAAATTTATCCCTGAAAGATTGCAGGCTGTCCTTACTGTCTGCTTCTGTTGCGTATGCTAAAGAAAATTGATGCTGCATATTTTTTATTTCTCCCTGTCAAATATCAGTAAAATAAACAGTATTGGCAGTAATACTATAACACCTAAACTTATCCAGTGAATTTTATGTGCAGTTTGCCAAAGTTCAATTGCGTAAATTCCATGGCTGTGCCATTGCTGTAAAGTCAATAATCCCACAAACCAAACAAACCATTTGGGCCTTTTTAATAAGCCATAAATACAAATGCAGTTTATCAAAACAAAAATGAAATACCGGTACACAACATATAAACTTATTATTGCGGGAGTTTTTTCAGAAGGATAAAAAATTTCTTTTACATGAAAAACCAAGGCACAAAAAGCCAGTACAGCAAATACAATAAAAATGATCTGGGGTGTTTTTTTACTCATTAAATAAATTGGGATAGTCAGAAATAATTCCATCTACCCCTAAAGCCTTCAATCTTTCTATTTCTTTTTTATCATTCACCGTCCAGGGAATTATTTTTATATTTAGCTGATGACATTTTTTAATCAAATCTTCATTTACTAAAATATAAGCAGGGCTATAAATGGTTGGGGCAAAGCCTAATGCTTTTATTTGTTCTTCTAAAGTCCGCTTATCATAATCTTCAATAAGCATCGCTGTTTTTATAGAAGGGTAATGCTTATGTAAATACTGTAAGGTTCTAAAATCGAAAGACTGGATGATAACATTTTCTCCCATATCTTTTTCCTTAATTACTTTCATCAGTAATTCTATAAACGCTGCCGGTGCCGGATGATTAATGCCGTCAGTGGCAGGCATGGTTTTGGTTTCGATATTGAAATAAGGGTAAGGTCTTTTTGCTGTCATCATAAAAAGCTTTACCGCATCAAATACATCAGTTAATAGGGGTTTTGCCACTTTTATTTTTTCCTGCTTTGGAAAACGTGGATGTGCTTTCATCCCCACATCGTACTTTATAATAGAATCATAATTCATGGTAAACATGTTATAATTCTTTTCCTCTTTTTCATCAATAAAACCGCCGCCAGGTTTGGTAGTTATTTCATGATTAAAAAAAGGTTCGTGAGAAAGAAAAGCTTTTTTGTCTTTGCTGAAACAAATGTCCATTTCTAATGTGGTAACACCCAGCTCCAATGCATTTATCATTGCAGGAATGGTATTTTCGGGCATTAAGCCTCGGCAACCACGATGGCCCTGGTTATCAAAAATCACCGATGTGGGCTTTTTAACATCATTATTATTAGCATTCATTTTTTTATTTGAAGAGCAGGCATTAAAAAATATGGGCAGCAATAAAACAATTATGCAGTAATATATTTTCATAAAATACAATTAAGACCTCACCCCAACCCCTCTTCGAAGGAGAGGGAACTCGTAGTTGCAGTATATTAATTCAACATTTTTATAAAAGGGCTTCTCCGCTTATATCTTCTCCTTTTCCCTTCCCTTTGGGAAGGATAGGAAGGGCTTTTAAACAGTTATTATTTCCTGTACCTGTGTTGCTTCATAATTTGCATTGCGCATTGCAATTCCTCTTACCGCATTGCCTGCAAAATCTTCAAAAGCTTTTTTAGTGATCAGGTCATTACTTATCATTACCGGCACACCACTATCGCCACCTTCACGAATACTTTGTACAATAGGTATTTGCCCCAGGAAAGGGATATCAAATTCGTCGGCTAAATTTTTACCGCCATCTTTTCCAAAAATGTAATATTTATTATCGGGCAGTTCTGCCGGAGTAAAGTAACTCATGTTTTCCACCAGGCCAATTACAGGTACTTTCAGTTGTGCCTGGCCGAACATGGCTACGCCTTTTCTTGCATCTGCTAAAGAAACCAATTGCGGTGTGGTTACCACAATTACACCTGTTACGGGCACGGTTTGTACAATGGTTAAATGAATATCGCCGGTGCCGGGTGGCATATCAATTACTAAATAATCCAGCTCACCCCAATCTACTTCGGTTACAAACTGGCGGATGGCGCTGCTCACCATTGGCCCACGCCAAACTACGGCCTGCTTTTCATCAATGAGCAAACCAATGCTCATTATTTTAATACCAAATTTTTCAATAGGCACTATCAAACCTTTACCATCACCATCATCTTTCATCAATGGCCTTTCGCCACGCAGGCCAAACATAATGTGCTGACTGGGTCCGTAAATATCAGCATCCATCAGTCCCACTTTTGCACCACCTGCTGCTAATGCCAATGCAAAGTTGCTTGCCACAGTACTTTTTCCTACGCCACCTTTGCCACTTACAATGGCAATAATATTTTTAACACCTTTTAAAATTGTTTTAGCATCTTTCCTGTTGCTGCTTGTATTGGCAGTAAAGTTTACTGTTACCACCGCTTCTTTATTTACCAACAGCTTCACTGCATTTTCACTTGCCATCCGCATCATATCTTTCATAGGGCAGGCAGGTGTGGTTAGCACAATGGTAAAAGCAACATTATTACCATCAATTGTAATATCTTTTACCATATTCAATGTAACCAAATCCTTCCCTAAGTCGGGCTCTTGTACATTACTCAGCGCTTTCAGTATATCCTCGTTTGTCATCGTTCAATTATTTGTTAAAAAACCATTTGAAACCACAAATTTAAACACTCATACCCTTACTTTGTTTATTAATTAAGGAATGTTGTTATTTTTGGGGACAAGCTTCGGCAATGCTATTTAGCTTCATTGGCGTCGCACTCTTGTACCACATATCATTATTGAACTTTTATAAATGCGTAGAATTGTACCTATATTTTTTATTTGTTGTTTAATAAAACCCATTCAAACAAAAGCACAGTTTGAATCTTTTAAAGATTCAGTTGTACAATTGTATGGATTGGTAATGACCGCCGACAGTTTAAAAGGCCTGGAAAGTGTGAGTGTGGTGGTAAAAGGGCAGGGGCGGGGAACTGTGACGAATGATAAAGGTGTTTTTAGTATTGTGGTTTTAAAAGGCGACGAAATTGAATTCAGCAGTGTTGGGTTCAAATCTAAAACTATTTTCATTCCTAAGAATCTTGAAGGAAACCTGCAAAGTATTATCCAATTAATGACAAATGATACGGTCTATCTTCCTGCAACAATAATAAAATCACGGCCATCAAGGGCGCAGTTTGAACGGGACTTTGTAAATAATCCTGTGCCTGATGATTATATAACCATTGCCAGGAAAAATAATGATGTTGCCACCCGGCGCATTTTAGTAGCCAATTTACCTTCGGATGGCAGGGAAGCCAGTAACCAGTTTTTAAGGCAGGCCGGTAATAAAGCCTATTATGCCGGTCAGGTTCCTCCACAAAATATCTTTAATCCTTTTGCATGGGCCGAGTTTATTAAGGCCTGGAAGAGAGGTGATTTTAAGAAGAAGAAATAAACCCCCATCCCCTAAAGGGGGGGTAAACGCATTTTTTTTAATCTCACCATTATTTTTTTATTAGCTTTCTTTGCAAAATAAATTTTAAGGTAATTATGCAAGGTTCAAATAACTCCCCTTTAGGGGATGGGGGCTGTATCTTCCTCATCGGCTTTATGGGCAGCGGTAAAACCCATTGGGGCAGCTTATGGGCCAAACAAACCAACATGTTGTTTTTTGACCTTGATGAAGTTATAGAACAGCAGGAACATAAAACCATTACTGAAATATTTGCGCAAAATGGTGAAACATATTTCAGGCAAAAAGAAACTGAGGTATTAAAAACATTTTCAACAAAAAATAATTGCATAATTGCCTGCGGCGGCGGCACCCCATGTTTTAATAATAATATGCAATGGATGAATGAACATGGCACCACAGTTTATCTTTCTGCAACATCAGATGATATTGTAAAGCGTGTAATTACCGAGCAGGAAAAAAGGCCACTGATAAAAGATATCCATCCATCGGAACTAAAATCTTTTATAGAAAAAAAATTAAAAGAACGGGAGCCGTTTTATACCACCGCAAAAATAATTTTGCCGGTAAATGAAATAACCGCGGCAACTATTCATTCAATTATCTAAAATATAAGTTTGGCAGGATGAACAAAAAATTTATTACAACCGCAGCATTTATTGCAGCAATGGCAGTTATATTAGGTGCATTTGGTGCACATGCTTTAAAAGAAAAATTATCGCCGGAGAGGTTACAAATATTTGAAACAGGGGTTCGTTACCAGTTTTATCATGCTTTTGCTTTGTTGGCTGTTGGTATATTGTACAAAGACTTTCCCGGTAGATTATTACAATGGGCGGGTACACTTTTTATTTGCGGTATTATTTTATTTTCCGGTTCATTATACGTGTTATGTGGAGTTCAATCAATGAAGTGGATCGGTGCCATTACTCCTTTTGGCGGCCTGTGTTTTATAGCAGGGTGGATATTATTAGCTACGGGGTGTATAAAAAAAATTAAAGTGCAGAATTAACGCCGTATAATGTTACCAATGTGCCGTTGTTATTTTCAATTGAAAATTCAGCATCAATATCTTCCATTCTTTTTTTCATGTTTTTTAAGCCGTTACCAAACTGCCTTAATTTTTCAAAGTCTATTCCCAGACCATTGTCGTGGATAAAAAGTTTAAGGCCACCCGGCACCAACTCTAATGTAATGGCAACTTCAGTAGCTTTAGAATGTTTTAAAATATTATTCAGCGCTTCTTTTACAACCAAAAAAACATTTCTTCTTATCTCTCCGCCTATTACAATATTGGGCAGGTTTTCCGGAATGGTTATTTTACAGTTGATGCCTGTATTTTCAAAATATTCCAATGAATAGCTGCGGATATAAGCCACCATATTTCCCAGCGAATCATTACTGCTACTCATGCTCCAGATGATGGCATTCATTTTATTCAACAGTTCATTGGCAGAAGATGATATTTTTTCAATTTCAGGAATAGCCGTATCTCCTAATTTTCCTTTTGCCAGCTCGCTGTACAATCTTATGGTTGTCATACCGGCACCAAGGTCATCATGCATGTCGGCGCTAATGCGGTTTCGCTCTTCCTGTTGCGCTTTTATTATAGCGATCTGGTTTTCCAGCACTTTCTTTTCAACATCTAATTTCAGGGCTTCCTGTTCCTGGGTTCTTTCTATTATTTCTTTACGGTTTTTATAAGTTAACCCCAGGAGAAAAAATGATAATGCAAATACTGTTCCCAGATCAAAATGAAATAAAGCGGAATAAAAAAAATTCTTTTGGGAAATTGACGCAAGGATGATGATTAAAGAAATCAATGAAAAGAAAACCGCAAAGGCGCTGCCTATACCTAAATAAATAATAAGCTTTTGCTTTTGTTTAAATGCAGTAATAATAAAGAAAATGCCAATGCCCAATGCAATAAATTTCATCAGGTTTTCCAGAAACCGCTCCAGCATATACCACTCAGTAAAATAATGGATTATTGTAAAAACGAGTAAAAGCGAAAGTAAAAACCATTCTCCTCTTCTAAATGTCTTATCCAGCGTTTTGTAATTCGTTTTTGTTTCAATAAAATACCTTGTAAATGCCAGGTAAAAAACGTTGCCTGTTATCAATAAAAAAAGATCCAGGTAACCATTAAAGAAACTGGCAAAACTACCGCTGCTGTTATTTAAAAAAGCCAACAGGAACACCAGTAAAAACATAGCTGAAGCATAACCCAAATAGTACAAAAACTCTTTTTTGCCATTGAAAAAATAATTTATAAGGGCTAAAAAAAGTATAATGAAAAGCATGCCGCTTGTTACAAAACCAACTATCCTGATATCTTCTGCTTTTCCACGGGTAATGCTTCTGTATATATTTAAGTAACCCGGGCGTATCAATTGTGGCCTCAGGTTATTATAATCGTATCTGCAAAAATCAAGCTTTATAATAAAATTTTTTCTTTCGTTAGCATCCAGGGTAAAATAACAAAATCCAGTTGTTGATGCATTTGCTGAAAACTCCGGCTTGCCGGCAGCTGTTAATTTATAAACAGTGATATTGTCAAAAAGACTACCCGGTAAAAAATAAATGGTGTCGGCAATGTTTTTACTGTTAAATATCCCCAGGCGCAGGTAAGCAAATTTCGATACTAAGTTTGGCCTGATGGATTTTTTATATCCAAATTGGGTTAAGGGTACAAACTGCTGTTGTAAAATATTATCTAAAGTGGCAACGCTGTTGCTGTCGAAAAATAACAACGTTTTATTTACTGCCAATGCAGAATCCCTGATGCCGGCAATATCCATAAAACTGCTGTCGGGTATTATTTGCGTAAAACCAGAAAAACGCAGTAATAAAAAAAAGAGTATAAAAGAACATTTTTTCAACATCGGGCAGTTTGTTATCAAACCTACAATTTTTTTTAATATTATTTAGCAATCTGTTTATTTACAGGTGTAAGCAGTAATGGTTTTCTTTATCTTTGTTGCTAATGGCTAGTAAATCAAAATCTGTAAAAGTAAAATCGGCTGACCCTGATCAATTAAAGCAGGAAAAAGAAGAAACTGTACAAGTAAAACAACTTTTACAGGATGAGCGTACCCATAAAATTGCCGGCAGTGTTCTGTTGCTTCTTGCAATACTTTTATTTATTGCCTTTACCTCTTATTTATTTACCTGGGCCGAAGACCAGGATAAGTTCAGCTACCGCATGTTGCTGGCAAATGACATTAAGGTTCAAAACCTGCTGGGCACATTCGGCGCATTCGTTTCCGAAATATTCATTCGCAAAGGATTTGGTATTGCCGGTTACCTTATTTGCACCTTCTTTTTTGTTGTTGGGGTAAATTTATTTTTTGGTAAAAAAGTCTTTTCGGTCAGTCGTAATATCAAATATCTTATTGTCGGCTTGCCGGTAATATGTGTGGCCGCAGCAGTTATTTTCAGCGGCAAAATATTTCCCTGGGGTGGTGCAGCAGGAGATATGATGAAAGACTGGATGTATAAAACAGTTGGTGAGATTGGTACCATTGGAATTTTGACGGTTGCTGTATTGTCATATATAATCTGGCGTTTTAATCCGGTTTTTAAACTGCCATCAAAAAAATATTTTGTTCCTGCAGATGCCGATGCAATTGATGAAGAAGATAAAATTGCAGAAACCCATGTATGGCCTGTTGATGAAAACGCCAATACAGCAAAAATAAACTCATTAAAAGGCGATAATAATATTTTAATGGTACCTCCACAGGAAAATAATGTGTTGGATAATGATTTTACTTTAGTGGAAAAAGAACCCGGTGAAGAAAATATAATTGAAACAGCAGGTGAGCCAAAAAAAATAATTTTTAAAACAGAAGAAGAGCTGGTAAAATCAGTTAAAGTAAAAGATATAACACACCTTGAACTTGAAATTAAATCAGCGGCTGATAAAATCAACGAAGAAGCTGCAGCAGTTGAAGAAAAAAAGCCTGCAGCTTTTAAGCCTTATGATCCGATTTTAGACCTGAGAGATTATAAATATCCAACGCTTGATCTTTTAGAAAATCATGGCAGTGATAAAATAGTGCAGGATACCAATGAGCTGGAAAATAATAAGAACCAGATCATCAATACCCTTAAAAATTACGATATTCAGATTCAAAAAATTTCGGCAACAGTAGGGCCAACAGTTACATTGTACGAAATTATTCCAGCTGCAGGGGTACGCATTTCCCGTATTAAAAACCTGGAAGATGATATTGCGCTAAGCCTTGCTGCGTTGGGTATCCGTATCATTGCCCCCATTCCCGGTAAAGGAACTATTGGTATTGAAGTGCCCAATGCAAGAAAAACAATAGTGAGTATGAGAACCTTGCTGGGATCGGAAAAATTCCAGAACAATAATTTCTCTTTGCCCATTGCCATTGGTAAAAAAATTGATAACGAAAATTTTATAGTGGACCTTACCAGTATGCCGCACCTGTTAATGGCGGGTGCAACAGGCCAGGGTAAATCAGTGGGCTTAAATGCTATTTTAGTTTCATTGTTGTATAAAAAACATCCATCACAATTAAAATTTGTTTTGGTCGATCCTAAAAAAGTGGAGCTAAGTATTTATAAAGCTATTGAAAAACATTTTTTGGCAAAACTGCCCGGAGAAGAAGATGCCATCATTACCGATACAAAAAAAGTAGTGCATACCCTTAATGCTTTATGTATTGAAATGGATAACCGGTATGATTTGCTTAAAGAAGCCGGTTGCCGTAATATAAGGGAGTATAACGAAAAATTTGTTGCCCGTAAATTAAATCCGGAAAAGGGACACCAGTTTTTGCCCTTTATAGTTTTAGTGGTGGATGAATTTGCCGATTTAATTATGACGGCAGGTAAAGAAATTGAAATGCCGATTGCCCGTTTGGCACAATTGGCCAGAGCTGTGGGTATTCACTTAATTATAGCCACGCAAAGGCCATCGGTAAATATTATTACCGGTACAATAAAGGCTAACTTCCCTGCCAGGATTGGGTTTAAGGTGAGCAGTAAAATTGATAGCCGTACCATTTTGGATGCCGGCGGTGCCGAGCAATTGATTGGTAAAGGTGATATGCTTATAAGCTATAATGGAGATCTTGTGCGTTTGCAATGTGCTTTTGTTGATACACCGGAAGTAGATAAAATTGTTGAGTTCATCGGTGAGCAAAGAGGCTACCCCCAGGCATTTTTATTGCCGGAATATATTGATGAAAAAGAGCTGGAAGCAAAAGGTGCCGACCTTACTGACAGGGATTCTTTATTTGAAGATGCTGCAAGATTAATTGTGGCCAGCCAGATAGGCAGCACTTCTTTATTGCAAAGGCGTATGAAGTTAGGGTACAACCGTGCAGGACGTTTAATGGATCAGCTGGAAGCTGCTGGGGTTGTAGGTTCTAATCAGGGTAGTAAAGCAAGGGATGTGTTAATAAAAACCGAAGCAGATTTGCAGGGCATTTTTGATACATTAATTTAAAAAGGTGAATTGGGAATAGGTAGCTAAACCTCTAAACTCTAAACTTCTAAACTCATTTCAAAAAATTCATGCCTAAATTCCTGATAGCTGGCCTTGGTAATATTGGCAACGAATATGCCAATACCCGCCATAATATTGGCTTTGATGTAGTAAATGCCTTTGTAAAGAAACATGGCGGTGAGTTTAGGGTAGACAGGTTGGCTTATGTTGCCGATATAAAATTTAAAGGCAAACAAATAATATGTATTTGCCCCACCACGCTTATGAATCTTAGCGGTAAAGCATTTAAATATTGGATGGATAAAGGAAAAATACCAGTTGAAAATACACTGACCGTTGTGGATGACCTTGCGTTACCTTTAGAGAAAATAAGGTTGCGGCCAAGCGGATCTGATGCCGGGCATAATGGGTTAAGGGATATTCAACTCGTTTTGGGTACAGATAAATACCCTAAATTAAGGTTTGGTATCGGGAACAACTACCCCAAGGGCATGCAGGCCGACTTTGTTTTAAGTAAATGGTTAAAAGCGGAAGTGCCGGTAGTAACATTAAAAATTGAAAAATGTGTGGAGGTAATTGAAAGTTGTATCACCACCGGTATAGAAAAAACTATGACAACATTTAATAATATTTTAATAAAGGCATAAGAATAAAAAAAATACATTTTACATATTGTTGTTTCTTTTAAGCTATTTACCTATTTTCGCTATTCAACCGAATATCTTAAAAAAAGCACTAGATGAAGATAATTTGTGTAGGTCGCAATTATGCGGATCATGCGAAAGAGCTGGGCAACGATATACCCGACGAGCCGGTTATTTTTATGAAACCAAAGAGTGCTTTGCTGCAAAGTCATACGCCATTTTATTATCCTGAGTTTTCTAATGAATTGAATTATGAATGCGAACTGGTATTACGTGTTTGCAAAAACGGTAAATACATCCAGGAGCGCCATGCTTCCAATTATTATAATGGAATAACTGTTGGTATAGATTTTACAGCACGTGATATACAGGACGAATTAAAAAAGAAGGGACTGCCATGGGAAAAAGCAAAGGCATTTGATAATTCTGCAGCTGTTGGTAAGTTTATAGATTTAACGCCTGCATCAAACAGAAAAAATATCAATTTCACTTTTTATAAAAATAAAGAATTGGTACAGACTGGAAATTCTGCCAATATGATTTTCAGTATCGATTCATTGATTGCCCATATCTCTAATTACTTTTCATTAAACATTGGTGATTTAATTTTTACAGGAACGCCGGCAGGTGTGGGTGAATGTGTGGTGGGAGATTTACTGGAAGCTTTTTTGGAAAAAGAAAATTTATTAACGGTAGAAGTAAAATAATTTTTCTACAAAATATTTTAATCCGCCAAAAGGCGGATTTTTTTATGTTGAATTTTTACCATTATTAAAATCCCCCGAAGGGGTTCTTATTACTTAATCGTTTCTGTAATTTCTATGGGAAATAATTACAGCAAAAAATTTACTTTTGATCAATGATTGCAACAGAGATAATATTAAAAGCCTACCGCTTAATGTGTACTGCCAAAGCCATGGCGGAAACTTATGAAGCTAACAGACCCATTTGTAAATATGTTCACTCCACATCAAGAGGTCACGAAGCCATACAAATTGCTACAGCATTTCAATTATTACCCTGCGATTATGTAAGTCCATATTACCGGGATGAAAGTATGCTATTGGGATTAGGATTTACCCCTTACGAACTGATGTTACAATTATTGGCCAAAGGCAACGATATTTTTACTGGCGGCAGGGAGTATTATGCTCATCCAAATTATAAAGGTGAAGATAAACCAAACATCATACATCAAAGCAGTGCTACAGGTATGCAGGCCATACCAACAACAGGTATTGCACAGGGCATAAAATATTTAGAAAAAATTAAGGCAGACTACCGACAACAGACGACGGACGACCGACAATCAAGCACCAACTACCAACCACCAACAACAAACAATGAATTACCAATTGTTATTTGTTCATTGGGAGATGCTTCCGTTACAGAAGGTGAAGTAAGCGAAGCTTTTCAGTTTGCGGCATTGCATCAGTTACCAATAATTTTTTTAGTGCAGGATAATAACTGGGGTATTAGTGTAACAGCCGAAGAAGCAAGAACCACCAATGCCAGTGAAATGGTAAAAGGTTTTAAAGGCATCAGCAGGATAAGTATTGACGGCAGCGATTTTTTACACAGCTATGAAGTAATGAAAAATGTGGTAGATGAAGTACGAAAAGAAAGACATCCGTTTTTGGTACATGCAAGGGTGCCATTACTTGGTCATCATACCAGCGGCGTAAGAAAAGAATTTTATAGAACAGCAGAAGACCTGGCTAAACATTATGCTGATGACCCCGGCCCAAAACTGAGAAAAAAATTATTGGAGCTTGGAGTTAGTGAAGAAGAATTGATTAAAACAGAAAAAGAAACTGCAGCACTTGTTGCACATGATTTTCAGGGAGCCGTCGCAGCACCAGAACCTTTTGCATCAACAGTCAGCGATTTTGTTTTTGTACCAACACCGGTTATAAAAGAAGAAGGAGAGCGTTCACCAGCCAATAAAGAAAAAATATTAATGGTGGATGCAGGTTTATTTGCCATCAGGGAAATTATGGAGCAATATCCCGAAGCAATTTTATATGGGCAGGATGTGGGTCGAAGATTAGGTGGGGTTTTTAGAGAAGCGGCAACTTTAGCTGAACAGTTTGGTGACCACCGGGTGTTTAATACCGCCATACAGGAAGCTTATATTATCGGCAGTACTGTTGGTATGAGCGCTGTTGGTTTAAAACCAATTGTGGAAGTTCAGTTTGCCGATTATATTTACCCGGGGTTAAACCAACTGGTGACAGAAATAAGTAAGAGCTGTTATTTAAGCTGTGGCAAATTTCCGGTACAAACTTTAATACGGGTGCCCATTGGCGCTTATGGTGGTGGTGGCCCTTATCATAGCGCAAGTATTGAAACCACTTTGCTTTCAATTAAAGGGATAAAAATTGTTTATCCATCAAACGCTGCTGATATGAAAGGGTTGATAAAAGCTGCTTTTCTCGATCCTAATCCCGTGATAATGCTGGAGCATAAAGGTTTGTACTGGAGTAAAGTACCCGGAACAGAAGAAGCAAAAACTATTGAACCATCATCAGATTATATTATTCCTTTAGGTAAAGCCAATATTGTTTTGCAGGCTGATGGAAAATTTATTGAAAGCGGCGAAACCTGTTGTATAATAACCTATGGCATGGGTGTATATTGGGCAAAAGCTGCTGCAAAAAATTTTATTGGACAAATTGAAATTATTGATTTAAGAACCTTGTTTCCCTTGGATGAAGAACTGATTTTTGCAACTGTACAAAAGCATGGCAAATGTTTAATTGTAACCGAAGAACAACAAAATAATTCCTTTGCCGAAGCCCTGGCAGGCAGGATAAGTAAAGCCTGTTTTAAATTTTTAGATGCGCCGGTTGAAGTGTTAGGTGCTTTAAATTTACCTGCAGTACCCATGAATGTTATTTTGGAGAGAGAAATGTTGCCTAATGGAGATAAAGTACAGGAAAAGATTAAGCAGTTACTCAATCACTAAAAAATAATTTGTGTTTCAATGCCCCGCTTCATAATAATCAGATTCTCCAATTTGCTTTATCCTTGCAAAATTTACTTTTTTTATTTCTCCCTGATAGAATAATTTAAAATCTCAGTTTCCAGATCCGGGATGGGATAGTAGTTCCTTGTATATTTCCTATAATATACATATTATTACCCGCCGCAACAGTTGCTTTATGCCATCCGATGTGTGTCCATTCCGGGGAAGAAATATTGCAGGCTGACCATGTTTGTGTGCTTATATCATAAATATCTATTGAAAATGATGAGCCGGCAAAAGCGGGTAAAAAAATAATTTTATTATTCATTATTCCGGAAGACATAATAGGAGTTTGGGATAATTGGTGATGCAACCGGTTCCCATTATTTATATCGTACATCTCTACACTGGGGTTAGATATAGCGTCTCCATTGGTATCAAAAGAAGAACACCCTCCTGCCCAAAATATTTTATTATCTGCAACAATTGTAGTGTGAAACCACCTTGGTTCAGACATTGTAATTGTTGACCAACTGTCTGTTGACGCATCATAGATATCTACTTTGTCAGAAAAACCGACACCCTGATTACCCTGTAAGTCCTGACCTCCGGAAAAATATATTTTATTACCAAATGAAGTTGCAGAAATATCTGCTCTTGGTTGAGCTAAGAAAGCTGTTGACCAAAGGCCGGAAGTGACATTGTAAACATCTATTTTATCGTTATCAGGAATACCATAACCGCCTGCAAAAACTACTTTGTTACCGGCAGCAGCCGATATAAGTCCTGCCCTTGCTGTACCTAATTCAGTAGTTGACCAAAGGTTGGCGGATGCATCATAAATGTCAACTCTTGATGAAGCGCTGTAATAACCATCCGTGAAAAATATCTTATTTCCAAGAGTAGCGGATACCAGGGCTGAACGGGGCATGCTTAATTCTGCTGTTGACCAGGTTTGTGTAACCATATCATAAATATCCACCCGTGAAGAGGCAATATAAGTTGGAGTAATTTGTATAGCTCCCCCCGCAAATAAAATTTTATTCCCGGCAGTGGCAGTGCAAACATATTCACGGGGAATAGAAAGTGTTCCAAAAGGAACGAGTTGAGCGCAGGCGGATGGTATCGCATTTGCGATTACCTGCATGGTATCTTTTGCAGACAGGCCCCCTGCATCTGTTACTTTCAATTCAAACTGGTAAATTCCCTGCACAAGATTTGTCACTTGCGTTTGAACTGCATTTGCATTTACAATATTAAATGAGGAAGGCCCTGAAATTTTTGTCCATTGATAACCGGTGATATATCCATCACGATCCCTGGATGCACTTCCATCCAGCGTTACATTATTGATTGGTAAAAGAATAGTTTGGTCCGGACCGGCATTTGCAATGGGTGGTTGATTACCGCCAATACAATTTTCACAGGAGTATTCTTTTTTGCAGGAAAGAATAATCAACACTCCGGTCAATAATGCAAAAACAGCAAATTTTAATACTTGTTTCATAATTGTAATATTTTAAAACTCCAGTTTCCAGACTTGGTTAAATGTTATGCCAGTGAAAGGATCGTCGGTACCTCCGGCAACATAGATTGTGTTGTTAAGGGAAATGATAGTTGCAGCGATTAGTCTTTGATTTAGTTTTCCCGTTGACCAGGTATTAGTAGTTATATTATAAATCTCGAAACGAGTGCCTCCAAAAGCTAAGTTGTCTTCGTATCCTGTAAAGAAAATAATATTGTCGCCCTTTATTACTGCACTAAAATCTGTTCTTGGTATTACGCAGGTAAAATAAGAAGCACCGGTATTGACATTCTTTATCTCCACCTGGTCTGATATAGCACCACCCGGTTTCCAACCACTGGCCCATAATATCTTTTCATTAAAAGCGATACCAGCCATATTACTCTTTCCCTCCTGCATTTCAGTCGTGTGCCAGGAATTATTAGTACCATCATAAATGTCTATCCGGGTTGAAATATTACCAGCATACCCTGGACCCTGGGCACCTCCGGCAAAGTATATTTTATTTCCTATCGTGGTTGCAGTAAGATAAGATCTGCCTTGACTAAGTGTAGCTGTTGTCCAAGTATTTGCAGAGTTATCATAAATATCAACCACATTTGAGCCCATGAAAAAAGGTTCCCATGAACCACCACCTGCAAAAAAAACTTTATCTCCCAATGTTGCAGCAGCAAGATGTGCCCTTGCTTTACTTAACTCTGCCTGTGACCAACTATTGGTAGTTGCATCATATATATCCACTCTTGATGTTTGTGTACCATTATCATTCTCCATTCCACCCGCAAACAAAACTTTATTGCCAACTGTAGCAGCAGCCATACCCATTCTGTCACCATGAGTAAGCTCCGCAGCAGACCATGTATTAGTTGTAATATCGTAGATGTCAACCCTGGTAGAGTAGCCTGTTATTGTTCTTTGCCCGCCGGCAAAGAGTATTTTATTTCCTGCTGCTGCACTTACCAACCCAATGCCTGCATCAGACAGGGTTCCTATCTGTACAAGAGTTGCATTAATGATTGGCCTGCTGTCGCAGGCTTGCACTACAATCACTGCATTAACAGAAATCTGCACCGTATCCTTTGCAAATAAACCTCCTCCATCAGTAACTTTCAATTCAAACTGGTAAACACCCTGTATAAGATTTGTTACGGGTGTGTGCACTGCATTCGCATTGGCAATATTAAATGAGGATGGCCCGGAAATTTTTGTCCAGTAATAACCGGTAATATTATTATCGGGGTCAGCAGAGCCACTGCCGTTTAGATTAACTGTGTTCACAGGCAAAGTAATTGTTTGGTCAGCTCCTGTATTAGCAACAGGTGGCCGGTTGGGTTGTGCCGGATCGTTAACAGTAATCTGTACCGTATCTTTTGCAGAAAGGCCACCATTATCTGTTACTTTCAATTCAAACTTATAAATCCCCATCAGCAAAGCTTTCACCAAAGTTTTTGATGAATCGGTTTTAATAATATTTGCGGAAACAGGCCCGGAAATTTTTGTCCAATGGTGTGATATTATTGTTCCATCCTGATCGCTTGATAAACTGCCATCTAAAACAATACTGTCTTTAGGTAAGGTGATTGTTTGATCTGCTCCGGCATTTGCGATGGGTGGTTTATTGGTGCTACTACAATTTTCGCAGGAGTATTCCTTTTGGCAGGAAAGAAAAAATAAAACACCGGTTATTAAAATGCATGTGGCAAATTTTAATAGCGATTTCATAATTGAAGAATTTAAAATTTCAATGTTCTAAAAACCCCTGGCTTTAAAGCCAGGGGTTTAAACATAATACATTTAAAAAAAATTTCTACCTGACAGTATACTGGTAACAATCACTCGTTAATATAACAGCCTGGTTTAACGCATCTATTACACGAAAATGAATATCGAATGTTGTTCCGGATGGGATGGCTGATACATCACGCCATAATTCTTCTTTACCATCACCTTTAAAATTGGTCATAATTGATTGAGGAGTTAATCCATGGCCAAGTGTGAGCCAATTTGTTCCGGTACAGTTGCCATCAAGAACAACGTCTACAGCCCGTTGTAGTAGGTATGGGTGGTTAGCTTCAAGATTATGTACTTTAGTGTCAAGGGTAATAATTTTAGCCGGATCGGGATCCTGACGAAAATGAATATGCCCATTCTGATTACCCTCACCTTTTAAAACCACTTCAATATTGTATGCAGATTCCGGAGTGCTGGCTAAGCCGGGGGCTGTAATTTCTTCCCCCTTTAATTTCTCCTGCATTTTTTCCTTTTGACAGGAAAAAAAGAAAACTACACAAAACAATAAGCTGGTAATAACTGAAAATTTGTACTTTTTCATTTTTTAAAGTTTAATATTTAATGAATAATGTTTTATAAAAACATTTACAAAATGGTTTTTATTCTTCTCCCAGGCAATGATCGAAAATTTATCATCCTCATTCTCAATCGGCCTATAACTTTAAGGTAAATAATTTCAATTACCGCAAAACAAAATCTGATACTGATACATAGTGGTTGCCCTTGTCATCTTTATAAATATTATAACGGGTAGGATAATATCCATGCTCGGCAAATAGCTGTGGCTGTGTCCATGGTAACGATATGCTTGCTCCATTTACCAACGTTGTCCGTGTAACAATGGGAGAAACAAAAGTAAACCTGCCATTATAAGATCCTAATATCATCGTGTGATTTACGGGAACACCAGCCACAAAACTTTTGTCCGTCCAATGCATACCAATTAGCGGTCCGGGAACATCTGGAAAATAATTAGCGGGCATATATCCTGTTGGCGGAAGAACGTAAAGAGCCGGTGCCGGAGGAGCAGGAATCGCAAGCCTGTCTTGAAGACTCATCATAAAAAACCGAACATCAAAATGAGACGCAATGAATGCGCCTCCCGGAAGTGGGTGGCCATTAGCACTCCAACCTAATGCAACATGTTGAAACAGGGTTGATTCCAATGCTTTGTGATGGAAATCCAAAACATAAGGGGTATTGACAGCAGGCAAACCAGATAGTGCTTCGTTTGTAAAAATCACACCCAATTCCTGGGGCACACCTGTATGGCTCCTTGTTATAAAAGTACGGGCATACCCATTCCCCACTTCTACTTCAGGACCTTTGAATGTGTTGAACTTAAGGTCAGGATCCGATGCAGATAATAAAGAAGAAGTCACCGGCTCGGAAGAAGTCATCGGCTGGGGTTGCAATTCTTTTTTGCAACCAGGCAACATAAAAAATGCTGCAATGAAAACTAAAAAGGAAATAAACTTTTTCATTTTTTCAATTTTTAATAATGATAATAAAATATTTGATTGAATGGGTCAAAACTAAAAGCATACACAGGGTTTTACAATCCCTCAATTGGGGGGTATTATTTGGGAGATGAGTATTAGATGAAAATGATGACAGATGATAGTGGATTTTTAAATTTAATGACCCAATGAATGAGTTACCTTTTTTCAAACCAGCCTTTCTTTAAAAGCTTTGGCCACAGCTTCTGTTGCAGAAGCCACATGTAATTTTTGATAAATGTTTTTTACATGATCTCTTACTGTATGGTAGCTAAGAAATATTTTTTCGGCAATACGTGGCATGGGCATGCCTTCGGTAAGAAGATGTAAAATTTCTTTTTCCCTTTCGGTAAGTTGATAATTATTAACTGTTGTTAATGGTGCAATGAATTGCTTAAAAAGCTTAGCTACCTGGGCTGCCACAACAGGATTGAAAGCCACACCACCATTATATACATCGGTTATGGCTTCCAGCATTTTTACAGGGGAAGTGTTTTTTAAAATATAACCATTGGCACCGGCACATAACGCTTCAAATATTTTAGCATCATCTTCAAAAACAGTTTGTATTAATATTTTTAAATCAGGGAATTCTTTTTTAATCAGCCCGGTTGCTTTAATCCCGTTGATACCGGTCATTTCAATATCCATCAACACCACATCAGGATTACTTTTTTCAATATCATGTCTCCAGTTATTGCATCCCGTAAAAGTTCCGGTGCAGATAAAGCCTGGTGAGCCAGTAAGGATAGAACGATAAGCATCTATCATAATCGGGTTGTCTTCAAAAATAGCTACCCGTATTTCTTTGTTGGTATTCACGTAATAAAGATAAGTTGTTGTATTGTTGTTTTAGTACCCCCAAATGAGGGAATTAAAATTCTACTGTTACAATAGTGCCCCCGCGTGTTTGTGATTGGATATTAAAGTTTGCGCCGATTTCATCAGCCCTTGCCCTCATATTTTTTAAGCCATTACTACCTTCATTTTCCTTAGCTATAAACCCCAGGCCATCGTCTTGTATTGTAAGTCGCCATTTTGAACCTTTGGTATGCAGGTTGTAATAAATATTATTACATGCTGCATATTTAAATGTGTTATTAATTGCTTCTTTACTAATCAGGTAAATGGCTTTGCGCTGCCGGATATTTAAATTTTTCATTTCATTTTCTTTATCTGTAATAAAATGAATCTGTATATTTTTTGATGCTGCAACAGGAATGGCAAAAGATTTTAACCGTTGTAAAAGTTTTTCGATACTGTCATTTTTAGGATTAAATATCCATACCATATCACTCAGTTTTTCAATTACATCCTGAGTATAGGTTTTTACTTTAAATAAATACTCGGAAGCTTCGTCAGGTTTATTATTTTGTAATTTTTCCGTAGCCATTTGACTCAGCAGGTTAATACCACTAATCGATCCGCCAATTTCATCATGAAGGTCCTGGGAAATTTTTGTACGCATGGCCAATACTTTTTTTACCTGGTTGATGCGGTATTTATAAATACTGTAAATAATTGCAGCTATCACCATCACACACAAAGTAATAAACCACCATCTCATCCAGAAAGGGGCGATGATATCAAATGAAAATTCCGCCGGTAAGCTCCACGCCGAAGCATGGTCTCTTGTTCTTACTTTAAAAATATATTTGCCAGGCGGAAGGTTTACAAATGATACGGAAGCATTGGTTGTAGTCTGGCTCCATGAAGTATCTATCGGATTTAACTCATAAGCATATTCCAGCCGGGGGGAAGATGAAAAACTAATGCCGTTAAAAAAAACACTAATGGTGTTTTTTTCATAATTTAATTTTGGGTTCACCGGAAATTGTTGGTAGCTGTATAGTAAATCAGTGTATTTGCTCCAGTCAACGTCTTTTGAATTCAATTGCACCTTTTCAATGATAACTTTGGGAATTTCTTTTTTAAGTTCAATTTGCCGATTATCAAATCTTACCAGTGTGTGCCAGGATGTAGCCCACACATCTCCTCTCACATCCGTGATCAATTTTGTTTGTTTCCAGTTAAGTTGCAACCCGGTCTCCTGGCTGTAATTAAAAACTTCCCATTCGCCGTTATTATTTTTTTGTAAAATATCCAACCCCGAAACTGATGCGACCCATATTCTATTTGATGAATCAAAAGTAAGGGAATGAACATTGTTATTTTGCAATCCATTCTTATCAGATATTATTTTAATCAGTTCAGGCTTCCCGTTTGTATTGAACCGGTATTGCTTAAGCCCGGTACCAGCATTTATGATCCACAAATTCGAATTGGGGCTTTCATAAAAAATACTATGATCTCCATGATCCCGGTTGGCTTCTTTCCACTCAAACAGGCTGTCATTTTTATCAATCATGTAAATTTTACCAGTAACAGACTTAAGCAATACAAAACCATTTCTTGTGGCTAGTACATCCTCACACAAAGGGACCTGCCTGTCTTTGTTATAAGGTATAAATGCTTCCATTTTTTTATCATTACCAACCAACAAGACACTATCACAGGCAATAAACAATCTTCTTTTTTTTATATCATAAGAGCAGGAAAAGAGAGGCCCGGCATGTAATGACTTCAGCAAAAAAGAAAAGTCAGTCAACTTATTTCCATCTAACCTGTAAAGCTGGCCGTGCCTGGTAATAAACCATTTTCTACCTTCTTCATCAGTAGTTGAAATATCTATAATGGTTTTTGTTGCATTGACTGAAACACGTTGCCCCACAGGTTTATCGGGATGATAAAATAATAACCCATACTTAGATGATAATAAAAGACCCGAATCTTTTAATGCTATCCCGTTTGTAGCAGCTCCGATTTTTGTGCTATCTGTTTCTTCAATTGCTGAAAATGCTACCTCCTGGATTTTTAGAAATCCTTCCTGTGTGCCAGCCCAAAAATTTCCATGGGTATCTTCACTAATGATAAATACCTGGCCGTAGCGATTTGGTATCTGCAGGGTAAATTGTTTATAATTCCCGGGTGATGAAATATGAAATGCGCTATCTCCATTGATGAAATGATACCATAAGCGATCACGGGAATCAACAAAAAAACTAAAATATCCAATGCCCTTCAAACCCTCTACCAACGGGATTAGCCGGTTATTTTCTATTTTATAAATTGTATTCCGTGTATTTACCAGCAAGGTCTGCCCGTGTTTATACAATATAACATAAACAGGTCCTGGGTTAGAATGTTCTCCAAGCACCTCCCATTTATTTCTCCTGTTACGATATGCAAGCAAATGACCATAGTTTACATACAATCCTGAATCAGTTTCTATAATGTCTCTACATGCTTCATTTTCATACCCAGGGAATAGTTTTATTTTCTTCCATGTATTAATTTCAAATTGATAAACACCCTTTGGTGTAAGGCACCAAACCTGTTTATCTCTTGTTTCAATGATACCATTTACATAATCAATATCCAGACTGTCATTTAGCGGGTAAACAACAAATTTGTTTCCCAGCAAACGGGCCACACCATGCCTGGTTGCTGCCCAAAGACGATGATGGCTGTCTTCAAGGGTTACTCCGGCGAATAAAGATGGAAGCCCATCAGCCAGATTAAAATTTACAAATTGCTTTCCATCAAACCGGCTTATGCCATTGCTTGTACCTATCCATAAATAACCATAGCTATCCTCGTAAGCACCAAAAACGGAAGAAGTTGGCAGGCCATCGTTTGTTGTGTACAGCCTGGTGGTTACCTGCTGTGCATTGGCTGTATTAAATAAGGGAAAGGCAAAAAGAAGTATTATACTGATTTTCATAAAGAGAAAAAGTATGATAGAATTGAAGGCGTAGTATTTACAACCAACCTGTTTCAAAAAAAATTGTTACTTACCAAGTTAAGATAAAGCTGGTAATAAACGGGTTAGTGACATAAAAATAAAAAAAGCCCCGCATTGGGGATTTAGTATCGGGGAGCAGACTTGAACTGCCGTCTGCCGAAGAGGCGGATATGAATTCGAATACTTAATGATCTAACGTTTTAACAAATGCCCTTCCAACGCCGCTTTTTAACCATTTTCATATTTTAATGCTTCCCTTTTATCATCAAATTCTTCGTGAAAATTAATTTCCAGGGCCTGTATTTAGCTGTCCAGTCATTGCCTAAATGATTATGTGAAAGTAACCTTGATTCCAGATTTGAAGTATATCCAGTGTAATGTTTTTGATGCTGAATAGAAAATAATATGTAAACAGTATAAATCATAAAAATAATAAAGCCACCTTTTTCAAGATGGCTTAGTATCGGGGAGCAGACTTGAACTGCCGACCTTCGGGTTATGAATCCGATGCTCTAACCAGCTGAGCTACCCCGACATGAGGGGTGCAAAAGTAAAGAAATTGAGGCAATTGCTGAAATCATATCTCAAAAAAAATCTCAAAGGGAAGATCTTTTGAGATTTTAGAATTTATATTCTTTAGTATTATATTTTTTTTGCTTAACTCATCTCTGCAAAACATTTATGGAAATACGGAATGGTTTCAATGCCTTTATAAAAATTATCGAGGTTAAATTTTTCATTGGGGCTATGCAGGTTATCACTGTCTAAACCAAAACCCATAAACACTATTTTAATACCCAGTTCTTTTTCAAACAAAGCACAGATAGGAATACTGCCACCGCCACGTACAGGGATGGGCGTTTTTCCAAAAGTGATTTCCATTGCTTTGGCAGCAGCTTTGTAAGCCTTGCTGTTAATCGGCGTCATGTAAGGTTCGCCGCCATGATGTTCAAATGCATTCACAGTTACAGAAGGCGGTGCTATCTTTCTGAAATAGTCCAATAATTTTTCAGTCATCTTAACGCTGTTTTGATTAGGCACCAGGCGTGCAGAAATTTTTGCTGTGGCTTTGGATGGCAATACTGTTTTAGCACCTTCGCCCTGGTAGCCACCCCAGATGCCATTCAATTCAATAGTGGGGCGTATGCCGGTTCTTTCATTGGTGGAATAACCTTTTTCTCCCCATAATTCTTTTACATCAAGGTCATCTTTAAATTCTTTTTCATCATAAGGCGCAAGAGCCATTAATTTCCTTTCTTCATCTGTTGACTCCACTACATCATCATAAAAACCAGGAATGGTGACATGATTATTTTCATCATGGCAGGTAGCGATCATTTGCGCCAATATGGTAACAGGATTAGCTACTGCACCACCATACACACCACTATGCAGGTCACGGTTGGGTCCGGTTACTTCCACTTCAATATAACTTAATCCACGTACACCAATGTCAATACTTGGTGTATCTAAACTTAGCATTGCGGTATCACTTATTAAAATAACATCAGCTTTTAATAATTCTTTATGTGCTGCAACAAATTTTCCTAAATTAGGTGAACCAACTTCTTCTTCGCCTTCAATACAAAACTTAATATTGGTGCTCATCGAATTTGTTTGAACCATTGTTTCCAATGCCTTCACATGCATGTAAAATTGTCCCTTATCATCACAACTGCCTCTTGCAAAAATTTTACCATCAATTATTGCCGGTTCAAAAGGACCGCTTTTCCAAAGTTCTAAAGGTTCGGCGGGCTGCACATCATAATGTCCATAAACCAATACAGTTGGTTTAGATGGGTCAACTATTTTTTCTCCATATACTAATGGATGTCCGTCGGTAGGATAAATTTCTACTTTGTCAGCACCGGCTTCCAGCAGTCTTACTTTTACTGCTTCGGCACATTTTAGCATATCGGCTTTATGTTCGCTTTTGGTGCTGATGCTGGGTATGCGTAACAGATCTAAGAGTTCGTTTAAGAAACGGTCTTTGTTTTGGGCTTGATAATCTTTCCAGGCTTGCATATAATTTAGTTTAGAATTTTGGTAGCTTAGAAGTTTAGGGTTAACGAAATTAAGTGTTTTTTGTTAACAAATATTTTATGAAAAATTTACACAAGTAAATGATTTATTGGTTGACGATGCATCTATATTTGTGCCAGATTGTTTGTCAATTTATCGGCCTTTGCCCAATTCTACCCAAAGTAATTCCCGGGCAGTTTTGGTCAGAGGCCGAGCCAATTTAAGTAAGCAGTAAATTTATTTTTTTTGAGATGAGCAGTTGAATTAAACCGACCAGTAAATAAGCTACAGCTGCAATAGCCAGCATCCATTTTATTGCCGAAATAATTGTTGTGCATAATGCAATGGCACCTGATGAATTACCTGATAATGTAATCAGCATTCCTGTGTTTTCAAAAATATCTAAAAAGCCTGCTGATAAAGCACCTTTGGCAATGAGCATCCCAGTTTTACTATTGGTGATACCTGCAATTTTTTTGCAGGTATAAAATAAGAACAGTGAATAAAACAAAAGAAAAATAAAATCGTAGTAAGTATTATTGGTTGCTGTGCTGATATTATTGATTGAATTGTTTGGCGCCCATGCGTTCATTACTGCTGCAGTTTTTGCTGTGTTATATGCAAATTCTAAATCAAGAATACCTTTTGGTGTTGCCGGGGTTTTTAATGAAGCACTGGTCTTTACCATTACAACAATCATTACTAACGTACCAGTAAATAATAAAAGCAGCCTGTATTTTTTCATGCACTTTGTTTTAAAAAATTATAATCTTTCAAAACGTTGTTGTACAAAATCCCAGTTTACCACGTTCCACCAGTTCTCAATATAATCGGCTCTTTTATTTTGATACTTTAAATAATAAGCATGTTCCCAAACATCTAATGCAAGCAGTGGTGTGCCTTTAATATCGCTGATATCCATCAAAGGATTATCCTGATTGGGAGTGGAGCCTATTTTTAAATTTTTGTCTTTATCTGCATACAACCACGCCCAGCCGCTGCCAAACCGGTTTTTACCAGCATCACCAAATTGTTTTTTAAATTCGGCAAATGATGTAAAATTTTTTTCTATTGCCAATTGCAAACTGCCAACTGGCGCATTGCCCATTTGCTTAGGCCGCATGCATTGCCAGAACAATTCATGGTTATAATGCCCGCCACCATTGTTACGCATTTTTGCAGAGTACTTTGATATTTTTGTCAATACATCTTCCAATGGTTTTATAATATCAACAGCTTCTGCTGCCGCCGCATCTTTTACATTTTTACTGTATGCCGCCGCATGTTTACTGTAATGTATCTCCATCGTCATGGCATCAATTACATTTTCCAGTGCATCATACTTATAGGGGAGTGGTTGCTGGTCAAATCCGGTAGTAATAATTTTTTTTGCAAGATTTTTTCCCGAAGCACATGAAGTGATAAATGAACCTGCAGCAGTTAAACCTATTCCGGCGGCAATGGTTCCTTTGGCAGTATCTGCAATAAATTTTCTGCGGCTTTTAGATATTGATGACATGATGAAGTATTTTAAAGTTGTGATGAATCTTTTCTTTTTCTAAATGTACTTAAAAACAGGCGCATTTTTTTAAAGGAGCGGTAATAAAATTCTTTGCTCAACAATTGTGAATCATGCATGGCTTTGTAAGTAAGAAAAATGCCAACGGGGGTAAGTACAAAAACGGCCATCCACATTCCCCAAAAAGGAGTAGCAATTTCTTCTTTTACAAATTTTTCGCCAAACATATTCAGCAAGTGAAATATTAAAAAGAAAATGATGGCCACAACCAATGGCATACCAAGCCCCCCTTTTCTGATGATTGAACCAAGTGGCGCACCAATAAAAAATAATACCAGGCAGGCAAGTGATAATGAAAACTTGCGGTGCCATTCTAATTTATGAAACCTGATATCGCTTTTTTTATTGGTAATTTCAGCCAGGTTATTTTGAATACTATTTTTCATAAAATTTGCTGCATTAATTGCAGATTCATAAACATTATAACGTGCCGAATCGGGGAGGAGTTTGTCCAGGCTGTCGGTTTTTACCATTGTAATGGTATTTTTCTTCCAGGTACTGTCAGCAATAGCTGGATAATGCTGAATGACGGAGATCTCTCTGGTCATTTTTTTTTGAAGGGAATCGTCTGTTTTTTTTAAAGAATCCAATGCCTTATCAAGTAAGCGGATACTTTTCATTTTAAAATTATTCTTATAAATATCTTCATTGGTATTTCCTTTTTGCAAAGCAGTCAGATCAAATAATTTTTTAAATGTTTTAAAACCAAGGCGTATATATTCAGTGGCAGTATCGCCGGAATTACCTCTTTCCTGGTAACGAAACCCGTTTTGTAAATTGAATTCTAAATATTTTTTATCATCCGATACTTTCATTACCCCGCTTTCGGCAACAATACAATTATCCTGAAGCACATTGCTCTGTTCATAGATCAATACATTATGTATTGTTTTTCCATCAGCATCCTTTTTACCAACTTTAATAGCATATGTGGGGATATGGGTAAAGAAAACCCCTTCTTTAAGATCAAAAGCAGGTTTCTTATAATAGATGTCGTTATACAGGGTTACAAATTTCAGTTGTGCAAATGGAATTACATAATTGGCAAACAAAAAAGTAATACCGCTTAATAAAAGAGCTATCCAAACAAGCGGACGCATAAAACGCAATAAAGAAATACCTGAAGATTTTATTGCAACGAGTTCAAAACTTTCTCCAAGATTGCCAAATGTCATTATAGAAGAAATGAGGATGGCTATTGGCATAGCCAGAGTTAATAAAGAAGCGCTCACATACCATAAAAACTGCCCGATGGTAATAAAATCCAATCCCTTACCCACAAGATCATCGATATATTTCCACAGGCTTTGCATCATTAAAACAAAAAATGCAATAAAGAACGTTACAATAAACGGGCCTATAAAAGATTTGATAATGAGTTTATCTAATTTCTTTATCATATACCAATGTGTGCCAGTGGCGGAGCTGTTAAAAGTTATTCGTAAATTTAAAATTATTATGACTGATGCATCAAAATTAACTCTTTCTGCTGAGGAACTGCAGCTGGTGGAAAATACTCATTGGATTTTAACTAAACGTATAATTATCGATAAAGTAAATTTTCTTTTTGGGAATTTATCAGGTGTGTTAAGGCAGCATATCAGTGGGCACAAAGATTATTTGCCACAGGCAATTATACATTCAATACCTAAAATTGCCAAAGGTGAAAATTATTTACAACTGCCTTATGTATTGTTAGATTATCCCCGGTGTTTTGATAAGGAAAATATTTTTTCCGTACGCACTATGTTTTGGTGGGGCAATTTTTTCAGTACCACACTTCATTTGTCGGGCAGTTATAAAGCAATTTTTGAAGCAGCTATACAGAAAAATATTCAGGTTTTACAACATGATGATTTTTACATCTGCATGAACGACAATGAATGGCAGCATCATTTTGAAGCGGATAATTATCTGCCGTTAAACACATTGAAGGCAGCAGAAATAACAGGTATTATACAACAGCAACGCTTTATAAAAGTGGCAGTAAAATTTTCATTACAGCAATGGAATGAAATGCCGGGATTGCTTGAGAAATCTTTTTTGAATTTACTTCAATTGGTACTGAATTAATTTCCTATCCGGTGAAAGAGATCTTTTATCTGATACTCCCACAACTGGCTCTGGTCCTTAATATCTTTTTTATCTGCAAAATCTTTTACAATCAAAATAGTTTGGTTGGTGACTTCAGATTTATCAATGCTCCATTCAAAATATTCTCCCTTGGGCATATGTAACCAGTGAAAACGGATAAATTTATCCTCTTCGCTTTCCAGTAACTCTGCTTTATCGGTAGAGCCATTCCATGAAAAACTAAAAACGCCATCACGTTCATCTACTTTATCTGCAAACCATTCCTGTAACCCGGCTGGTGTGCTTAAAAATTCATATAATATGCCTGGTGAACATCTTACAGGGTATTCTAATGTAAATAAAATTTTTTTACTCATCCTTATTTTTTATATATCCTTTGAACCATGCAATAATAACAAAATAATGGTGGCAACAAAATATTTGGCCATTTATTTTTTGCTTACTTATTCACATTAGCCCTTGCGAATATTTTTTTTAAAAAGGCTGAAAGACAGGCTTTTACAAAAAATTTTTTGGTTGGATACTTTAAATAGTATAAATTACGTTAATAATTAACAGTTTTTTTTAACAAATCGTTAACCGCAAAACATTTTCTAAACTAAACCTTTAAAACTGCAGGCTTATGAGCATGCGTCAACTAAAGATTACAAAGTCCATCACCAATCGTGAAAGTCAGAGTTTAGAGAAGTATTTACAGGAAATTGGTAAAGTAGAATTAATATCTCCCGAAGAGGAGGTAGCGCTGGCCATCCGTATTAAAAACGGCGATGAAAATGCATTGGAAAAACTTACCAAGGCCAATTTAAGATTTGTGGTGTCTGTTGCAAAGCAGTACCAAAACCAGGGGCTTACTTTACCCGATCTTATTAATGAAGGTAACCTGGGGCTTATTAAGGCTGCTCAGCGTTTCGATGAAACAAGAGGGTTCAAATTTATTTCTTATGCCGTTTGGTGGATACGGCAAAGTATTTTACAGGCTTTGGCCGAACAATCAAGGATAGTGAGGCTGCCACTAAATAAAGTTGGCCTGTCAAACAGAATAAGTAAAGCCTACTCTTTGCTGGAACAGGAATTTGAAAGGGAACCAACTACAGAAGAATTAGCCCTTTTCTTAGATATTGAAATAGAAGAAGTTTCTGCAACACTTGGTGCAGGCATCAGGCATCTAAGTATGGATCAGCCATTGTCTGAAGGAGAGGATAGTACTTTGATGGATGTAATGATCAATCCCAATGCCATCAGTACCGATAATGAACTGGCATTTAAAGCTTCATTAAAAACCGAAATAGAGCGTTCATTAAGCACACTTTCCGAAAGACAAAAAGATGTTATCCGTTTTTTCTTTGGTATTGGTATAGATCATGCATTAAGTCTGGAAGATATTGGTGAGAGGTTTAACCTTACCCGGGAAAGGGTACGGCAGATAAAAGATAAAGCAATTACCAAATTAAGAACGGCATCCCGTTGTAAATTATTAAAAACGTATTTGGGGGTATAAAACAATTATAATTTCAAACAAAACTATTTTACCGGAAGGACTCTTACCTTCCGGTTTTTTATTGATACAGTATCAAGCCTTTTTCAAAATAAAAAACCGGGTTATCATCATTTAAGCAAATCAATTTTAATAATACTTTATTTTCCCCGAAATTTGCACAACGAATAAATTCATATAAATGGCAATTGAAATAAAAGTTCCAACTGTAGGAGAGTCTATTAGTGAAGTAACATTGATAAAATGGCTTAAAAAAGATGGCGAATGGGCTAACCGTGATGAGGTGATTGCAGAGCTGGAAAGTGAGAAAGCCACTTTTGAGTTAAATGCAGAGCAGGCCGGTGCCATTAAAATTATTGCTGCCGAAGGTGATACTTTAAAAATCGGGGATATAGTTTGCAGTATTGATACAGATGCGGTGAGACCTGAAGATGCTATTGAAGTGCCTGTAGCAGCAGTTGTTGTACCTAAAGCTGCTGACAAACCACAAACCACAAACCCACAAACTGATATTAAAACTACTCCTGTTGCTGCAGCAATTATTGCGGATAAAAAAGTAGATGTAAAATCAGTTACGCCATCAGGTTCTAACGGAAAAATTTTAAAGCAGGATGTTTTGGAAGCCTTAAGCAACCCTGGAAGAAAGCCCGGTGTTGAATTATTTGGTCGTGCCGACAGGCCGGAAAAAATGAGTAACCTTCGTAAAACCATTAGCCGCCGTTTGGTGGAAGCAAAAAATACCACCGCAATGCTAACCACTTTTAATGAAGTGGATATGAGTGCTATAATGGAAATAAGGGCTAAATACAAGGATAAGTTTAAAGAAATACATGGCGTTAACATTGGCTTTATGAGCTTTTTTACCAAAGCATCCAGTTATGCTTTGCTGGAATGGCCATCAGTTAATGCTTATATTGATGGAGAGAATATTATCTATCATGACTACTGCGATATTTCTATTGCAGTTAGTGCGCCGAAAGGTTTGGTAGTGCCTGTAATAAGAAATGCAGAAAGCCTGAGCATGGCAGCCATAGAAGCAAAAGTGGTGGAACTGGCTACAAAAGCAAAGGGAAATAAATTGACTATTGAAGAAATGACGGGAGGAACTTTCACCATTACCAATGGAGGAATATTTGGTTCTATGATGAGCACACCAATCATTAATATTCCACAGTCTGCTATTTTGGGAATGCATAATATTTTGCAGCGGCCAATGGCAGTAAATGGACAGGTGGTAATAAAACCTATGATGTACCTGGCTTTAAGTTACGATCACCGTATAATTGATGGCAGGGAATCGGTTAGTTTTTTAGTACGGGTTAAAGAATTACTGGAAAATCCTTCATTGTTACTGTTTGGAAAAGACCCGGTAAAAAGCCTGCTGGAATTATAAAAAACAATTTGAACATATTTAAGCCTGTACATATCGGTACAGGCTTTATTTTTGTACTGATGCGCTACCAATCCTGGTTAAATACAGCTAAAAAAATCATTGAATCTTACCAAGGCAATGAGCCTTTGTCTGCATATTTAAAAAAATACTTTGCAGCCAATAAAAAATATGGTTCAACAGACAGAAGGCAGATTGCAGTACTTTGCTATGGTTATTACCGGCTTGGGAAAGCTGTAATAACAGACACTGTTGAAGAAAATATTTTAACCGGTGTTTTTTTAAGTGAACAATTGTATAACGAAGTTGTGGCTTTTTTTAAACCGGAATGGGAAAATGAAATAACAAAACCTGTTGTGGAAAAAATAGCTTTGGTGAATTTTCCTGTAAAAAAAATATTTCCTTTTAAGGCAGAATTAACAGCAGCAGTAAGCCATCAAAAATTTTGCGAATCGTTTTTAAAACAACCTAAATTGTTTTTAAGGGTAAGGCCACATAAAAAAAATATTGTGGTGCAAAAAATACAAAAAGCAAAAATACCGCTGGCTTTAATTGATGAAGACTGCATTGCATTATCTAACGCTACCAAACTGGATGATATAATTGATGCCGACAGGGAAGCCGTGATACAGGATTATAATTCCCAGCAGGTATTTAATTTTTTAAAAACATTTGCATTAGGTAAAAAAGCGGTAACGGCATGGGATTGCTGTGCGGCAAGTGGTGGAAAATCTATTTTATTATATGATGTGCTGAAAAGAAATGTTGAGCTTACAGTGTCTGATATAAGACTTACAATCTTATTAAACCTTCATCAGCGTTTTACCAAAGCAGGCATAAAAAATTATAATTATTTTATTGCTGATTTAAATTCACCCGACTTTGAATTTCCACCATTAATAACAAAAGGTACACAGGCATCGGTACCGTTTAATAATTACCAGGTTATTGTTTGCGATGCCCCCTGCACCGGAAGTGGCACCTGGAGCCGTACTCCCGAAAGCCTGTTTCATTTTAAAACAGCAGCTATTGATGATTTTGCAGAAAGACAAAAACAAATTGCAGCCAATGTAATTCCATACCTGCAAAAAGAAGGGTTGTTTTTTTACATCACCTGTTCGGTATTTAAAAAAGAGAATGAAGAAGTAGCGGCTTTTATACAGGAAAAATTTCAACTGCAATTACTCCACATGGAATTATTTAAAGGCTACGACAAAAAAGCTGATTCGATGTTTGTGGCAGTATTTAAAAAATAATTACCGCTTCATAATTTTCTTTGCCACTTCTTTTTTATCATTCAGTTTTACAGTGATATAGTAAATACCGGCTGCTAATGCTTTCATTGGTATGCTGTAGGTTTGCCCGCCTGCTGCCTGTTGATTATTTATACTGTAAATTTTTTGGCCTGTTGCATTATGTACAAAAACTTCCACTTTAACTGCTGCAATTCTTATAACAGTAACAGTAAGCCTGTCACTTACCGGGTTAGGGCTTATAGTAATTTTTTCCTGTACCACCGGGCAAAGCGGTATATCATTAGTTAAAGTAACCAATGCTGTATCTGAACATCCTGTACCATTGGTAGCAATCAATTGATAAATGCCTGTTGTTGGTGCTGCTAAAGGATTTGAAACAGCAGTACCATTCAATGTCCATGCTGTTGTTAAACCTGTTGTTGTAAATAATGTGGTTAAATTAAAGCTGCTGTCGCTGCATTTACTTACAGATCTGTTAACACCAAGATTTGGTTTACTTAAAAAATTTGCTGTGGCCAATGCAGTATCTGCACAGCCGGAAGTATTGATACCAATTAATTGATAAGTACCCGATACAATTATTGCTGATGGGGTTGTAACATTTACACCGCTTAATGTCCACACTGTTGTTAAGCCTGTTGCAGTAAATAAAGTGGTTAAGTTTAAACTGCTGTCTCTGCAAATGGAAATGTTTTTATCGGTACCAAGGTTTGGTTTTGGTATAAAATTTATGGTTACAGAATCTAAATAAAAACTGGTATCGGCAGCAATATTCATTTTAAGGCGATACTTAATTACAGTGCTGGTAATATCTATAAGGTCATCATTAAAAGTAAAATTTCTTGCAGCAAAACCACCGGTAGAGTTTTGTGTGCTTATTGCTATATAATTATTGTCAGTCGAAAGTTTTCTTTCCGCCACAACATTAATTACCGAATCTGTTTTTACTGTCCATTGCAAATTGGCTTTACAATTAGTTTGTGTTACCTGTTGGGTAAAGCCCTGTTTAATTAGTAATACAAAAGCCTTCTTCATATCAGGCACACCATAGCCTGTTCTGTCATCGGGTGTGGCAGCCCTGTTTGCGGATTGTTGAAGCGTATTAATAATTGTCATATTATTCACTTCGGGAAAAGCCTGCCATAAACAGGTAGTAAGGCCAGCTATATTTGGGCAGGCAAATGAAGTGCCACTGCCAAAAATGGGTTGCCCTGTGGTACTGCTTGCAACAACAGCATTTACACCAACAGCTGCAACGGATGGTTTTATTTGCCCATCGCTGCTGGGCCCGTAACTGCTAAAACCTCCAACAATACCACCGGTATTTACAGCGCCAATAGCCATTACACTGTCTGCATCTGCAGGCGTGCCAATATAATGCCAGCTGCCAGATCCATCATTACCTGCAGCAACAACAATCAGCATTCCTTTTTTTGCAGCAATGTCAGCAGCCTTTGCAATTATGGTGGTATTGCCATTCATATCCGCATAAGTATGATTGAATATTGCATTATCAAATGTGGTATAACCTAAAGAGGTGGAACAAATATCAACGCCCAAACTATCAGCCCTTTCGGCACCTGCTGCCCAATTCTGTTCTTCTATCGGGTATTCCGTTGCTGCATCTTCTGTTCTATATAAATAGAAAGAAGTTTTTGGTGCAGTGCCCATAAAAATGCCTGGCATATTTGCAGCAATAGTACTTAAGCAATTGGTGCCGTGCGGATGATCTTCATTTACCGTTGCATTACCTGCAACAAAATCCCAGGTACCTAAAACCTGGCCATTGTTCCTTATACTGTCAAAAGTTGGGATGGTTAAATAATTTTGAAACCCTGCATCAAGCATGGCCAGTTGCATACCTTCTCCTCTAAAGCCACGGTTGTGTAAAAACTCTCCGTTGTGAATATGCACCTGCCCGTATGATAAACCGTAATTGTAATAATCGGCAGTAACATTTTGAGGAAGATGAGTAACAGAAACGGTTTTATCCGGAGCATCTAATTTTTTATTTACAGGAATATCTTCCTGCTGGACTCTTGTTGCAACAGGGCTAGCAGCAATTACAAACGGAAAAGTATTTATTTTAGCCAATGCCGCTGCATCGGTGGTTTGTATAGCTACCTGGTTTAACCATTTGGAAGAATTTAAAATGGTAACTGCACCTGCCAAACGGATACTGTCGATATATCTTGGGGTGATGGGCAGGTCCATCGAGTCTATTGCAATGGAATATCTTGTACGGCGCTGTATAGCTCTTGTTGTAAGGTATTGCGATGGATTGTTGATAGCATAAGGGTTGGTACCCTTGTCTTTAAACCTTATGATATACCTCGAAAACTGTGCATTGGCTACTGCAAAAAAAGCAAGTGCAATGCAGGTAAAGAGTAAATATTTTTTCATAGTATTAGTTTACAGCAATTAATAATAAAGTTAACCAATTTTTTAAAGCAGTAATGTATTTTTGAAAACGCCAATTTATAAAGAATATTTCCTCTTCTTAAAATAAACTGAGTATGAACACTCAGCCATACAGGTGTTTATACGTACCCGCTTTGTGGTATTTTTTAAATGCATTATGTAGTCTACATTTACTTTTCAACTTTCTTCCCTATGCCTTTACAAAAATATATTAACCGTATCCGATACATCGATTCCCTTGTACGAATTAAAGGGACAGGTAATGCAGACCAGTTGGCTAAAAGGATGGAACTCTCCCGAAGTGTTACGCTTAGCTATATAAGGGCAATGAAACAAGAAGGCTTTCCTATAAAGTATTGCCGCAAGCGCAACAGTTATTATTATAGTGAAGAAGGAAGGATGACAATTTCGCTTTTTGAAAAAAATGGGGGGGGAGTAAAATTTGTATAAAAAATTTTGTGAAAAAAGGCAAGTCCGAAAATACAGGACTGAACAATTATAATTTAGTGTTTTGGTTTTATTGTTACAGCATAATCAATTACCTCAATGGCACAAAGTTTCAATACAAATCTGGGCAATGTTGCAGTAAACTATATGCAGTTGCTTAAACTGCCGGTTACAAAAACCACACTACAAAATAATTTAGAAGAAAATCCGTATTACCCCAGCCTCTACAGCCTTAGCACAGTATTCAGCCGTTTTAAAATAGATAACCAGGCTTTTGAAATTGATGACGAAAACCTGCAACAGTTTGAGCCTCCTTTTATTGCCTACTTAAATATTCCTGTTAACGGAAAAGATTTTGTACTGGTTACAAAAATCACCAATACAACTGTAAATTATATTGCAGACGGTAGTAAAACAAAAACAATAAGTAAAGAAAATTTTTTAAAAGGCTTTCAAAAAGTTGTTTTTGTAGCAGAAGGCAATGCCCAAAGTGGTGAGAAAGGCTATGCTGAAAATTTATTGAAAGAAAAAAAACAACAAAATAAAAATGCAGCCTTAATTGGCGGTGGTGTTTTGCTGTTGTTGTTAATTATAGTTCAGTTTTTTAATGCGCTAACAGTTGGTGCAACAGTACCAGCTTTACTTACCCTAACAAAATTGTCAGGTTTAACTATTACCATTTTATTGCTGGTGTACGAAGTAGATAAAACCAACAGTTTTGTAAAAAATATTTGCACCGCAGGCAAACAAACCAATTGCGATGCTGTACTAAACAGCAAAGCAGGTAAAATACTGGGCATGAGCTGGAGTGAGGCCGGCTTTTTTTATTTTGCAGCCACCACTTTGTTTTTATTATTGCCCGGCATAGCATTTACAAATAAATTACCCTGGCTGGCAATAGCAGCATCAGCCGCCGTACCTTATATTTTATTTAGTGTGTATTACCAATGGAAAGTGGTAAAGCAATGGTGCCCTTTATGCCTTGCAGTACAGGCCGTATTAGCAATTGAATTTGTTTGGGCATTATTTAATTTTTGGGTAACCAATAATTACGCAACACAATCTTCCCAACAATCTTCTCCATTTCCTCCCCCATGGGGAGATAGAGGGGGCTGTTTTTTGTATTCTACTCCCCATAGTTTTGTGGTACACCCTAAAACCCATCCTTCTTGCAGCCAAAGCCGCTCCCGGTTACAATGCTGCATACAAACGCCTGCTTTATAACCCCGATACTTTTAACAGCTTACTGCAACAACAAACTACTGCCCCTGCAATTGATGGCCTGGGCATAAGCATTGGCAACCCCAATGCAGCCAACACCATTATAAAAGTATGCAACCCTTATTGCCGCCCCTGTGCAAAAGCACACCCGGTGCTGGAAGAAATTATACAGCACAACCCCGATATTAATGTAAGGGTGATTTTTACGGCAACAAATAAAGAAAACGACAGGGGAGCAGCAGTGGTAAAACATTTATTGGCTATACAGGCACAAAATAATTTGCAGCAAACCGAAAAGGCATTGGATGACTGGTACCTGACTGATAAAAAGGATTATGAAGTATTTGCAAAAAAGTATCCATTACATACAAATGGAAACAGTGCTTCATCTTCGCAACAATCTCCTGCTTTTTCCCCTACTTAGAAGGGGATAGGGGAGGCCATAGAAGCAATGAGCAAATGGTGTACTGACGCAGAAATAACAGGCACCCCCACCGTTTTTATTAATGGTAAACGATTGCCGGAAACATACAGTATTGACGAACTTAAAAATATATTATAAAACTTGTTTGCAAACAAAGGGGAAACCGAAAACCTTTATAAAAGAGTAGGTTTATTTTACAATTAAAATTTTTGGCAGTTTTTGAATTTTATAAAATTGCCGCAAAATTATGTTAATGAAATATAAAGATTTTAAAATCATGTCTCAGAATGAGATGAAAGCAATTAAAGGCGGGGATGCTTCAAGCAAAGAGGTAATCCGTGCAGAATGCAGATATAATGTAGGAGAGTGGTCTTATAGTAGCCCAGTATATTATGCCACATGTTGGCATGATATCGGAGTTTATTGTCAGATTAATGATGGCTATTGTTGGACTCTACCTCCTATGTAATCAACAAGCCGCTGTGTTTAGATTTTTTTAATGCAGCGGTTTGTTTAAATTGAGTAATTTATCTAAAACATTTGTATGCCAAATTATAAAAAAGGAATGCTTTTCTTTTTTTTTATAAGTAATAGTATTCTATCCTTATCACAGAAAGAAATTATCATTTGTGGAAAAATTAAAAAATATAGTGAAATATCAATTGAATTATTTGAACCTATTGAAGGGTTTTATAATAATTCTTTGATAACTACAATTCGGCCTGACAAATTTATTGTAACAAGCGACTCTTTTTATTATAAATCAAAAAAAAATAGATACCCAGCATTTTATGACATACTTATTAAAAATGGGAAAGGAATATATATTGGCAGAACAAGTTTTCTTACAGTTCCAGGAGATTCATTGCATATCATACTTGATACAAATGAAAAAGATTTTAAATGGGCAAATTTTACTGGAAATAATGATGCAGGGAATAATCTTTTTAATAAATTGAATAATGTACCAGAGACAAAATACATTCCCATTTTTAAATTGATAGAAACACTTCCTGTAGATAGGAACCTTTTTTTAAAAAACTTAGATAATGAAATAAAAAAATCTATATCTCCTTTTCAAGATTTGTTAAAAAAAAATAAGATTTCCAAAGATTATTTTAAGATAATGTATCAAACTTTCAAGATGTTATTTTATTCGGAAGTACTTGAACATTTAAACACTCAGCCATCAAGTTTAACATCAAAAATGCCTTCTAAACTTCGGAAAAGCATTTGCGAAGCAATCATAAGTAAATTGCCTTGTAGCGACCCCAAATTGAAATTATTGTATCATTCTATTTATTACTATGTTAATTATTTTTCATTTTTATCTTGCAAAGAAAAAAAATTAGACTATTTAGTAGAACTGAATGAGGTAGATAAAAAAATAACTATTTACGATTCAGTAATAAAGATTGATAAATTGCTTTGTCATTTAATTGATATTAAACCAAAAACTACTCAAGAAATAATTTGGGGCTATTATTTGTATGATATTTTCAAATTTGCAAAGGGATACTTCAAAAAAGATATTATTGAGCAATATGCTTTTTTATTTCCAAAAAGTAAATTTATTAAATATTTGAAAGATGGATTTGTAAGGGAAACACCTAAAAATGAAGAATACTTTTTAACAACACCAATTTCAATTATTGACAGTACTGGAGCAATTGAAAATATTGAACAGTTTATTAGTTTCAATTCAGACGCTGTAGTATTTATTGATTTGTGGGCTAGTTGGTGCTATCCATGTATAAGTGAGTTTTTATATAATAAAGAAATTGATAGTTTTCTAATTAAAAATAATATTAAAAAAATCTATATAAGCTTAGATAATCAAAAAGACAAACAGAAATGGTTAGAGAGCATAAATAAGTATAAACTAGGCGGAGAACATATTTTAGCCGGAAAACGCCTTCAGGAGCAACTTAAAAAACTTTTCAATTTAAAAACTGATGATTTTATAGCAATACCAAGATATTTCATTTTAAATAGAGAGGGTAAAATTATTGTAAATGATGCACTAAGGCCTAGCGATGGTGAAGCTTTAATTCAACAATTAAAAAAAAGCTTAAATTTAAAAAACTAAGCACTCATAATATGAACCCTGTCCTCTTATTCATCATAGGTATTACTTTTTAGTTGGTCAAAACTAGAAAGTAGTACTAAGTTACCCAACTAGAATCGAGATCTTTCTTTGTGTAACCAATGAAATTTTAACAGAAATAACATCATAAACCATGAAGTGGTTCCCCCATTACCACCAACACGATGCTATGGATTGCGGCCCACCTGTCTCCGCATGATAGCAAAGTATTATGGCAAAAACTTTACCTTAAACAACCTGCGTAATATAAGTGGCTTTAGTAAAGAGGGGTAAGTTTATTTGGTATAGGAAATGCAGCAGAAAAAATTGGCTTTCGTGCAATGGGTGTACAGTTAACTGCGGCGCAATTAATAAAAGAAGTAAAAGACCCCTGCATTATTCATTGGGATCAAAATCATTTTGTGGTGTTTGTTCCCCTCTCAGGGTGGAGGGGGCGTAGGGGTGAGGTTAAAATTGCCGATCCCGGCAAAAAATCAATAATAACTTTAACCAAAGAAGAATTTAAACAATACTGGTTAAGTAATAAAGAAAACGGAGCAGAATTAGGTACTGCTTTGTTATTAGAACCTACAGCAGCTTTTTATAATCAACCAGAAGAAAAAGATAAGAAGATTGGTTATGGTATGATAAACCGCTACCTGTGGATGCATAAAAAATTATTGTGGCAATTGGTAATTGGTTTAGCAGCCGGCAGTTTACTGCAACTGATATTTCCTTTTTTAACGCAGAGTATTGTTGATGTAGGTATTAATACCCGTAATCTTTCTTTTATTACCATTATATTGGTGGCGCAACTGATGTTGTTTTTCAGCCGTACCGTAATTGAATTTATACGCAGCCGCATTTTGTTATTCATCAGTACCCGTATCAACCTCAGCATACTTAGTGATTTTTGGGTAAAGCTGATGAAACTGCCCATCAGTTTTTTTGATACAAAAATGACCGGGGATATTATGCAGCGGCTTGGCGATCATCACCGCATTGAAAGTTTTTTAACAGGCACTGTTTTAAACACTTTGTTTTCTTTGGTAAACCTGGTTATTTTTTCAGTAGTGTTATTGCTGTACGATTACCGCATATTTTTAATTTATGTAGTCTCCACTTTATTGTATTATGGCTGGATAAAAATATTCCTCCGTTTCCGCCGCCGGTTAGATTACCAAAGCTTTGCCATAAGCAGCAAGGCCAACAGCGAAACCATGCAGCTGATACAGGGCATGCAGGAAATAAAACTGAATAATGCCGAGCAACTTCGCCGCTGGAAATGGGAACGCTTACAAACCGGTATTTTTAAATTAAGTTTTAAGCGCTTAAGTATTAGCCAATACCAGCAGGCAGGTACATTTTTTATTAATGAGGGTAAAAATATTATTATCAGTTTTATTGTGGCGCAGGCCGTAGTTACCGGGCAGCTAACATTGGGTGCCATGCTGGCCATACAATATATTATTGGCCAGCTTAACAGCCCGATAGAACAGTTAATTGGGTTTGTACAATCAACCCAGGATGCAAAAATATCTTTAGAAAGGTTAAATGAAATTCACCAGTTAAAAGATGAAGAAGCTGTAGCCGGAGACGAAGAATTGGCCACTGCTGTTAATGTATTGCCCGAAAATAAAACTGTTGCATTTGAAAATGTTTCCTTCACGTATGCAGGTGCAGGTAATGAGCCTGTACTTAAAAATTTGCATTTACAAATACCGGCAGCAAAAACCACAGCTATTGTAGGTATGAGTGGCAGTGGCAAAACAACCATATTAAAATTATTATTGAAATTTTACGATATCAATAATGGCGATATAAAAGTGGGGGCAGGTAACTTGAAATATATCAGCCCTAAATTCTGACGCAGCCAATGCGGTGCAGTAATGCAGGATGGCTTTATTTTTAATGACAGTATTGCAAAAAATATTGCTGTGAGTGATGAAGTACCGGATTATAAACGGTTGGTACATGCCGCACAGGTGGCAAACATTCTTCCCTTTATAGAAGCGATGCCTTTAGGGTTTAATACAAAAATTGGTGTAGAGGGAAATGGCATTAGTGCCGGACAAAAACAACGCATTTTAATTGCCAGGGTGGTATATAAAAACCCGGAGTATATTTTTTTTGATGAAGCAACCAATGCATTAGATGCCAATAACGAAAAAGTTATAATGGAAAACCTGCAGGAATTTTTTAAGGGCAAAACTGTGGTGGTGGTTGCCCATCGTTTAAGTACTGTAAAAAATGCCGATAATATTATTGTGCTGGAAAACGGATTGATTTGTGAAAGCGGGCCACATGAAAAATTAGCCACACAAAAAGGGAAGTATTTTGAATTGGTAAAAAATCAACTGGAGTTAGGTAATTAGCGATAAATATCTTTTCTATGATCTACATCAAAAATATACACAATAAGCACATCATCCAATACCTCGTAAACTATTCTGTAAACACCAACTCTTATTCTGAATTTTCCATTGCTTCCTTTAAGCTTAATTGCACCAAAAGGCTTTGGGTCATCTTCAAGGCTCAATATTGTATCCCGTATTTTTTTAGCATAAATAACAGGAAGTTTTACAAGCTGCTTTTGCACACTTTCTTTAAGCAGCACTTTGTATTTTTTGCTCATTTTTTCTTTTTGTCAAACTTTGCAAAAAATGCCCTTGCTTCCATATCTTTTTCATTACGCCTTTTTAAAATAATATTCAGATCCCTCAGGTCTTCCTTTAATTGTATGTATTCCTTTTCGGGAACCAAACGGAATTTCTTTTTTTCAATAACTAATATTTGCGTACTCATTTTATAAAATTATATTTCAAATATACAAAATGCCCCACACAATTAATAACATATGCAGCGAAGAAGTTACTGAACTCATCAGTAATAAACCCGGCTGGTTAATTCGCAGGGGAGTTAGCGTATTCTTTTTAGTTTTATTGGCCTGTGGCATGGGTACTTATTTTATACAATATCCTGATGTGGTTAATGCAGATGCAACCGTAGTCCCTGTTAACGCACCCAAACCAGTCGTGGCAAAAGCAACAGGGCGGCTGATTAAATTATTTAAAACAGATGGTGCCAATTGTACAAAAGGCGATATTATTGCTTTTTTAGAAAGCACCGCTAAACATGAAGAAGTAATTCAATTGTCTCATTTAGTTGACAGCCTGCAATTACTTACAGACAGTAACAGGATTGAAGAAATCCCAGTCCTGTTTCTAAAAAGCCAGAACAACTTTACACAGTTAGGAGAGTTGCAAATCAATTACAGGAGTTTTGCAGAATCGTTTTTAAATTTTACCAATTATATCAACACCGGCTATTATGTAAAAAAGAAAATGATGCTGCAAAAAAATCTTTTCAATACCAAACGGCTTTATTCAAACCTGCTGTCGCAAAAATTATTACAACAAAAAGATTTAAGCCTTATACAGCAAACGCATGATGCACAACAATCGTTGAAAGATGACAAAGTGATAAGTGATTACGATATGCGGAATGAAGAGAGTAAACTGATTGGTAAAAAGATGAGTATTCCACAGGTTAATGCTTCGCTTATCAGCAACGAAAATCAACAAAATGCTTTACTAAAAGAAATAATGGATTTGGATAACCAAATTATTCAGCAAAAGAAAATATTTGTACAGGCTTTAAACAGTTTTAAAAGCAATGTGGAAGAATGGAAAGCAAAATACGTATTAACTGCACCAATTGATGGTACAGTCAGCCTTGCTGGTTTTTTGCAGGAGAACCAGCAAATAGATATTGGCAACACAGTTTGTTTTATTATACCGGCCAACACTCAATATTTTTGCGAAGTACTTTTGCCACAAACCAATTTTGGCAAAGTAAAAACGGGGTAGGAAGTATTGTTAAAATTTCAAAGCTACCCTTACCAGGAATTTGGTTCGGTTAAAGGCAGAATGGATATAATTAAAAATATACCAACCGACAGCGGTTATTTATCTAAAGTAATTATGCCGCAAGGATTATTAACAAATTATAATAAACAACTTGTTTTTACAAATGGGATGAAAGCGCATGCAGAAATCATTACTGAAAATATGCGGCTAAGCGACAGGTTGTTAAACGGGATTAGAAAATTAGTACAGCGATAAGTAAATCCAGCCTTATGGCAACTTCATAGAGACTCCATAGCAACGCAGTAGTGACTCTATCAGAGGCCATGCTATTTACGTTATGTTAAGTAAATGGTGGGAAGACAAATTTTATATCTTGTTGTTATCATCCTACCCATTATACGCCCACTTCAACCAGGTAGCCCCCCAGGTAAATCCACCACCAAAAGCTGAAAGTATAATGTTATCCCCTTTTTTCAGTTGCTTTTCCCAGTCCCACAAACATAACGGTAAAGTGCCGGCAGTAGTATTGCCGTATTTCTGAATATTGATCATTACTTTTTCCATGGGCAGATCCATACGGTTGGCGGTAGCATCGATAATACGCAGGTTGGCCTGGTGAGGTACCAGCCAGGCAATATCATCGGCAGTTAAATTATTCCGTTGCATCAATTCGTAACTCACATCAGCCATTCCTTTTACAGCAAATTTAAATACTGCCTGTCCTTCCTGGTAAGCATAGTGTTCTTTTGCCAAAACAGTTTCTACAGTAGCGGGTTTTGCCGAACCTCCAGCCTTCATGTGTAAATACTTGCTGCCACTGCCATCGCTTTTTAAAAGACTGTCTAAAACGCCATTGCCCTCATCATTAGCTTCTAATAAAACTGCTCCGGCACCATCACCAAAAATAATACAGGTGGCCCTGTCGCTGTAATCAATAATACTGCTCATTTTATCAACTCCCACCACCACCACTTTTTTATAGCGGCCACATTCTATGAAAGAGGCGCCGGTGGTCAATGCAAATAAAAAACCTGAGCAGGCAGCGCCAATATCAAAGCCAAAAGCATTAACAGCACCTATCTTGTCGCCAATAATATTTGCTGTAGCAGGAAAAACCATATCAGGTGTAACAGTAGCACAAATTATACAGTCAATTTCAGCAGGCTCAATACCACGTTTTTTACAAAGCTCCAGTACTGCCGGTACCGCCATGTCGCTGCTGCCCAGTCCTTCGCCCTTTAAAATCCTTCTTTCTTCAATACCGGTCCGGCTTCTTATCCATTCATCATTTGTATCAACCATTGTTTCAAGCTCTTTATTGGTAAGCCTGTATTCTGGTACATAACCACCAACACCAGTAATAGCAGCAGTAATTTTTTGCATGTAGATCGGGGTTTTGTTTAATCCTGTTGTTTATAAATTGGTGGCGGCAAAAGTACATAAAAAAACCTATTGGTATTTTAACAGTGATGCTGGCAAAATATTCCTATTTTCGTCTTGTAAAAATAAAGGGAGATACTGAAAGTATAAAACTGCTTTATTATTTAACTCGTAACTTAATAACCCGAAACCAGCAGCTAAATAATGTACGGATATTTGCAGGGAAAATTTAGGGATAAAAGCCCGGCACAGGTTTATATCGATGTTAATGGTGTGGGGTATGAGGTGAATATCAGTTTGAATACCTATTCGCATATTCAAAACCTGGAACAGGGAAAACTGTTCACACATTTGCAGGTAAAAGAAGACGGGCATGTGTTGTTTGGTTTTTTTGATAAGGCGGAGAAAGAAATATTTTTATTATTAATTGGCATTTCAGGTGTTGGAGCAGCAACTGCAAGGATGATGCTGTCTTCCTTAAAACCCGAAGAAGTAAGCAGGGCTATTGTGCAGGGCAATGTTAAGCTTTTGGAAAGTGTAAAAGGGATAGGCAAAAAAACTGCAGAACGCCTGGTGTTGGAGCTTAAAGACAAATTGAGCAGGCAGTCGTTAAGTGAAAGTGTTTCGCCAAATTGGAGCAATACTTTGGAGCAGGATGCGTTAAATGCGTTAACAGCCCTTGGTATATCCAGGCAACAGGCCGAGCAATCCATAAAAAAAATCATCCTTGCAGAACCATCTGTATCTAAATTAGAAGATTTAATAAAAAAAGCCTTAAAAGCAATTTGATAGAACTCTACGTTAATTGATTTACCGGATGTTGCTTATTAGAAAATTTTTTTTTCCGAAAATAATTTGCTGTGGGGTGCTGTCAGTAACAGTGTTATTTTTTGTTGTAAACAAAGCAGCTGCTCAATCAAAAGATACCACACTTAAATTTCCCATCAACGACAGAAGGGGTGATGCAGTCTCGAATTTCCGCCGCAGCACTTATGATTTTAAAAATCCGTCCAACTTAAAAGATTCGGTGGTGTATGATGCTAAAACGCACCGGTACATCATTTATGAAAAAATTGGCAATAAATACTACCGCACACCTTCTTCTTATTCATTTGATGAATATTGGGCATTAAGGGGCCGCCAGAGTGAAATTGACTATTTTAAAAAGCGGGCTAATACCACCAGCATTCTTAACAGAGGAAAAATAAAACCCAAACTATCTATTTACGATAATTTGTTTAACCGTCTTTTTGGTAATGGTAAAATAAATATTACACCACAGGGTAATGTAGATATAACTGCAGGCTACCAGGGACAAAATATTCAAAACCCCACCTTACCGGAAAGGGCCAGGAAAAACGGCGGTTTTGATTTTGATATGCAGGCACAGCTTAACGTGAATGCAGATATCGGCGGTAAGTTAAAATTTCCAATCAGTTACAATACACAGGCAAATTTTGGACAGGATAATCAATTGAAGCTTGATTATACAGGGCTTGATGATGAGATTGTAAAGCGTTTTGAATTGGGTAATGTTTCTTTTCCCAGCCGCAGTACATTAATACCGGGTGCACAACAATTGTTTGGCGTAAAAACACAATTGCAGTTTGGAAAATTATTTGTTACTACGGTATTGGCCAACCAAAAATCACAAAGGCAATCTACTAATTTACAAGGCGGCTCCTCATCGCAGTTATTTGAGGTAAAGGCCGATGAATATGAAGAGAACCGTCACTTTTTAGTGGCGCAATATTTTAAACGCAATTATAATAAAGTAATGCAGAATTTGCCGGCAGTAACAGCGCCAATACAAATTTTGCGTATGGAAGTTTGGGTTACCAATAAAAACGGCATCACTACAGATACAAGAGATGTGGTTGGCTTAGCAAATTTAGGGGAGGATAACAGTCCAAATCCCGGTATTCCCACCAATAGTTCCAACCCCATTTATTCTACCATTATTGCCAACTCCGGTAACAGAAATCCATCATTAGTGTATAATAATTTGTTGGGTTTGGGTTTACAACCGGTACAGGATTTTGAAAAAACTTTTGCCCGTAAATTAGATTCCACCCAATACACTTATCATCCAAAAGTTGGTTTTATTTCAGTAAGCCAGCCTTTGCAAACCGATGAGGTATTGGCAGTGGCCTATCAATATTCCTACAACGGAAAAATTTTCCAGGTGGGTGAATTTTCGCAGGATCTTCCACCCGACAGTTCATCTGCCACACAAAAAATATTATTTCTAAAATTATTAAAAGCCACATCTCAACGCCCCAATTTACCTATATGGGGGCTAATGATGAAGAATGTATATCCCATTGGTTACGGTACATTAACACCAACCGATTTTAAATTAGACGTACTTTACCAGGAGCCTGGCCTTGGTTTAAAACGTTATGTGCCATTTGGAAATAAAAATGGCGGCTTCCCCATCATTTCATTAATAAATTTAGACCGCTTAAATAATCAGCTCGATCCGCAGCCGGATGGTGTATTTGACTATGTGGAAGGTTATACCGTGTTTTCTCAATACAGCAGAATAATGTTTCCGGTGCTGGAACCATTTGGGCGGGACCTTGCACAGGGCATTTATACCAACCCTAACTCACCAACAATAAAAGATACGTTGTACTATGCTTTATATGATTCTATAAAAGCAGTGGCGCAGCAGTATCCCAATTTAAACAGGTATGTTTTAAAAGGCTCTGCAAAAATTTCGGGTTCATCCGATATCAGTATTGGCTATAATGTTCCCCGTGGCTCAGTATCTGTTACTGCCGGAGGAAGAGCTTTACTGGAAGGTGTGGATTATGATATCAATTACGACCTGGGAACAATAAAGATCATCAACACTGCAATTATTAATTCTGGAATTCCGGTGCAGGTAAATTCCGAAAACAATGCATCATTCGGCATACAGCAAAGGAATTATATGGGATTGCGTTTTGATTATAGTGCAAAGAATACGGCCAAAGAACAACTGTCTTTTGGAGGTACACTGGTACGTTTGGGCGAAAGACCGTTCTTTAATAAAACAAATATTGGCGAAGATCCTATACGTAATACCATGTATGGTCTGGATGTTAATTATAGAAAAGACATCCCACGTTTAACAAAGCTGCTGGATAAATTGCCGTTCTATCAGGCCACAGCACCATCTACAATAAATGTTTATGCTGAAGGTGCATTTTTAAAACCCGGGCATGCGCCGCAAATTGGTAAAGGCAGCAAAGGCACTTCTTATATCGATGATTTTGAAAGCAGCAAATCCGGTATTGATTTGCGCTTTCCACAGAACGTCTGGGCTTTGGCCTCAACACCACAGGGTGCTACAGACCGGACAGGTAATGTTATCCTTTTTCCTGAAGCTGTTTTAAATGACAATTTGGATTATGGTAAGAACAGGGCAAAACTTGCCTGGTATCAAATTGAACAGCAATTACAACAACTTAACGGTACCAACAATCCAATTAAAGACAGGGTGGAACTAAGTGACCCAAGGGTAAGGCAGGTATATCAAAAAGAAATTTTCCCTCAAAGAACAACAGGTTTTGGCGAAAGCTTTTTACAAACTTTCGACTTATCATATTACCCAACTGACAGGGGCGTATATAATTATGATGCTGCTGCAGGAAATGTGGGCGCTAATGGTAAATTATTAAAACCCAGGCAGCGCTGGGGTGGTTTAATGCGCAGTCTCGATCAAACAGACTTTGAAACCGGCAATATAGAATTTGTGGAATTCTGGTTGCAGGACCCGTTCATCAATAGTCCTAAAAATCCCAATATTGCCAGTTCCGCCGGCGGTAAATTATATTTTAACTTGGGCAATGTATCAGAAGATATTTTAAAAGATGGTAAACGTTTTTACGAAAACGGATTAAATACACCCAATGCTCCATCTCCAACAGATAATTCCACCTGGGGCAGGGTTCCCCGTAACCCCATACAGGTAACCAATGCTTTCAGCAATAATCCGGATGACAGAATTTACCAGGACGTTGGGCTTGATGGATTAGATGATACAGCCGAAGTGAACAGGCGTGCGGCTTATCTTAACCAGTTACAAACAAATTTTGGTGCCGGTTCAAAAGTATACCTCGATGCGTTGAAAGACCCATCAAACGATAATTATCATAATTATCGTGGAGCCGATCTGGATCAGTCGGGACAAGGTATTTTAGCACGCTATAAAAATTTCAATAATCCACAGGGTAATTCTCCCATTGCCGGAGGCGACCAGTTTTCTTCTGCTGCAACTTTATATCCCGATGCGGAGGACTTAAACAGGGATAATACATTAAATCAAACAGAAGAATATTTTCAATATATCGTTGATATAAAACCGCCAACAGCAAATGAAATGTCCATTGGTACAAACTATATTGTTGATAAAAAAGTAGTTCAAATTACCGGTTTGCCAGATGGTACAAGCAGGCCTGAAACCTGGTATCAATTCCGTATTCCCATTAATGAATACAATAAGAAAGTGGGTAATATCCCTGATTTTAAATCTATCCGTTTTATAAGAATGTTTTTAACCGACTTTAGTGATAGTGTTACTTTAAGATTTGGCGAACTGCAGTTAACAAGGAATGTATGGCGCACTTTTAAATATAAAATCGATACCTCTGGTTTATATACACAGTTAAATCCCGGGGCAACCAGTTTTTCAGTAGGTGCTGTTAACATAGAAGAGAATGATAAACGTTTTCCTTTCCCTTACCGCACACCACGGGAAATTGAAAGGCAGCAAACATTAAGCAGCAATGGAGTAAATTTATTGCAGAACGAACAAAGTATGAGTTTGCAGTTATGCAGCTTACCAAAAGATGATGCAAGAGGTGTATTTCAAACTTTTGCCAACAAGGATTTACGCCAGTACAAAAAAATTGCGATGTATATACATGCGGAAAAATCACAAAAAGTTGGGGTAAATCTGGCTGATAAAGATTTGACCGCTGTAATACGTATAGGTACCGATTTTGTAAATAATTATTACCAGATAAGAATACCATTGTATTTAACGCCGCAAAATGCATCTGGTATGGATCCTAATTCAGCAGCATATAACGATACACTTTGGCTGGGCAGAAATGCTTTGGATATTGATCTGCAAACTTTAATAAAATTAAAACAAAGCCGTAATGCAGACCCTGCTGCTATAATTACAAGAATATACCGGCAGCTACAGGCCAACGGCCAGGAAATTGCAGTAATTGGAAGCCCTAATTTAGCGGAAGTGAGAGGTATATTAATCGGCGTGGAAAATACCAACCAGGTTTCGGGAGCCTGCGGCGAAGTATGGGTAAATGAATTGCGTTTAATATCGCTTGATGAAAAAGGTGGTTACGCAGCATTGGGAAGAGTTGATCTTAACCTTTCTGATCTGGGTACTATTTCGTTTTCGGGCAATAAACATACTGCAGGCTTTGGTACATTAGAACAAAGAGTAAATGATCGTTACAGAGACGATTTTACCCAGTTTGATGTATCAGCTAATTTAGAGCTCGGCAAACTGTTGCCAAAAAAAGCCGCTATTTCAATTCCGTTGTTTGCCAGCTATAACCAATCGGTAAGTACACCGGAGTATGATCCTTACGACCTTGATATTAAACTGAAGGATAAATTAAAAACTGCAGATAAATCTAAAAAGGATTCTATTAAAAAAGATGCGATTGATTTTACGTCAACCACAACAGTAAATTTTACCAACGTACGTAAAAACCGTACCAGTACAAAAAAACCAAAGATTTACGACATCTCTAATTTTGATGTGAGTTACTCTTATCTTAATACAAAAAGCCATAGTCCCTTAATTGAAAATAATGAAGTAACAAGGCATCATGGTGGATTAGGGTACCTTTTTAGTCCTCAGCCAAAATACATCGAGCCGTTTAAAAAGATGTTCCGTAAAACAAAAACGCATTGGTTCGATCTGTTGAAAGACTTTAATGTAAATCTTGTTCCGGCTACATTAAGTTTTAGGGCAGATATAAACCGGCAGTTTGGGGCAATACGTCCACGCAGTGTTGGCGCCTCTAAATATGCCATTCCCGAAACCTATGATAAATACCTTGTTTTTCAGAGAGATTATATTATGCGGTGGAATTTTACAAAATCGCTGAATTTTGATTTTACTGCCACAAATAATTCAAGGGTGGATGAACCTGCAGGCCGTTTAGATAATAAAGGAAAGAAAGACAGTGTTTGGAAGAATTTAATAAACGGCGGAAGAAATACCACCTATAACCATACGGCTAACTTTACTTACACATTACCTACTGCTAAATTCCCATTGCTAGACTGGACAACAATGAATGTAAGTTACCAGGCCAGTTACAATTGGGTGGGAGCATCACGTTTAGCTGTAAACTTGGGAAATATTATTGAGAACGGGCAACAGAAAGAAGCTTCGGCACAATTTGATTTTACCCGGTTGTATCAAAAATCAAAATGGCTGCGCCAGATAGAGCAGCCATCCAATAAAGAAGACCGGGAAAAATGGAGAAGCCGTATAACCAAAGTAAAAGACACCGTTGTTACAAAGACAGGTAAAAAAATTATTAAAACAAGAAAAATACTTGATAAAACCGCAATGCCCTATGTTGGTACTGCCGGAAAGATTTTCGGAAAATTATTAACCAGTATCAAGCAGGTTGGCGCCACACTTTCCGAAAATGCAAATACCCGTTTGCCGGGTTATAGTGACAGTACAAAATACCTGGGGCAAAACTGGAAATCCATGGCTCCGGGTATAGACTTTATTTTAGGCGGTCAACCCGATACCAACTGGCTGAACAAAGCTGCCAAAAAAGGATTGATAACAAGAGACACCACTTTTAATTCATTGTTTACACAAAATTTTAATCAGACAATTACAGTAACGGCGCAACTGGAACCTGTAAAAGACCTGACCATTTCATTGAATCTTAAAAAAACATTCAATAAAAATTATTCCGAAACATTCCGGTTTGCAGATACAAGCGGTGGAAGTAACTACAAGTTTGGTCACCTTAATCCTTATGCAGGCGGTGGTTTTGATGTAAGCTATATTTCATACAAAACTTTGTTTGGCAAATTTGACCCAAACCGTGTTTCCGAAACCTTTAAAAAATTCCAGGATAACCGGATAATATTGTCTGAACGATTGGGTAAAGCTAATCCTTACACAAACAATCAGGTTGGTGCAGATGGTTATTATTATGGTTATGGAAAATATGCCGTTGATGTATTGGTGCCGGCATTTATTGCGGCCTATACAGGACAAGATCCTAAAACGGTTTCTTTAATAAAACAAAACAATTCGAATATTAAATCAAATCCATTCAGGGATATTATACCCAAACTAAACTGGAAAGTGGATTACAACGGATTAAGCCGTGTTAAAGGCTTGGATAAAATATTTACCAATTTCACTTTATCGCATGGATATACAGGTAATCTTAGTATGAATGGGTTTACCTCTGCATTATTATACCAGGATGTATCAAAATATGGTTACCCATCTTTCTTCGACACGCTGTCTAAAAATTTTATTCCATATTTCTTAGTGCCAAATATTTCTATTGGGGAACAGTTTTCTCCGCTTATTGGCGTGGATATGATGTTCACTAACCAGCTGCAGACCAAGTTTGAATTTGCCAAAACAAGGCAACTGAGTTTAAGCCTTATCGATTTTCAATTAAGTGAAGTAAGAAGTACGGAATTAAGTATTGGTGCCGGCTACCGAAAAAGAGGGTTGCGTATGCCATTCAATATAAACCTGCCTAAGTTTTTACAAAGCAAAAATGCCAACACCAGCAAAAGCAAACTGGAAAATGAAATCAGTTTCAGAATGGATTTTAAAATAAGGGATAATGTAACTGCCAACAGCCGTTTAGACCAGGATAATAATTTTGCAACAGGCGGCAGTAAGGAAATTACCATCTCGCCAAGTCTGGATTATTTTATCAATAACCGTATTAAAATTCAGTTTTATTACGATCAACGGCGTATAATACCTTACATATCTTCCAGTGCACCTATTACCAATACAAGGGCCGGTGTAAAAGTAAATATATCGTTAGCGCAATAATTATTTAATAGGTATAACAACAGGTCCTTATCATTTTTGGTGAGGATTTTATTTACAATAATTTTGGAATAGAAATGGCAGGATAATTTTAATGTATAACCTGGATAAAATAAAAAAGAGTCTTTGTTTAAAAGACTCTTTAGCATTATAACAAGACAAAATAAATTATTTAACTTTTTTCAGCAGCATAACATAACCACATAAATTCTTTTTCTTTTTATTAACCTGTACCGGTTTCATCATATGATATTCTGAAAATTTAGGGATATAAGAATAACTGATAACATTGCCATCCACATCGCCCCACATTTTTTTCTGGTACACCACTTGTTTTTCATCCCAGTCAAACATTCTTACCTCATATAGCTTAGAAGTAATGTCTCCAATAAATACAAACTGGTACCAGCTACCCTGTGTTAAAGGAACAATAACCGGCATCTCATATTCACTTTCCATTACCATGGAAGCTTCCTTTACTACAATAAAACCTTGTTTGGCTAATTCCTGTTTAATGCTATCTGCCTGGTGTGCAATAGCAGGGCTTTCACAGGCCTTTTGACGAATAACATCCTGAGCTTTAATTTGGAAACCCGATAAAAAAATGGAAAAAACAGCGGTGAGTATAAAATAGTGTTTCATTTGATTTTTCAATTAGGTATGAGGATTAAACAATTTTACAACATTTTGCCCACTTTGCATAATAAAACTTAAGAAATAAAATGGCTTGCCTCTTAAACGGGTAAGACAGATCAATATTGTGAGAAAAACAGTTAAAATATTTTTATTGTTTTCAGCAAAATAAAAATATTTTTAACTTATTGATCTCTATTAAAATAATGAGCATCTGCCTGTTGTGTGGGGGTAACTGTAAGGTCATTTATACAAACATGGGTGGGCAGGCAGGCACAATAAAAAATTATTTCGGCAATATCGGCACCGGTAAGAGGTGTAATGCCTTTGTAAGTGGCATCTGCAGTGGCGCTATCTCCTTTAAACCTTACTATCGAAAATTCGGTCTCAACTGCACCGGGGTGTATGCCGGTAACTTTTATATTATGTTTTAACAAATCAATTCGCATGGCCTTATTTAAAGCATCTACAGCAAATTTGCTTGCGCAATAACCATTTCCCTTTTCATAAACCTGCTTACCGGCAACGGAACCCATATTGATAATATGCCCTTTTTTTTGTACAATCATAAAAGGAAGCAATGCCCGGGTTACATAAATTAAACCATTAACGTTGGTATTTAACATGGTCTCCCAGTCGTTTAAGTCGGCATCTTCAAAATTATCTTTGCCTAATGCCAGGCCGGCATTATTAATAAGAATGGTTATGTTTTGCCATTCCGTTGCTAAATTATTGATAGTGTTAAAAACTGCTTCCTTATCCTGCACATCAAAACAAAGTGGTAATACTGTTATACCATGTTCAACTTCCAGTTCTTTTTTAAGTGCATCTAAACGTTCCTTTCTTCTTCCGGTAATGATAAGATCATGTTTTGCTGCAGCAAATTTTTGTGCACAGGCTTTTCCAATTCCGGAAGTAGCACCAGTTATAAAAACAATTTTATTCATACCTGCAAAATACGTTGATGCTGAGAAATAAAAAAGCTTTAGCAGATACTAAAGCGTTTAAATAAAATTTTCTGACCTGTAATTATTAAGACGTTTATAAATTTATTGCCTTATCAACACTACATAACCTTTTTTAAATCTAACATCTCCTTTATAGGTAATTGCTTCGGCCATCCATACATAGGTAGCAGGGTCTTGTCCTCTTCCTGCAAACCTGCCATCCCAGCCTTTACCAATTTCGCCGGTGCTATATAATAATTGCCCCAGGCGGTTGTACACCCTGAAATACCGTAACTCTTTCATTCCAATAAGGATAGGTTTAAAAATATCGTTGTTACCATCTCCATTCGGAGTAAATGCAGTTGGTACATACATATCGGGAGCTATCTTATAGAGTTTTATGTCTATAGTATCAGTATTAATACACCCGTTTGCTGATATGGCTGTTAATACATATTGTATGTTGTTCTGTGGTAAAGCAACGGGGTTTTTAATAGTGGCATCGTTCAGCCATGTAGGTGGATCCCATAAATAAGTAGTGCCGCCGCTGCCATTTAAAAATAAAGGTTCGCCAATTACAATACTGGTATCTCTTGGTCCGGCATTGGCAATAACTTTAGGATCTACATAAACCCAAACCGTATCCCTTACCGGTTTGGGGCAGCCCAAAGTATCTGTAACGGCAACAATATAACGAATGCTGGAATTAGGTCTTGTACTAATTGGATTTGCGATTGAACGGTTATTTAAAAACGTTACCGGGCTCCATAAATAATTGCTACCACCACTGGCATTTAACTGTACCGAAAATCCGGGGCAAATGGTATTATCTGTTCCTGCGTTGGCTGCAGGATAAGGTACTACTTTAATATCAACATCATCCTGGCTCTGGCATTTGCCAATATTAGCCACTACATGATAAGTTGTGCTGGTAAGCGGAATGGTAAAAGGTTGTTTTGTGGTATCGTTGTTTAAATAAACTGCCGGTGTCCATTTATAATGCAGGGCATCACTTATAGTGTTTATACGGAAACCATCTGTTTGGCAAATGGTAGTATCGTTGCCTGCAAAAAGGGTTACATGATCTTTTACATCCACAAATACTGTATCATCGCTATGGCAGCCAAAAGCATCAGCTAATCTTACGAAATATGTGGTAGGTACATTGGGGCTTACAAGGGGGTTTGCAATTGTTGTGTTACTGATCATGTAATTAGGGCTCCAGTTAAAATTACCTGTACCAATTGTAGTAAGCTGCAGTGTATCAATATCACAAATCAGGGTGTCATTAATGATAGTTAATAAAGGTAAAGCCCTTACATTTACAATTAAACTATCCACCCTTATTTTACTGCAACCCGTAACACCAACTGCAACAGTATATACAGTTGTATTACCTGGTGTGGCAACCGGGTTGGGAATATTAGCATTACTTAATCCTGTTCCCGGAGTCCATTGATAAGTATTGCCCCCGCTGGCTGTTAACTGTACCGATTGCTGACCGCCGCAAATAGCCACATCGGGCCCGGCATTGGGAATAGCTAACGGTTTTACAATAATATTTTTGTTGGCGATAGATATACAATGTTGCCCCCAGGTGGTAGTTAAAATATAGTTTGTTGTAATAGTTGGAAAGGCCCTTGTATTTTGTTGTACAGGAAATTCCACCGAAGCAGCCGGGCTCCATTGCCAGTTTATATTAGCGGCGTAATTACTGCTGCCGTTTAGTGTAATGGTATCTTCTTCACAAATAGGGGAAGTACCCGTAATCGTATTCGTCAGATTGAGTTTTGGTGTAACAGTTAAGGAATCTTTACTGATACAGCCCGATGCATTCAGGGTAACAATATATTTTGTTTGCGTATTGGGAAATACTAATGGGGTACCTGTGTTTGCACCAATGATATTAGTTAAAGGGCTCCAGCTAAATGCACCTGTGCCGGTTGCAGTTAATTGAAGACTGTCTAAACCACAATAAGTGGTATCGTGAGGCAATAAATTTAATATTGGCGGACCCGTAATGGTAACATCTCTGAAAAGCGAATCCTTACAACCCATGCTGTTAGTTACCACTAATTTTACATTGTAATTTCCTGTTGTGTTGTATGAATAAGTGGGGTTATTCAGATGGCTTGTATCTGCCAATGTTGTAAGGTCTCCAAAATTCCAATGCCAGCTGTTCACCACTCCGTAAGCAGTTGTTGTAGCATCTGTAAATTGTACGGGCACGTTGGTGCATAATACTGGTGGAATTGTAAAATTGGGGAAGAAACCAGGAAAGACGCTTAATGGCTTTGTAACAGAATCTACACATTGTCCGGATATTGATACCACTAATTTAATATTGAAAATTCCTGCGGTAGTAAAAGTATGTGTTGGAAACTGAAGTGTGGAAGTGTTTGCTCCACCACTAGCAGGGTCGCCAAAATTCCAGAAAAAAGTATTAGGATTACCTGTGCTGTTCTCGTTAAAGGTTACTGTAAAACCATCACAGGTAATTGGGGCAAAGTTTGGAGAGGCCGCTAATGGAATACAGCCAGATACTTCAACTATTAAATCTTTTCTATGAACTGTTATTAATACGCCGTTGCGAAAAACTGATGCACAAACACAAACTACATATCGGCCTGCTGCAGGCGCTATACCTGAAATAATTCCTGTTTGTGGATTTATTGATGGGCCAGTACCAAGTGGTGTTACTGAAGTAAAAGGGTTAACATAAGTTACAGATACATATGGTGGTGGAGCCTGGTCTCTGAAATCCGCTGTAGTTGCTGCTCCTCCATTATAAGCATCACAAAAATTATAAACCAATGAGTCTCCATCAATGTCACCTGCACTAAAATCAAGTGTAAAAGGAGAATTTGCGCATATTACTGATATAGGCAGGTTATATTTTGGCGAATTATCAATTAAAGGAGATGGCAGTACATTTAAACCAGGTATTACACAATTGTAATTAGCACTCTGGTTTGGAAAGATATTAACTGAAGTTTCCCGGCTAAAGGTTTGAAATACCAAGGTATAGCCAGTATTGTTATTGGGAAGTTCTAATATAAAGGAATAGGTTTTATAGGTATAATCGAAAGTTGGAGGATTTTGAATACAAGGTGATGACAAAATTGGTACAGGCAAAGGGGCTACAAAATCTTCTCTGGCTATCCAGTTATCAAATCCTCCATTTGGTGCTGGTCCGGGGCCTGCATCGCCTATTACTTTTTGATTGTTATCGTTATTAAAAATACCAACAATATATTGCGAAATAAAACTGGCGCCAGTGCCTCCTCTTAAAAGTAATAGCCTGATTCTGTATTGTTTTGAATTAGGGGCAGTTCCAGGTCCGATATATTCATATCTCATCTCCCCACCGATGATATGAGTACTGAAAGCATTTTGAAATGTAATAATAAATAATAAGGAAAATAGAATTTTCTTCATATCCACGGAATTGTGCAGCTGTTAACCCTAAAACTAACAAAAAACGCTGTCTTTACAAAGGAGACAGCGTTATATAAAACATGTTTTTATCCACTAGCGTATCAACACCACATATCCCTTCTTCTTAATTTTTATATTATTGTAATTAATACCTTCAGCATACCAAACATAAGTAGCTGTTTCCTGTGTTTTGCCTGCAAAGGTTCCATCCCATCCGCCACCTTCATTTACGTTAGTGCCACTGTATAATAATTGCCCCCAGCGGTTGTACACCCTGAATATATCCAGCGATTTCATACCCAGCATTATGGGTCGGAAAACATCATTTTTACCATCGCCATTTGGAGTAAAAGCACTGGGCACATATAAGCTGGCATCAAGATTAAATACTTTTACCCTTATACTGTCGTAATCAAAACAACCAAAATTGTTACTCACTCTTACTATGTATTCAATATCGCTTTGTGGTAATGCCACAGGGCTGGCAATGCCAATATTATTTAGCCATTGTGCCGGGCTCCATAAATAATTTGTACTGCCGGTAGCCTGTAATAGTAAAGGCTGGTTTATAACAACCGAAGTATCCCTTGGTCCTGCATCGGCTTTTATTTTTGCCACCGTAACTAATATGGTATCTTTTACCGGTTTGGGGCAACCCAATATATCTGTTACTGTAACCACATATCTTATACTTGCCGTTGGATTTACAGCAACAGGGTTGGCAATAAGGCGGTTATTTAAAAATGCAGTTGGTGTCCATGAATAAGAACTTCCGCCGCTTGCATTTAACTGTGCTGAAGTGCCGGAGCAAATGGTTTGATCGGCACCTGCATTAGCATTAGGGTATGGTATTGGTGTTATGGTTATATCATTTTGTGCCAGGCATTTGCCAATGCTGCCCACTACATGATACCTGGTGGTAACTAAAGGTGTTGCAATTGGATTTTTAATTGCAGGATTATTTAAAGTGTTACCTGCGGGGGTTTCTGTCCACAGGTAATTCAACGCATCGCTGTTAAGCCGCAACACTACAGGATCTGTTTTGCAAATAGTGGTATCGGGTTGCGCAAACTGTGTAACAAAATTTACAACACTTATTTTTACAGAGTCGGTACCAATGCAACCAAAAGGGTCTGTAAGTGTTACAATGTAGTTTGTAGTAACTTTTGGACTTACAAAAGGGTCGGGTATGGTAAGGCTGCTGATATTATAATTTGGGCTCCACAAAAAATTACCGGTACCCAAAGCATGAAGCTGTAGTGTATCAACAGAACAGATCAATGTATCATTTCCGGCATTTATTGCAGGTTTATCTGTAATTGTAATGGTACGGGGAAGCGTATCGATACACCCTTTATTGCTGGCTACAATAAACTGTACATTGTAATTACCTGATACTGTATAAGTATGCGTGGGGTTTTTAATGGTAGAAGTATTACTAACGGAAGCGGCATCACCAAAATTCCAGCGCCAGAAGTTTACAATACCATAATCTGCAATTGTTTTATCGGAGAACTGAATGGGGGTGTTTTTACACTGACCAAGAACATCAAAATCGGGATGAAAACCCGGAAATACTTTTACTATTGACTTTGCAGAATCGGAACAAGGCAAATTTTTATTTAAAATAAGACTTAAAATATAAATTCCCGTGTCAATATAAGTATGAATTGGATTTGGGTCTGTAGATGTATTCCCATCACCAAAATTCCAATCGTAGGTTTGAACATTAATTGAGTTACCATTATTTGAAAACGTTTTTGTAAACCCATCACAAAGTGGAATTGTAGCAGGTAATACAGCCTGGAGCGTATTACAATTAGCAACCTGTATATGTAATGATTTTCTTACTTCAGCAATTCTAATACCTGTACCTCTCTGATATTCGCTTACAACAACTGTTACTACATACACACCAGAGCCTGGAGCAATGCCAGAAACAATTCCTGTTTTAGTGTCGATAGTAACTCCGCTTCCCAATGGTTGTGTACCAGAAAAACCGGTAGAATAAGGAACTGTACTGAATGGGGGTGGAGATGAAATAGGGGGTGCTGAATTTGCACCATTATCACCGCCTGTATATGCTGACGTGAATGAATAAACTAAAGAATCATTATTTATATCAGTAGCACTGAAATCAAAAGTAAAAAAATTGCCCTGGCAAATTATAGCAGTATCATTTTGAGAAAATTTTGCGCTGGAATTTAGTTCGGCCCCTGTTGTAACTGCAGTTCCGGGAATAGTTACCGTCCAGGTTTCTCCAATACTGTTTGAGGGGGATTGAATGTTATTAATATTTGATATTCTGCAACATCTTTGATATGAAATAGTATATCCACTTGAACTTATAGGTAAATCTTGTGTTGTTTGATACGTAATAATTTTATAACAAATAGTGGGAACCGGGCTAATGCATGGATGACATTCCTGTAAATTGCAGTTTTGTATATTCGGCTGGTCGGTGTATGTTACTGGAATATTATAAAGCTGCTGACTATTTCCTGCATTGAAAATAGTAAGGTTAATATCTGGATTAAACTGTCCGCCTGATAGCTCACATGCAGTGTAAACTTTTAACGTAATTCGATATTTTAAAGTATTAGCAGCACTTCCGGGCCCCAAATATTCATAATACATCCAGCCACCTTTGGTATGATTGGCTAATATTTCTTTACACGATAAAAATGATAAAATAAAAAGAATACAGAATTTCTTCATACATGGAACATTATGCAAATATTAGACCTAAAAATAACGAAATATGCTGCCTTATCAATACGGGTTTTTAAAAAGATAAAAAGGATTTATTGTTTATCTTACCAATACAACATACCCTCTTTTTTTTATTTTTACATTTTTGTAATCTGTGCCTTCGGCATACCAAACATATGTTGCCGACTCCTGTATTTTACCTGCAAGTGTTCCATCCCATCCGGATTTTGTACCGGTACCGCTGTATACTAATTGTCCCCAGCGGTTGTATACTTTAAATATATCCAACGATTTCATACCTAAAATAACGGGGCGGAAAATATCATTTTTACCATCGCCATTTGGCGTAAATGCGTTGGGTACATACAGGCCTACATCAAGCTTAAATACTTTTACCTTTATACTGTCGTAATCAAAACATCCTGCATCGTTGCTTACTTTTACAATGTACTCAATATCGTTTTGTGGTAAGGAAACCGGGCTGGCAATACCTATATTATTTAACCATTGCACCGGGCTCCATAAATAATTAATGCTGCCAGTGGCGTTTAATAATAAAGGCTGGTTTAAAACAACAGCTGTATCTCTTGGGCCGGCATCAGCTTTTATTTTTGCTACTGTAATTACAACAGTATCTTTTACAGGTTTGGGGCAACCTAATACATCAGTTACGGTAACCACATATTTTATATTGGCTGTTGGGTTTATGGAAACCGGATTGTAAATAAGGCGGTTATTTAAAAATGCAGCTGGCGTCCACGAATAAGAACTGCCACCACTTGCATTTAACTGTGCCGAATTCCCAAAACAAATAGTTTGATCGGCTCCTGCATTGGCAGCAGGGTATGGTATTGGTGTAATGGTTATATTATTTTGTGCAACACATTTGCCTATACTGCCCATAACAAAATAAGTAGTTGTAAAAAGGGGTATAGCAATTGGATTTTTAATATTGGTTTTATTAAGTGTATTACCTGCCGGGCTCTCTGTCCATTTATAATATAATGCGTTACTGGTAAGCCGTAGCAGTGCTACATCGGTTTTGCAAATAGTACTATCTGGCTGAGCCGACTGTGTAACATTATCTACTACCGTTACTTTTACTGAGTCTTTAGCCACACAGCCAAAATTGTCAGTAAGGGTTACACGGTAAGTTGTGGTTACATCGGGGCTTATTAATGGGTTGCTTATATTTATGTTATCAATATTGTAGCTTGGTTTCCATAAAAAAGAACCCGAACCCAATGCATTTATTTGTAAAGTATCGATACTGCAAATCAATGTATCGTGTGTAACCTGTAATGCGGGTTCGTTTTTTATTGATATGATTTTATTAATAGTGTCTCTGCAGCCTTTGTTATTGGAAACTATAAACTGCACATTGTAATTACTTGCAGCAGTATAAAGATGAGCTGGTTTTTTTGCGTAAGAAATATTATCGTTTACCGGGGCATTAAAATCGCCAAAATTCCAATACCAGTAGTTTACAATACCATATGTAGTGGTGGTAAGGTCGGTAAACTGCACGGCAGCATTTTTACATTCGCCCTGTAAATTAAAACCAGGGTTAAATACGGGATAAACTTTTACAACTGAAGTGGAGGAGTCGGAACAGGTGAGCCCTCTGTTTACAACTAATTTTAAAATAAAATCGCCGGGGCCTGAATAAATATGTGTTGGAAATTGCACAGTGGAAATATTGTTTGCACCACTTGCTGCATCTCCAAATTCCCAATAATAACTTAATATGGTATTAGCCGATGTGCCATTTTGAAAACTAACCTCAAAATCATCGCAGCTAAAATATTCGGGCTCTAATAATGCTTTTGTGGGAATGCAATCGGCAACTTGTATGTGAAGTGATTTTCTTACTTCGCCCCTTTTAATATTTGTACCTCTTAAATATTCAGTTACCGTTACAGTAATTACATACACGCCCGATGATGCCGGTGCAATGCCACTTACAACACCGGTAAACGGGTTTATAGAAACTGAATTACCTAAGGGCCTGCTGCCGGAATAGGGTTCCTGGTAAACAGCAGATGCATAAGGCGGCGGTAAAGCAAAATCATTATTACAACTGCCACCGGTACCGCCATCTGGTGTGCCGCTAAATGCATTTGTAAATGCATATGTAAGCGAATCGTTATTAGTATCGGTTGCGCCAAAGTTGTAAGTAAAATAATTATCCCTGCAGATAATAGCGGTATCGTTAAGCGGAAATACAGCGCTTGAATTGAGGGGAGCTAAAGGACTTTCTGCATTGCCAGGGATATTTACCGTCCAGGTATCGCCTACAATTGCCGTAGGTTGTTTTAAATTTATAATACCCGAAATGCGGCAGCATCTTTGATACGAGATAGTGTAACCATATTGAGTAATAGGTAATTCTTTTATAAATTCATAAGTGGTTATTTTATAACAAATAGCAGGTATAAGGCTTATACAAGGATGGCATTCGGGTGTGGCACAATTGTAAATATTAATAGAGCTGGTATATCCAACAGCTTCCTTTTGTAATAATAAATTATTGCCGCCACTAAAAGTGCTGATGATAACCGTTGGGCAAAATTGTGCAGGATTATCTAATATGCACTTGGTGTAAATTTTAAGGGTAATTCGATAGCGGGCAGAATTAGGAGCTGCTCCGGGGCCTAAATAACTGTAATACATCCAACCGCCCTTAGTATGCTCAGCCGTTGCCACATAAGCCATTACAATAAAAAGCATTGATGCTAAAAGCTTTTTCATTAAAACTATATTATTGTAAAGGCAGCCTTACAGAACCGCTACAGCATACATCTTAAAATGCAGCATACAATTTAAACGGTATAATCTTTGTTTAGGTTGCCCTTTGTAAAAAAGCTAACATGGCGGAATTTACCTTTTCTGCTTCTTCCCACATACCCATATGTGCACTGTTACGTAATATATGTATGTACGCAATATAAGGCATTGAGGTTTGCTTCATACTTTGGTCATAAGGAACCGCTTTGTCATGTTTGCCAATAATAAACAATATGGGATGAGAAAATTTTTTAAAAATAGCAATTCTTTCTGGGCGGGCAATCATAGCCTGGTAGTATTTAATTAATGCTTCGGGGTTAATTTTTTTTCCTTTTTGTACCAGTAAATTTATTTCCTCCTGATGAGAGGTTGACCATAATTCTCCAAACAAACCGGGGATAGCGGTTTTTAAAAATTCAAATGCTCCATTATTTTTAATAAAATCAATTGATTTTAAACGGGCAGTTTTTTTTTCTTCACTATCGGCATAAGCACTGGAATGAATGAGCCCAAATGAGTTTAATAATTCCGGATATTTTTCTGCGATGACTAAAGTAATGTAGCCGCCCATACTATGGCCGATAAGGGAAACCCTATCAACGTTCTCCAATCCCTTAAGGGTTAATTTTTGGAGTTCAATGGTTATAATTTCTTTTATTACTTCAGCCATTCCTTCGACACTCATGTCTGTAATTAATTCTGATTTTCCGCTGCCGGGCAGATCGGGGATGATGAGTTGGTAATGGTCTTTTCCACCGGATCCTGCGGATAAAAATTCAATTTGATTAACCCAGATATCTCCGTCTTCGCCAAAGCCGTGTAATAATACAATGGGTTTTCCTGTGCCGGCAATGCGGTAAAATATTTTTGAAGATTGGTAGTTGATGGTTTTTGTTTGCATGATTATTTTATTACACGAATTAAAACGAATTACACGAATTACACGAATTGTTTCTAATTAGTGCAATAAGTTTAATTAGTGGCAAAAGATTTATTAGCATTCCTGTAAATTAATAACAACACAATAGGTATTAAGCCAGTGTTCATATATTGTGGCAGAAAGAACCATGCCAATAAAACTATTACCAATGCTGCGGCAGTAAATGCAAAATATTTTTTAACCCAACGCTTTTTACTATTTATAAAAAAAGATATAATGAAATGTGTGGGCCATGCCCATAATAAATTGAAATTATTTTTTGTCATGCTGTGATCGGTACTTGTCCACATAAAAATTAAGATGATGCCTAATAAACCTGTTGTAAAGAAAAGAATACCATCAAAACCCTGTAGAAATAATTGCACATATTTGTTTTTTATAATGCTGATGCCTGCAACTGCAATTAACAATATTAAAAAAATAATAAAGGGTGTAAAAAAAGAACCCTTATCAGTATTCTCATTGATGGGGTATAAATTTTCTTCCGAGAGGAGGAGGGGATGGTTTGCACTATCCAGACTTATCATCAGGTTGTCGGGTAAAAACTGCATTTGTTCTGCTGTCATTACGCCATCGCAGGGCTGGCCCAGTAAAATATCAATGCCCAGTTTGCTCCAGGGTTGTTTGCCTTTCTCGAGGTACTGATAAATGGCCTGTCGGAATGTGGTGCCAACCGGCATTACCGGCTTTATGGTAAAAGAGGAGTCGTGATTTTTTTTGATGATATCCCGTAGCCTTGTAGTGCAGTTATCAAAAAAGAAATCGTATTTATAATATTTATTTTCTTCTTTTAAATTAGTAATTAAAAAATGCCGGACGTTTATCTTTTCTGCTGCAGTTAAATTTAATACCTGTTCTGTAATACCTCTATTGGTTGACTGGTACAGGTATTTAAAATCTTCAAATTTCACGATAGAAACATAATACAACAACTTGCCTCTTGCAAATTTTAAATAAAAGCCATCGTCATCAAAATTAAAAGTGCCGTAATTGTAAACAATGTCCCTGTCATCATTTACGCTGCTGCTGTCAATTACCCTGAATGCACTGTGCCCAAAAATGGAATACAATTCATCGCCGGGGGTGCAGGTAAGGAGAGAGATGCGTAAATGGGAAGAGTCTTGCGCATTGGCTGAACGAATAAAAAATAATGCGAAATAAATAATTATAAAAATGCGGAGTAATATTTTACCGGTACTTTTTTTCATTTAAAAAGATTAGCTGCTAATTTACACGAATTATTTTTTTAAGCTTAGTACTGCCATAATCGCTTATATAAAAGTTCAACAATGATATGCCGTACAAGAGTGCGACGCAAGGATGTTGAACAGCATTACAAATGGTTGTCACAAAAAAAATACATTCATAACACATATCGGGCAGATTCCTTCCCGAATGCTTTCGGGATCGGAATGACAGGAATTATTAACGGCTGTAATTCGGTGCTTCTTTTGTAATATCAATATCATGTGCATGGCTTTCTTTCATTCCTGCATTGGTAATTTTTACAAAAGTAGCTTTTTGCAATTCGGAAATATTTTTTGCACCGCAATAACCCATACCGGCACGCAGGCCGCCCGTGAACTGGTGTACTACTTCTTTTAAATATCCTTTGTATGCCACACGGCCTTCAATACCTTCGGGTACAAATTTTTTCACATCATCTTCCACATCCTGAAAATAACGGTCGCTGCTGCCTTGTGCCATGGCGCCTAAACTTCCCATGCCGCGGTATTGTTTAAATTTTCTTCCTTCGTAAATAATTGTTTCGCCGGGGCTTTCTTCTGTACCGGCAAAAATATTACCCATCATTACACAGCTGGCACCTGCAGCTAGTGCTTTTACCATGTCGCCGGTATACCGGATACCACCATCGCTGATGATGCCTACATTTTTATTTTTTAATGCTGCTGCAGCTTCCATTACAGCAGTTATTTGTGGTACGCCTGTACCGGCAACAATACGTGTAGTACAAATAGAGCCAGGGCCAATACCAACTTTCACTGCATCTGCACCGGCATCGGCTAATGCTTTTGCCCCTGCTGCTGTACCTACATTACCTGCAATTACCTGTATGTGTTTGAATGTTTTTTTAATTTCTTTTAGTGTAGCAATAACACCTTTGGTATGGCCATGTGCACTGTCTAAACAAATAACATCTACTCCAAAACTATTTAGTGCTGCCACTCTTTCAATGCTGTCTCTTGTAATACCCACACCGGCACCTACCAGTAAACGGCCTTTACTATCTTTTACAGCATTGGGATTAGATTTTAATTTTAAGATGTCACTATAAGTAAAAAGACCGGTGAGTTTGCCTTGTTTATTTACAATCGGCAATTTTTCTACCTTGGTTTGTTTGAATAATTGTTCTGCTTTTTTAATATCGGTTCCTTCGGGTGCAGTAAATAAATTTTCCTTCGTCATTGCAGTGCTTACTTTGGCTTTGTAGTTGGTTTCAAAGCGTAAGTCACGGTTGGTTAAAATACCTACTAATTTATACTGTGCATTCACAATGGGAATACCGCCAATTTTATTTTCTCTCATCAACCTCACTGCTTCGCCAATGGTGGCATCCGGCGTAAGGGTAACAGGGTCTACTATTAAGCCACTTTCGCTTCTTTTTACTTTACGTACCTGTTCGGCCTGTTGTTCAATACTCATGTTTTTATGCAGAATACCCAATCCGCCTTCTCTTGCCAGTGCTATTGCCAGTGTAGCTTCTGTAACGGTATCCATTGCGGCACTCAGCAGGGGAACATTAAGCGTAATGGTTTTAGTAAGCCGGGTTTTTATCTCCACTTCCCGTGGAAGAATTTGGGAATAGGCGGGCATGAGTAAAACGTCGTCAAACGTTAAGCCTTCACCGAAAAATTTTGTTGATTTGCTTTTAGCAGCGGAGTTAATTATTGTTGCCATAGGCAAAGATAATGCACGGGATTGAAAGTAAAAAGTTGAAAGTTATGCCAGCTTGTACACTTTGCCCGGCAGCGATAATATTACCCCTTGCATTTCCAGCATCAGTAATGCCTGTGCCACGGCACTGCTGCTTAAGCCGCTTTTAAAATACAATTCATCTATTTGTATACTTTCTTTTTGCTGCAGGATGTCAACAATAATTTTTTCATCAGGGGTAAATTCAATAAATAATTCCCGTTGTTTTTTGGAAGAAGATTTTTTATGCTCCTTCCAGCCCATATTTTCCAACAAGTCATCCGCAGAATTTATTAAAGCAGCTTTATTATTTTTTATCAAATAATTACAGCCCTCACTTTTACTGTCGGTAGTGCGGCCGGGAATGGCAAATACATCTTTATTATAACCATTGCCTAATTCGGCAGTAATTAATGAGCCGCCTTTTATGCCGCTTTCAATAACGATCAAGGCATCGCTAATGCCTGCAACAATACGATTACGTTTGGGAAAATTTTGTTTATCGGGAGTGGTGTTGCTGATGAAATGAGTAAGCAGGCCTCCCTGCGCTGTCATTTGTTTGGCAAGGGTTTTATTTTGTGTAGGATAAATCCGGTCTAAACCATGTGCCAGAACTCCAATTGTAGATAAATTATTTTTTAGTGCTGCTTTGTGTGCAATGGTGTCTATACCAAAAGCAAGGCCGCTGACAACTAAAATATTTTGTTCAGCAAGTTCTGTAATTAATTTATCGGTAATATTTTTGCCATACTCACTATGATTCCTGGTTCCTACAACAGCAATTATTTTATCAGTATTTAAATCAACAGTACCACGGTAATATAATAGTGCCGGACTATCATAACAATTTAATAAGCGCTGCGGATAATTTTTATCTGTAATAAAGAGCGGGACAATTTTATATTTTTCAATAAATTTTATTTCCTGTTCACTGGTAGTAAAGTCTGTAAAGTCCTTAATGCTTTTTGCCCGTATTGTTCCAATACCTTCAATAGCTTCCAGTTCTTTTCTCTTTGCTTTAAAAATACTTTGGGCATCACCATAAATATTTACCAATACTTTGGCATGTACATCGCCAATATTAGGTATAAGTGTGAGGGCTATCTGGTATAACAGGTCATTGTTCATGCAGTATCGATGAACAATATTAATGAAAATATTAATTACTGATAACTGAAAGTTCTGTTCTCCTGTTCAATGCTTTTCCGGCCTCTGTTTTATTATCTGCAATTGGTTTTGCAGCGCCAAAGCCTTTGTAAATAAGCCTTGCCTGAGCAATGCCTTTGTTTAATAAATAGCCTACCACGGTTTTTGCCCTGTTGTTTGATAAGAGCAGATTGTCTTTTGCAACGCCAACATTATCGGTGTATCCGGCAATCTGGATTTTAAGTTTTGGATTATCGTTTAATAAAACCACTACCTTATCAAGTTCTACAATCGATTCCTGTTTTAAATCGAATTTTTTGGTATCGAAAAAAATATTTTTTAAAACGATTACAGCCCCGGCTTCAATAGGTTGTAAGGGAATGTTTTTGTTATAAACCGAATCAACTGGGTTATTGCTCAACAAAAAATTATCAGAAAAGAATAAATACCCTTTTCGGTTTACACTAAAAGCATAATTTTTTCCTTCGGGTAAAGTAATTAAATAATTGCCATCTTCATCTGTTTGTAATTTGCTGATGATGTTGCGGCTCTTAATGTCAGTTAGTTCTACAGAAGAAGGCAGACCTGCCAGTGTTTTTTTATCAAACACTTTACCTTTTACCCATAATGTTTTTAAGGGGCGGATATCTTCCCTGAGCTGAAAAGTATAAAGATCCAGCCCGCCTTTACCGTCACTTTTATCGCTTGCATAGTAAGCGGTTTTAGCATCGGCAGCCACAATTAAAGAGCCCTCATCATCAATGGTATTTATTGGGTAACCCAGATTTTCTGCCTGTAGCCAGCTGCTGTCATTTATTTTTTTAGTGAAAAATAAATCGGTGCTGCCGTATCCTTTAAGTCCGTTGCTGTTAAAATATAAAGTTTCATTATCGGCATGCATAAAGGGGCAGCTTTCATCACCACTTGTGTTCACTGCTTCGCCTAAATTTTCGGGGCGGCTCCACTTGCCTGTTGGTGAACGGTGCGTTACCCAAATATCCCTGCCACCAAAGCCACCGGCAATTGCACTGGCAAAATATAAATCTCTTTTATCAGGAGATAATGAAGGAGATGATTCCCAGAAATCTGTATTGATGATTCCTCCTAAATTTTCTGCTTCACTCCATCCGTTTTTTGTTTTAAAAGAAATGTACAAATCACAACTGCCTTGCCCTTCGGGGTAATTACAGCCGGTAAAAATTATCCATTGACCATCCTGTGAAATGCATTGTGCCCCTTCATTTAAATTGGTATTTACTTTTCCGGCTAAAGGCTTTGCTTTGCTCCAGCTGCCATTTATAAAATTACTTTCATAAAAATCTTCATCATTACTGATCCGCCTTGTAAAAACCATTTTGCTGCCGTCAATTGTAAGTGATGGATAATATTCTAAAGAGGAAGAATTAATACTGTCGCCTAAATTTTTTGGCGCAAATACATAATTTTTAACGGGATGTTTTTTTGCATAATCCACAGCAAATTCATAACAACCCTTTCTGTAACTACCGGCTTTTATACTTTGCGAATTGAGTTTATCATTAGTCAAAAATTTTGAGACCGCTTTAAGCGCCTGTTGAAACTTTCCAATGCCGGCTAAAGAAATGGAATAGGGGAGTAAATAGGTTTTTGAATACACAGAATCGAGTTGCAATGCTTTCTCAAAGTCAGTAACAGACGAATCATATTTTTTTAAATTGGCGTAAATGCCTGCCCTCGATAAAAAGGCATCAACAAATTTTGGTTCTAAAAATATCGATTCATTAATATGCCGGATGGCGGCAATGTAGTTACCTGATGTGGCTTCTTGGTAAGCCTGGCCATAAATATCACCGGCTTTTTTATTTACTTTTTCCGGATCGTACCATTGCGCAGAACAAAGATTGAATATTATAAATTGCAGGACAAAAGAAAGGAAAAATTTAAGAATATTTTTTTTGTGCATTTGTCTTTATTTCAATTGGTGAAGATAAAACGAAATGCGCTCAACTTTATTCTGTTTATGTTAAAGTATAAACTTTGGGATTATTCCTTACTTACTATTGCCTGTTGTTTTTATGGCACATTAATGTACTTATGTATCTGTAAACTCAATTCCCATTTAGGATGGGCTTTTATATATTCAATAATTAAAGGAGTTACAATCGCCGCCTTATCCCATTCGGGTTGCAGGTATAATTTACATTCGGGATTCATTTGTTTGGCATAAGTTTCTGCCCATTCAAAATCGCTGTTATTAAATACCACCACTTTTAGTTCATTAGCCAGTAGTAAAATTCCTGGTAACGGTGCTTTAAATTTTTTTGGAGAGAGACATATCCAATCCCATGCCCCACTTAAAGGATGTGCACCTGATGTTTCAATATTGGTTTGTAAACCTTCAGCTTTTAATGCGCTTGTTAATTCATCTAAATTATGCATCAAAGGTTCTCCACCTGTAATTACTACAATTTCAGTCGATGTATTTTTGACTTGTAATTTTAAACTTTCAACTGTCATCTTTGGATGTTTCTCTGCATCCCAACTGTCTTTTACATCGCACCACACACAGCCTACATCACATCCGCCAAGGCGGATAAAGTAAGCGGCTTTGCCTTGGTGATAACCTTCTCCCTGTAAGGTGTAAAAATGTTCCATTACAGGAAGAAAAGTTGATGGTTGTTCCGAAGACGTTCGGGATATAGTTGACAACACAACTTTCAATTCAGTTATATTATTAGTCATTTAAAAAGTATCCATTATCAATTAAATCATTATCCATTATTCATTGTTGCGGCATTATAGGTGTTCATCATTAATGCACCAATTGTCATTAAACCAACACCACCGGGCACTGGAGTAATGTAACTGCATTTAGGAGCTACATTTTCAAAGTCTACATCGCCTTTAATGGCAAAGCCGCTTTTCTTTGTTCCATCTTCCACTCTTGTAATACCAACATCAATAACAACAGCTCCTTCTTTTATCATATCAGCTTTTAAAAAGCCGGGTTTGCCTAAAGCAGCGACAATAATATCTGCCTGCAAACAAATTTCTTTTAAATTATTGGTACGGCTATGACAAACCGTTACCGTACAATTTCCAGGGTAGGTATTCTGGCTTAATAAAATACTCATTGGCCTTCCTACAATATTGCTGCGGCCAATAACTACGGCATGTTTACCGCTGGTTTCTATTTTGTAATGTTCCAGCATCAGCATAATGCCATAAGGAGTAGCCGGTATAAAAGTTGGTAGGCCCTGCACCAATTTTCCTATACTCATTGGGTGAAATCCATCCACATCTTTATCCGGATGAATGAGGCTGATGATTTTTTCTTCGTTAATCTGTTTAGGCAAAGGCAGCTGCACTAAAATACCATCCACATCCGCATCATTATTCAGCTTTTCTATAGCCGCTACTAATTCAGCTTCTGTAATAGTTTCTTCCATACGCAGCATTGTGCTTTTAAAGCCAATGGCTTGGCAGGTTTTTACTTTGTTGGCAACATAGGTTTCACTGGCGCCATTACTGCCTACTAATATGGCTGCCAAATGCGGCAATTTTTTGCCTGCGGCCTTTAATAAATCCGTTTTTGTTTTCAATAAATCCTTTACTGATTGCGATACTATTTTACCGTCTAAAATCTGCATGGCGCAAAAATACTTAACTAAACCCGATTTAAATAAAACTCATATCATGCAACAATTTAATATTTTACTTATCTTGGTAAATAATAAACAACAACTGCTTGAGAGGATTAATCACTTTTACCCTTGTATGCTTTGGCATTATCAATAGTGCCATAGGGCAATCGCTTCGATATTCCATTGCATTACCCTACACCGGTTTGTCAGCATATTCCACTCAACAAAAAGATCCGCTTTCTTTCACCGGAAACCAGGCGGCATTGGCTAACGTAAGCCAGGCAGGCATTGGGCTTTATGGGGAGCGCCGGTTTTTATTGGCTGCAACCAGCTACTATACATTTGCTGCAGCCATACCAACCAAAATGGGCAATTTTGGCGTACAATTAAATTACTCCGGCTTTAAAAATTTTAATGAAAATAAATTGGGGCTGGCCTATGCCCGAAGCCTGGGCAGTAAAGTTGATGTTGGCGTGCAATTTAATTATTATGGCTATCGCATTCCTGGTTACAATAGTGCTTCTACAATAAATTTTGAAGCCGGTGCCATTATCCATTTTACTGATAAACTGAATGGGGGAGTTCATATATATAATCCGGTTGGCGGTAAACTTGGTAAACAAGGCGAAGAAAAATTGGCATCGGCATATAAACTAGGATTAGGTTACGATGCTTCCGAAAACTTTTTTGTAAGTGGCGAAATTGTAAAAGAAGAAGATAAGCCGGTTAATATAGTAGCCGGGGTACAGTATCAATTTACCAAACAGTTTTTTACAAGGGCAGGGTTTTTAAGTGAATCATCTTCGCCATTTGTTGGCGTTGGTGCAGGATGGAAAAATATCAGAGTAGATATTGCAGCCAGTTATCATCCGCAATTGGGTTTTTCGCCGGGAATTTTATTCATCAGCAATTTTGGTAATAAAAAAGAATAGTAAAATATTTATGTAACCAGCTTCATTAATTCTATTTAACATCGTTGTGTCACACTCTTGTACTACATACAATTATTCAACAAGAACCTCTGGTTTAAAGTACCTGCTTTTTATTTTTACCTTTTGCATTTTGCCTTTTGTAGCAGTTTGTCAAACTACCGAAATACCTGCCACCACCACCGAACAGCAATTAGAAAACATTACAGAAAACAATACAGATGCTGAAACTGAAGATGACTCTTACCTGCAGCAAATGCAGCAATACATAAAAAATCCAATCAACCTGAATGCTGCAGATGAAAATGATTTAAAGGAATTGCGGATACTTAATCCGGTTCAAATACAAAATTTTATTTTATACCGAACGCTGTTTGGAAAATTGATTGACATTTATGAATTACAGGCTGTTCCAAACTGGAGTGTAGAGCTGATAAAAAAAATACGACCGTACATTATAGTTAGTGATGCAAATAAAGTTTTCAGTACTGTAAAAAACCGGCTGAGTGCCGGTGAACACAGCTTACTTGCAAGAGCAACCCAGGTACTTGAAAGGTCGAAGGGATATCTGTTAGATTCTTCATCAGCAACCAATTTTTACCCCGGCTCTCCTCAAAAATTATTACTCCGTTATAAATACCAGTTCAAAAATTTATTGCAATATGGAGTCGTTGCAGAAAAAGATGCCGGCGAACAATTCTTTAAGGGCAAACAAAAACAGGGCTTCGATTTTTATTCGGCTCATTTTTTTGTAAGGAATGTCGGAATTATAAAATCCCTGGCTCTGGGAGATTTTACGGTAAACCTGGGTCAGGGATTAACACAATGGCAAAACCTGGCCTTTAAAAAAAGTGCCGATGTTATCAATACAAAAAGAGAAGCTCCGGTATTGCGCCCATATAATTCAGCAGGTGAAATTAACTTTCACCGGGGTGCAGGTATCACAATTGCAAAAAATGATTGGCAGGCCACTGTTTTTGCATCATACAAAAAAATAGATGCCAACCTCGTAACCGATACTTCTCAAACAACCCAAGATTTTATCTCCTCCCTTCAAACATCAGGTTATCACCGTACCAAAAGCGAAACGGATGATAAACGCATTCAGCGGCAGTTGGCGTTTGGTGGAAATTTCTCTTTTCAATATAAAAGACTGCATATTGGTTTAAATGCCATTCAATATAAATTCAAATTGCCTTTGCAAAAAGATAACAACCCATACAATGTATATACATTAACCGGCAACTCGTTTGGAAATTACAGTGTTGATTATAGCTATACTTACAGAAACCTGCACTTTTTTGGGGAAGCAGCCACCACCAATAAATTGTACAAAGCATTTGTAAACGGTCTTTTAATAAGTACTGCTTCAAGTGTGGATATGAGTTTTGTGTATAGGGATATTTCTCCGGGTTATCAATCACTTTATACAACCGCTTTTACCGAAAATACTTATCCAACAAATGAAAAAGGGGTATATGCAGGAATATCTATACACCCAGGTGGCATATGGCGCATGGATGCCTATGCCGATTTTTACAAATTCCCCTGGTTAAGATACAGGGTTGATGCCCCTTCAGCAGGAACCGATTATCTGTTGCAGCTAACTTACAAGCCCAATAAACAACTGGAAATATATAGCCGTTTTCATACCGAATCGAAAACCATAAATTTTAATCCTGATAATTTTACCTTATCTCCAGTAGTGGCTCAATCACGGCAAAACTGGCGTATTCAATTTGGTTATAAGATAAATACAGCTATTACACTGCGGAGCAGGGCTGAAATGGTTTGGTTTAACACCAGAAGTCTTCAGCAGGAACAGGGCTTTTTAACTTATTTCGATTTTCTGTATAAACCCATGTTAAAACCCTGGTCTGGCAGCCTGCGACTGCAATATTTTGAAACGGATAGTTATAACAGCCGGTTATATGCTTACGAGAATGATGTATTGTACAGTTATTCAATTCCGGTATTTTATGATAAGGGTGTCAGGTATTACCTTAATGGCAATTATGATGTTAACAAGAAACTTACATTATGGATAAGGTGGGCACAAACCCTGTATAAAGATAAAACCTATGTTGGTAGTGGGCTGGATGAAATTTCAGGAGATAAGAAGACTGAAATGAAACTGCAGGTGATGTTTAAATTTTAACTTTTTTTAGGGAGGCAAAGCAGCAAATTCAACTCTTATTTTGTCCTCAAATACATAAGGTCATAAATATTTAACATTTTTTTGACTTTAAATAAATATTCCTATTTTTACACATCACTAAACTTAATTAAACGCACATGAGAAGATTTTTATCACTGTTTACGATGCTGATGCTCTGTGGGGTATTAGCATTTGCTCAAAGCCGGGTGGTGTCCGGTAAGGTTACCGATAAAGATGGTAATCCGGTACCTTTTGCATCTGTTAAAGTTAAAGGCTCAACCGTTGGCCTTTCTGCAGACGCAACCGGTGCTTATACTATTAAAGTAAAAGATGGAGATGTACTTGTCATTTCAGGTTCTGGTTTTAAAGCTCTTGATGTACCAGTTGGCACATCATCTGTTTTAAGTACAGCTCTTGAAACAAATTCCGAGTTAAAAGAGGTGGTTGTTTCCGGCGGTTATGGGGTTAAACGCAGTTTAAAAACCTCCAGTACAAATACACAGGTGATTACTGGCGAACAATTAAATACAATACGTAATACAAATATTAATGAAGCATTGGCAGGTAAGGTATCAGGTATTCAGTTACGTGGTCAATCCGGTGCTAAATTAGGTAGTACTGGTGCAATTCGTTTGCATGGAGTAAATGGCTTAACCGGTAGTTCAGGTTTATTATATGTATTAGATGGTACACGTGTATCAGCTGATGATATTAATACAGATGATGTTGAAGACGTTTCTTTATTACAAGGCCCTGCTGCCGCTGCAATTTTTGGCCCTGATGGAGCTAATGGCGCAATGATTATTACTTCTAAGAAAGCCAGGAAAGGTGGGGCTAACAGCGGTATTGGCATTGATGTAAACCTTGGCGTTAGATTCGATAATGTATACATATTACCAAATTATCAGGATACTTATGCAGGTGGCGACTGGTCTGAATTAAGAAAATACACCTGGCAAGCAGGTCAGCCAAATGAATGGAAGGCTTTAGACGGTAAATATTATCCGGATTATTCAGAAGACGTTAGTTGGGGGCCACGTATGGTAGGCCAGGAGTATATTCCATGGTACGCATGGTATGGTGGTCATGAAAGATCATATAAAACAGCACTGCTTACTCCTCAACCAAGTAACGCACGTGATTTCTATAATACACAGTTTAAAAAATTCAATACTATTTCTTTTTCTAAAGCAAATGATAACTCTAACATTAAATTGAGTTATGCAAATGTTGATGTACAGGGTTTGGTACCTACTACCTGGTTAAAAAGAAACCAGTTTACCAGTAATACTTCTGTTGATTTAAGCAGCAGGTTAACCGCCAGTTTTAATTTAAATGTGATTAACCAAAAATCAAACGGAGATTTTAACGATGCTTATGCCAACCAGTCATCAGGTTCTTTTAACCAATGGTTTCACCGTGATCTGGATATGAGCATTATAAAAGAATTAAAAGACCTGAAAACACCTGCAGGTACTCAGGCCAGCTGGAATCATAATGGCCCTGATAACTATAAAGCCAGTAATAATGGGTTTGATGTATACAGGCCTTATTACTGGGCAAGTTTTTATACAGCATATGACCAGGTGGTGCAGTTAGGTAATTTTACCAAAATTATTGGAGATGCATCATTAACTTATAAAGTAAATAAAGATTTAAAAGTTAAAGGTACATACAGGCTTAGGGAGACCAACTCTTTTAATGAGTTAAAAGTAAGCAGTGATTTAACTGATTACCAATTTGCTTCTCAGGCTGCTTTTGGATATACTAAAGGAGGATATTCAAGTAATACCAATACAAGTCACGATGAACATATTGAACTGACTGGTATTTATTCAAAAACAATACGTGATTTTAATGTTAGTGCAACTGTAGGGTTAGATATTCATAGCCTTAAATCTCACTCAAACTCAGGTTCAACAACCGACGGATTTAATACACCAAACCTGTTTACACTGGCAAACTCAAAAGGAACTATAGCTTCTAATGACGACAGGTATAAAGTAAAAGATAATGCAATATTTGTAAATGGCCAGGTTGGGTTTCGTAAATATTTGAATGTTGATTTTACATTGCGTAATGACTGGTTATCTCAGTTCCCTGCTAATAATAATGATATCTTAACTAAATCTTTTGGTGCCTCATTTGTTTTCAGCGATTTGTTAAAAGAGCAAATGCCCTGGTTATCATTAGGTAAAATAAGGGGTTCATGGGGTGAAGTGCCACAAAGTTTAGATCAACCGGGAATAAGAGGAGGATACAGGTTCCCAGGTTCTTTATATAACCAGGCGGCAGTTCAGTGGAATGGTAACTTTTTACAGGGAACTAACAGCACAGCAGTTGATCCTGCAATTCATGGTGCTGTAGCTACTGAAAAAAATGTTGGTATAGATCTTAGCTTCCTAAAAAGCAGGTTTGGAGTTTCAGTTACTTATACCGAAAGGGTAAACAAAGATTTTCCAACTAATGCAGTATTTAGTTTAGCTTCAGGAACATCTTCATTGTTAACTAATCTTGGCGAAATAGATTTTAAAGGTATCGACTATCAGGTTAATATTAAACCAGTATGGTCTAAAAACTTTAAATGGGAAATAAATGCCACTTATGCCCAAACAATATCAAACGAAATAGTTGATATAGATGGTAAACCACAGGATGTATGGAGAAATTCAGGTGCAGCGGCTCCTTCAATAACAATTGAAACTGCAACTTTTGGACCAACCCTTAGGGCTACAGAAGGACAACAGTGGGGGCAACTTTATGGTAATGGCATAAAAAGAGATGCAAGCGGAAATGCATTATTAAATACTGATGGTACTTATGCTTATGATAAAAATACCAGGTTTGGCAGCGTATTACCGGATTTTACAGGCGGTTTCCAAAACTCATTTACTGTATTAGGGAATTTTACTATCAATGCTAATATCGATTTCCAAAAAGGCGGTAAATTTTACTCTACTTCTACCAAATGGGGAAATGGTACAGGCGTATTGGCTAAATCTGCCGGTATTAATGACAAGGGTGTTCCGGTTAGAAATGCAGTATCAGATGGTGGTGGATTCCATATTTTTGGTGTAGATGCAACTTCACTTAAACCAGTGGATTATTATGTAAATGCCAGAGATTACTTAAATGGTGGTAATAACACATTTGATAACGATATTTTCGATTTGACTTATGTTAAATTACGTGAAGTAGGCGTTGGTTATAATATTCCGGTAAACAAATTAAGTATGGGTAAATGGATTAAAAAAGCAAATTTTTCAGTTATAGCAAGCAATGCATTATTGATCTATGCTAAAACAAAGGATTTTGATCCTTCTGAGATTTCAGCTCAAAGTGGAGAAGGTGGCCAGTTCCCCGGCTTACGTGGATTTGGTGTAAACCTTAAACTTGGATTTTAATTTTATACCTTATAAATAAAAGAAAAATGAAAAATAATAATATTAAGATTGCTCTTTTTGCAATAGGGCTTACAACTTTAGTTAGTTGTAATAAAATAAAAGACTTTGGAGATACCAACGTAAATCCTTCAGATATTACATCTCCATCTACTTATGCAATATTGACTAATGTTGAAACAGGCATTTCTGGCTGGGCGACTGATGGTAACGCAACTGTATGGATACAGTATACTGCGGAATCTCAATATCCGGGTATAGGCCTTTACGGAGTTCCAACATTCGGATTTGGCACTTATACCGGGCCATTGTTAAACTTAAAAACAATCATTGATAAAAATAACAATCCCGATGAAGTTGCTGTTGCAAGAATTTTAACACAGTATATCTACTGGCATTTAACAGATGCGTTGGGAGATATCCCTTATTCTCAGGCTTTTAACAGCAAAACACCGGCATACGATAAACAGGAGGATATTTATAAAGCAATGATCACTGCATTAAAAGCTGCTAAAAACCAGTTTATTAATTCAGGAGGTTTAAAAGGAGATATCCTCAACAATAATGATGTTGCCAAATGGAAAAAATTTGCCAATTCTTTAAGGGCAATGATGGCAATACAGTTAACCAAAAAATATCCTGGTGCTACAGAATATGCAGCAACTGAGTTTAAAGCAGCTATAGCTGATGGGGTTATTACTGATAATGCTGATAACATTAAATTGGTTTACCCAGGGGGTACATTTAAAAACCCATATTGGTTATCTCATGATGGTGCCCGTGACAATGGCGAAAGTGTGCAACTTTATGGTATGTTAAATGCTTTAGGTGATGGCAGGCAGGCTGCTTATGGATCATCAAATATTCCACTGCCATACGGTGTTAAAGAAGTTACTATTAATGCCTTTGTTAAGGCTAATCCAGGCTGGTCAAGGGTATTGGCCGATAATCAAAGATTAGAAACAAGCCCGGTGTTTATGCTAACTGCTGCACAATTGTATTTGGCCCGTGCCGAAGCAGCTGCAAGAGGATGGACAACAGATGATAAAACAGCAATGCTGACTGCCGGAATAAACGCATCTTTTGCACAATGGGGTTTATCTTTACCAGCCGCATCATATTTCACTCAGTCCGGTGTTGCTTTAAGTGCTACTCCTGTTGATCCTGCAGATATTAAAAAGATTGCTGAACAGGCTTACCTGGCATCATTTCCTAATGGAAGGGCAGGCTGGAATATTTGGAGAAGAACCGGATTCCCTGTTCTAACTAATGCTCCCGATCCTTTAACTATAACTCATTCGGTAACTCCAAGGAGATATACATTTACTACGGCTTCAGCCTCAACTTTTTCTGAATACAACTTAAACCCAACTAACCTTGCTGCTGCTATATCAAAACTGGCTCCTGCAAAAGATGAGCAGGAATCAAAAATATGGTGGGATCAATAAACAATTAATTAAATAAAATTTTTTTTATGAAAAAAATAATCATATTTCTCTTTGTAGTTGTACTGTTTACAGGTTGTATAAAAGATGATATTACCCGAGTGGAAAATACCGATACACCGGTATTGAAATTTTCGATAGTTACACCTACATCAAAATATCCAAGAATTTCTTACTCACCAAATGCTGGTGTAGCCCAGGAGTATCTTTCATTTGAAAATAATGATATAAGGGTAAAACTGGAAGGACCAATTTTGGCACCGGCTGATGTATATCTTGACTTTAAGACAAATCCAGCAGGTTTAACAAAGCTTAATGCTGACTTAGTTGCATCAGACCCTTCTTATAAGCCATTTAACCTTTTGCCAGACAGCTGTTTTAAAATAATGGTTACAAAAGATACAATCAGAAAGGGGCAGCAGTATGCAGAAAAAATTTCACAAAATATACTTGTTTATACTCAAAAAATAGATCCTTCTGTTAATTATATCTTACCGCTAACAGTAACCAGCAGTTCTTACGCTTCTGCTGTGGGAACAGGCACGATTTATTATTATATCATAGGTAATCCAATTGCTGGAACTTATAATGTTGCGGGTGGAAGGTATAATTGTACTGTAAGTGGTGATCAGGGATGGACTTTGGGCCCTATTCCGGCTAGTGTGCCAGCAAATTTTAATTTTGCATCTATTCCTTCGCCAAAATCTTTAACACCACTCAGCGATACACTTGTTACCACTTTTGCTGCCAATTTGGGTGCTGGTACAAACAGGGATTATTTCCTTGGTTACAACCCGGCCAGAAGCACAACAGATATTTCATTTAAATTAACACAGTCTTTTGCAGATGGTATTTCAAATATTCGGGTATTTACACATTCTTATGATCCTGCACTGAAAAAAATAACATTAGTTTGGACCTATAATAATCAACCCGGAGGTGTAGGAAATGACAGGATTATAAGTGAAACTTTTACAAAATAACACAGCGATGTAAATATTTTATTTGCAAAGAGCTCCATATTTGGGGCTCTTTGCTTTTATCTTTGTAAAAAATAACTAATGACAAATACAGAACAACCCAATCAATTAAATATAGAAATATCTGAAGAAGTAGCAGAAGGAGAATATGCCAATCTTGCTATAATAACCCACAGCCATGCCGAGTTTGTAGTAGATTTTGTAAACGTAATGCCGGGTACACCAAAAAGTAAAGTAAAAAGCCGTATCATTCTTACTCCTTTTCATGCCAAGCGTTTTATGAAGGCAATGATTGATAATATTAAAAAATTTGAAACTGCTAATGGCACCATACAGGATATGGAAGCAGTGGAAATACCTTTTAATTTTGGTGGTCCAACAGCGCAGGCATAATTAGTTACAAGTTGATGGTTGAAAGTTGATAGTTCGTAGTGTGCGGTTTTCAACCTTCAACTTTAAATCTTCAACTAAAGTATCCCCTCATCTGCAAAGCTGTAATACCCCTCTTCACTTACAATAATGTGGTCGAGTATTTTTATATCGAAGTACTTAGCGGCTTCTTTAATTTTTAGTGTAAGCTCTTCATCTGCCCGGCTAGGCTTTAAACTGCCCGAAGGGTGATTATGACTTAAGACCAATGATGTGGCATCTTGCTCCAATGCTTTTTTTAAAATCACCCTGGGGTCAGCTACAGTGCCGGTAATGCCACCACGGCTTATAATTTCAAAGTGATTGATTTTATTGGCACGGTTTAAAAAAAGCACAGCAAATACTTCGTAAGTAAAATCTTTAAGTACTGCTTTTAAATACTGGGCAATATCAAAACTGCTTTTTACTATTGGTTTTTCTAACGTTGCTGCAGCCTGCCTGCGCCTGCCTAATTCAAGCGCCGCAGCAATAGTTATTGCCTTTGCCACTCCAATTCCTTTTATCTGTTGAAAATCTTTAAGAGTAAGTTTTCCTAATTCATTTAAATTATCACTACCCAGTTTCAATATGTCTTTTGCAAGGTCAACAGCAGTTTTATCTTTACTGCCATTATTTATTAAAATTGCAATCAGCTCGGAGTTGCTTAAAGCAGCAGCACCTTTACCCAGTAATTTTTCCCTTGGCCTGTCGTCTGCGGCCCAGTTTTTTATAGATGTGGATGGCTTGTTGAAATTTTCCATAGATTCAAATTTAATTCATCTAAACTAAACGATACTTTTGCAGCATCTTATTTTTAATTTCTTCAAATAATTATAATGGAACCATCTGCAAAAATCTTCTCGGGGACAGGATCTCAATATCTGGCTGAAAAAATAGCGAAAAAATTTGGAGAACCTTTAGGTAAAGTAAATATCCAACGCTTTAGCGACGGAGAGATTTACGTAGAGTTTCAGGAAAGCATCAGGGGGCAGTTTGTTTTTTTAATACAAAGCACTTTTGCACCTTCTGATAATTTAATGGAGTTATTGCTGATGATAGATGCTGCAAAGAGAGCATCGGCATACAAAGTAATAGCAGTAATGCCATATTATGGGCTTGCAAGACAAGACAGGAAAGACAGGCCAAGAGTAGCTATTGGCTCTAAATTAGTGGCTAATATGCTTACTGCTGCAGGTGCCGACAGATTGATTACAATGGACCTGCATGCTCCTCAAATACAGGGATATTTTGATATTCCTGTTGATCACTTAGATTCATCAGCGGTCTTTATTCCTTATATAGAAAAATTAAATCTGGCTAACCTTACGTTTGCTGCACCTGATGTTGGGAGTGCCAACAGAATTCGTGAAATAGCATCTTATTTTGAATGTGAGATGGTGATTTGCGATAAACACAGAAAAAGAGCCAATGAAATTGCCAGTATGGTGGTAATCGGTGATGTTACCGACAGGGATGTGGTTATTGTAGATGATATCTGCGATACCGGCGGTACCTTAGTAAAAAGTGCTGCTTTACTTAAAGAAAAGGGAGCAAGAAGTGTAAGAGCTTTAATTACGCACCCGGTTTTAAGCGGCAATGCTTATAATAATATTCAAAATAGTGTTTTAGAAGAATTGGTAGTTTGCGATACGATACCCCTACGTGGCGAATGCAGTAAAATTAAAGTGATTTCAACAGATGAATTATTTGCTGTAACCATACGTAATGCTTTTGAAAATAAGAGTATTAATGGCCTTTTTATGCGTAGCAGAATGGCAAATAAGAAATAGTTGTATTAGTAATGGATTAATTGAAAATGAATATTTTTTGTATACCTCTGCAGGGCACAAATTATCCATTATCCATTATTAAATTATCCATTTAAAACCCTACCTTTGCGCCTCATAAAAAATTTATAAAATGAAATCAATTACAATCGAAGGACAACTGAGGACCGAAAGCGGAAAAAAAGCCACCCGCCAACTTCGCTCTCAGCAACAAGTGCCAGGTGTAATTTATGGTGGTGCTAAAGAGATTAATTTCTCTGCCCCTGCAACTGCTTTTAAAGACATCGTTTACACATCAGAATTTATGTTAGCTAATGTTAAAATTGACGGAAATGCTTACCGTTGTATTTTAAAAGATCTGCAGTTTAACAAAGTAAGTGATTCACTTACCCATATTGACTTTTTAGAACTGGTTGACGATAAAAAAGTTATTGCTACTTTACCTTTAAAGTTTGTGGGTACACCAGCTGGTGTTAAAGCGGGGGGTAAATTAGTTACCAAAATGAAATTGCTGAAGGTAAAAACCTTGCCAAAATATTTAAAAGAGTTTATTGAAGTTGATATTAATAAACTGGAATTAAATGAAAATATAAGAGTTGAAGATGTAAAAGCGGATAACATGGAAGTGTTGAACTCTCCACGCATTCCTATTGCATCTGTAACAATGACCCGTCAATTAAAACAGGAAGAAGCTACTGCGCCAAAAGCTGCTGTGGCTGCTCCAGCTGCTGCGGCAAAAGCTGCACCAGCTGCGGCAAAAGCTGCTGCCCCTGCTGCAAAAAAATAAATACCAGGTTATATAAAATAAGTTGTCCTCCGGTTATTCCGGGGGCTTTTTTATTGCTGTTATTCTTCACCCTGTAGATTGGATAAAGAAATGTAAGAATAATACACAACCATTAAACTTTAATTACCTTTGCGCTCTTAAAATTATTTTACAATGGGAATGGACAGGAACACGATTATTGGTTTTGTGTTAATAGGGGCTTTATTAATAGGGATGCTTTATATTAATAACCAAAGCAGCCAGGCATTACAGGCGCAAAAAAAGCATGAAGCTGATTCTATTGCTGCACTTAAACCAAAGGTTGATTTAAAAACTGCTACAATAGATTCTCTTAAAACAGACTCATTGCTTAAGGCAAAAACTCAACAGGCAGTTACAGGATTTAAACTTGATAGTACAAATAAAGAGGTGTTGACGGAGCTGGAAAACGATGTTTTGAAAATTACTTTTACTAATAAAGGTGCACAACCAAAGTCTGTTGAATTAAAGAAATTTAAAACCTTTGACAATAAGCCGTTAATGCTGCAATCTGGCAGTTTTAATAAAATTACTTACGATATACTATCAGGAACAAACCAGACAGTTAAAACGGGGGATATGTTTTTTATCACCGGAGATAAAAAAGAAAATGGCGAAGATAAATCCATAACATATAGTATAAAAGATGTGACAGGAAAGGATATTATTACGCATCAGTTTATCTTAAAGAAAGAAGACTACATGATAGATTTTAATATCATGATGAATGGTGCAGATAAACTGGTAACTCAAAATACAATGAATTTGTTATGGCAAACAGAAGCACCACAACTGGAAAAGACATTGAGTTACGAAAGGCAGCAGACACATCTTTGCTATTTATACAATGGTAAATATGATTTTGTTCAGTTAGGTAAGGGCGGAAATGAAAAATTTGATAAGCCTGTTGATTGGGTAGCAGTTAATCCGCAGTTTTTTGTGACTACATTAATAGCAAAAAATAAATTTCAAAGTGCTGAATTAAACTGGGTAGCACCTGTCGATTCTTTAAAATTAGTAACGCAAACAACTGCTAATTGCAAAGTTAATGTGCCTGCAACAGGTACAATTCCATTACAGTTATATTATGGGCCTAATGATTATACCGTACTGGATAAATACAGCAATAATATGCACCAGATTGTTACTTATGGTAGTGGTCCCTTTTCATTTGTAAAATATATTAACCGCCATTTTTTATTGCCGGTATGGGATTTTATCAGAGGCCATGTGGCAAGCTATGGTTTGGTAATTCTTTTACTTACACTGTTGATTCGACTCATTACTTCACCAATTCTTTATAAAAGCTACCTGAGTGGTGCTAAAATGAAAGTATTAAAGCCAGAAGTAGATACCCTTAAAGAAAAACTAAAAGATAAAAGTGGTAATCTGGATCAGCAGGCCTTTAGTATGGAACAAATGAAGCTATGGAAGTCAGCTGGTGTAAGCCCATTAGGAGGTTGTTTACCGGCCTTACTACAGATACCTATTTTCATGTCGTTGTATTATTTTTTTCAGGCAAACATTGCATTAAGGGGCCAAAGTTTTTTATGGGCAAAGGATTTGGCTGCTTACGATTCTATCTGGACTTTTGGGGATGTTCCAATCATCAGTTCTCTATATGGCGATCATATTAGCTTGTTTACAATAACAGCAACTTTAACCAGTTTACTTATTTCAATATACAGCATGAGTAATATGCAGGATAACAGTAATCCTGTAATGAAATACATGCCCTATATTTTTCCTGTTTTATTATTAGGGGTATTTAACCGTTTACCAGCTGCGTTAACCTGGTATTATACCGTTTCCAATACCATTACATTGCTTTTGCAGATTGTTATTCAAAAGTATATTATCAATCATGATAAAATTCTGGCTCAAATAGGAGAAAATCGTAAAAAACCTGTAAAACAAAGTAAGTTGCAGGAGCGTATCCAGGCCATGCAGGAAAGCCAGAAGAAAATACAGGATTTAAAAAATAAAAGCACCAAAAAATAAAAGATTTAGTTAAAAGATACCGGCCTGCAACCTATTAATCAGATTGCAGGTCTTTTTATTTAAGGTGTAAAATTTCTTTGGCACGGGATTTTATTATCTTTATTAAAACTTAGTAAAATGAAATGTGTAAGAAAGATTGCAATGCTGACAATATTACTTTTAACAACTGTTTTTTCATTTGCTCAAAAAACAATTTCTGAAGGAACAATGATATACGATATTGTAATACAGTCGGGAAACAAAGAACCTCAGATTGCAGATGCTTTAGACGGGGGAACAATAACAACTTATATCAAAGGTGGACAAAGCCGTTCGGATATGGTTAGTGCCTTAGGTAAAGAAACCACCATTCATGATACAAAAACAGGGAATGCTGTAATTTTAAAAGAGTATAGCGGACAAAAATTAATGATTACCCTTTCAAAAGAAAACTGGGCAGCAAAGAACAAAGCCTATAACGATATTAATTTTGAGTTTATTGACGAAACAAAAATAGTTGCCGGGTATAATTGTAAAAAAGCGATAGCTACAATACCAGGTGGCAAATCATTTATTGTTTATTATGCGCCGGATTTAGTTGTTACAAATAAAGAATATAATACCACATTTAAAAATTTACCGGGGTTAGCGTTACAATATGAATATGAATCTGGTACAATGAAGTATAAGTATACGCTTTCTAAAATAAGTTTTGAACCAATAGTTGCGTCTAAGTTTGATTTTCCAAAATCCGGTTATCGGGTAATGACATACGAGGAAAATCAGCAAATGCGAAAAGGCGGGCAATAATAAAAGAAATGACCTCATTAAAAAAAGCCTCTCAATTTGAGAGGCTTTTTTTAATGAGGCCTGATGATCAATTTCATCCCGGTGTAACCTGGTTTTATTTCAGGCATTACCACTTTTTGTTTATATGGAATAATGTAAACTGTATTTCCTTTTTGATAAGTAACCAAGGTATTATTCATCATAGAATTTCCTGAAGCCTGCTGTTTTATAAAAAGGCTTCCCGTATATTTTAATCCGTACTTAAGATTAAGTGAAACGGAGTTTCGTAAAATTCCAAGGGTACTGATGTTTAAAGTAACTTTTGTTTTACTTTTTTTCCCAATGCCTCCATCAGCCAAAGCAATTTGTATTGAGCTAAAAATCACAATCACAATAAGCGTTATCCTGATTATTTTAATCATTGGTGTTATTTACGGTACAAATATATTAAAAAATGTTTGGTATTTACACATCACCCATCCATTCTTTTTACACTTCTTTAACGTTTTAGCAGAAAAAAAGTTACAAAAACTTGTATAGTTCTTTAAAAGGGGGTAATTTACAATAACTTATACCACATGAGTAAACATCCTTACCGCCAGGACAGAGAGGAATTAAGAGAGTTATTGCAACAATATGATAACCTCAAAATGGGAAAGACCAACTCTTTTATTGAGGAAGATTCCTTTGAGCTTATTATTGACTATTTTGATGAAAAAGAACAGCTATCCTTTGCATTAGAAGCTTCTGAATATGCTATACAGCAATATCCCTATTCAGCTGCTTTACTTTTACGAAAAGCTGATTTGCTGATTGCACTACGGCGTTATAAAGAAGCTTTGTATATTCTTGAGCAGGCTCAATTGCTGGATGGCACAGACACTAATCTTTATATTTTAAAAACTGACGCTTACCTGGCTTTGGACCAGCAGGAAAAGGCTGCAGCCGTTTTAGAAGCTGCAATTGAAGATTTTGACGGCGAAGAAAAAATTGACTTACTCTTTGAACTGGCTGATGTTTATGATGATTATGAAAATTTTGAAAAGGTTTTCGATTGCCTTAAAACAGTGTTAGAACAGGAGCCCAATAACGAAGAAGCCTTGTATAAGATTTGTTTCTGGACAGATTTTACCGGCCGTAATGAAGAAGGTATCCGGTTACATCAAAAAATAATAGAAGACTATCCGTTTAATGAACTAGCCTGGTTTAATCTTGCGGCGGCCTATCAGGGATTGAAATTGTACGAGAAGGCAATAGATGCCTATCAATACGCTGTTGCAATTGATGAAAAGTTTGATTACGCATGGCGTAACATGGGGGATGCTTTTTTACGTATAAGAAAATATAAAGAAGCAATTGAAGTATTGGAAAAAGTTTTGGAACTCGCCAGGCCAGAAGAAGTAATTTATGAAGCTATAGGACATTGCTATGATAAAATGGGCAATTTTGCACAAGCCCGGTTTAATTATAAAAAAGCAGTGCACCTGAACCAGGGAGATAGCCAGCTATACTATAAGATAGCCTGTACATATATGAATGAAGGCAATTGGTCTGGTGCAGTAAAAAGCCTGGAAGTTGCATTACGTGTGCATCGGCTCCAACCTGAATATAACCTTGCTATGGGGCAATGCTTTATGGAGATGGGAAAATTAGATGATGCTATTACTTACTTTGGAACTGTGGTACGGGTTCGCCCAAAAAACATAAATGGCTGGCTGGAACTATTAAAATGTCTTTACAAAGCAGAATTGCTTGACGAGGCTTTGGAATATGCAGGTTTTGCTTTTGAGCAAACAGATGGTAAAACTGTTTTTATCTTTTATAAATGCGCCATATTGTTTGCAATTGGTAAATCAAAAGAAGCAATTTTACAATTAGAACTGGGGATGGCCCGTAATCCCAAACTTGTAAAAAAACTGATAGAATTAAATCCGTCTATTTTACAAAACCAGCAAGTGGTGGATGTGATTGCCCGGTTTAAAAAGAAAAGATCTATTTAAATAACCGGTTCCCGGTTTTTCATCCACCATAGTTTATTGTCTATTGGCCAATTGTTTTTACCTTTGCGCCACTTAAAACAATAAGTATGAATTTTTATCTTTCTCAGATTCCGGACCGCAATATTAAACCACGTGACCATGGCATTACAATGGTAATGGATAAAGGGTTAAGTGTGGAAGAAGCAAAAAATTTCATGAGTGTTTCTCATCCTCATGTAGATATAGTTAAGTTGGGTTTTGGTACTTCCTATGTTACGCCTAATTTAAAAGATAAATTGGAAATATACCGTTCTTACGACATACCTGTTTATTTTGGCGGAACACTTTTTGAAGCCTTTTTAATACGTAACCAGTTTGAAGATTATATAAATGTGTGTAAAGAGTTTGGTATTTCTTATGTAGAAGTTAGTGATGGATCTATAACCATACCACATGCAGAAAAATGTGGGTATATAGAAAAGTTGACAAAACACTTCATCGTATTAAGTGAAGTGGGTAGTAAAGATGCTGCACATATAATTCCTCCTTACAAATGGATTGAATTGATGAAAGCCGAGCTTGAAGCAGGTTCCACTTATGTAATTGCAGAAGCAAGGGAAGCAGGTAATGTGGGTATTTATCGCGGTACAGGAGAAGTGAGGGAAGGTTTGGTACAGGAAATTCTTACACAAATACCCGAAGGAAAAATTTTATGGGAAGCACCGCAAAAAGCACAGCAATTATACTTTTTAGAATTGATTGGTTGCAATGTAAACCTGGGTAATATAGCACCTAATGAAGTTATTCCTTTGGAAACAATGCGTATTGGTTTGCGTGGCGATACCTTCCATTTGTATTTAGATAAAAAAGAATCCTGATGAGGGTGTATGGTCTTATAGGATATCCTTTGGGGCATTCATTCTCCAAAAAATATTTTACAGAAAAATTTGCAAACCAAGGGATTGCCGGTTGCATTTACAAAAATTTCCCAATACAAACTATCGATGAACTAAAAACCGTACTGTCACAAAACCCACAGCTCTGCGGCTTAAACATTACTATACCACATAAACAGGTAATATTTCCATTTCTTGATGACAGGACAAATCTTCCTGAAGGGTTAAGTGCATGCAATTGCATTAAAATTGTTGAAGGTAGATTAGTTGGTTACAATACCGATGTAACCGGGTTTGAAAAATCATTGCTGCCAAAACTGAACGATCATCATACAAATGCATTGATATTGGGCAATGGCGGTGCAGCAGAAGCGGTGAAATATGTACTGCATAAATTAAACATCGATTTTAAAATTGTAAGCAGAAAGTTGCATGATGGATCTCATTTAACTTATACAGATTTGAATGAAGCTATTTTAAATGAGCATTTGCTTATTGTAAATACAACTCCTTTGGGTACTTTTCCTGATATAGAAAAATGCCCTCCTTTTCCTTATCAGTTTATAACTCCCAGGCATTATCTTTTTGATCTGGTATATAATCCATCTAAAACTTTATTTCTTCAAAAGGGAGAGGAGAAGGGTGCTGCAATAAAAAACGGATCGGATATGCTGGAGATACAGGCAGAGGAGAGCTGGAGGATTTGGAATGAAGAAAAATAATTTAGGATTTTAATAAAATTCCTTTCAATTTTTCAGGAATACTTATCACTTTTTTATTTTCGTAATCATAACAAACTATTCCTGTTTTTGCCAATGCCAATAAAATATTTTTTTCATTTCTGGTGGCAGATAACTGATAAAATAATTCAAAACTTACTTTCGAAATTTCACCAATACTGATTATTATTTCGATTGTATCACCATAAAAAGCTTCACTTTTAAATTCCACTGCCAGATCTGCCAAAATTAATCCGGAGCCTTCAATATTTAATTCAGTATAGCTGCATTGTTGCAGCCATTGCATTCTGGCTTCATGAATAATGGAAACAAAAGCATCATTACCTACGTGATTACCATAATTGATATCTGTAATTCTTACCGGAACCGTAAGTACAGCAATTTTATTTTCCGGTATTTCTAATTTTATCCTTGGCATTTTTTGGTTAAAGATAAAGGGTATTACCGGCAGAAAAAAAACAAGGCTCCACTCATGAAGTGAAGCCATTATTTATTAAAACATATATAATAGATCGGGTAATTTTATTTTTTTTCTTCCAGCACTTTACTAAGCTCAATGATATCCATAAAATTTCCAAGAGAAGGCGCTATAACATTATTTGTCATTTTATCTTTCCATACAGCAAATGTGGTTCTCCATTTTGCACTTTCTTTAATTATTATATCAAGGTTTTCCTGTTTATCATTATTCTTATCGGTTAAGTAACCAATAAGATTAGCAAATTTAGAAGATACTTTTACCGCCTGGCCATCAGGGCCGGTTATGCTGATGTAAGTATTAGGCGTATTCATCAATGTAATATCCTGTGGTGTTTCGCCTTTACTGTTTTGCAACTTTTCTTTCTTAGCTTCAGCTGGATCGGGAGCCAGGGCAACCATCTCATTTCCTTTTACATAATCAGGAATTGAAAGCTCCTTTGTTGTCGTTTTTTTTTCAGTTTGGTAAGCAATATTTTCTTTTGTTTTAGCGCTGTTTTTTTCTTGAGAATCCGAGGCAGGTAAGGTTGTTTTTTCAGAGTCAATACCTGATTTTTTATTTTGTTGACTTTGTGGTGTTACAGAAGCTACCGGGTCATTTATATTTGATGATTTTTCTTTACTGTTTAATAAAACTGTTGTTACAATTATTGCAATTACAGCAGCTGCGGCAGCTACTTTTATATAAAGCGATCGTACCTTATTTTTTTTCGTTTCAAATGGTATTACCCGGGCTGCATTTTCATTTTCTAATTGCCCTGCAATATTTTTCCAGGCTGAAACAGGAGGTTCCTCCTTATGATTATACATTCTGGTTGCATAGCCGTGGGTTTCATCTCTATCGAGCTCATTAAATATTTTTGCTAAAGCTGTAACCGGAGGTACTACTTCGTAAGCAAGTATTTTGGTTGTTAAATTGCTGTCATTTCCCTGCACGTCTTTGTCTAATTCATTGGCAATATTCATCCACACGCCTTCCGGCGGCGCTTCCACGTGACTGAGTATTTTATTTATCCAATTAACTGACATCTTTTTCTAATTAAGGCCAGAGCCCGTTTTATTTAACTTTATTTCCACCATCTTTTTCAAAACTCCTTTGGCCCTTGCCAATTGCGATTTGCTGGTGCCCTCACTTATTCCTAAAATATCACCAATATCTTTGTGTGAATAGCCTTCAATTACATACATGTTAAATACCTGTCTGTAGCCGGGACTAAGCTCCTGTATCATTTTAATAATGTCTTTCTCTGCAAGATTATCCAGTGCATTCCACGAAGGGTCTTCAATTACTACTTCCTGTGAATCGGTAACGGAATTATTTTTTACTGATTTTCTAAAATATTCAATAGAGGTATTTACAAAAATTCTGCGTATCCAACCCTCAAAAGAACCTTCTCCCCTAAACTTTTCCAGGTTCTTAAAAATCTTTACAAAACCATCCTGCAAAAGATCCTGGGCACCTTCTGCATCTTTACAATACCTCAGGCAGACTGCATACATTTTGGATGCAAAGCGGTGATACAGCATTTCCTGCATTTTCCTGTCTTTGTTTATGCATCCTCTTATTAAGTCGCTCTCAGGCACACTTAGGTTGCTTTCGGTATTCAATTTTAGATAGGTTTGTTAATGATGAATGTTTTTTTGATCGATTTCAAAAGGTACTTAAAAATCCAATCAGTTTTACCATTGCTTTTTTGCGGTGGCTGAACATAGATTTTTCTTCCATACTCATTTCCGCAAAGGTTTTATCGCTTCCATCGGGAGTAAAGACGGAATCGTAACCGAAACCTTTGCGTCCTCTTATATCACTAATTATTGTTCCGGCACAAATGCCTTCAAATAAAAATTCCTTATCGTTTAAAATCAGTGATATAACAGTTCTAAAACGGGCCTTTTTGTTTAGGTAAGGCTTTAAATTAGCTAACAACTTTTCAATATTATTTTCAAAAGACCTGCCTTCACCTGCATACCGGGCACTTTTTACACCTGGTTCACCATTTAATGCTTCAACTTCCAGGCCAGTATCTTCACTAAAACAGTTTTTACTGGTAAGATTATAAATTACACCTGATTTTTCCGACGCATTGGCTTCCAAAGTATCATGTGGTTCAGGAATATCGATATTGATGCCTGCCTCTTTTAAAGTAATAATGTTGAAACTATTCCCCAATACCAATCTTATTTCATCAACTTTATTTTGGTTATTGGTGGCAAATATTAGTGTTTCCATTTCTTGATTTTTTATGAGCCGATTGCAAAAACCTGCTTCAGGCAATTCCATAATTTAGTTTTCTCTTCTTTGTCTCCATGCAATACTTTTAAAGCTGGTGCTGCAATATAAACCTGGCTATTATATTTTTGAATTTGATAATTGGGAAACTGTAATGGTAATTGCAATTGCGCTGGTGAAACACCAAACAGTAATATCTTTTCAGCATTGAGCTGTTCCTCAATTTCGGTATAGGTAGTGGCTAGTGTTTTCGAAATATTTACCAGCGCAACATCTGCCATCGATAATTTACAGGCAGTTAAGATGCCCATTAAAAAATTTAATTCTTCATCGGGTAAATAGATAGTGGTTGCTTCATTTACAATAATGGCAATTCTTTTTTCATTCCTGCCTAAAAAAGCAAAAGCAGCTGCAATGACAACTTGTGTCGAAGCTTTGCCGGCGTTCAAGTCAATTAATGAATTCTTAAACAAATCCTGTAAAACAATTGCCGGCAGTTGAATATTATCTAAACTCATAAAAGCTATACTTTAAGCGCTGTTTTTTTCGTTTCTTTGCAGTAAAATTAATGAATATGACAGCAGCTGCAGATATAATTGTTACAAAGGCAGAACAAAGTAAATTAAAAGACATCAATCTGGAGAACCTTCCGTTTGGTAAATATTTTACCGATCATATGCTGGAAGTGGATTATGAAGATGGCGAATGGAAGAATGCAGAGATAAAGCCTTACCAGCCCTTATTACTATCGCCATCGTTGGCAGCATTGCATTATGGCCAGGCCATTTTTGAAGGTATAAAAGCATATAAAAATGCTGATGGGGAAGCATTTATTTTCCGCCCCATTGATAATTTTAAAAGATTTAATATTTCTGCTGAAAGAATGGAAATGCCACAGGTGCCTGAAGAAATATTTATGGAAGGTATGCGTATGCTTATCGACATAGATAAAAACTGGATACCGGAACAAAAAGAACATTCCTTATATATTCGCCCATTTATGTTTAGCAGCGACGAAATGATTGGGGTAAGGGCAAGCGAAAAATATAAGTTCATGATCATTTTAAGCCCTACAGGCCCTTATTATGCTGCACCAATGCGTATTAATGTAGAAGAAAAATTTGTACGTGCAGTACCGGGAGGTATTGGCTTTGTAAAAGCAGCCGGTAATTACGGAGCGGCAATGTATGCTACAGCCGAAGCTAAAAAAGAAGGCTACGACCAGGTTTTATGGATGGATGCCCTGGAACATAAATATGTGCAGGAATGTGGTACGATGAACGTTTTTTTTATTATTGATAATACTGTTATAACTCCTGACCTTACTTCAGGAACTATTTTGAATGGCGTAACCAGGGATAGCGTTATTACATTGTTTAAAGAGTTGGGGCATACTGTAGAGGAACGTCCAATTAGTATAGATGAGATTATGGATGCCTATAAAGCTGGTACTTTAACTGAAGTATTTGGTACAGGTACTGCAGCAACCATTTCTTTTATTAAAGAGCTGAAGTATAAGGATTACGCCATGAAATTTGACGAAGGGAAATGGAAAGCTGCACCTGAGGTTAAAAAAAGGATGGACGTCATTAAATACGGTCTGGCCCACGATACGCATGGCTGGATGTATAAAATATAACCGGCATAAGTTGAACTAAACTCAATAACCGCCTCTATTTGAAGCGGTTTTTTAATAAATGTTGATAAAAAATCATTTTTTTATTTATTAAGTTTTCGTTTTCCAATGAGAATTCCTACCTTTGCCGTCCGAAAAATAAAAGCATAATAATGCCTACAATTCAACAGTTAGTAAGAAAAGGAAGACAAATTATTAAAGCAAAGAGCAAATCAAGAGCTTTGGATAGTTGTCCGCAGCGTCGTGGTGTATGTACAAGAGTATATACCACAACACCTAAAAAACCAAACTCTGCTTTACGTAAAGTAGCCAAGGTTCGTTTAACCAATAAAATTGAGGTTATTGCCTATATACCGGGTGAAGGACACAATTTACAGGAACACAGTATTGTATTGATACGTGGTGGAAGGGTTAAAGATTTACCAGGTGTACGTTATCATATTGTACGTGGCAGCCTGGATACTGCCGGTGTAAAAGACCGTAAACAAAGCCGTAGTAAATACGGAACTAAAAAAGAAAAAGCCAAGAAGTAATTACTACAATAATTTAAAAAAATGGTTGAGTAAAGTTTTAACACTTGAAGAAAATCAACCTAAAAATAAAAATTAAACAATGCGTAAATCACAACCCAAAAAGATACCATTAGCGCCAGATCCAAAGTTTAACGACAAACTGGTTACCCGTTTTGTAAACAACTTAATGTGGGCTGGTAAAAAAAGTGGTGCTTATATCGTTTTTTATGAAGCTTTAGATAAAGTAGCTAAACAAACCGGTGAAAACGGTTATGAAGTTTGGAAAAAAGCTTTGGCAAACATTACTCCGGGTGTTGAAGTTAGAAGCCGCCGTATTGGTGGTGCTACCTTCCAGATACCTGCCGAGGTACGTGCCGACAGAAAAACTTCTTTAAGCATTAAATGGATGGTAAAGTACAGCCGTGACAGGAATGGCCGCAGCATGTCGGATAAATTGGCCAACGAAATAGTTGCTGCAAGTAAAGGTGAAGGCGCTGCTTTTAAAAAGAAAGAAGATACCCACCGTATGGCTGAAGCAAATAAGGCTTTTGCTCACTTCAGAATCTAACAATTAATTGTAAATATATTTTTAAAACCGTCTTTTTTGAGGACGGTTTTTTTATTTTCCCTAACTTTAGTTTTTAACGTTAAAATTGTTACTATATGAACACCAGGAGAAACTTTATAAAACAATCAGGGTTGATAACTGCAGGCCTGATGATGAACCCATCGGAGTTATTAAAAAAACAAAAAACGGTAGGCATTCAGTTGTATTCGTTGAGGGATGAAATTGTAAAAAACCCCAAAGGCGTTATACAAAAAGTAGCAGCAGCAGGATATGGCAATGTTGAAATGTTTGGCTTAAGCGCCGACAATAAATTTTACGGCTTACCTGTAAAAGAATTTGCACAGCTTTTAAAAGATAATAATTTAAAAAGCTCCAGCGGCCACTATGCGCCGGTAAATTTTTTGTTTGAAAACGGTAATGGTGATGATGTGAAGAATTTTTGTGAAGTAGGTAATACATTAGGCAATAAATACATTATTATTCCCTGGCTGAGCGAAGAGAAAAGAAAAACCATTGATCAGTATAAAGGACTTGCAGAAAGAATTAATAAAGCTGCTGAAATATGCAAAGCCGCAGGGCTACAAATGGCTTATCATAATCATGATTTTGAGTTTGCAGATTTTAATGGAGAACATGGGTATGATATTTTATTAAACAATACTGATAAAGACCTGGTGAAATTTGAAATGGATATATATTGGGTGGTAAGAGCAGGATACAATCCTGTAGAGCTGTTTAAAAAACACCCGGGGCGTTTTCATTTATGGCATGTAAAGGATATGTTGAAGACAGATAAAACAAAAAACACTGAAATAGGTAATGGTACTGTTGATTTTAAAACCATTTTTGCCAGCGCAAAACTTGCAGGGGTTAAGTATTATATTGTAGAGCAGGAAAATACTTACATGCCGGATATTTTTACCAGCATTAAAACAAGTTACAGTTATACAAAGAATATATTGCTTAAATAAGAATCGGTTATTAATAAAAAACCCGTTACGTCTTAGGTATAACGGGTTTTCTTATTTTGACCTCACCCCAATGAGCTATGCTCTTTCCTTTCACTCTGCTCAGGAACTCCAAAGGAGAGGGAACTGGACTGGATTATGTTATATTTTGGTATCATTTAGAATGCGTTTTAGGTTGTATAAAATCCCAGAGGTTGCCATACAGATCTTCAAAAACGGCAACAGTACCATAGGGTTGTTCTTCCGGTGGCCGTACGAAATTGATATCATTTTTAAGCATAGCATTATAGTCTCTCCAGAAATCGTCGGTGTATAAAAATAAAAATACCCTGCCGCCGGTTTGGTTGCCTATACGGCTTTTTTGTTCTTCGGTAGCGGCTTGTGCCAGTAACAAACAACATTGCCCGCTGCCGGTTGGTGTCACCATTACCCAGCGTTTGGTTTCGCTTAGTTTGGTATCTTCCAGCAATTGGAAATTTAATTTTTCGGTATAAAATTTTATGGCTTCATCGTAATCGTTTACTACTAATGCTATATGGGCTATGTGTTGGTTCATGGATGAATATTTTATTGCAAGGTATAATGGTTATTCGTTGCTGGTGAAAATATCAGGTAACGGCGAAGATAAGAGCGGAGACCAATGGAGGCAAAGAAAATACCTTGCATCTAAGATTAAATGGCCACTTTTTTATTTGTCTGTTTTAATTGTTCGAAGCTCAAGTAATTCCTGTGTGTTAAGCACCCTTTTGAAATTTATACGTTTTAGCCCGTTTGAAAGAATTTTATCTCCTGTCCATAAAGTAGCTTTTAAAAACCTGGTTAATGCTACAAAATCCAAATCATCAATGTCGATACCTTTTGTAATTTGTTCAGCCGCTAACCAGGTTTCTGCCGGGATAATTGCTTCGTCAATAAATTTTAGTTTTAAGAGAATTTGCTGGTGTGATATTTCGAGTTGCTTATCAGTAAGTTTCGAAATCTTTTTTAGGCGTTCCCAATGCTTTTCAATTTCATACCGCATGTAGGTGCAGCTGTAAAATTCAAAATATTTTTCGGAGTTGAATAAAAGGTCTCCAATGGTGCTGTTAGAATTCAACAATGCGCTAAAGATAATGTTGGTATCTACTACAATTTTCATTTAACAAATTTGCTGCGATTTTTTGCCCACCAACCTTTTTTAACATCTTTAGCAAGCTGGTCAACATCCGGTTGTTTAGCTTTTGATTTTGAAACAGCTTCTTTATAGGTTAAATAATCTACCAGGTTTTGCAGCCCGTTTGTATCTACGTAAGCGGGCAGCCTTATTATCACTTCTTTACTTGTTCTTTCAATTAACATGGTAATTAATTTTAGTGAATTTAAGCTATATTTTTTGCCTGCCCAAAAATTTGAGACGGCTTGTTAAGTCTGTTTCGTTATTCGTTGATGGCGAAAACACCAGGCAACGGCGAAGACTTGCAGCGGCAAAAAAGCTGTGAATAATATGGTCAATTATTTGGTCGTCAGTCATTGTTTATTATTAAAATTGTCGAGTTTCTGATTAAAATCATTTCTAAAAAAATCAAAATATTCAGAATATATTTTAGATGAAATAATGAAAGTAAGTAAGAAAACAATAATGACAACGTCAAGCATGTGGTATGGCAGCATAACATTTTTTTCTTCGACTGATGTACCAATAATAAATAAAAATGCAACAATCACTGAGGCTTGGATTGAATAAGTACATCCATTTATTAATGCTAACTTCCTTTTCATTTTGTTATTAGGCAGCTGTTCAGGGGTGTTAACATTCAAAGAGCCATCAAAAAAATACGACTTTACTGCTCCTTTTATTTGAAATTTAATAAAGCCAATTAAAACGATAAAACCCAACAAGGGAAGTGCATGAATAATTATTCAGTTGATATCAAAATGCATAGAATGCTTAGTTAGTTGTCAGTCTTTTTAATAATATTCGTTAGAGCATTTACTAGTAAAAATGTCAGGAAGTTACTAATGTAAATACGCTTCCGCTGCATGACGTACGACAAGTAAATATAGACAACTCCAGGTACACTTTACCTATGCTTATCAACAAAAAATGTACGATTCAATCTGCTCCGTAATAAAAGTTCCCCAATGGTATGCAGTTGAACCGAGCGTTGCAACGATGATGCCATAAAACACAAATGCCCGTAACAAAAAATCCTACCAGCTTTTAACCAATGGGATTTTAAAAATAATTTCAAAATATTTTACACAAAACTTTTCTCAGCCATATCCGGTATATCAACTGCTTTGTAAGCACCGGCATCTAATTTCTTTTTGGTTTCTTCAAAAGCCTTTAATGTTTTTTCAATATCAGCCTCGCTGTGTGCAGCGGTAGGTATCAACCTGTAAATAATATCGCCTTTTGGTATAACAGGGTACACCACAATAGAACAGAAGATGCCATAATTTTCCCGCAGGTCCATTACCATTTGTGTGGCTTCGGGCACATCGCCTTTCATGTAGATGGGTGTAACGGGGCTGTTGGTATCACCAATATCAAAACCCCTTTCTTTTAAGCCGCTTTGTAATTTGTTTACATTGTCCCATAGTTTTTCTCTAAGCTCGGGCATGGTCTTTATCATGTCCATACGCTTCAACATACCTTCCACCACTAACAAGGGAACGCTCTTTGCAAATATTTGGCTGCGTACATTGTAACGTAAATATTTTAGTACTGCTTTGGGGCCGCAAATAAATCCACCCAGGCTGCCTAAGCTTTTTACCATTGAAGAGAAATATAAATCAATACCATCCTGGCAGCCTTGTGCTTCATCGGCACCGGCACCTGTTGGCCCCATGTAACCAAAGCCGTGGGCATCATCTATTAAAATACGGAACTCGTATTTTTGTTTCAGTGCAACAATTTCTTTTAAAATACCCTGCTCACCATCCATGCCAAACACGCCTTCGGTAATTACTAAAATACCACCGCCTTGTTTGCTGGCCATTTCTGTAGCTCTTTGTAATTGCTTTTCGCAATCTTCAATATCGTTGTGTTTAAAAGCATAGCGGTGGCCCATGTGTAAGCGTACACCATCCACAATACAGGCGTGAGCTTCTGCATCGTACACAATTACATCACGGCGATTTACCAAGGCATCAATACAACTCATTATTCCCTGGTAACCAAAATTCAGCAGCATCGTATCTTCCCTGCTTGTAAATTCACTAATCACTTTTTCCAATTCTTCATGCATGGTGGTGTTGCCACTCATCATTCTTGCACCCATGGGGTTGCCCATACCATATTTTGCCGCAGCTTCTGCATCACATTTTCTTACTTCGGGATGGTTTACCAAACCCAGGTAATTATTCAGGCTCCACACCAATACATCCTTACCCCTGAATTTCATGTGTGGGCTCAGCTCGCCTTCCAGTTTAGGAAATGCAAAATAGCCGTGAGCCCTGTCCATGTGCTGGCCAAGGGGCCCGCCATCTTTTATTAATTTTTCAAAAACGTCCATAGTAATAATTGATAATAAAATTATGCGGCAAAAATACAGTAATTGAGGGTTTATTCAAAACGGTGTAAATGGGGGTAATTCCAAACTGATTTATAAAGTGGTCAATTAATTTTGACCTCACCCCAATGAGCTACGCTCTTTCCTTTCGCATTACTCAGTAACTCCTCACAGAGTCTTGCGGACAAAGGAGAGGGAGCTGGACTGGCTTATGTTGGTATAATTCGTTTTCACTTAACAAAAATGTAATGTGGCAACAGTATCTTTGCAAAAATTTATAAAATGCTTCCTAAGTCTGTATTGTCTTTAGCTTTTTTAGTATTTAGCGGGGTTGGTTTTTCGCAGGTGGCAAGGCCTAAGTTAGTAGTGGGATTGATGGTTGATCAAATGCGCTGGGACTATTTATACCGCTACAGCAATCTATATGGAGCAGGTGGTTTTAAAAGATTACTTAAAGATGGGTTTTCGGCAGAAAATACGATGATACCTTACATACCAACTGTGACTGGTGCAGGCCATACCAGTTTATATACGGGCAGTGTGCCGGCAGTGCATGGCATTATTGCTAACGATTGGGTGGACAGGGAAACGGGGGTAGTGATGTATTGCGTAAAAGATAGTACTGTTATGCCGGTTGGATCAACCAATAAAAAAGCAGGGCAAATGAGCCCGAGAAATATGTTGGCCAATACTATTGGCGATGAATTAAGATTAGCAACAAATTTTAGAAGCAAGGTAATTGGAGTGGCTTTAAAAGACCGGGGCGGTATTTTACCTGCAGGCCAAAGTGCCAATGCCGCTTACTGGTTTGATGATGCTACCGGAAACTGGATAACCAGTACTTATTATACCACTGAACTTCCTGCCTGGATACAGCAATATAATAACAGGCATATTGCTGATTCGTTAATGAAAACCGATTGGAATTTGTTATTGGATCCATCCAAATACATTCAAAGTACTGCGGATGATAAAGTATATGAGAAATTATTGGAATCAGATAAAAAAAGAACTTTTCCGCACAGTTACCAATCGGTAATTACCAATAAAAATTATGATGCTTTCCGGGCATCGCCTTATGGCAATATTTATACACTTGATTTTGCAAAAGAAATTATCCGCAACGAAAAAATGGGTAAGGGTACCGAAACTGATATGCTGTGTGTAAGCATTTCATCACCCGATTATATCGGCCACAGGTTTGGCCCAAATGCTATGGAAACAGAAGATATTTATTTAAGATTAGACAGGGAGATCGCATCTTTCCTTACTTATCTTGATAATACATTGGGTAAAAATAATTATACACTGTTTTTAAGTGCCGACCATGGGGCACCGCAAAACAGCGAATTTTTAAAAGAAAACAAATACTATACTGCCGGTTCATTAAATTCCAGCACAGTACTTAAAAATTTAAATACGCTCTGCAAAGAGAAATTTGGTATTGATAAAACCGTTAAGAAAATTTATGATTACCAGTTGTATTTAAACAATTCGGTAATTGATTCGGCAAATATTAACCGTAAAGAACTAAAAGCTTTTTTGGTTAGCAGCCTGAAAAAGATACCTGAAGTTTGGAATGCTTATGATGAAGAAGACCTGCAGTCAACAATTTTACCTGCAGTACTTAAAGAAAGATTAGCCAACAGCTATTATTTCCGCCGCAGCGGCGATGTGCAGTATTTTTATAAGCCTCAATATACTGATTACAATAACGAAGGGATTGAACATGGCGCATGGTATCCTTACGATGCTCATATACCTTGTCTATTTTATGGGTGGGGCATTAAGCCGGGTAAAACCAACCGGGAAATTTATATGACAGATATTGCACCTACCATATCAGCTTTATTAAAAATTCAAATGCCCAATGGTTGTGTGGGAAAAGTGATTACAGAAGCTATTAAATAAGAAAAACCCTCCGCCATATGGCGAAGGGTTTTTTGTTGGGTTACTAGGATTCGAACCTAGACGGACAGAATCAAAATCTGTAGTGCTACCATTACACTATAACCCAATCGTGTAATTCGGCTGCAAAAATAAGGGTTCAAAAAGTTGTAGCCAAATGGATTTTATAATTTTGTTTTTAATGGTATAAAAGTAAAAAAGCAACAGTTATAATAAGATTGCTTAAAATATTCACCATATCGTTATTGCACCAGCTGAATCCTTTGGTTTTTACAGCATCGGTTTCATAATCCTCAGTTATTTCACCTGTAGCTTTGGTATATTTTTTTTGTAATATGCTGCCTAAAAGACTATCAACCAGCATTCCTGTAAATCCGCTTAATGCGATCCACCAAAGTATTGATGCAGAAAAGTTATAAATACTGCAAACAGCTATTGCCAACAACATTGCGCCGGCAAAACCTGCCAGTGTTCCCTGCCACGAAATGCCCCCTGAAATACCAGGCGGTAATTGCTTAAATGAAAATATATCAACAGTAGATCCTTTTAAAAAAGTACCCAGTTCAGAACTTGTACTATCACTCATACTGATACAAAAAGAAACAAGGGCTGTAATAAGGTACAACTGTTGATGATTGATTGCAAATATTATTAAACAACTTATACCAACAATGCCATTGCAAAAAACCTGTATGGCATTGCGTCCATCTTTTTCTTTTGTGGATTTATTTAGTTTTGATAAAAGGCTGCCGCTGATTAAAAATATGCCAGGTGCTATAAAGGCCTTTAATCCTCCAGTAATAAAAAATAATAAAGCCATCCATATTGCAGCCGTTGCACCACTGATGGTCAGCCATTTTTTATGGACTGCAAAAATGCAAAACACTAAAAAAACAAGTATTAATAAAATGAAAATATATAGTTCGTAAGTTGTTAATTGTACAATGAAATAAGCCCATACCGCTGTTATAACGGGAACAGTTAAATTATCGCTTCCTTTATAAGAAAACAATTCTGTTAAAGCAGGAATCAATGAAAGGATTGCACATAACCATATGCCATTAAATGAAAATTGCCGGAAGTAAATCAGCGATAATACAAAACAGCTCAAATAAAATGCTGCAAACCCAATCCAGGATTTTTGTTCGAACAAAAAAGTGATCTTTTTTTTGCCAAAGTATTCGCCTGTTATTCCTGCCAGCGCATCGCAAATGCCCAATGTGAGTGCAGCAAATACAATAAACCTATTTTGAAATACCGGTATAAATAATAAAATAGAGAAGGCAAGGGGGAATAAAGCAATGCCATAAGTTTTATTTTCATTCACCTGCATCCAGCCTTTTTTAATTACACCAAGTAAAATAAAAAAGAAAGCGAGAAAAATATAGGCGAGTATTTTTTTTTGCTCAAAGTTATTTATAGCATAGGTACAACTGCAAATGGCTGAGATGTGTAATAACTTTCGGCCAATGAGTTTTGTAAGGTATTTTTTCTTTACTGCAATTTCAATAGTTGCCAATGCCAATATAATTATCAATAAAGCTAAAGCGCCTGTAATCAAATCCTGTTGCGATAAATACATTGTATATTACAGAATAATAAGACTGTAATTTAAGTAATGATAAAGGAACTGGAAGATTATAATTGGTTTCCAAAAATATTCCGCCGTTTCCAGATGGAATATATCGGCAGTATCATTAAATGGTCGGGCTTTTATAAACCTTTAGTATCTGAAGTGCAAAAGTTGGTAAATGAAAATAAAATAACTGTCATACATGATCTGTGTTCGGGCAGCGGGATGCCTGCAATTTTTATGCAGGAGCAATTGAACGGGCATTGTACAACTATCTTGTCGGATAAATTTCCAGAATATTCTTTTATTAATACAGCAACAATAAATTATTCCCCAAAAGAAACTGATATATTGTTGCTGAAACCGCAAAAGGATATTTGCTATACCATGTACAATGCTTTTCATCATTTTACTGATGTGGAAAAGCAACAGCTGCTTAAAAATTTACAAACTGCAAATGCGCCATTTGTAATTGCAGAAATTCTTGAGCCGGATTTTTTTATAATGATCAAGATTATTTTTACAACCACCATCATACAATTATTAACCGCTCCTTTTGTACAACCCTTTTCTTTATTGCGCTTATTATTTACTTATTTGATCCCGGTAAATTTATTTACCATAACTTATGATGGTATCATTTCTGTACTAAAGTCAAGGTCGGCACAACAATATCAAAACCTGGTAAACAAAATGGCAAACGATAAATACGAAATAACCGTAGATAGATTCAGTAACTGGAAAGGTGCGATAACGTATATAAAAGGTAATCCCAAAAAATAATGAAAGCATTAAAAATTCTCTGGCAGTTCAGCAGGCCGCATACCATTATTGGTTCTTTGTGCAGCATTACGGCTTTATATATTATTGCCTGCGAAGGAAAAAATATGGGCGCTCATTTGGGTTTATATTTTTTAACCTTAATTGCTGCATTAGCCTGTAATGTTTTTATTGTGGGTATTAATCAAATTGCCGATGTGGAAATGGATAAGATAAATAAACCTTATTTGCCACTGGCAGCAGAAACACTGAGCAGGAAAAATGCGTTGAACATTGTGTACACAGCATTAGTAATTTGTTTGATTGTTTCCTTTTTAGCTTCGCTTTTTTATTTTGGCCTGATCGTATTGATATTATTAATTGGCGTTGCTTATTCGTTGCCACCTTTATATTTAAAACAACATCATCTACCTGCGGCATTGGCCATAACATTGGTTAGGGGTTTTTTGGTAAACGTGGGCATATTCCTGCATTTTCAAAAAACAATAAACGGGAATTATAATTTGCCGGGTTATGTATGGTGCCTGGCATTTTTCATAATGGCATTCAGTATTGCCATTGCATGGTTTAAAGACCTGCCCGATACGGAAGGCGACGAAAAATTTCATGTAAAAACACTGGCTGTTTTATATTCAAAAAAGAATGCTTTGCTTGGTGGTACTTTGATGGTTAGCGCAGCTTATACAGCTGTAATACTGTGGAGTTTTTTTTATGCTGCAAAAAGCCGTGAGTACTTGTTAACCACCCACGGGTTATTATTTACTTTGTTCCTGCTGAATTATTCTTTTGTAAAATTGAAAGAGAAAGATTCAATAAAAAAATTCTACCTGCGCTTTTGGGTATTCTTTTTTGCGGAATATATTTTGTTTGCGGTATGGGTGTTGATTTGAAAACACTATTCCCATAGTGGTTTTCGGCTGGTATGAAAAATTCTGTAAGCTATTATAACTTGCGATGATTGGTTAACACCATAATGAATCAGGTAGGGGAAATTTGGAATGATAGTACACCTGATTTCATCATATCTTATTGAACCGATACCAGGAGTTTTGGTAAGTGCAGAAAGCTTTTCATCAATAGCATTAATAAATCTTTCTCCTAAGCCTGCTGATTTTGATTCATACCAATCATATGCTTCCTGTAAATCGTTTTGGGCTTCGGGTGTAAAAAATACTGAAAAAGCCATGTAACAAAATTAACTTTTACGGATGTTTTGCTTAACAGTATTCCAGTCAATAAGTAAAGAAGTATTTTCATCCGCTTTCTTTTTTGCATCTCTTACTTTATCAATCTGCCATTGAGGGATAGTAAAATTATCTTCATCAATTAATTCCACAGCATCCATCTTTTGCAAATCCTCAATTATATCTGCTGCGTATCCTTTCTTGATTCGTATAAAATAGGTATCGGGCATAACTATATAATTTATTTACCCTATAAAGTTAAACAAAATCATAATAATGTCAAACATCTTGTTTAATATAGCTGTAAGTCTTTTAAAATATTTACCCCATATCTTCCTTCTCCTTCAATCCTTTTATTAAATCCAATGCCTCTGCAACCACATCACACATAATAGTAATTAAACTACCCGGCTTTGCAGTATTATACGCATGCATAATGGCTTCCTTCTCGTTGTAAATAATAGTAATGGGGATATCTTTTTGTTTTGTTTCATTAATACCTTCCACTAAAAGATTTACAATTTCTTCGGCAGTGCGGCCACGCAAATGTTTATCCTGGCGTATAATTATTTCATCAAAATGTTTTCCCGAAATTCTTCCCAGTTCTCTTATATCATCATCCCTTCTGTCGCCGGTACCGCTAATGATGCCCACATTGGGGTCACCATCCATCTTGCTGATAAAATCGCAGAGCAGTTCCAGGCCGGCAGGGTTATGTGCAAAGTCAACCAAAAATTTAAATTGTTTAAACTGGAACATATTTAAACGTCCCGGTGTTTGTGCAGGCGATGGTACAAATGTTTGCAATGCCAGTTTAATATCTTCAATAGAAATATTTCTCCAGAAATAAGTGGATAAAACAGCCGGCAAACAGTTCATGATATTATGTGTTGCCTTACCACCATAAGTAACCGGCACTTCAGTAACTTTTATCACACGTATTTTCCAGGTGCCTTTCATTATAGTGATATAACCATGTTCAAACACTGCAGCAAAGCCGCCGTTTTTGCAATGGGCAACAATGCGTTTATTATTTTCATTCATGCTGAACAAAGCAACATTGCATTGCAGGCTATCTTTCATGGCATATACCAGGTCATCATCAGCATTTAAAATTGCATAACCATGTTTAAAAACAGTTTCCGGTACCACGGCTTTCACTTTCGCCATTTGTTCCATCGAATCAATACCACCCAGTCCAATATGATCAGCACTTATGTTTGTTACCACAGCTACATCACAATTTTGAAATGCCAGGCCACTTTTTAATATGCCACCTCTTGCACATTCCAGTACAGCAAAATCAACAGTAGGGTCTTTCAATACAAATTGCGAAGAGACAGGACCTGTACAATCTCCCTTCATCATCATTTGGTTTTGAATATAAACTCCATCGCTTGTTGTGTATCCAACTTTATAACCTGCTGTTTTAGCAATATGTGCCGTTAATCTTGTAGTAGTTGTTTTACCATTGGTTCCGGTAATGGCAATAATAGGAATAGTTCCTGCACTGCCTTTTGGAAAAAGCATATCCACCACAGGTTCTGCAACATTACGTGCCAAACCAACCGAAGGTTCAATATGCATACGGAAACCCGGAGCCGCATTTACTTCTAAAATAGCGCCACCATTTTCTTTAACAGGCGTACGCAGGTCGGTTGCCATAATATCAATACCACAAATATCGAGGCCAATAATTTTGGCAATGCGTTCACACATAAAAATATTTGCCGGGTGTACTTCATCTGTAACATCAGTACTTGTTCCTCCTGTTGAAAGATTGGCAGTTGGTTTCAGTAACACCAATTCATCTTTTGCCGGAATGGTTTCTAAAGTATAATTCTTTTCGTCCAGCATTTTTTGGGTGAACTGGTCAATAGTGATTTGAGTTAAAACTTTTTCGTGACCATAACCACGATGTGGATCTTTATTGGTTTCGTCAATTAAATATTGAATGGTATTTACACCATCACCAACAACAGAAGCAGGTGTACGTAGTGCCGCACAAATAAATTTATAATTGATCACCAGAATTCTAAAATCAAAACCGGTAATATATTTTTCAACAATTACATTACGGCCATAAACCTTTGCTGCTTCAAAAGCACGTAAGGCCATTTCCCAATCGGTAATATTGGTAGTGTTACCTTTACCATGGTTGCCATCAATGGGTTTTATCACACAGGGATAACCAATGCGGTCAATGGCATCTTTTAATCCTTCTTCGGTTCTTACCACATCACCTTTTGGTACCGGTATTTCTGCAGCGCCCAATAAATTTTTTGTTTCTTCTTTATCACATGCAATATCCACAGCAATATTTCCGGTGGTACTTGCAATGGTGGCACGTATTCTTTTTTGATGAATACCATAACCCAATTGCACTAAACTGTGTTTGTTTAAACGGATATATGGGATGCCCCTTTTTGCAGCTTCATCTACAATACAACCGGTGCTGGGGCCAAGTCTGGTATCTTCCCGTATCTCTCTTAATTTCTGAATATCTTTATCCAGGCTATAGGGTTCATTAAATATCAAGGCATGTGCAATACGTACCGCCGCCCTTGCCGCATATACACCTGCATCTTCTTCCATATAACTAAAGCATACATAATATTCACCTTCGGTACCTGTGCCTCTTGTACGGCCAAAACCAGTATCCATCCCTGCAAGTGTTTGTATCTCCAACGCAATATGTTCAATTACATGGCCCATCCAGGTGCCTTCATCCACACGTTCAAAAAAACCGCCACGGGAGCCTACGCTGCAACGGTGCTCAATTAATGAAGGCAATAACGCTTCCAGTCTTTCCCTGAAACCGCTAATCTCGTTGGTAGGCATTTGTTCCTTTTCTTCCAGGTCTAATTTCATCTGGATGAGCTTTGTGCGGCGCACACTCCAGTAATTAGGGCCTTTCAATACTTTAATTTCAATAATCTTCATAAATGCAGTTTTGGTTTTTTGTTTCCAGCTATATCTCTTTAATCAACTTCATTGGCGTCGCATTCTTGTACAGCATAACTTTATTAAACTTTCAACTAAGCGTAAATAATTTTCAGTGCATCTGTACTTCAGTGGCAATTTCTCTCAGAAATGGAAATTACCAAAATCATCTTGCTTTACAAAAAACAAAATTTGTAAATTGTACTACCAAAATTTTTTTGTCATGCCCAACCGCCGTTCTTTTTTAAATAAAATGAGTTTGTTATCTGCATCTGCAATAACAGCAAATTTATTTCAACCTGCATGGAGCCGTAATTTAAAAGCTGCTTTAAAAGATGTTGCAAACGTTACGCCATCAGACCTGGCAACTGATGATGAATTTTGGTATTATGTACAGCAGTCCTATACCATTTCTTCTAATTTTATCAACTTAAATAATGGCGGCGTATCACCTGCACCAAAAGTAGTAGCAGATGCAATGAAACGGTATTATGATATCAGCAACGAAGCCCCCAGTTATTTTATGTGGCGTGTTATTGACCAGGGCAGGGAACCACTGAGAAAAAACTTAGCCCAACTTGCCGGTTGCGATGCAGAAGAAATAGCCTTACACCGCAATGCATCAGAAGCATTAGAAACTATAATTTTTGGCATAGATTTAAAACCTGGCGATGAAGTGGTGTTAACCAAACAGGATTATCCAAACATGATTGGCGCATGGAAGCAACGGGAAAAAAGAGAAGGTATTAAATTGGTTTGGGTAAACCTGGAATTACCGAGTGAAGATGAAAGTTATTTAGTAAAACAATATACCGATGCCTTTACTTCCAAAACCAAACTGGTACAAATAACCCATATGATAAACTGGATTGGACAAAAAATACCGGTTAAAAAAATTGCAGATGCAGCTAAAAAAAAGAATATAGAAGTATTGGTGGATGGTGCCCACACCTTTGCACAATTTGAATTTTTAATACCTGAGTTGAATTGCGATTATTTTGGTACCAGCCTGCATAAGTGGCTGGGTGCGCCAATAGGCACGGGCTTATTGTATGTACGTAAAGAAAAAATAAAAAATATCTGGCCCATGTTTGGTGCAGGCGAAAAGGAAGAAGATAATATCCGCAAGTTTGAACATTTGGGTACCCGGCCTTTTTATATTGAACAGGCAACCGATAAAGCCATCGACTTTTATGATATGATTGGGGCTAAGCGTAAAGAGGAAAGATTGCTCTATCTTAAAAATTACTGGATGGGAAAAGTAAAAGATATACCCAAAGTAAAATTACACACATCATTTAAGGCAGCATTTGGGTGTGCCATTGGCCTGGTAAGTGTTGATGGAAAAACACCTGCTGAATTAGACAGTTACCTTTGGAGCAATTATAAAATTCATACTGTTGGAATTGAATGGGAAAATATCAGTGGCGTAAGGGTTACGCCAAATGTTTACACCACTACAAAAAATTTAGACCGCCTAGTGGAGGGGATTACAAAATTTGCAAAGAGTTGATTTATCTGTAATCAACACCCGTTAATAAGTAGTAATCTATCCTAAAACACGATTTCCCTTATTTTTGCGTTAATCACAAAAAGGATTACATGCAATTTGTAAAAGGAAAACTGATTGCGATTGGTGGCGCAGAAGATAAAGGCACTATTTCGGACAAAGAAGATTTTCACCTCAATAACCTCAATTTTTTTGAATTAGGGATTCTCCGCAGAATTGTGGAAGAATCAGGCGGCCCCCTCAGCCGTATTGAAGTGATCACCACAGCAAGTATGATTCCCTACGAAGTAGGAGATAATTACCTGAATGCTTTTGGCCAGATAGGCTGTACCAATATTGGTTTAATGCACATCCGCAACAGGTCAGATACCAATAACCCCGAATTTTTACAACGCATAAAAGAATGTGATGCCGTAATGTTCAGCGGCGGTAATCAACTGCGGCTAAGTGTAACAGATGGCGGTACAGATTTTTTATCTATTATAAAAAACCGTTACAGGGAAGATAATTTTGTTGTGGCCGGAACTTCTGCCGGTGCTATGGCTATGAGTAATACCATGATCTACGAAGGCAATGCTGCCCGTGCACATCTTAAAGGCGAAGTAAAGATGACAACGGGTTTAGGTTTTCTTAATTCAGTGATCATCGATTCTCATTTTGAAAAACGTGGAAGGTTTGGCAGGTTGGCACAGGCAGTTGCGTGCAACCCCGGTTGTATTGGTATTGGTTTAGGAGAAGATACCGGTATGATCATAACAGAAGGTAATAAAATGGAAGCTATAGGCAGTGGTTGTGTTATCATCATCGACGGGCACGATGTTAGCTTTAGTAATATTGCCGATATACCCGATGGTAATCCATTCAGCCTGGAAAACCTAAAAGTGCATATTTGCGAAAAAGGAAATGGCTATCTGATAAATGAAAGAAAATTCATTCCGGAAGTTGCTGAAGGTGCAGTGATTAAAAAGCAGGTGGATGTACAGTAGAAACCGTTTATAACAATATTTATAAAGGCATGTTGTTCTTCAGCATACTTTTTTTATTTACCTTGATAAAAATTTGCAGTATGAAAAAAATATTTCTTTTCTCCATCATAGTAATAGCATCTATGGCATTTGTAAAACAAAAAAAACAAAAGATCGTTTTCTTTGGCGATTCCATTACACAGGCCGGGGTACAACCAGGTGGATACATTATGCGTATTGACAGCATGTGTAATGCAGCAGGCTTAAAAGAAAGCTATGATTTTATTGGTGCAGGGGTAAGTGGCAACAAAGTTTACGACCTGTATTTGCGCATGGAAGAAGATGTGCTGGCAAAAAATCCGGATATGGTGCTGATCTATATTGGTGTAAATGATGTGTGGCATAAAGCCACATCAGGTACAGGAACAGATGCTGAAAAGTTTGAAAAATTTTACCAGGCAGTTATAAAAAAACTGAAAGATAAAAATATTAAAGTGGTGTTGTGTACACCTGCAGCTATAGGAGAGAAGACAGATTTCAGCAACAGCCAGGATGGCGACCTGAATGAATACAGCAAGATCATTCGTGGGCTTGCAGAAAAAAATGGCCTGTCTGTTGTAGATCTGCGTAAAATATTTTTAGAATATAATCTTAAAAATAATCGGGAGAATAAAGAAAAAGGAATACTTACTACTGACAGAGTGCATTTAAATGCAAAAGGCAACCAGTTGGTTGCCGATGAAATGTGGAAGCTGATAAAAACAAATTAAACCGTTTTTATTAAGTAATAATTCTTCTTACCTTTTTGTATCAATAAATATTTGTTGTATAACAGCAAACTGCTGCCAACTGTCATCTGTAAGCTATCAACTTTATTTCTGTTGATCATTACTCCGCCGCCCTGTACCATTTTTCTGGCTTCTCCTTTACTGGGAAAGATATTTGTTTCTGCTAAAAAAGAAACGATATCAACTCCGGCAGCAATTTTATCAGTAGCATAATCTACCTTAACAATTCCTTCCATATTATTCAAATCGTCTTCACTTAAATCTTCTGCAGGCGCAGCAGTATTTGCAAATAACTTTTCGGTTGTTTCAATGGCTTTATTGTATTCATCAGTGCCATGTACAAACACCGTTATTTCTTTTGCAAGTGCTTTTTGCAAAATTCTTTTTGAGGCATCTTGCTTATGTTCACTTACTAAAGTCTCAATAGTTTGCTTATCTAAAAATGTAAATATTTTTATCCATCCTTCAGCATCAATATCGTTTGCATTTAACCAAAACTGGTAAAATTGATATGGTGTTGTTTTATCAGCATCCAGCCAGATGTTTCCTTTTTCTGTTTTACCAAACTTGCCGCCATCAGCTTTTTTTATTAATGGGCAGGTAAATGCAAAAGCTTCACCGCCATCTTTTCTTCTTATCAGTTCTGTACCGGTTACAATATTGCCCCATTGATCGCTACCGCCCATTTGCAGCTTACAGTTTTTGTTTTTATATAGCCAGTAAAAATCGTATCCCTGCACCAACTGGTAAGTAAACTCTGTAAAACTCATACCGCTTTCACCTTCCAGTCTTTTCTTTACACTGTCTTTAGCCATCATATAATTAACGGTAATATGCTTACCGGTATCCCGTATAAAATCTAAGAACGAAATGTTTTTAAACCAATCGTAATTATTGGCCATTTCGGCGGCATTGGATTTACTTTTATCAAAGTCTAAAAATTTTTCCAGTTGTGCTTTTACACAGGCTACATTATGGTTTAAAATATCTTCACTTAATAAATTACGCTCTTCACTTTTACCACTGGGGTCTCCAACCATGCCGGTAGCGCCGCCAACAAGTGCAATAGGTTTATGCCCCGATTTTTGTAAATGAATCAGTAAAATAATTGGAACAAGGCTTCCAATATGCAGGCTGTCGGCAGTGGGATCAAAGCCAATATAAGCCGTTGTTATTTCCTTATTCAACTGCTCTTTAGTACCCGGCATAATATCCTGTATCATACCCCGCCATTGTAATTCTTCTATCAGATCTTGCATAAAAAAATAATTATAAACTTTCAGGTCTTTACTTCCGTATATTAAAACATATCAATTTTGGTAAAATTGCTTATAAAAACTGATAAAACCACAAGTTGCGTAAAAGTAGCTGCCAGGCAAAACATCCGCGACAGGTATTTAAAAAACTGCAAGCATCTTTTTAGACTTTACAGGGGTCTTTTAGTAATTACATTTAACATTGATGACGATATTGAGAACTAAAAAATACATTGTATTCGTTTGCCATATAAGCGTTAATTTTAAATAACCATATTAACACAATTTACCAAGTATTAATACGTTTTATGGGGAATATCCTTTTAAAATTCACATACATACAACTCCTAAAGAAATTATGAGAACTGGCTTTAAAGCATACTTGTTTTTATTGTTACTTTTACCGGTAACAGGTTTCTCCCAATTTAGAAAATATTCCAATGAATTTTTGAATATCGGTGCCGGGGCAAGAGGGCTTGCAATGGGGAGTGCCCAGGTTGCATCTGCAAATGATGCCACAGCAGGATATTGGAATCCTGCAGGGTTGGTTGGAGTAAAAGATCACCCCAATCTTAATTTAATGCATGCAGATTATTTTGCAGGAATAGCTAAATACGATTTTGCTGCTTTGGCAATACCGGTGCAGGATAATAAAAGAACCATCGGGTTATCAGTTTTACGTTTTGCTGTGGATGATATTCCCAACACATTATATTTAGTAGAACCAGACGGAAGTATAAACTATAATAATATTAAGACCTTTTCTTCTGCTGATTGGGCATTTCTTTTTTCATTTGCACAAAATATTAAAACCTCCGATACTAAAAATATAAGCTTTGGTGTAAATGCAAAAATTATTTACCGTAAAGTAGGAACCTTTGCCACAGCATGGGGTTTTGGTTTTGATGCCGGTATACAGATGCATGGTAAAAAAGGACATTTTGGTATCGTGGCAAAAGATTTAACCACCACCTTCAATGCATGGTCGTTTAAGTTTACCGAAAAGGAAAAAGAGATTTTATACCTTACTAATAATGAAATACCTGTAAAGTCAACCGAACTTACTGCGCCCCGTATTGTAATTGGAGGCGGTTATAATTTTAAATTGAGTAAAGCCATAAACCTTATGGCAGAAGCTAACCTTGACCTGACATTTGATGGTAAAAGAAATACGGTGTTCAGCAGCAACCCGGTAAGTGCGGATCCGCATGTTGGGCTGGAAGCTTCAATAAAAGATGTTTTTTTTGTAAGAGGAGGTATCACCAATTTTCAAAGAGCATTGGCCGATGGGGATACTTTAAATCAAAAAAAAGTTTGGATATATCAACCCAGTATCGGTGCCGGCTTTAAAATTAAAAATGTGATGATTGATTATGCATTTACCAATCTTGCCAATCAATCCAATCCATTATATACTCATATTTTTTCTTTACGCATAAACCTGGTAAAAAAAGAAAACGAATAAAAAGTAAGTACACCTGTTATGAAAAGACTTTTATTAATTCCTGCCGTTTTATTGCTTGTAATGGCAGGCTATTCGCAATTAAACAACAGCTGGATAGACTATAATAAAACCTATTATAAGTTTAAGATAGTTAAAGATAATTTATACCGTGTTACTCAGCCGGCTTTGGCGGCAATTGGTTTGGGGAGTACGCCTGTGCAAAATTTTCAGCTGTGGCGTAATGGAAAAGAGGTGAGGCTATACACATCTGTTGCCAGTGGTACTTTAGGAGCAACTGATTATTTAGAATTTTGGGGAGAGATGAATGATGGAAAACCAGACAAAACATTGTTCAGGAATACGGATTATCAATTAGATGATAAATACAGTTTATTTTCCGATACAGCTACATATTATTTAACCGTAAATGCTGCAGGCGGAAATTTAAGATATCTCCAGAGTGCTAACCCTGTTACAGGTAATATATTAACGGCTGATGCATATTTTATGCGCCGGCTGGAAATGCATTATAGAGACCAGATCAATCGTGGATATGCGGTACCACTTGGCGAAAGTGTATATTCAGCTGCTTTTGATATTGGAGAAGGTTGGTCAAGTGCTAATATTAATACCTGCTGTGCTTTAAGTAAAGATTTTGCAAACATTAATAAATATGCAGCAGGCCCTGCCAACAGTGTAATGTTTACGGTGGCTGCATTTGGAAATAGTTTTTTATACACCAGGGATTTAGCGGCAAAATTTTATAGCACACCTGTTTTATCTACACCCGGTAATCCTAATCCAATGCCTTTTATGTCTTATCATAAAGATACGGTTAGAAATTTGTCGCTGTCTTTATTACAAAGCAATACAAATTTACCGGTAAATATAAAAGGAGAGAACTCTTCTAATCCTTCCAATGACCGCATTGTTGTATCTACCTTTTCAGTTACCTATCCTGCAACATTCAATTTTAATAATGAAACCAATTTTTATTTTGAACTGGCAGCTTCTGCAACCGGAAATTATTTAGTAATAAATAACTTTAATAATAACGGGATTGAACCAATTTTATATGATTTTAATAATGGCCGCCGGTACCTTGGTGATATAAATACACCCGGCCAGGTGAAATTTGTTTTGCCTGCTTCTTCCGACCAGGTCCGCAAATTTAATTTAATAAGCCAGGATGCTTCTAATATAAATAATATCAACACTGGTATTTCCAGTAAAACATTTTTAAATCTTACTAATACAGTTAACCAGGGTGATTATATTATTATAAGTAACCCGGCTTTATATAATAATGGCAGTGGAATAAATTATGTAGATCAATACCGGCAATACAGAAATTCAGTTGCCGGCGGTGCTTATAATGCCAAAGTGTATGACATTAATGAATTAACCGAACAGTTTGGATTTGGTATAAATAAACATCCGGTTGCAATAAGGGATTTTATACGTTATGCCAGTCAGCAATTTACAGTAAAACCAAAATTTGTTTTTATAATAGGCAGGGGCGTTGCTTATAATGAGTATAAGGCAAATGAAACTAATCCAGATGTTGATAAATTAAATTTAGTACCAACATTTGGCTGGCCGGCATCTGATATATTACTTGCAGCCGATCCCGGTACAGTAGTACCATTAATTCCTATAGGACGTATTGGTGCAATTAACGGAAATGAAATAAGCAATTATCTTGAAAAGATGAAGGAATATGAGCTTGTTCAAAAATCAACCAGTCAAACTATTGCTGATAAGGGGTGGATGAAAAAAATAGTTCATATTTCAGGCGGTGCTGATAGTGTGGAAACAGCAAGTTTTGTGGGTCATTTAAACGAATATAAATTAGTTGCCAGTGATACCCTCTTTGGTGCTGATGTGGAAACTTTTGCAAAATCCAGTAATGGTCCAGTGCAGGAAGCGTATAGTGCCCGTATAGAACAATTATTTAAAGAAGGGATCAGCTATATTACTTATTTCGGGCATTCATCCGCAAATGTATTGGCATTTAATCTTAATAATCCCGAAACTTACCAAAACCAGGGTAAGTATCCATTCTTTAATGTAAGTGGTTGCAGTGCCGGTAATTTCTTCAACTTCGATCCCACAAGGCTTACCGGAAGTATGTCTTTATCAGAAAAATATGTTTTTACAAGCCGTAAAGGAAGTATTGGTTTTTTTGCCGATTCACATTTTGGGATCGAACCTTTTCTTAACTATTATAATAACGATATTTATAAAGAGTTTTGTAAAAACAATTATGGTGGTACGGTTGGAGATCAGCTTAAACAAGTTATTCAAAATTTAGGCGGCAATACCCAATCATTAGATTATTATACCAGGATACACCTGGAAGAAATGACTTTGCAGGGCGATCCCGCATTAAGAATTAATGTGCATGCAAAACCCGATTATATAGTGGAAGAGCAGCTGATAAAAATAACCCCTTCCATTATTACTGTTGCCGATAACAATTTTAATCTTAATGTTAAGATGTTGAATATTGGCAGGGCAATTAATGATTCAATAAGGGTTATGGTTAAGCGCAAACTTCCCAACGATAGCATAAGGGTATTGTATAATAAGATTATTCCAGCCATTAAATACAGCGATTCGCTGAGTTTTGTAGTGCCAATAAATCCTATTACTGATAAAGGCCTTAATAAAATAATAGTAACTGTAGATGTTGATAATAAAGTTGCAGAACTATCAGAATTGAATAATACCGCAGAAAAAGAGTTTTATATTTATGAAGATGAGATACGGCCGGTTGCGCCCAATCGTTTTTCAATTGTTAATCAGCAAAACATAACCTATACCGCAAGTACCGCAAATCCTTTGTTGCAGCAACGGCAGTATGTTATGGAAATTGATACTACAGAATTATTCAATTCTGCATTTAAAAAAACATATAATGTAACGGGTGCCGGCGGCGTTGTAGACTTTAAACCCACCAATATTACTTTTACCGATAGTACAGTGTATTACTGGAGAACTTCAATAGTACCGGTTGGTAATAATACTGTGATATGGAATGCATCTTCCTTTGTGTATTTGCCTGCAAGTAACAATGGCTGGAACCAGTCGCATCTGTATCAGCATTTCAAATCGGCTTATACCAACATTACATTGGATAGTGCGTCACGAAGTTTTAAATTTAATCCAAGAACATCTATACTTATTTCAAATAATGGCATGTACCCTGCAAGCCTGCAGGAAGGAAGTGAATTTAATCTTTTGATCAATGGGGCACAATATATCCAGGATGATTGTGGCGTTGGAAGGAATTTGGTATTTTATTTGTTTAATCCTGCGTCTTTAGATCCGGTTGTTAATGCCAAAACGGGGCAACCCGGCCGCTATGGCAGCGTTAACCCATGTGCATCTTATACAGAGCATCAATTCTCCTACGATTTTGGAGCTGTAGGTGCTGCTGGTATAGCTGCCCGTAAAAAAATTATGGATTTTATGGATTCAATTCCTTCAGGATATTATGTAATTGTAAAAAACACGATGCCATCTTTTTCCACCAGGCCGGTATGGTCTTTCGCTGATGATTGGATGTTGGATGGCCCGGCAGGTACCACTTTAACTGATAAGTTTAAAAATGTTGGTTTTGCCACAATAGATTCATTTAACAGGCCCCGTTGCTGGACCTTTGCGTATAAGAAAAATGACGCTGTAACTTACCCCGCCCGTTACAGTATGAGCGATGGCAGTACTGACAAAAATTCTTTTGAATTTAATATTTATGGTAACAATGCAGAAGGAACAATAACCTCGCCTGTTTTTGGGCCATCAAAAAAATGGGAATTTTTACATTGGCGTGGTAACAGCCAGGAAAATCCTACTGCAGATAAAACTAATATTGGTGTTTATGGAATTAACAACAGCGGTTCATCAACATTGCTGAAATTAATAACATCTGCAAGAGATACCACCTTAGATTTTGTTGATGCAAACCTGTATCCATATTTGCAATTAGTAATGTTCAACAGCGACTTTGATGCTGCCACGCCTTACCAGTTGAAATACTGGCTTGTTAACGGGCAGGTTGTTCCAGAAGGTGCTATTGCACCAAATATTTTGTTCCAGATGAAAGATACTGTGGAGCAGGGTGATATGATTGACTTTAAAGTGGCATTTAAAAATATCAGCCCAACAGCATTTGACAGTGCTATGAAATTTAAGTTTGTAATTACTGATAATAATAATTTACCACATGCTGTTAATATCCCTAAAGGAAAAATACTGATTGCAGGCGATACCCTTATTATTCAGTATAAAATTGATACTAAAGATTACCCGGGTAACAATACCTTGTTTGTTGATGTAAATCCAAATAATGATCAGCCCGAACAATCACACTTTAATAATGTGTTGTTTAAAGATTTTTATGTAAAACCTGATAACTACAATCCGCTGCTTGATGTTACTTTTGATGGTGTACACATTTTAAATAAAGATATCGTTGCGGCCAAACCACATATTTATATCAAACTTAAAGACGAGAGCAGGTTTTTGGCACTGAGCGATACCTCACTGTTAAAGGTGCAGGTTCGCTATCCTGATAACAGTTTACACAATTACAATTTTGGCGATACCATGCGGTTTAATCCTGCCAACCTGGGTAGCGGTGAAAACAGTGCCAGCATAGATTTTATGCCGTATTTCCCTCTTGACGGAGATTATGAATTAATTGTGTCAGGTAAAGATGTGGTGGGTAACAAAGCAGGTGCATTGGAATATCATGTTGTGTTCAGTGTTATCAATAAGCCGATGATATCAAACCTGTTAAACTATCCTAACCCTTTTACAACATCTACTGCATTTGTATTTACGGTTACAGGCAGCGAAGTGCCTCAGAATATGAGGATACAGATTTTAACTATTACAGGTAAAGTGGTACGTGAAATAACAAAAGATGAATTGGGCCCCATTCATATCGGCAGAAATATCACTGAATTTAAATGGGATGGTACAGATACCTACGGACAGAAATTAGCTAACGGAGTTTACCTGTACAGGGTACTAACTAATTTAAATGGCCAGGCTTTGGATAAGTATCAGGCAAAGGGAGATAAAACTGATAAATATTTTAATAAAGGTTATGGGAAAATGGTAATTATAAGGTAAAACATTACATAATTAAATTAAAAAGAGGTTGCACTTAATGCAGCCTCTTTTATTTAGTATAAGAGGCTATTTTTGAGTGATGGATAAAATGGAAAAGAAACTATATTTTAGAAATCTTAATTCGCTGCGGTTTATCGCTGCGTTAATTGTTTTAATAAGCCATGTGGATCAGTTTAAGGATTTATACGGGGTTTATAATCTTTTTGGCAAAGGATTTAGCATCATAAATGGCGAATTTGGGGTACTGCTTTTTTTTGTACTCAGCGGCTTTTTAATCACTTATTTGTTATTAAAAGAAATACAAATAACAGGTACAATTAAAATTAAAGCATTTTATATCAGGCGTGCTTTACGCATTTGGCCACTCTATTTTTTGACTATTATTTTAGCTTTTTTTGTTTTTCCTTTTATTAATTTTTTGATCTTAAAAGATTATTCCCTTGTAGTAATCTGGTCAAAATTATCATTAAAGCTCTTTTTTTATTGCATTTTTATGCCAAATATAGTGTTAGATTTTTTAGGCTTTATTCCTTATGCATCACATAGCTGGACGATTGGTGCCGAAGAACAGTTTTATTTTATATGGCCGCTGTTATTTAAAAAAATAAAAAATAAAACCCATATTTTTTTAGGAGTAATAATAATTTACCTGGCAGTATATTATTTGCTACGTTATTTTCCCGGCGAAAATAAATACGCTAAGGCCGGGTTTTTAATATGGATACACTACCCCATAAGCTGTATGGCTATAGGCGGGGGGTATGCTTATATTGTTTTTATTAAAACCAATACAGCAGAAAAAATTAAAAAAAAATTATTTTCCCTGTGGTTTCAACTCGTTATGACTGTAGTGCTTTTTATTTTGGTATTTAAAGGATATTATTTTAGCCATTTTCATAACGAAATTTATGCCATACTCTTAGGCTACCAGGTTTGTAATTTAGCTGCTAATCCTAAGCCCATCTTCAATCTGGAAAACAAATTGTTTAATTATCTGGGTAAAATATCTTATGGCATATATATGGTTCATCCTTTGGCAATTGCATGTGCTATAAAATTTTGTATAATACTCAAGATTACCAGCAATTGGATACTTTATCCTTCAGCCTTTATTATGGCACTTGTTTTTGCTGCATTTTCCTGGCATTTTTATGAGCAGTATTTTATAAAAAAGAAAATAAAATATTCAACTATCATTACTGGAGACAATGCAAAGTAATTGCTTTTGTTTTAAACTCTCTTTGTATATATAACTGCTGTTATTCATTACCTTCGCAAAAAAAATAAATGGCTAAAATAGCTATCAATATAGCAACCGGCAGTTTACAGCAGGATGATATAATTGTTGGTATTGATTTGGGTACAACAAACAGCCTTATTGCAATTATTCACCCTGAAAGTAAAAAACCGGTTGCATTAAAGGAACATAACAGCAGTTCACTTGTACCATCTGTTATTCATTTTGGTAAAAACGGGCAGTTAGTTGTTGGCGATGAGGCTAAACCTTATTTAATAACCGATGCTTCACGTACCATCTTTTCGGCAAAAAGGCTGATGGGTAAAAGTTATAAGGACATTTCAACAAACGCATCTGCATTTGCGTATAAAATTATTGATGATGAAGGTAAGCTGGTAAAAGTTCAGGTTGATGATAAGTTTTATTCCCCGGTCGATCTGTCATCACTTATCTTAAAAGAATTAAAAGCCAAGGCTGAACATATTTTAAAAACAACAGTTAATAAAGCTGTTGTTACTGTGCCTGCATACTTTAACGATGCACAACGGCAGGCAACAAGAGACGCCGGTAAATTAGCAGGGCTGGATGTATTGCGGATAATAAATGAGCCTACAGCAGCGAGCCTGGCTTATGGCTTTGGTATAAATAAGAACGAAGTAAAAACAATTGCAGTGTATGATTTTGGAGGAGGCACTTTTGATATTTCAATATTAACCATTAATAACGGCATTTTTGAAGTACTGTCTACAAACGGAGATACATCTTTAGGAGGAGATGATCTTGATACGGCAATTGTGGATTTCTGGATGCAACAAAAGCAATTTTCAGGAAATACAGCTTATCACAGGCAGCAGTTACGCTTAAAGGCAGAAGAAGCAAAAAAACATTTATCCGACAATAATATTTTTAAAGCCGGTTATGAAAATACAGAGTTAAATATTACAAAAGAAACTTTTGAAAAAATCATCACACCCATACTTGATAAAACAATTGGCTGCTGTATTAATGCATTAAAAGACTCCGGGCTTACAAAAAAAGATATTGAAGAAATATTAATGGTTGGGGGAAGTACCCGTACACCATTGGTAAAACAAATGGTAAGTACATTTTTTGGAAAACCTGTTAACGATACAGTAAATCCTGACGAAGTTGTGGCCTTAGGTGCCGCAATACAGGCGGATATTTTAGCCGGTAATACCAAAGATTTGTTATTGCTGGATATTACACCACTTTCTTTAGGGCTGGAAACAATGGGAGGATTAATGGATGTTTTGCTGCCACGCAATTCTAAAATTCCTGCAAGGGCTGCAAGGCAATATACAACTTACAAAGACGGACAAAGCGGAATAAAAATAGCAGTTTACCAGGGTGAGAGAGATATGGTGAAAGATAACCGTAAGCTGGCAGAATTTAATCTCTCTGGCATACCGGCCATGCCCGCAGGCATGCCAAAAGTGGAAGTAAGTTTTTTGATAAATGCTGATGGCATATTGGTAGTAAGGGCAAAAGAATTGCGAAGTGGCATTGAGCAGGCTATAGAGGTAAAACCACAATACGAACTGACTGACGAAGCGGTAGAACAGATGTTGCTGGATTCTATTAAAAATGCAGAAAAAGATATAACCACCCGGGCATTGATGGAGGCTAAAACTGAAGGAGAACAATTGTTGCAAACCACGGAGAAATTTATTCAAAAGAACATAGCTGCATTAACACCACAGGAAATTAATAATACCTCTTTGGCCATGCAGGCATTGCAACTTGCATTGCAGATGGAAGACAAAAATCTGATACAGACAAAAACTGAGGAATTGAATGATATTTCCCGGCCTTATGCTGAGCGTGTGATGGACAGTGCAATTAGCAGATCAATGAAAGGAGAGCGTGTAAATAAATTTTCGGAATAATACCAAGGCCGATATATGTTTAACTGGTTGATTAAATTTACTGAAAATAAAAAAGCCAATTGGTTTACAGCTGTATTTGTTTTTCTGATTTTTTCAGGCTATTATTTCATTTTACTTTACAGCCGTGTTGCAACAGATATACAGGATCATGCTAGGGTAGCATATTCGTTTGTTGTAAATCATGATAAATTGAGTCCAAATTTTTTATATTTTTTTTTACTGGCAGTATTGTCGGGGTTTTCAAAGTATTACCCCGTTTATTATGTCTCGTCAATAATACTTTTAAGCTTTGCTATTACCGCAAAATTTTTATTAAATAGTATTTATATCGAAAAGTATACCCGGTTATCGGATAACAAAACACTTTCTTTAATACTTTCTTTTGTACTATTATTTATAATTGCGTTACCTGGAGCTGGCTATTTTTCTGATAACAATTTCTATTTTGGCCAGTTGACGGCAACAGTGTGGCATAATTCTACAATAATTTTTTTAATGCCTTTTGCGATGTTGCTTTTTTTCAGGTCTTATGAACTGCTTTTTTTTAAAAACTCTGATCATAAAAACAAAATCATAACACAGATTGTACTATTGATTATTCTAAATGCATTAATCAAACCAAGTTTTCTGTTTACTTTACTGCCGTCTGTTTTTGTTTTCTTTATCCATAACAACCTGTTTTTAAAAACAGCACACAATAAAATGCAACAATTATTGCCTTATGTCTTTGGTTTGCTTTTTATTGCTGCAGAGTATTTTGTTATTTATAAATTAAATTATGCCAGTAACATAAGTATAGCCGTTACAGATGGAAGTGTACCTCAAATTTTGTTGTCTCCTTTTGAAGTATGGAAAGGGTTTTCCGATAATATTCCTGTAGCAATAATTACTTCTTTGTTTTTTCCAATTGTGTTTATTGTTACTACTAAGGGAGAAGTATTGAAAAATAAAATGGTTCAATTTGCTTTAGTGAATTTTATTTTTGGATTATTAATCTGGATTTTGCTTAGTGAAAAAGGAAGGGTATATCATGCCAATTTTTATTGGCAAATTGTAGTAACTGTTTATTTGTTGTTTTTTTCTATGGTATTGGATTTGGTAAACAGAATAAAGCTTAAACAATTGGGAGCCCTGCAGCAATGGCTTATTAGTGGAGCATTTTTACTTCATTTTATATGGGGCGTGTTTTATTGGGTGAAAATAATTATTTTTAGAGGGTATAACTAGGTAGTTGTATATTTTACAACGTTCAGGTATTAATTAGTAATATTTAAATTATCATGTTGTTCTCCATAGTCATTCCGGTTTACTGGGCAGATAATGTTCTTGATGAGCTTTTATCAAGGCTAAAAAAATCTATGGCGTTTGCCGGAGTTAATTACCAGGTAATATTGGTTGATGATGGGAGTGAAGACAGATCGTGGCAGGTAATTGAAAAAATTTGCAGTGCCGAAGCTAATGTTGCAGGTATAAAGCTAAGCCGCAATTTTGGGCAGCATCATGCTATTACCGCAGGCCTTGATTATTGTACTGGCGAATGGGTGGTGGTAATGGATTGCGATTTGCAGGACAAACCCGAGGAAATTCAAAACCTTTATCAAAAAGCACTGGAGGGATATGATATTGTTTTTGCCCGGCGTATAAATCGTAAAGATGCTGTTTCAAAAAAAATATTGTCTAAACTGTTTTACAGCATATTCAGTTATTTAACAGGAATAAAGTATGACGGAACAATCGGTAATTTTGGTATTTATAATGCAAAGGTTATTGAAAGTTTAAAAAAAATGAGAGAACCGTTAAGGGCATTTTCTCCTATGGTAAGGTGGGTAGGCTTTAATAAAGGCTTTATTAATGTAGAGCATGGAGAACGTTTACAGGGTAAATCAACATATAATTACAGTAAAGTAATAGCGCTTGCATCAAACATTATTCTATCCTATTCTGATAAACCGTTAAAATTAATTGTGCGGCTGGGCTTTATTATTTCATTTATTTCATTTCTTATTGGCATCTATTATTTTATTCAATACCTGTCAGGTCGCATTTTAGTATCCGGTTATGCCAGTATTATAATATCAATATGGTTTTTAGGGGGCTTAATTATTCTGATACTTGGTGTAATTGGTTTGTATATTTCAAAAATATTCACCGGAATAAAGAACAGGCCGTTGTACCTGGTTGATAAAAAAATTAATATTGATTGATCTGTTCAGGGTTTCTGAAACAGATTGTATCCATTAACCTAATTAAGAGCTTTTAATATGCCTGAAATTTATGAGCTAAAATTCTCTGCGCCGGAAAGTAAAAGATTCGGATTTAAAATCTATAGGGGAAATCTTTTGGATATTGATATCAATAATATCAGAAAAATAATTGCTGATGGCAAAGCAGATATTTTGATATTACGTTTACCGGCAGAAACTAAAAATGAGCATTATAAGTTATTGGAGACAGGCTTTCCTGTTTTCCACTGCGATACCCTGGTATATTATTTTTGCAGCCTGAATGCGATACAGGTGCAAGCCTTGCGTAACAGCTTAAGTTTTGATATTGTTACTCCGGCTACAGCTGATATGCTGGATGGACTGGTTGAAAATATATTTGCAGATTATAAAAATCACTATTTCTCCAACCCTGTTTTTAAAAGAGAACTGATAATACATGGATACCAGGAATGGGCAGGGACATTTCTGCATGAAGTTGATAACAGTAAATTTTTATGGCTGGTAAAGTTGCAAAATGAAGTTATAGGTTTTGCCATGTGTAGTATCAATAATGAAAACACTTGTGAAGGAGTGTTGTATGGTGTTAAATCCGAATTTTCGGGAAGGGGGGTGTACTCGGATATTATTCGGTTTACACAAAAATACTTTAAGGATATGGGCATGAAAAAAATGATTGTGTCAACCCAGATTCAAAACTACAGTGTTCAAAAAGTATGGGTTAAAGAAGGCTTTAATTTAAAAAATGCTTTCGATACTTATCACATCAATTGTTTCCTTACAAATAATTCAAATAAAGAATTATGACTTTAATTTTACCCAATGATATTTTATAATAAACCATATATAACCGGTAACGAATTTCAATACATAGAAAATGCCATTGCAAATCGCCATCTTTCCGGTAATGGAAAATATACAAACCTCTGTCAGCAGTTTTTAAAAGATAAATACCACTTTAAAAAATGTTTACTTACCACTTCATGTACGGATGCGCTGGAGATGTGTGCCATTCTGCTCAACATACAATCAGGCGATGAAGTGATAATGCCATCGTTTACCTTTGTTTCAACAGCTAATGCTTTTATTTTGCGGGGCGCAAAAATAATTTTTGCAGATAGTAGTTTCAATAATCCCAATATTGACGAAGAGCAGTTCGAAAAACTCATCACAAAAAAAACAAAAGCAATTGTTATAGTGCATTATGCAGGGGTTGCCTGCAATATGGATGCTGTAATGGCAATAGCCAATAAGCATAATTTATTTGTTGTGGAAGATGCGGCTCAGGCTATCGATGGTTTTTATATTGACAGCGAAAATAAAAAACAACCTTTGGGCAGCATCGGGCATCTGGCAGCTTTTTCTTTTCATGAGTCAAAGAATATTCAATGCGGAGAGGGCGGATTGCTGGTTATAAACGATGACCGGTTTAACGACCGTGCAGAAATAATTTGGGAGAAAGGAACTAACCGTGCAGCTTTCTTCCGGGGAGAAGTGGATAAATATAACTGGGTGGATATGGGTTCTTCTTTTTTACCGTCAGAAATAACAGCTGCTTTTTTATATGCCCAGTTACAGGCATTGTATGATATACAAAAAACAAGAAAAGAAAAATGGCAATTCTATTATGATGCATTGCAGCAATTGCAGGAAAATGGAAAGCTCCACCTTCCTCATGTTCCGGACTACGCCACCAATAATGCTCACATATTTTATTTGATTTGCAAAAGTATTCAGGATAGAGATGCCTTGATTTTATTTTTAAAAAATAATAGGGTACAATCGATGTTTCATTACCCGGGGTTGCACATAAGTCCATTTTATTTAACAAGCCAGGCAAATGCAGACAAACTGAAAAATTCAGAAAGATTTTCTGATTGTTTATTGCGGCTTCCCTTATATATTGAACTTGGAAAAGAACAAATTAATATTGTGACCCGCCTGATTCATGAATTTTACGCAGACAAATAATAATGAAAAACAGAACAGCCATAAATCAACGCTATATATATGCTGTTATTTTATTTGCTGCAGGCATTTCAATTTTTTGGGTAATAAAAAATCTTTTCTTTTTTGACGAAGACGTTTTTGTAACAGGGAGCAGCAGTGAATTTATGACGCAGGTATGGCAACGTTCTTTAATTGTAAAACTTACTTTTAGGGCAGATAATTTATTGTGGGGTAAAAATCCGTACGGCTATCATCTTACTAATCTTTTTCTACATTTAATTAATGCTGTATTGGCATTGCTGGTATTAAAAGAATTGCTTAAACAGGTGCAAAATTATTTAACCCAATTTCACTTAACTGTTATTCCCGTTATCTTTTTCATTCTTTTTTTAATAACTCCCGTACACAGCGAACCCATTTGTTATATACTGGCAAGAGGAGGCTCAGTAGTTAGTTTTTTTTGCCTGCTGTCCATTTGGTGTTTTCTAAAATCACAGTTAAGGAACAAAGGTTTACTTTGTTGCAGCCTGCTAAGTTTTTTACTGGCTTTATTTTCTTACGAAATCAGCTGGCTGTTACCTTTTATAATTTTAAGTATTACCATCTTTTTAGCTTATGCCAAAAATGAACCTATTAAAAAATATATATTGGTTGTATTTATGTACTTTTTATTATTTGCAATCTGGTTTATTATTAAAGTAGTAGTTATTGACAAGTTGGTGGTTTCCGATTATAATGATGGCGATTTATTTAAAACTGGTTTTACAACACTTGTAAAAAATAGTATGGTACTGTTACTGCGAAATTTTATTCCGCCATTTAAAAATACTGCCATATTTATATCAGTATCTATTGCTTTTATTTTACTGCTGCTTTTTTGCCTGTACAGGTTATTTAAACAAAGTAAACAGCTGTTTTGTTTTTCTGTGTTGTTATTGCTCATTACAACTTTTGGTTTTTCCGTAGTTACAATGATTGGTATTGACTCTCATGATTCTGAATCTGAAAGGTATATTTATTTTTCTTCCACTTTTGCTATAATGCTTTTAGCTGTTTTAATAGCAGTTTTAATCAAAAATAAGCTGGTGTTATTTTTTACTGTTATATGCCTGTCCGGTCTTTATACTGTATCACTCTTTAAAACAATAAATTACTATAATGAAGGAGGGGCTTTTTCCAGAAAGTATTTAGCAGAGCTTGACAAAGAAATAAAAACTAATGAAAATGTTTTTATCATCAATATGCCATCGCAATATGAAGGTGCTTTGTTATTTCGTGCAAAAAGCCGGCTGGCTGGTAACACCGATAATAATGTAAGTATTGTACAGGAATATTTAAGTTATCTGTATAAAAAAAATAACTATTGCGTAACACTTTCCACGGATGAATTATATGCCATGCCAACTGCTATTGTGGTAAATCAAAAGCCTATTGATAGTATTGCAACCTGGTTTCCCGAAGTAAAAATAAATAAGCAGGAATTAAAAATTGGTGTTCTTGCAAATGAAGCTTATTCATTTAATAAAACCAATACAGTTGTGGTGGCAATTAAAGACAGTGTGGTCTATTTTTTCAGGTAATAGTTTTCTGTTGCAACATCCTTTGCACATATTTACCCAATATATCAAACTCAATATTTACAAGATCACCTTTATTAATGGTATTTATATTGGTATGATGATAAGTGTATGGAATAATTGCAACTGTAAAATTATTATCGCCAACATTAAATAGGGTAAGGCTTGTGCCATTTAATGTTATAGATCCTTTTTCAATGACAAGACTGCTGAATTCTTCGGGAAATTTGAAGTTGAATTCCCAACTTCCATCCTTTTCAACAACAGCAATACATTCGGCTACAGCATCAACATGACCCTGCACAATATGGCCATCAAGCCTGCCATTCATGGGCATACATCTTTCCAGGTTAACAATCGTACCGGGTTTCCATTGGCCAAGATTGGTTTTTACAAGAGTTTCTGCAATGGCGGTAACCCGGTACATGCCATCTTTAATTTCTTCCACCGTAAGACAGACACCATTATGGCTAAGGCTCTGGTCAATTTTAAGTTCCGGTGCAAGCGGGGAGGCTATCCAAAAGGTTTTGTTAGTTCCCCCGGTTATTACTTCTTTTACAATACCTGTATTTTCTATTATTCCTGTAAACATGCCTCAAATTTCGGAATTTGTTGCAAGATTTTCATTTTTTAAATATTTCTGTTATCTTTGCCGCCCCTGCTTTTAAAAGCCGGGTATTTAAATCACCTAAAGGAGGTATATATTATATGTTAATTATTGATTCAAAAGATTGCGAAAACATTGACAAAGCACTCAAAAAGTACAAAAAGAAATTTGAGAAAAGTAAAATATTGTTACAGCTGAGAGACAGGCAGTCTTTCACCAAGCCGTCTATCAGGCGCAGGAAAGAAGTGCTGAAAGCAATTTACAAAGATCAGTTGACAGCAGGTAAATTCGATTAAAAAAGTACAAACTACATATTGAACTGATACCCGGTTATTGTAACTTCGGGTATCAGTTTTTTTATGCCCATAACCACTCAAAAAGCGCTGCACTATTTTCTCGATTACCTCAAATTTCAAAAAAGGTATTCTCAGCATACTATTATTTCTTATCAAAATGATCTGGTTACTTTTTTTGATTTTATACAGTTAACTTTTGGCGAAATCACTTTACCCGAAATAAAAGCAACAGTTGTACGTAGCTGGCTGGCTCATTTAAAAGGACAGGGTATGGAGGCAAAATCCATTAACCGAAAAATATCTTCTTTAAAATCATTTTTTAAACACCAGCTTAAAGAGCAGACAATTCTTTTAAGCCCTATGGGTACTATCATTTCTCCCAAAATAAATAAGCGATTACCACAGTTTGTAGATAAAACAGACATAAATACATTGTTTAGCTATGTAGAATTTCCTGATGACTGGCAGGGAAGAACCGACCGGATTTTATTACAATTATTTTACAATACCGGTATTCGCCAGGCAGAATTGGTGGGATTAAAAGAAAACCAGGTTGACGGGCATAAAAAATCAATAAAAGTATTAGGGAAAGGAAATAAAGAAAGGATAATTCCCATCAGTCCGGAATTGTTAGAACTGCTTAAAACTTATATGGCTGATAAAAGCAAGTTATTTAAAGAGTATGATGAAGATGTTCTGCTGGTAAATTCAAAAGGAAGAAAACTTTATCCCAGGTATGTATATAATGTCGTAAATAAATATTTAAGTAAGATCACCACCATCAGTAAAAAAAGTCCTCATGTACTCCGCCATACTTTTGCCACACATTTAATGAATAATGGGGCCGATTTAAATGCCGTAAAAGAATTACTGGGTCACAGCAGCCTTGCTGCTACCCAGATATATACTCATAATTCCATTGAAAAATTAAAAGATATTCATAAAAAAGCACATCCAAAAGCCTGATCTTTTTGCAGTTTTTTATAGTTTTAACCTTTGGTTAGCATCTGTAAAATGTTATAAGACCATTTATAAAATTTTATTTTGAAAACTACGTTTGTTAGGTTAACTTCATTATAGAATTAAAATCATTACTTCACCCACCCAAAATAAGCCTATGCATTAATTACCACTTTAGTTCTTTCACATTATTTTTCACAGATTAAAAAACAGAAGTATGAACGTAAACATTCAAACTGTGCATTTTGACGCAGATTCAAAATTGGTAGAGTATATTGAAAAAAAAGTTTCTAAATTATCACAGTTTCACGACAGGATTACCAAGGTTGATGTGTATTTGAAATTAGACAATGTAGTACACAATATTAAAGACAAGATAGCCGAAATAAAAGTTCACATTCCACGCTGTGAGTTTTTTGTAAAACAATCATCTAAATCATTTGAAGAAAGTTTTGATACCGCACTGGATTCCGTAATTACTCAAATAAAACGAAAAAAAGATAAACAGGCCGCATAAAATATTATAGCATCCCGCCAACCGGTGGGATTTTTTTATTTTAAGGTTATTCACATTTTACAAAACAGTTCTAAAAATTTTTTTTTCAAACTTTTTGTATTAACCATTTTCTCTTACCTTTGCCTTCCGAAAAAAATAGGGTTACTTTAGTGTGGACTAAAGTATAGGAAAAAGTTCTTGAAAATAAGCCGAAGTAGCTCAGTTGGTAGAGCAGCTGATTTGTAATCAGCAGGTCGGGGGTTCGACTCCCTTCTTCGGCTCTGTAAGTTGGGCAGATGGCCGAGTGGTTAAAGGCGACAGACTGTAAATCTGTTCTCTCCGGAGTACGTAGGTTCGAAACCTACTCTGCCCACAGTTTCAACTTGGTAATTAATCAATTTGATAATTTAGAAATGAAAAGTTCTTTTAAAGTGTAATAATTGATTGATCATCAAATTGGCACATTTTAAAATTAACTAGCGGAAGTAGCTCATTTGGTAGAGCGGTAGCCTTCCAAGCTTCAGGTGGCCGGTTCGAGCCCGGTCTTCCGCTCAGTATTGCCTCAAAGAGGGGTGCTTATCAGCCGTGGTAGCTCAGGGGTAGAGCACTTCCTTGGTAGGGAAGGGGTCGTGAGTTCGATTCTCACCTATGGCTCAAAAAAAATTAAATTAAAAAAAGTCCATGATTTACAGACTTAAAATGAAAATCAATTTCAAAACAATTACTTAAAAAAATAACAATGGCAAAAGAGACATTCAAAAGGGATAAACCCCATTTAAACGTTGGTACTATTGGTCACGTGGATCATGGTAAAACAACACTTACAGCCGCTATAACCGATGTTTTGTCAAAAAGAGGTTTAGCGGAGAAAAAAAATTATGACGATATCGATGGTGCTCCTGAAGAAAAAGAAAGGGGTATTACGATTAATACAGCTCACGTAGAGTATGCAACGGATCTCCGTCACTATGCTCACGTAGATTGTCCGGGTCACGCCGATTATGTTAAAAACATGATTACTGGTGCTGCTCAAATGGATGGTGCTATCCTTGTAGTTGCAGCTACAGATGGTCCAATGCCACAAACTAAAGAGCATATCCTGTTGGCTCGCCAGGTAGGTGTACCTCAAATCGTTGTTTTCATGAACAAAGTTGATTTGGTAGATGATCCAGAATTATTAGAATTAGTTGAAATGGAAATTCGTGAGTTGTTAACTTCTTATGGTTTCGATGGCGATAATACACCTATCATCCAGGGTTCTGCAACTGGCGCTCTTGCCGGGGAAGAAAAATGGATTGCAAAAATCAATGAATTGATGGATGCTGTTGATAGCTACATTCCTTTACCTCCACGTTTAGTTGATTTGCCTTTCCTGATGAGTGTTGAGGATGTATTCTCTATCACTGGTCGTGGTACTGTTGCTACAGGCCGTATTGAAAGAGGCAGGATTAAAGTGGGTGAAGGTATTGAAGTAGTAGGTTTGATGGAAAAGCCATTGACTACAACCTGTACCGGTGTGGAAATGTTCAAAAAATTATTAGACGAAGGCGAAGCTGGAGATAATGCAGGTCTTTTATTACGCGGTATTGAAAAAACTCAAATCCGTCGTGGTATGGTACTTTGCAAACCAGGTTCTATTACTCCTCACACTGATTTTAAAGGAGAAGTTTACGTACTAAGCAAAGAAGAAGGCGGACGTCATACTCCATTCTTCAACAAATACCGTCCTCAGTTCTATTTCCGTACTACCGACGTAACTGGAGAAGTTACTTTGAATGCAGGTACAGAAATGGTTATGCCTGGTGATAATACCAACTTAACAGTTGCTCTTATTCAACCAATTGCAATGGAAAAGGGTTTGAAATTTGCGATTCGTGAAGGTGGCCGTACTGTAGGTGCTGGTCAGGTTACAGAGATTATTAAATAAGAGTTGATAGCTATTAGCTTTTAGCTGTTAGATAATAGCCGAAAGGTTGTACTAATAATAAAAATAGTTATCTTTGAAAATAATGCTAAAGGCTATTGGTTAACTGCCAATAGCTTTTAGCTTTCTTACGGGCATGGTGCAACGGTAGCATACGGGTCTCCAAAACCTTTGATCTGGGTTCGAATCCTAGTGCCCGTGCTAAGAACGTTAATCTGTAAAAACGTTAATTAGTACGAACAGATTAATAGGTAAACCAATTAACTAATTAACAAATTGACATGAATAAATTAACAGCATACATTAAAGATTCCTATACGGAACTGGTACAAAAAGTAACCTGGCCAAGCTGGGATCAGCTACAGCAATCCACAATGATTGTATTAGGTGCTACATTAGTGATAACTGCTTTGGTAGGAATTATGGATTTAGCGGCCAGTAATACGTTGAAATTTATTTACTCTTTATTTAAGCAATCATAATGGAAGAGATAACACCAATTGTGCCGGTTGTAGAAAAAGTGGAAAAGGCTGAGAAAGAAAGTAAATGGTATGTACTTCGTGTGGTAAGTGGCAAAGAACGTAAAGTAAAGGAATACCTGGATAAGGATATTGTACGCAATGGCTGGAGCAATATAGTAAAGCAGGTTTTTTTACCGGTTGAAAAAGTGTACAAAGTTCAGGCTGGTAAAAAAGTAATGAGAGAAAGGAATTTCTATCCCGGTTATATTATGATTGAAGTGGCCGATGGCAAACTGCATGATGATATGATTCAGAGTATGAGCAATGTGAGCAATGTAATGCACTTTTTAACTGATGGTAAAGGCTCAAAAGGAAATATTATTTGTCTGCGTAAGGCAGAAGTAAATAAAATGCTGGGCAAGGTGGATGAAATGAGTGATGTTGGCGGTGTTACCATGAGTGAGCCTTTTATTATTGGAGAAACTGTAAAAATCATCGACGGGCCTTTCAACGATTTTAATGGAGTAATTGAAGAAGTTAATGACGAGAAGAAAAAACTGAAAGTACAGGTAAAAATATTTGGCCGTGCCACCCCGGTGGAACTGAGCTACATGCAGGTAGAAAAAATTTCTTAAAAATAGTAAAGCCACATTTTGTGGCTTTTTTTATATTTATAAAAACTAAACGTATGAAAAAAATAATACTCTTTATTGCAGTTATAATTACAACTGTTTCGTTAATGGCACAGCCGCCAAAAGGGCCTGCTAAAAAAAGAATGACTTTTGGCGTAAAAACCACAGCTGCCGGCGCTATTGCTGCAAATGAATTACCAGCATTGCTTGATGGTAAAGAAACTGCGGATGTAAAAATAAAAGGTAAAGTGGTGGAAGTATGCAAAGCAGAAGGTTGCTGGCTGCGAATGGAAACCGCTAACGGGCCAATGCTTATAAAAATGAAAGACCATGCTTTTATGGTGCCTTTGGCTATGAATGGAAAAACCATTGTAGCAGATGGTACTGCAACACTTAAAGAAACTTCTGTTGAAATGCTGAAACATTATGCAAAAGATGCAGGAAAAAGCAAAGAGGAAATTGAAGCCATTAAAGAACCCAAAATAGAAATTATTTTACAGGCAAAGGGTATTTTGGTATTATAATAATTATTTTATCGCTTTAATAATAGTAACCATCCACTTAAGGGGTGGTTTTTTTATTTCAGTTATTTAAAATATTACCCCAACTCTTACACCTCCCCAGCGATGCAGTGTACCGGTACTGAATTCTTTGGTAAGTACCGATTGGCAATACCCCAGGTATATTTTTCTAAAGCTTAGCACCAGGCCATAATCTCCCTGGAAAGTTACCCTGGAAATATTTTTTGCTGCAATGGTGTAAGGGCTGCTGCGGTTAAACATACCACCCTGCAATGTTGCATCATAACCAACTACACTTACTTATGGTTGTGCGTATAATTAGTCCTCCCTCAAAAAGTCATTTACTCAGCATTTTCAAGGTGTAAATTGTTTTAAGAAGTATTGATTATCTTACAGAAAAGAGCAATAATGTTCAAAACCTGTAAGATAATTTTATGATAGGCAAACAAAAGTACAGCAATCAGGCGGGTATGTTTAATAGTTTAAACGAACAATTAAATCAAAAACATCCGCTTTATATTTTAGCCAACAAAATAAGTTGGCGATTATTTGAGGCTGAATTTTCGAAACATTATAGTAGTAAAATGGGAGCCCCTTCTAAGCCAATCCGGTTGATGGTATCTCTGTTAATAATAAAAACATCTTCGCAACTTGAGCGATGAAAATTTAGTAGAACAATGGTCAGAAAATGTATATTATCAATATTTTGGCGGTGAACAATTTTATCGTCCAACAGTTCCTTGCAGCTCTACGGAATTAGTGGAATTTAGAAAGCGAATTGGTGCCGAGGGCATGACCTTAATTTTAAAAGAAAGTATTGAATTGAATAGAGACGATGAAGATGAAAATTTTGGAAAAACGATTAGCATAGATACCACCGTTCAAGAAAAAAATATTACTTATCCAACTGATGATAAATTGTATAAAAAAATTATTATCAAGTGTGTAAGCATTGCACAAAAAGAAGGAATTGTATTAACACAAACTTACGGCAAAGAATTAAAGAAACTAAGCATACAACAGCGATTCAAGAAAAATGGGTTTAAGATAGCCCGTAAAGCAAACAAACGAGTAAAAACAATAGCTGGCAGAATTGTAAGAGACTTAGAGCGAAAACTTGTGCCAGCGGCACTTTCTCTCCACAGCACAAGTATTGAATTGTATAAAAAAGTATTGGCACAGCAACGAAGTGATCGTTCAAAAATTTATAGTTTACATGAACCTGATGTAAAATGCTATGCTAAAGGAAAGGAGCATAAAAAATTTGAATTTGGCAGTAAGGTATCCATCGCAATTTGTCAAACAACAGGTATCTTAATTGAGGCATTAAATTTTACAGAAACATTGCATGATTCTAAAACAATACCTGCCGTATTAAATCAAGTAACGGAATTAATAAATGATAGTCCCGAAGAAGTGTTTGCAGACAGAGGGTATGTGGGTAAAACAACGTATGGGGAAACAAAAATTTATACCCCAATAACGAATCCATCCATTACAACAGAGCGAAGAAAAAAGCATAGCAAAAGGGCAGCAATAGAACCTATAATTGGACATCTAAAAACTGGACATAGATTAAACAGGAATTATTTAAAAGGAATTGCGGGGGATTGCATAAATGTATTACCAGCTGCGGCAGCAATGAACTTTAAACGAGTCATGAACCTCTGGAAGAAAGAGGCAAGAATTAGTTGGAAACTCCTTTACAATCTTATCGTAAACGTTTATTGGAATTTTATTGCACAAAAATTAAAATGGACTTTTTGAGGGACGGCTAAATAATCGACCGTAGTATCTAAAGCCGTAGCAATTTTATTAAGAGTATCTGCAGGTGGTTGTACATTTTTTGTTTCATAGCGGCTCATCTGTGCTTTAGATAAACCTATTTTATCCGCCAGTTCAATTTGCGACCAGCCCTTTTGTTTGCGGAGTTCCTGTATTCTTACGGCTAAATTTTCTTTCATTTTATTCTCTTTTAAGAAATTTATTAACATAAAGATATCAATATAGCAGCTTAAATAAGCTATTTAGGGAACTTATTGTGGATATTTTGTTTCTTCTATTATTTTGTAAAGTAGCTTTTATGCGTACTTTTATTACACATAAGAAACAAAATAATTATCCACATGGAGATAGTAGAAATAAAACAAAAGCTAACACTTGCCACAGTATTGAGTTATTACAGTTTAAAACCTGGCAAATGAATCTAAGCTGTTGCCAACTAATTGGATTGGCAAGCAGGCTTATTCGATAGGCCTGATGAATAAAAATGAGAAAATAATTTTGGTACCCTTTGCTGAGGCCAGTCAAACCGAAGGTAATATGAGAGTTTGGTTTCCTGTACAAATAAAAAAATAATGAGATGAAAAAAATTGTAATCCTGGTTTTAATCTTAGCAAGCAGCATTTTTTCTTTCGCACAAAAAAAACATGGAAAGAGTATTAGTTTTCTGCATACTGTCGGTCAGGATATTGTAAACGAATCTGGCAAAAAAATATTTTTAAAAGGCGTTGGATTGGGCAACTGGTTGTTGCCGGAGGGATATATGTGGAAGTTTGGAGGCCTTGGTGATCGTCCACGTAAAATAGAAAAAGTAGTTACTGATTTGATTGGGAAAGAAAAGGCAGAACATTTCTGGAAAGTATTCAGGCAAAACTATATTACTGAAGCTGATATTAGACGTATTGCTGAACTGGGGTTTAATTCTGTGCGGCCTGCATTGAATTCAAGATTGTTTTTAACGGAAGGCGAAAATCCTGTTTATGTGGAAGAAGGATTTCAATTAATAGATTCTTTAGTTACCTGGTGCAAAAAGTATAACCTGTATGTAATTATTGATATGCACGGTGCACCTGGCGGACAAACAGGTGCCAATATTGATGATAGTCCGAATGATATTCCCGAACTTTTTATCGAACAGAAATACCAGGATCAGCTGGTTGACCTCTGGGTTAACCTTGCAAATAAATACAAAGATGAACCAGTTGTTGCAGCGTATGATTTATTAAATGAACCACTACCAATCAATACCGGAGCTGCAGATAAATACAAATATTTATTGGAGCCATTATATAAACGTATCACTGCTGCTATACGTAACGTTGATCAAAAGCATATGATTACACTGGAAGGATTTAACTGGTCGAACGACTGGTCGCTTTTTACAAAACCTTTTGATAACAATGTGTTTTACCAGTTTCATTATTATTGTTGGGCCAGGCCAGATAATTTAAATGGTATTGATCAATATCTGAAAAAAAGAGATGAGTTGAATACACCAATATGGGTTGGCGAAACAGGTGAGAAAGGGAATGCTATTTATTGGGCAACAACGCAATTGTTTGAATCCAAAAACATTGGGTTTTCATTTTGGCCCTGGAAAAAAATGGATACACAAAACACTCCGTACTCAATAAAAAAACCGGCGAACTGGGATTTGATTTCAGCGTATACAAGGGGAGAAGCGAAGCCGGATGCTGCACTTGCTGAACAGGCATTGAATGAATTGCTCGAAAATATAAAGATTGCCAACTGCATTTATTTTGAAGATGTCTGCAATGCCATCTTAACAAGAGTGCCTGCAAAAATTGAGGCTGAAAATTATGGGTTTGATGGATTTAACCATGCTTACTATGTTTTAGACACAGTAAATAAATCTAAGTTTTACCGGAAAGACGAACCGGTACAAATAAACCTTGACAGTAAGGTGAAAGATCAGTTTGGGTCGGAGCAGTCTATTGAACTTCAACAATCAGAATGGGTGGTTTACAATTTTGAAAGTTTAGATAACAAAAAATATCATCTTTCAGTCAGGGCATCATCTGCAGGTAAAACAGTCAGCCTGACTGTTGTTATCAATAATAAAAAAACAGCTGTTGAAATAGCCAATACAGATTTTGGGGAAATTAATGTTGGAAAGTATAAGCTGAAAAAAGGAAAGAATACAATCAAGCTGCTTGCGGAATCCGATGCCGTTAAAGTGGATTGGATAAATGTGATTAATAGTAACTAAATTAACCCGTTGGCGGAGTTAATTAGCTAAAGTATGCTTAACCCTGCCTACTGGTTGATTGTAAATAAATTTGTTTAAGAACTGTAAAATGGTCAATGCTGAAACCTTTGCAAGTATCCTATACTTGAAGCCAGTAAAGGATTTGGCGTAATTACGTTGTATCATAAACTGGTCGCACAGTTGTGAAAAAACGGTTTCTATCCGCTTTCTAATTTTTTTCAAAATATAAACAACTGGTTTCTGTTCTTTCTGATTACCCCTCAATGGCACTTCCAATTGAATACCGGCTGTTTCAAACAAGCTTATCTGTTGGGTCTTGCTGATGTAACCCTTATCGCCTGTTATGATGCAATTACTAAACAGCTCTTTTACATCTTTGAGGTAATGAATATCATGAACACTAGCCTTGGTTAAATCTAATGGTTCTATAACTCCGGCTGCCGAGCAAACACTGTGTAATTTATAGCCATAAAAATATTTTTTTTGAGATGCACAATAGCCTTTATCTGGGGAATGATGTTCTGATTCTTTACCCATTTTATTTCTTTTTTCTCTTGATATTTTACAAATTTCTAACGGCATAGAATCAATTGCAAATATATCCGACTGCTTGTTAAGCCTCTCTGCCATTGACTTTCGGATGTTCTCAGTTTTTTCAAAGAGTAATTTCCGTCGATCATTGTATTGTCTGCGGCTAATCAAATTTGTAAATACACCCAGGTACTCTTTATGTAACTTTGAGAATAAAGAATTTTCACTATCAATACTCAAACATTCAGCAGTGAGGCTCAGAGCAATCACTTCAATATCTGAGAATCTGGGCTTTGTACCACGCCGTAAAAAATTCCCTTTTTCATTAATGTCATCGCCGATAATATCTTTTAAAACGTCAACTATTTTATCGAAATTTGTTTTGATGTTGTGCATGTTGTTTTAGTGAGTTTAGTCACTAACTATGACAACTGCACAGCATCTTTTGTCCCAAATTTTATTAAAATAACTCCGCCAACGGGTTTACCATAGATTTTATATGATAAATCATTAAAACATCTTATCACTATTACAATTTGCCTTTTCCGCCTCAATAAAAGTGCAGTAGCGTTATACCGTTGAACGGAGCGTCACCACCGAAGTCCCACAGCATTACCCCAGCCAGTAATTCAATAAAAAACTTCCCCTTTTCTTTCCATTTCCACCAATTTACCCTTACCTTTGCCGTCCCAAAATAGTTCTTAAAGGAATATTATTTGTATTGGGAGTCTTGGTAAATGCCCGGACGTTATCACCAAAAAATTAAACAATGGCAAAAGAAATTACCGGCTATGTTAAACTCCAGTGTAAAGGAGGACAAGCCAATCCGGCACCACCAATCGGGCCTGCACTGGGTTCTAAAGGTGTCAACATCATGGAGTTCTGTAAGCAATTCAATGCACGTACACAGGACAAACCAGGGAAAGTACTTCCCGTTTTAATCACTGTTTATGCCGATAAGTCTTTCGACTTTATCATTAAAACTCCTCCGGCACCAGTTCAATTATTAGAAGCTGCAAAACTGCAAAGCGGTAGTAAAGAACCAAACCGTGTTAAAGTTGGTAAAGTTACCTGGGCACAGGTAGAAGAGATTGCCAAAGATAAAATGGCCGACCTTAACGCATTTACTTTAAACAGCGCTATGAGCATGATTGCCGGTACTGCACGCAGTATGGGTTTAACTGTTGATGGTAAAGCCCCCTGGGAAAATTAATTATTAACCGAAAAATTTGTAAAAATGATTACGAAAAAAAGAAAAGTAGCAAATACTAAGGTTGATATTAATAAAGCCTACTCCTTAAAGGAAGCATCAACTTTAGTTAAAGAAGTAAATACCACCAAATTTGATAGTTCTGTTGACCTGCATATTAAATTAGGCGTTGACCCTAAAAAAGCCGACCAGGCTATCCGTGGTACAGTTTCATTACCACACGGTACAGGTAAAACCAAAAAAGTTTTGGTTTTATGTACACCCGATAAAGTAGCCGAAGCAACTGCTGCCGGCGCTGATTATGTTGGGTTGGAAGAATTTATTACCAAAATTGAAGGTGGCTGGACAGATATTGATGTTATTGTGGCAACCCCATCAGTAATGCCTAAAATTGGTAAACTGGGTAAAGTGTTAGGGCCACGTAACTTAATGCCAAATCCTAAAACGGGTACCGTTACTAATGATGTAACCGGCGCTATCAATGATTTAAAAGGTGGTAAAATTGCATTTAAGGTAGATAAAGTGGGTATCATCCATGCTTCAATCGGACGTGTAAGTTTTGCATCTGAAAAAATTGCTGAAAACAGTCAGGAATTAATTAATGCTATTCTTAAATTAAAGCCCTCTTCATCAAAAGGTACTTATTTAAGAGGCGTTAGCATGGCAAGTAGCATGAGCCCCGGCATTGCAATTGACACAAAATCTGTTCAAAACTAATTATTTTTTTGTCATCCTGAGTTTATCGAAGGGTACAAAAAAATAACATAAAATATTTGTTATGACAAAACAACAAAAAAACGAAGTGATTGATTTTCTTAAAGAGAAATTCAATCAGTATAATAACTTCTACATTACCGATACAGAAAGTTTAACTGTTGCACAGGTTACAAAACTGCGTGGTGTTTGCTTTGATAAAAAAGTAGAAATGAGGGTGGCTAAAAACACCTTAATTAAAAAAGCATTGGAAAGTGTTGATGCTGCAAAATATGCAGGCGTATTTGATTCTTTGCATAAAGTAACAGCGTTAATGTTCAGCGAAAATCCTAAAGACCCGGCTGTTATCATCAGCAGTTTCCGTAAGGACAGCAAAGGTGAAAAGCCTGTGCTTAAAGCAGCTTTTATTAATGGGGACGTTTTTGTTGGCGATAACCAATTAAAAGCATTAACCAATATTAAAACCAAAAATGAACTTATTGGTGAGATCATTGGTTTATTGCAATCGCCAATACAACGTGTATTGGGCGCTTTGCAAAACAGGCCGGAAGCGGCAGCTGCGGCAGTTGAAGTTGCTGCACCAGCAGAGTAATTGAACATAAAAATAATAACCTGGCCGGATGGTGTAAAACAAAAGGCAGGAACAAATTTTTTTAAACCTCCGCCGGAGATAAAACTATGAAGGCGGAAAAAATTTAAACACTATGGCAGACGTAAAAGTATTAGCTGAATCATTAGTAGGCTTAACAGTAAAAGAAGTTCAGGAATTAGCTGAATTTTTAAAATCGGAGTATGGTATTGAACCAGCTGCTGCTGCAGTTGTAGTAAGTGCAGGTGGTGGCGAAGCTGCTGCTGTTGAAGAGAAAACAGCATTCAATGTTATTTTGAAAGCTGCAGGCGCTAACAAATTAGCGATCGTAAAAATCGTTAAGGAATTAACAGGTTTAGGGCTTAAAGAAGCTAAAGATTTAGTGGATGGTGCTCCAAAACCAGTTAAAGAAGGTGTTGATAAAGCAACAGCAGAAGAATTAAAAACAAAATTAACTGAAGCAGGTGCTGATGTTGAGATTGCTTAATTTTTAGTCGTTTCTAAAATAGCTTTAAAAGCCGGGGAGCAATCTTCGGTTTTTTGCTTTAACAGGGCTGCAAAAAAGTTAAAAAACTGACTTATCCACAAAAACCCTTCCAATTCCCTAAAAAATCGTATATAGTAATTTAAAAATCGGAAATATTCCCCTACCTTTGCCCTCCTTTAATTTAGGCATAGTGGCATTTATTGTTTTCTAAGCCTATTTTAAAAGGATCTTCTGCACACTTAAACGTCTTAATTACAATATGTCTGCAACAAAAACACCAGCTGCTAAGCGTATCAATTTCGGAAAGATTGAACATTTAGCAGAAACCCCCGATTTGCTCGGAATCCAGATTCAGTCTTTTAAAGATTTCTTCCAATTGCAAACCACTCCTGATAAAAGGAATGTAGAAGGATTGTTCCGTGTATTCAAGGAAAATTTTCCTATTACAGATACCCGTAACATTTTTGTACTGGAATTTCTGGATTACTTCGTAGATCCTCCACGTTATACCATTGAGGAGTGTATTGAAAGAGGATTGACCTATGCTGTTCCCTTAAAAGCAAAACTGCGTTTAAGTTGTAATGATGAAGAGCATGTGGATTTCCAAACTATTGTTCAGGATGTTTTCCTGGGTAATATCCCTTACATGACGCCACGTGGTACTTTTGTTATCAACGGAGCAGAAAGGGTTGTGGTTAGCCAATTACACCGTTCACCAGGTGTATTCTTTGGCCAGTCAGTTCATCCTAACGGAACTAAAATTTACTCTGCAAGAGTTATTCCTTTTAAAGGAGCCTGGATGGAATTTGCAACAGACATTAATAATGTAATGTTTGCTTACATCGACCGTAAGAAAAAATTCCCTGTAACTACTTTATTACGTTCTATAGGTTTTGAAACTGATAAAGACATACTGGAATTATTTGGTATGGCTAATGAAGTTAAAGCTGATAAAAAAACGTTGGCAAACTGCATAGGCAAGCGTTTGGCTGCACGTGTATTGCGTACCTGGGTTGAAGATTTTGTGGATGAAGATACAGGTGAAGTGGTTTCTATCGAAAGAAATGAGATAGTATTGGAAAGGGATACTTTATTAGATGAAACTAATATTGCCCTTATTTTGGAAATGGATGCCAAAAGTGTCTTTATCCAGAAAGAAGAAATGAGTGGCGATTATGCGATCATCTACAATACATTAAATAAAGATACCAGTAACAGTGAATTGGAAGCCGTACAGCACATCTATAAGCAATTAAGAGGTGCCGATGCTCCGGATGATGAAACTGCACGTGGCATTATTGATAAATTATTCTTCAGCGATAAGCGTTACGATCTGGGCGAAGTAGGGCGTTATAAAATTAACCGCCGTCTTGGTTTAAACTTCCCTATCGAAAAGAAAGTATTGACCAAAGATGATATCATCGCCATCATTAAAACATTGGTATTATTGACCAATGGTAAAAGTGAAGTGGATGATATTGATCATTTAAGTAACCGTCGTGTTCGTACCGTGGGTGAGCAGTTATATGCTCAGTTTGGTGTTGGTCTGGCCCGTATGGCCCGTACCATCCGTGAAAGAATGAACGTACGGGATAACGAGGTGTTCACACCAGTTGATCTGATTAATGCAAGAACATTATCTTCTGTTATCAATTCATTCTTTGGTACATCACAGCTTTCGCAATTCTTAGATCAAACCAATCCATTAAGTGAGATAACGCATAAGCGTCGTATCTCCGCACTTGGGCCCGGTGGTTTAAGCAGGGAAAGAGCTGGTTTTGAGGTACGTGACGTTCACTATTCTCACTATGGCCGTTTATGTACCATTGAAACTCCGGAAGGACCAAACATTGGTTTGATATCCACACTTTGTGTGCATGCCAAGATCAATGAAATGGGCTTTATTGAAACGCCTTACCATAAGGTAGATGAAGGAAGAGTGGATAAGAAAAAAATCACTTTCCTGAGTGCTGAAGAGGAAGATACTGCAAAAATTGCCCAGGCAAATATTGATATTGATGCAAAAGGAAACTTTGTTGAAGACAGGATCAAAAGCCGCCAGACAGGTGACTTCCCGATTCTTGATAAAAATGAAGTGGAATACATGGATGTGGCACCCAATCAAATCGTTGGTTTAAGTGCTTCATTAATTCCGTTCCTGGAACATGATGATGCTAATCGTGCATTGATGGGATCGAACATGCAACGCCAGGCTGTACCATTAATTAAACCCGAAGTGCCAATTGTAGGTACTGGTTTGGAAGGTAAAGCTGCCCGTGATGCAAGGATTCAGATTCATGCAGATGGAGATGGTGTGGTTGAATATGTTGATGCCAACGAAATTCATGTAAGATATAAGAGGAACGAAACACAACAATTGGTTTCTTTTGAAGAAGATATGGTGGTTTACCGATTAACGAAATTCGTTCGTACCAACCAGGAAACAACCATCAACTTACGTCCGGCTGTAACCAAAGGGCAGAAGGTAACTGAAGGCGATTTCTTAACTGAAGGTTATGCAACCAAAGGTGGTGAATTAGCATTGGGCAGAAATATGAAAGTGGCATTCATGCCATGGAAAGGATACAACTTTGAAGATGCCATCGTAATCAGCGAAAAAGTAGTTAAGGAAGATCTGTTCACTTCAATCCATATCAGCGAATTTGAAATTGAAGTACGTGATACTAAATTAGGCGAAGAAGAACTGACTCCGGATATTCCTAATGTAAGTGAAGAAGCTACAAAAGACCTGGATCAGAATGGTATTATCCGTATAGGAGCTCATATTAAAGAAGGCGATATCATCATTGGTAAAATTACTCCAAAAGGTGAAAGTGATCCAACTCCTGAAGAGAAGTTGTTACGTGCCATCTTTGGTGATAAGGCCGGTGATGCAAAAGATGCTTCATTAAAAGCACCAAGTGGTACTGAAGGTGTGGTAATTGATAAAAAATTATTCCAGAGAGCTAAGAAAGATAAGAACGCAAAAGTTAGGGAAAAAGCACAGCTTGATAAGATTGAAAAAACACACGAGAAGAATGAAATTGACCTGATGGAATTATTGATCAACAAATTGCAAACCTTATTGAAAGATAAGAGCAGTGCAGGTGTTAGCAATAACTTTGGTGAAATGCTGATTGGTAAAGGTGCAAAATTCAATGCTAAAAACTTAGCCAATATCGACTATCAAAATGTTAACCCATTAGGGTGGACAGGCGATGCTAAAGTGGATGAACTGATCAACATTTTATTACACAACTACAACATTAAATTTAATGAAGAGTTGGGTAGATATAAGAGAGAGAAATTCAACATCAGCATTGGTGATGAATTGCCTGCAGGTGTGTTGAAACTGGCTAAAGTGTATTTGGCTGTTAAGCGTAAATTGAAAGTGGGTGATAAAATGGCGGGTCGTCACGGTAATAAAGGTATTGTTGCCAAGATCGTTCGCCAGGAAGATATGCCTTTCCTTGAAGATGGAACACCGGTTGATATCGTATTGAACCCATTGGGTGTACCTAGTCGTATGAACTTAGGACAGATTTATGAAACAGCATTAGGCTGGGCTGGTGAAAAATTAGGAGTTCGCTTTGCAACACCAATTTTTGACGGTGCTTCTGTAAATGAAATTGCAGAAAACATTGAAAAAGCAGGCTTACCTAAATTCGGCCATACCTATTTGTATGATGGCGAAACAGGAGAACGCTTTGATCAGAAAGCAACCGTGGGTATCATTTACATTATTAAGTTACACCACATGGTTGATGATAAAATGCATGCCCGTTCAATCGGACCATACAGTTTGATCACACAACAACCTTTGGGTGGTAAGGCCCAGTTTGGTGGACAAAGATTTGGTGAGATGGAGGTTTGGGCATTGGAAGCATACGGTGCATCTAACATCTTGCAGGAATTGTTGACGCTTAAATCTGATGATATTATCGGAAGGGCTAAAACATACGAAGCAATTGTTAAAGGTGATAATATTCCAAGAGCAGGTATTCCTGAATCATTCAATGTATTGGTACATGAATTAAGAGGATTGGGATTAGATCTTAAGTTTGAGTAAAATAGTTGTCAATTGTCAAATATTAACGATTCATCATTGACAATTCGCCATTCTCAATTCGTATTTTAAAAAATTACAAATAGCAATTTTAATATGGCATTCAAAAAAGAAAACCGTCCGAGGGCAACCTTTTCTCAAATTACAATTGGTTTAGCCTCTCCGGATAGTATTTTAGAAAAAAGCTACGGTGAAATATTAAAGCCCGAAACTATTAACTACCGTACTTACAAACCAGAAAGAGATGGTTTGTTTTGCGAAAGAATTTTTGGGCCGGTAAAAGATTACGAATGTGCCTGTGGAAAATACAAGCGTATCCGTTACAAGGGTATTGTGTGCGACCGTTGCGGTGTGGAAGTAACAGAGAAAAAAGTACGTCGTGAAAGAATGGGGCACATCAAATTAGTTGTGCCTGTTGTTCATATCTGGTACTTTAAATCTTTACCAAACAAAATTGGTTACTTATTAGGGATGAGCTCTAAAAAATTAGAGAGCATTGTTTACTACGAACGTTTTGTAGTGATCCAGTCTGGTATCCGTGCAGATAAAGGACAGAACTATAGCGATCTTTTAACTGAAGAAGAATACTTAGATATTTTAGACACACTTCCAAAAGACAATCAGCATTTACCTGATGGGGATCCAAATAAATTCATCGCTAAGATGGGTGCGCAGGCAGTGCATGATATGTTACAACGTATCGATTTAGATCAGTTAAGTTTTGATCTGCGTCACTCTGCAGCTAACGAAACATCTCAGCAACGTAAAGCAGATGCTTTAAAAAGATTGAGTGTGGTAGAAGGTTTCCGTGATGCTAATACAAGGATCAACAACCGACCTGAGTGGATGGTTATGCAATACATTCCTGTAATTCCACCGGAATTACGTCCATTGGTTCCATTGGATGGAGGCCGTTTTGCATCATCTGATCTGAATGATCTGTACCGCCGTGTTATTATCCGTAATAACCGTTTAAAAAGATTATTGGAAATTAAAGCACCCGAAGTAATCTTACGTAATGAAAAACGTATGTTACAGGAAGCGATAGATAGCTTATTTGATAACAGCCGTAAATCAAATGCTGTAAAAGCAGAAGGCGGACGTGCATTGAAATCATTGAGTGATGTATTGAAAGGTAAACAAGGCCGTTTCCGTCAGAACTTATTGGGTAAACGTGTGGATTACTCTGGTCGTTCTGTAATTGTGGTAGGACCAGAATTGAAAATGCATGAGTGTGGTTTACCAAAAGATATGGCGGCAGAATTGTTCAAGCCATTTATTATTCGCAAATTAATTGAAAGAGGTATCGTTAAAACAGTAAAATCTGCCCGTAAACTTGTTGACAAGAAAGAGGCGATCATCTGGGATATCTTAGAAAATATTTTGAAAGGTCACCCGGTAATGTTGAACAGGGCCCCAACACTTCATAGATTATCAATCCAGGCTTTCCAGCCAAAATTGATTGAAGGAAAAGCTATTCAATTACACCCGTTGGTTACCACATCTTTCAACGCCGATTTTGATGGTGATCAGATGGCGGTTCATGTGCCTTTGAGCAGTGCATCTATTCTTGAAGCCCAGTTATTAATGCTTTCTTCTCATAATATTCTGAATCCTCAAAATGGTACACCAATAACTCTTCCTTCTCAGGATATGGTTCTTGGATTGTATTACATTACAAAGGGTAGAAAATCTACTGAAACAGAAAAAGTAAAAGGCGAAGGAAAAGCATTTTATTCTGCTGATGAAGTGATCATTGCTTTCAACGAAAAGCAGGTTGACTTACATGCAAATATTAAAGTAAAAACAAACGTACGTAATGCAGATGGTACGTTAACCAATAAATTACTGGAAACTACGGTAGGCCGTGTATTATTTAACCAGCATGTACCAAAAAGTGTAGGTTTTATAAACGCACTATTGACTAAAAAATCATTGAGAGAAATTGTAGGTGATATTATTAAATGGACTGACGTTCCTACCACTGCAAGATTCCTGGATGATATTAAAACACTTGGATACCGCATGGCGTTTAAAGGTGGCCTCTCGTTTAACATTAACGATCTGATCATTCCTGAAGTTAAACAACAGATGATTGAGAATGCTCAAACTGAAGTTGCCGAAGTTTGGGATAATTACAACATGGGGCTTATCACCAATAATGAGCGTTACAACCAGATCATTGATATCTGGAGCCGTGTGGATACGAAAGTAACTGAAACATTAATCAGAGAGCTGGCAGCTGATAAGCAAGGCTTTAACTCTGTTTACATGATGTTGGATAGCGGTGCCCGTGGTAGTAAACAACAAATTAAACAGCTGGCAGGTTTAAGGGGATTGATGGCTAAGCCACGTAAATCAGGCTCAAGTGGAAGTGAGATCATTGAAAATCCGATCCTGGCAAACTTTAAAGATGGCTTAAGTGTATTGGAGTACTTTATCTCTACTCACGGTGCCCGTAAAGGTTTGGCCGATACGGCTTTGAAAACTGCGGATGCAGGTTACTTAACACGTAGGTTGGTTGACGTTTCTCAAGACGTTGTTATCAATGAAGAAGATTGCGGCACATTGCGTGGTATTGCAACATCTGCATTAAAAGATAATGAAGATATTATTGAAGGATTAAGCGACAGGATTGAAGGACGTACTTCATTGCATGATGTTTTTCATCCGGTAACAGAAGTGTTATTGATACATGCCGGTGAAGAGATCAGTGCAGAAATGGCAAAGCTTATTGATGAAAGCGGTATTGAAACTGTTGAAATACGTTCGGTATTAACCTGCGAAAGCAAGCGTGGTGTTTGTGTTAGATGTTATGGTAAAAACCTTGCAAGTGGTATGCTGGCACAAAGAGGAGATGCTGTAGGTATTATTGCAGCACAATCTATTGGTGAGCCGGGTACACAGTTAACCTTACGTACTTTCCATGTAGGTGGTGTGGCAGGTTCAGCATCAGTTGAATCTACTTTACCAGCTAAGTTTGATGGTACCATTCAGTTTGACGGTTTACGTACTGTTGTTACAGAAGATAATGATGGTAAAAAAGCACATGTGGTAATAGGGCGTACCGGTGAGGTAAGGATTATGGATGTTAAAAACGATCGTTTATTAATTACCAATAACGTTCCTTACGGTGCCACATTAAATGTGAAAGATGGACAAAAAGTAACGAAGGGAGATGTTATTTGTACATGGGATCCATTCAACAACGTAATTGTTGCTGAAGTTGCTGGTGCTATTAAGTTTGAAGCTTTATTAGATGGTATCACTTATCGTGATGAATCGGATGAACAAACCGGTCACCGTGAAAAAGTGGTTATTGAAACAAAAGATAAAACCAAGTTGCCAACGATATTTGTTGAAGGCAAGGAAAAGAAAACATACAACTTACCGGTAGGCTCTCATATTGTGGTGGAAGAAGGCGATGATGTAAGAAGCGGACAGGTGTTGGTTAAAATTCCAAGGGTATTAAGCAAGTTGAAAGATATTACGGGAGGTTTGCCACGTGTAACAGAATTGTTTGAAGCAAGAAATCCAAGTAACCCTGCAGTAGTTTGTGAAATTGATGGTGTAGTTACTTTCGGTGCCATTAAGCGTGGCAACAGGGAGATCATTGTGGAAGCTAAAGACAGCGTAGTTAAAAAATACCTGGTTCCGTTAAGCCGCCAGATACTGGTGCAGGATGGTGACTTTGTAAAAGCAGGTGCTGCTTTAAGTGATGGACAAACTGCTCCTGCTGATATACTGGCAATTAAAGGACCATTTGCTGTACAGGAATATGTGGTAAATGAAATTCAGGAAGTATATCGTTTGCAGGGTGTAAGAATCAATGATAAACACATTGAAGTTATAGTAAGGCAAATGATGCGTAAGGTAACTGTGGAAGATGCCGGAGATACTAAATTCTTAGAAGGAGATACAGAAGACCGTCACGACTTTAATGCAGAAAACGATTACATCTTCGATAAGAAAGTAATTACAGAATCAGGCGATAGCGGTAAATTGAAAGTAGGACAGATCGTTACACTTCGTGATGTACGTGAAGAGAATTCTATCTTAAGAAGAGCTGATAAAAAATTAGTGGAATTCCGTGATGCACAATCTGCAACTTCTTCACCGTTGTTGTTAGGTATTACAAAAGCATCATTGGGTACCCATAGCTGGATATCTGCTGCGTCGTTTCAGGAAACAACCAAAGTATTATCATCTGCTGCCATACAGGGTAAAACAGATTTGATGCTTGGCCTAAAAGAAAACGTTATCACAGGACATCATATACCAGCCGGTACAGGATTGCGTGAGTTTGAAAATATGATTGTAGGAAGTAAGGAAGAGTATGAACTGCTGATGACTACAAAAGAAGCGATGAGCTTTGATGATGAAGAGTAAACGTTGTTAATTCAATAATATTTTTCAGGAGCAGGATTAAATTTCTGCTCCTTTTTTGTGCGATAAAAAATTGCCAAAAAAACTGATACAGGAATTAAATATTTGATTTATAGCTTTTTTAATTGCGTTAACCCTTTCCTAAAACTTTACTGGTAAAGGTTGAAAAATCTTGTTTTGTTGGTATCTTGCCACATATAAATTGATAGCGAAATGAAGAACTTGTCTGTTGTATTAAATGTGATTTTACTTGCGGCTGTTGGCTATTTGTATTATTATAATTTTTCCGGCAGTAAAAATGGTAAAATAATTTCAAATACAGGCAATGCTTTAAAAACAGGCGATAGTGGTATATACAAACCGCAGATTGCTTATGTAGAGTTGGATTCACTAAATGAGAATATTGTTTATTTTAAACAGCGGCGTAAAGAGCTGGAACTGCAGCAAAAGGGAATAGAAGCAGAAATTACCAATGACTATAAAGCGCTGGAAGTGAAACAAAATAATTTTATTCAAAAAAACCCCAATGCCAGCCCGGAAGATGTCCAAAATATCAGGATACAATTAGCACAGGGGCAGCAAGACATTGAAACAAAAAAACAAACTCAAACGCAAATGCTTAACCAAAAAAGTTTTGAGTTAATGGAAAGCATTCAAAAAAAATTAAAAGAGTTTCTTGCCGAATATAATAAAGAAAAAAAATACCACTACATACTCACAACCGGCGGTGGCATGGATTATATTATTTTAAAAGACAGTACGCTGGATATAACTAAAGATGTAATAAAAGGAATGAATGAAAAATTGAAGTCACTTGCCAATAAGTAAGCCAATCCAATAAAATTATTTATCTTGTTCCGGTATAACTAACCGGAATTTTTTATGACAGAACAAACCAACACCTTTAAACCCAGCCTAGGTTTATTTGATGCCACAATGGTAGTAGCCGGAAGCATGATAGGCTCCGGCATTTTTATTGTAAGTGCCGATATTACCCGTAATGTAGGCAGCGCCGGATGGCTTATAGCTGTGTGGCTTATTACCGGATTTATGACGTTGACTGCTGCTTTAAGTTATGGAGAGTTAAGTGCTATGTTTCCCAAAGCCGGAGGGCAATATGTGTATTTAAAAGAAGCTTTTAATCCATTAGCAGGATTTTTATATGGCTGGAGTTTTTTTGCAGTAATACAAACCGCAACAATTGCAGCAGTAGGGGTGGCCTTTAGTAAGTTTGCTGCTTATATTTTTCCTGTGTTAAGTGAAAAAAATATTATTGCAGACCTGGGTTTTGTGACAATTTCTGCAGCGCAAATTGTTTCGATCATTCTTATTGTATTACTTACTTATATTAATACCAGAGGAATTGAAGGGGGAAAAATGATCCAGAGAATATTTACTTCTGCTAAATTATTAGCTTTGTTCGGCTTAATCATTTTCGGTTTCTTTTTAGTTAAAGAAAGTTTTTGGGTAGAGAATTGGAAAACCGGATTTACAGCCATGCAGGAAAATAAATCTGATGTCGGACCAGGTTGGTTTTCTATTGGGGGCACTGCATTGGTAGGTGCCATTGCCGCATCCATGGCTGGCTCAATTTTTAGCAGCGACGCATGGAATAATGTAACTTTTATTGCCGGAGAAATTAAAAATCCTAAAAGAAATATTGGGTTAAGTTTATTTTTAGGGACATTGATTGTAACAGTAATTTATGTGTGTGCTAATTTAATGTACCTGAATGTACTGCCATTGAGTAGTATTGCACATGCAGAGAATGATAGAGTGGCGGTTGCAGCTGCTAAAGGAATTTTTGGCGATGCAGGTACTTATGTGATTGCTGTATTAATTATGGTATCTACTTTTGGCTGTAATAATGGATTGATCCTGGCCGGGGCAAGAGTATATAATACTATGGCAAAAGATGGATTGTTTTTTAAAAAGGCTGCCGCACTTAATAAAAATTCGGTACCTGAATTTGCGCTGTGGGCACAATGTGCAATGGCTTCTTTATTGTGCTTAAGCGGTACTTATGGTAAGTTGTTGGATATGATATCTTTTGTGGTAGTGTTATTTTATGCCCTAACTATTGCAGGTATTTTTAAACTGCGAAAAGACAGGCCCGATGCAGATAGGCCATACAAAGCTTTTGGATATCCCGTGTTACCCATAATTTATATCATCCTGGCTTTAGTATTTTGTATTTTTTTAATTAAGATGAGCCCATTGTATGCTGGCATTGGTTTAGGCATTGTACTGGCAGGTATTCCTATTTATTTTATTGCCATTGCTAATACAAAAAAAGATTAAGTATTTATGGATTTTGAAAAACTCTTTCACCAGTTTACAAAAATAAAAGTTGCCGTAATTGGCGATGTAATGCTGGATACTTACTGGTGGGGAAAGGTAGATCGTATTTCTCCTGAAGCTCCGGTACCCGTTGTTGCAGTTAGTAAAAGGGAACATCGGATTGGTGGAGCAGGTAATGTAGCGCTCAATTTACAATCGCTCGGTGCTGCGGTAAGTGTACTGAGTGTAATGGGTAAAGATGATGATGGTGCACAGTTAACTAAACTGTTTGAAGATAATCATATCAACACAAAATATTTGGTACAGAGTGAACAGAGAATAACCACAAATAAAATACGCATCATCAGCCGCAACCAGCATATGATGCGGTTAGATGCAGAGATATCCAAAGACATCAGCGCAGCAGATGAAGACAGGTTATTATACACATTCGAAAATTTTATTGCAGCAGAAACACCAGATGTTGTTGTGCTGGAAGATTACAATAAAGGAGTACTTACCGAAAATGTAATTATTAAAATTACTGCCTTATGCAAGTATCATAATATTTTAACTGCTGTAGATCCCAAGCGAAAGAATTTTTTTGCTTATAAAGGCGTTGATATTTTTAAACCTAATCTTAAAGAAGTAAAAGAAGGATTAAATATTTTGTCTGACGAAGTAAGTGTAAACCTGCTGAAAGATATTCATTTACAATTGCAGGAAAAGCTGCAGCATAAAATATCATTCATCACTTTATCAGAGAAAGGTGTGTTTTATAATGATGATAAAATTGCTGCTATCATTCCTACACATATCCGTAATGTGGCAGATGTAAGCGGCGCAGGCGATACAGTAATTGCTGTTGCCTCTTTAGTATATGCAGCAACAAAAGATGTTGTACTAATGGCCGATATGGCCAATATTGCCGGTGGCCTGGTTTGCGAAGAAGTAGGCACTGTTGCCGTTGATAAAGAAAAATTGCTGGAAGAGTGTAAAAAATTATTAGGGTAATTTTTTGTTTTCCCGTTCATTTTTCTGCCGCTCTCTTTTTTCTGCAAGAGCCAAAATCCTGTCAAAATTAATAAACAGCTCAAAAAATATTTTTACGATAATAAATATCAGCACAAAAATTTTGCCTGCTCCAAAACTTAAAAACATACTGCCTAAAATAACCACAAACTGCTGCACAAATATTCTCATGTAAGGTTCAAACATCAGCCTGCCCATTGAAATGGTTTTGTAATTACCCGATGCAAAAAATCCAAACAGGTTTTGTACGGTATAGTAAGCAATAAATATCAACAGCAGTAATCTCCCATTAGGCCCCAGTAACTCAGGTATTTTCGAATATTTCATCATGAAAGAGCCATTGGGTATTGTACCACTGACAGCAAAAAATATTTGTGTTTGTACAAATACAAAAAAAACATAGTGAAAAATAAAAAAGAAAATAAACAACCAGCCACTTTGCATACTAACTGAGCCGCCATTTTCCCAGGTATCCTTGCTGCGTACAAAAATGGTAACACAGGCCATTTTTATCACGTTGATAATTCCTATGATTACCGTTTCCATGCAATACACTAAAAATACCTGTTTGGCATCCTAGCCCTCAAACCAAACACCATATAAGGGAATGAGATTAACAAGTATTAAAAAGAAATCAGGTATTGTTAGCTTACGTTTAAACATTCGCTTAAAATTGTAGAAGTTTTGTGGCAGTAAATTAGATATTTTTGGTTGAATAAATAATACCCAACAGCACGTATGCAAAAATTATCTATAGCCATTCACGGTGGCGCCGGCACAATTTTAAAAGAAGACATGACTCCGGAGCTTGAAGCCGCTTATTTAAAAGGCCTTAATGATTCTTTAACTGCCGCTTATGGCGTACTGGAAGAAGGGGGCACAGCTGTGAATGCAGTAAAAGCCGCTATTGTAATTCTTGAAGACAACCTGATGTTCAATGCTGGCCGTGGCTCTGTATTTACTAAAAAAGGTGTACAGGAAATGGATGCAGCCATAATGAGTGGAAAAGATCTGCGTGCCGGTGCAGTGGCTGCGGTAAGAAATGTACGCAACCCCATTGAGCTGGCTGCAGAAGTAATGCTCAACAGCAATCATGTTTTTTTAAGTGGAAAAGGCGCTAATGATTTTGCAATTAAACAGGGCATTAAATTAGAACCCGATGAATTTTTTTTCTCTCAATTCCGTTACGACCAGTGGAAGGCCATAAGAGACAGTGATAATTATTCTCTCGATCATACACACCAGGGCCTGGAAGAATTATTTAAAGACAAAAAATTTGGAACTGTTGGCGCAGTGGCATGTGATAAAGATGGTAACATTGCAGCAGCTACAAGCACAGGAGGTATGACGAATAAAAAATATGGCCGCATTGGCGACAGTCCCTTAATTGGCTGCGGCACTTATGCAAATAATAAAACCTGCGCCATCAGCTGCACGGGGCATGGCGAGCCATTTATACGTGCCGTAGCAGCGCACGATGTAAGTTGTTTGATGGAATACAAAGGCATGAATTTGGAAGAAGCTATGAATGAAGTGGTAAATAATAAATTACCTAAAATGGATGGCGAAGGCGGAATGATTGGCGTGGATGGAGCAGGAAATATTGCCATGATTTTAAACAGCGCCGGTATGTACCGGGGGATGCGTAACAGTGATGGAGAAAATTATGTAAGAATATATCACGATTAATATCCGGCAATAAAATTTACCTGCAGTAAATTATTTTTTTTGTTACTAGCTGCAACTCTTTTTTTCAGCTTCACAGGCGTCGCACACTTGTACGGCATATCTTTGCTGAACAGTACAGAACTTTTTTATTTTTAAATTTTTCTTTTCCCAATGGAAAATAGCAGTATCGGATTTGATGACACCAAAAGCCTCTTTAGGGGTTTGGGGTTGAAAAAAATTGCAGTTATTGTTGCCGGAGGTACCGGCACAAGAATGAATAATACAGTCCCCAAACAATTTTTATTATTGAACGGCAAACCCGTTTTGTATTACACCATCAAAACTTTTTTACAATCCTACGAAGATATGCAGGTGATATTGGTATTACCCGACGAACATGTTGCAGCCGGGCAGGAAATTATTGATGCCTTCTTTGATTACAACCGTATCAAAATTACCATTGGCGGCAGAACAAGATTTCACTCCGTAAAAAACGGATTAAAATTAATAGCAGAAGAAAGTATAGTATTTGTTCATGATGCAGTACGTTGTTTATTAACTGCAGATTTAATTACCCGCTGTTACAATGCCGCATTAGAATATGGTTCCGCCATTCCGGTAATTGATAGTAAAGACAGTATCCGTATGATTACAGGTGACGATAATGTTGCTCTGGAACGTACAACCATTAAACTGGTGCAAACGCCACAAACTTTTCACAGCAAAATTTTATTGCCCGCTTTTAATATTGATTACAAAGATAAATTTACAGATGAGGCAACAGTGGTTGAAGCCTTTGGATTAAAAGTGCATTTAGTGAACGGGGAGGAGAACAATATAAAAATCACCCGGCCACTGGATATGTTATTGGCAGAATCCTTATTACTTCAACCATAAAATTATTGCGTTGAAAGAATACCTGAAAAAATTGTTAAAGCTGCTTAGGGCATACCATTTTTTACAAAGCAATTACAGGCAATTATTATTTACCATAAAAAAAATAAACTGCAGAATAAAATACGCTGAATTTAAAGGAACAGGATTTGAATGTAATTGTTGTGGCGTCAGCTACAATAAATTTGTACCAGATTATCCATCAGCCGAAAATGCCAATGCCTTAAAAATAAATGCAGTAATTGCCGGCTATGGAGAAAATATTTTATGCCCGGCCTGTTTAAGTACGGCAAGAGAACGCCTCATCATTGCTTTGCTCAGCAATCAGTTTAAAATCACCGGTAAAAAAATACTGCACTTTTCTCCCGAAAAAAATATTTACCGCTTTATTAAAACAAATAATGAAGTAATTACGGCAGATATAGCACCAATGTTTTACAAAAGCATTGACAGTAATATTAAAAATGAAGATGCCACCCGTTTATCTTATGCTGATAATAGTTTTGACCTGGTAATCGGCAATCACATAATGGAGCATATACCCAATGATGTAAAAGCAATGGCAGAAATATACCGGGTGTTAAAGCCTGGTAGCAGGGCACTTTTACAAGTACCTTATTCAATCACTATAGCAGCTACAATTGAAGAACCTGAAATTAATGATCCACAAAAACAATCTGCTTTGTACGGACAAAAAGATCATGTACGGATTTACCTTTTGCAGGATTATATTAACCGCTTGCAAAGCTGCGGTTTTATTATAACGCTTATTGAGTATAAAGATTTAACCCCATTTTATAAAAATGCCATACAGGCAAACGAAGCATTTATTTCTATTCTGAAATAAGTGAACTGTAATGCTTTGGTAAAGGTTTCAATAAACTAAAAGGAAAGGGGAGTTTGTTTAAATAAATAGTACTGTATTGTTCTAACGAAGCTCCAAATCTTTTATAAAACTCTGCAACACTTGCTGCATCGCTTCCTTCAAAGTCAAGTACCAGGTCTTTACCGGCATGATTTTTTATAAAACTGTCAATAAGTAATGAAGATGCACCAAACTGTTTACTTTCAGGGGTATTGCCCACCAGCCAGTAATACGCCCTGTTTTTAAAGAAGAGAAAAATACAGGAAGCTAATAGAACCCCTTCTCTGGAATACACCCCATAACTTTCGGAATCAGTCTTATAGATTTTATAAACAGCCTGTAGTTTTTCAAATAAACCATTTTCCACTTTGGTGAATTTTGGGAATTCAATCTTGCAAATGGCGGCTATATCTTCAAATGAAATATCCTTTTTTAAAACACAACCGTTCTTATTTGCCTTGGAAATATTGCGGTGTATATTTTCAGAATAATTTTGTTGTAACTGGTTGTACGTTTTGTTTAGATATAAGACATAATTATTTCTTTTAACAATAGTGCCTTTATCAATACTGATTATATTAGTATAGTTAAAACTTAGATCCCACAGTTTAAATTTAGCAGGAATTGCATTAATAAACCTGGCGACAATTTCAGTACTTACACCATTACCAATAACACCTAATGCAGGTGTAATCGAAGGCTGGAATAAATAATGGATACCCATTTTTTTTCTGCAAGGCAGCGGCATCACCATTTCATAATCATTTAAAACAAGCGCATCCCAATGCACAGCCAAGCTGTCTAAATAGCTGCTGCTGCCATATAACAAACCATTGCCTGCCTTTACTATACAGGCATCCCATTTTTTTTTATCTATTTGGTTATATGAAAAGTATTGGATGCTTTCCATCAAAAACTAAGTTGAGGTATGAATTTCCTTAATGACAAATTCTGTAAATCAATACTGAATGTAATTTTTTTGCTGAACTTATTAGCTTCTTTATCAGTTTTAAGTTGTTCCTTAAATGTTTTACTGTAAATAACGGGGGCATAAATATTCACTATATTTTTAAACAATGACAGTTGTAAGCCGCCAACATAAAGAAATCTCGGCGTTGCAGTATTTTTTTTCCATGCTTCTGCATAAGTCCCGGCATCAAAAAATATTTTTATCGGCAGTTTTACAGGGAATAATTTTTCGGGTAATGTACTGTTTAAATTTACAGCTGCCACCCAGTTTTCGCTGTTGCCTTGTACACTGCTGTAAGGATCTAACCTAAGTTTAAGCCCCCCACCATTTTGTATCAATACCTGTTGTGCAGCTGCGCCACCATTTTCTACAGGAATATTACCAAATGCTGCAGAGGCGGTTCGGCCAACAAAATAATTGCTGTTGGTATAATCTTCCTGCCCGGTACCTGCCAGTAACCTCGGTTGATATAAGTAGGCTGTATAATTTTTTGCACCGGCATATCCAAATTTTGCAGCAAATACCCTTGCTTGCATACCACCACCTTTGGCATAGTTGAAAAAATAATTTCCGGTAGCATTTAACCTGTAAAATCCTTCACCCTGCTGCAACTGCAACTGTAAACTGTATGGATATAATACCCGGCTATTATCAATATTAAATGTAAGCTGGTTGATGTAACGGGAACTGCTTTTTAAAGCTGTTGGATAAGTGAATGCACTGTCGCTGCCGGTTTTATATTTATAATTGGTAAACTGTTTTTCTCCTATTGCAAAGTGGCGTATATCTATCCAGCTTGATAATGAACTTCTGTAACCCTGCCTAAAATGAAACTTTACAAAAGGTACTGCTTTATAAAAACTTTCAAATATTTTTTTTCCGGTAGTATCCAGGTTATGGTTACTTGAAAAACGGGAACCATTTAAACCAATTTCAATTTTTTGAAAAATATTATAAGGATACCAGTGATAATTTAAAGAGCCAATACCATTGAATTGTTTACTGCCCGTTGCATAAAGCGGCGCTAAAAAGAATTGAAATTTTGCAGCAGGTAAAGTATAGTTATGTAACAAAATGCCGAGCATTAACTTGTCATATTTATTTGCACCGATTGCAGGAGCTGCAAAAATATAATTGTGTTTATCAGTTTCTTTAAAATTAAAAAAAGAGGAAAAGCGGATATCTTTTTTAGAAGTTGTGTTTACAAGATTTCCTTTTTTGTTTAATAAAGAAAATGCAGCACCTAAATTTTTTCCACTTACCTCCTCCAGTACTTTTTTAAAATCTTCGGGGTAAGGGTGTTTAAAACTCCAGCGTCGGTAATATTCCTTCATGCAACTGTCGAACAAATCTTTGCCTGTCTCTTTTTCCAGCAGCAGCATCCATTCTCCTGCTTTTTCATAGCAAACCAGGTTGTAATTCAGGGAGGAAAACTTTTCTGCAATGGTATTTACCGGTTGATCTTTTTTGATGTTAATTATTGTTTGCAATAATATCTTTTCGGGATAAGCAGGCGACCTGTCTTTTAAAAATTTATTTTTTGGCACAAACATATTTCCATCTTTTGCATTATAATACAGTGTTGCATAACGCCTGTCATAAAAGGTATTCATGCCTTCATCCATCCAGGGAAAATCACGTTCGTTACTTGCTAAAATCCCATAAAACCAGTTATGCCCTACCTCATGATTTATTACTCTTTCCAAACCTGCTTCTGAGCCTCCTGATGTTAATAATGTAATGGTTGGATATTCCATTCCGCCCGATATTGTGGCGGCATTATCAACAATGCTTACCACGTTATAAGGGTATTCTCCCACCCATTTACTTTTGGTAATTACTGCTTGTTTTATTAATGGAATACTCCGGTTCCATATTGCTTCATTCTCAGAAAAATAAAAAGCATATACAGCTATTATTCTGCCGGAAGATAATTGTAAAGTATCTGTTTTAACAGAAAATGTTTTATCGGCAAACCATGCAAAGTCATGTACATCAGTTTGTATGTAATGCAGTGTTTTGGTTGTTGCAGCTGATGGGATAATATCTTCTTTTATTTTATTCTTTTCATTTTTCTTTTTGTTTTTTAAATAATCCTCTCTGGAAAAAATTTTACGTTTTTGCAACCATTCTTTTTCTTCCTGCTCCTGCAAATTTCCTGTTGCAGCTACTACATAATTTTTTGGTAAGGTTATTTGTACTTCAAAGTTTCCAAACTCACTGTAAAATTCTCCCTGATTTAGGTAAGGCATAGGATGCCAGCCCTTTCTGTCGTACACAACAGGCTTTGGGTACCATTGTGTAATTTGATAAGACTGATCAACATGTCCGCCTCTTGAAAAATTATAAGGCAGCTTTACATGAAATGGGGTTTCAATTTTGCAACTACTTTTAGGTGCTAACGGCTGTGGTAAAATTAGTTTAATAATATCCTGATGCTGTGGATGGTCCTCAGTTTTAGCAGTAGTGCTGTTTACTTTAAAATCAAGCCGGTTGATATATCCCTTTTTGTCGTTGTTGGAAAAATAAAAATCGGTACTGCCATTTTCCAGCGTTTGATCGCTGAAAGCAGTACGGTCGTTTTTATAAGCATTAGGCCAAAGATGTATCCAGATGAAATGTAAGGTATCGGGTGAGTTATTGAAATAATCCATTTTTACAAAGCCATCTAAAGTATGGTCTGTATCGTTTAAGGTAACATCAATTTTATAGTTAACCTGTTGTTGCCAGTAAGAAGAAGGTTGGCTGTTGACAGATGAAAGTTGACAGAAAAAAAGTAGTAATAATATTGCAATTCTTTTCAAAACTAGATGGTTTCTTCAAAAATAAACAAATCAGCGCAATAGGCAATAAGGGATAGAGGTACACAACAGACTCAAAATCCTAAATCCTAATTCCTAACTCCTATTTGCCTTTTCCACTAAAAATTATCCGCACTGTATGTAGCATGATTTTAAAATCCAATGCCAGCGATATGTTTTCAATGTACATAAAATCATATGGCATTCGCTCAATCATTTCTTTAACAGAAGATGCATAACCGAATTTAACCATGCCCCAGCTGCTGAGACCAGGTTTAACCTTTAATAGATAATTATATTCCGGGTGTTGCAGAATGATCTGGTCTATATAAAACTTCCTCTCTGGCCTTGGCCCCACCAAACTCATTTCGCCTTTTATAATATTCAAAAGCTGTGGTAATTCATCCAGGCGCCATTTGCGCATTACCCTGCCCCATTTGGTAATTCTCGGATCATCATCACAACTTAGCTGGGGGCCTTCTTTTTCTGCATCGGGGATCATGCTTCTGAATTTATACATGATAAACGGCTTGCCTTTATATCCAATTCTTTCCTGAAGAAAAAATAACGGGCCTTTTGAAGATAGAATAATCCTTAGCGCTGTATATATGATAAGTGGTAAAAGAATGATAGCTGCGCTTATTGATATTACAATGTCTAAAAGGCGTTTAATATTCTGTTGCCACGATGATAAAAGACCGGATTGTACATCAATGAGTGGAATACCTAAAATATTACCTGTCTGCACAGTGCCACTTAAAATATCAACATTATCCGGGGTGATCTTTATGTTTACGTCTTTATCGCTGAGATGCTGTAAAATTTTTTCTATTTTTCCCCGTTCTTTTTTTTCTACTGCAATTATCACTTCTTCAATATTGTTTGCTGTAATTGTTTGTTCAATATTTTCAATGTTGCCGAAATCAGTGATTACCAAAGGCAGGTCAGCACCCGGATTTCCGTTTGTGTTTACAAAACCTGATATCCGGTATCCGGGTTTTTCTTTGTTATTAATAATTGTACTGTATAAAGATGCTGCGTTTTTACTGGAGCCAATAATAAGGGTGTTAAAAAATACACGGCCATTTTTAAGTTGTTTTTTTACGGTATTTAAAAAAAACAAACGTATAATGAAAGTAATGGTAACCTGGATTGCCCATAAAGAAAGAAACTCTTTGTAATAAATACTATAATCGCCGGGGGCATCGTACAATATAAAAAGAAACAGAATAAGGATGCTTCCTGAAAAAGAATAATTGAAAGTATTTATAAATTCCACCAGCCTTGATTTAAGGTAGATATTTTTATAGCTGCCGCCAAGATGATACAATGTGATCCATGCAAGAGGGTAGAGGAATAACCCCAGGTAAAATTTATTGCCAACCAGCGGTTCTTCATTAATAATTTCTTTTCTTACAAAATAAAAAATTATCCATGCTATTACGGCGGCAATAAAATCTCCCGTTGCATACCATCGTATATGTATCCTGGGCTGGTTCAAATAAATTAAAGAATGATTTTAAAATGAGCAAACAATATTAATTGTGGCCTGATTTGTTTATTTTTTCCAATATCTGATGCGCCACATCCATCGCCCTGAAGCCATCCACCACACTTACCGGCGTATCAGTATTATTCAATATTGCATCCCTGAATTCTTCCAGCTCCATTTTTATTGCATTTACTTCAGGTATGTTGGGGCTGGCAATAGCAATTGTTTTTTTGCCGCTGTTGGTTTCAATATCAAACGTAAATACATTTTTATCTCCGGGGGTATTCAGCTTAATGATCTCTGTTTTCTTCTCTAAAAAATCAATGCCTATATAAGCATCCTTTTGGAACACCCGCATTTTCCGCATCTTCTTCATCGATATCCTGCTGCTGGTAAGGTTTGCTACACAGCCATTATCAAACTCAATTCTTACGTTGGCAATATCGGGTGTGTCACTCATAACTGCCACGCCATTTGCGCTGATATAATTCACGTTACTTTTTACAAGGCTTAAAATAATATCAATATCATGGATCATCAGGTCCAGTATTACACTTACATCTGTACCCCGTGGATTAAACTGTGCAAGGCGGTGTACCTCTATAAACATGGGTGAAAGACTGAATTCTTTTAAAGATAAAAAAGCCGGATTAAAACGCTCCACATGTCCTACCTGAAATTTTATGTTAGCTTCCTTGGCCAGTTTTACCAATGCCCTTGCTTCATCCATGGTATTGGCCAAAGGCTTTTCTACAAATACATGTTTGCCTTTTTTTATAGCCGCTTCACAAAATTCAAAATGAAAACTTGTGGGAGCAACAATGTCCAGTGCATCGCAGTCATCAATCAGTTTTTCTGTTTCTGTATAGCGGGGTAATTTATATTTTTCACTAACTGATTTTGCATTGGCATCATCAGTATCGCAAAAACCAATTAATTGCACACCTTCAATTTCAGCCCAATTGTTTAAATGAAATTTTCCTAAATGCCCGGCGCCTATAACTCCAACTTTTAACATAGCAGTTTTTGTTTTATCGAAGATAATTTTTGATTATCAGAAGTGTTTTTTATTACAATATTTCTTTATTATTCCTTTTTCTACTTTTGTAGCAGCGACCAATATACAACATGAATAAAAAAGTCTTCAAAACCGAAGACTTTGCATTTTAAGTTCCGCCGGCTGGCAGTTTCGGATATTATTCTTCCCAAAAACCCATTCTGCCAAATTTTTCAATTCGCTGCTGTATCCTTTCCGCGGCAGGTATTTTTTTTAATGCTGCAATTACAGGAATCAAATAATTCTTTAAAATTGTTGCTGCTTCATCATAATCCCAGTGAGAGCCGCCCAATGGTTCTGGTATTACTCCATCAACCAGGCCAAATTCCAGCATATTTTCACCGGTTAATTTTAATTGATCTGCAGCTATCTCTTTTTTATCCCAGGTACGCCAAAGAATACTGCTACAACTTTCAGGAGAAATAACAGTGTACCAGGTATTTTCGAGCATAAAAACTTTATCTCCTACACCAATACCCAAAGCGCCCCCACTTGCACCCTCACCGATAATTACACATATAACCGGCACTTTCAACCGTATCATTTCATAAATATTCCGGGCAATAGCTTCTCCCTGTCCTCTTTCTTCTGCTTCAAGGCCAGGGTATGCTCCCGGGGTATCAATAAGTGTAATAACAGGTTTATTGAATTTCTCGGCCAGCTTCATCAGTCGTAGTGCTTTTCTATAACCTTCAGGATTAGCCATACCAAAATTCCGCATTTGCCTCATCTTGGTATTAATACCTTTTTGTTGTCCGATGATCATTACCGTTTCTCCATTTAACTGGGCAAAGCCACCTACCATTGCTTTATCATCTTTTACATTCCTGTCGCCATATAACTCAATAAAATTAGTACACATTTTATCTATGTACTTTAAAGTATAAGGCCTGTCCGGGTGGCGGCTCAGCTGTACTTTTTGCCATGGTGTAAGGCTTGCAGTTAACTCTTTTTTTGTTTCTGTAATCCGCTTTTCCAGTTTTACTATTGTATCACTCAAATCAATCTTGCTTTTTTCGGCACTTTGTTTTTGTACTTCTATCTGGTCGTACAATTCTTTAATGGGCTTTTCAAAGTCGAGGAACTGGCGGTTTTTAAGTTCGGGCATGTAAGTTTTACTATTTGGTTTACAATTGCGTTGTTTATAAAAAACTCTTAAGCGTAAGTTAAGCTGTAAAATTAGTGATTACAATATTTTAATAAAAGTTTTGGAATGAGAAAATCAAAAACCTATCTTTGCCCTCCCAAAAAAGAGGGAAGTCAGTTTTTGATTTCAAACTCAGGATTTGGCTAGTTGGAGCGGTAGTTCAGTTGGTTAGAATGCTGCCCTGTCACGGCAGAGGTCGCGGGTTCGAGTCCCGTCCGCTCCGCAGCTTATTAAAAAGTTCTGTAAACATTAAGTTTACGGACTTTTTATTTACAGGAAGATCTTGTTCAGTAGCCTTACTGATAGTATTCTTTTTCAGATTCAATCAATTTAAAGAATTAACCTGCATTTAGAATAACAGGTTCTATGAATTTTTTATGATGAGATCTTAGAATGATTTATTTGCTGATAAGTGGGTTTTCAGTTTTAAGTATTCCTTTAAATAGTTTTTGCTGAGGTGTTTTTTATCATCAAACATTTTTAATTATTGGCAACTGTAACCATAAAAAAAGTCCTTTCATTACGAAAGGACTTTTTTTATTATAAAGATTTAGTATTAAAAATCTCTGTTGTATCCGCCGCCGCTTCTACCGCCGCCGCTGCTGCCACTTCTGCCGCCGCCACCGCCGTATCCACCGCCACCACCTCTGCTTCCACCGCCACCGTAGCCGCCACCGCCTCTGCTACCGCCGCCGCCGCCGCCGCCGTATCCACCACCGCCACTTTTCTTGTAGCCACCACCACCACCGCCTTCCTGACGTGGTTGAGATTCGTTAACGATTAATTTACGGCCTTGTACTTCTGTTTCGTTTAAGGCAGCAATGGCAGCTTTAGCTGCTTCATCGTCTTCCATTTCAACAAAACCGAAACCTTTACTACGGCCGTTCATTTTGTCTTTTAAAATTTTGGCACTTGTTACACTGCCATGCTGAGTGAAAAGATTCATTAAATCGTCGTCAGTCATTGTCCAACTTAGATTTCCTACATAGATGTTCATTGTAAAAACTTTTAAATAAATAAATAAAAATACGATAATGACTTAGTTGTAACAATGAACTGAATCGGACTTCGAAAAAAGCTACTTCAGCCAATAGCGAAAAACTAAAACCATTAATTCTTTATAAAGATAGGGATTTTACACACAAATTGCTATAAAAGTAAAAATTTTTAAATACTCAGGAAAAGGGCCAAAAGCGAATGTATATTTTACTAATTGTATTTAAGTAGCCCTAAATTAGGCATTTAGGGACGCTATAAATTTTTTTATGCTTTGTTTTGCCAACTTACCGTTTTCCTATTCCCGGCATTCTGCCAATCGGCATTTTGTTCATTGTCTTCATCATACCTTTCATTTGTTCAAATTGTTTTAAAAAAGCATTCAGTTCGGCAATATCTTTTCCAGCACCTTTAGCAATACGTAATTTACGGTTGGGGTTTATAATATCAGGGTTTCTTCTTTCTTCTAAAGTCATACTGTTTATCATTGCTTCAATGCCTTTAAAAGAATCATCGTTAATATCCACATCTTTTATTTGCTTGCCAACACCCGGTATCATTCCCATCAGGTCTTTAAGATTTCCCATTTTTTTTATCTGCTGCAACTGGGTTTTAAAATCTTCAAAGTCAAATTGATTTTTACGGATCTTCTTTTCTAATTTTCTTGCTTCAGCCTCATCAAATTGTTCCTGTGCTTTTTCAACTAAGCTCACAATATCACCCATACCCAAAATGCGTTGTGCCATACGCTCGGGATAAAACACATCCAGCGTATCCATCTTTTCGCCGCTGCTGGCAAACTTAATGGGTTTGTTTACCGTGTATTTGATAGAGAGTGCAGCACCACCTCTTGTATCGCCGTCTAATTTGGTAAGCACCACACCGCTAAAATCCAAGCGTTCATTAAATGCAGCAGCAGTGTTCACAGCATCCTGTCCCGTCATACTATCTACCACAAATAATATTTCCTGTGGATTAAGAGCATTTTTTACATTAGCTACTTCGGCCATCATCACTTCATCTACTGCAAGGCGTCCGGCAGTATCAATGATGATCACATTTTTATTTTTGCTCTTTGCTTCTTTAATTGCATTTAATGCAATACTGACCGCATCTTTATTTTCTCTTTCAGAGTAAACCTCCACACCAATTTGTCCGCCTAAAACTTCCAGCTGATCAATCGCCGCAGGACGGTAAATATCACATGCCACCAGCAAAGGCGATTTGCCTTTTTTTGTTTTAAGATAATTTGCCAGCTTACCACTGAAAGTTGTTTTACCACTACCCTGTAAACCTGCAATTAAAATAATGGCCGGGCTGCCACTAATATTGAATTCACTTTCCGATCCACCCATCAGTTCCGTCAGTTCATCCTGTACAATTTTTACCATTTGCTGGCCGGGGTTAACACTCAATAATACTTTACTGCCCATTGCCTTTTCTTTTACTTTATCTGTAAATTCTTTGGCAATTTTATAATTCACATCGGCATCTACCAGTGCACGGCGAATGTCTTTTATCGTATTGGCTATATTCAGGTCACTGATCCTGGCCTGGCCTTTAAGGTTTTTAAAAGCACCTTCTAATTTTTCACTTAACGAATTGAACATAATAACACATTTTTAAAAAGGATGGCAAAAATAACAAATTATGGGCTGTTGGCAATAGTACATTATAGAACATTAGTTCCGGCTTTACGTTGCAATAGCCCCTGCGTCGCTATTTTCACTTCAATCCGGCAGCCATTAAGCCATTATAACTTTTCTCAACGCTTTAAAATTGTAATATTTAAATTGTCAGGCAATCATTAATTTCCCTGAATGAAATTGGCACAAAGCCCCGGCTACAATATTATATTTGAATGGCTTAAAAAAAATGAACGTCAGCCTTTTGCCTTCCAGCAACAGGCCTGGCAACATATTGTAAACGGCAAAAACGGGTTGGTAAATGCACCCACTGGTTGTGGTAAAACATACTCCGTTTTTTTAGGTGCCATCATCCAGTTCATCAATCAATACCCAAAAGATTATCAGCGTAAAAAGAATAACGGCTTACAGTTATTATGGATAACGCCATTACGGGCTTTGGCAAAAGATATTGCCCGTGCCATGGAAGAAGTGATTGCAGAATTAAATATCAATTGGCGAATAGGAATACGCAATGGCGACACTGCAATTAAAGAAAGAGAGCAGCAGAAAAAACAAATGCCTGAAGTATTAATTATTACGCCGGAGAGTTTGCATTTGTTGCTGGCGCAGAAAAATTACCCCACAGTTTTTGCAACATTAAAAATAATAGCTGTGGATGAATGGCACGAATTATTGGGGAGTAAAAGGGGCGTGCAAACTGAATTAGCCATATCAAGAATTATAAACCTACCTGTAGGAAGGTGTTCAATTTGGGGTATTTCTGCAACTATTGGAAATTTAGAAGAAGCGAAACAGGTTCTACTTAGTCCATTAAAAGACGAAGGTATAATTGTAAAAGCCAACCTGCACAAAAAAACAGAGATACAATCCATCTTTCCTGATGAGATAGAAAAATATCCATGGGCGGGGCATTTGGGAATTAAACTTATAAATAAGATTTTACCCATTATTAATAATAGCCGAACCACATTAATTTTCATCAACACCCGTGGTATGACGGAGATGTGGTACCAGGCATTATTGAATGCAGCACCTGAACTTGCAGGAACTATTGCGTTGCATCACGGCAGCATTGAGCAGGAACTGCGTTTTTGGGTGGAAGAAAATTTACATACCGGAAAATTAAAAGCAGTAGTATGTACTGCAAGTTTAGATTTGGGAGTTGATTTCCGGCCTGTTGAAACTATTATACAGGTGGGTTCTCCAAAAGGTGTTGCAAGATTTTTACAACGTGCCGGCCGCAGTGGACACAGCCCTGATGCTACCAGTAAAATTTATTTTTTACCCACGCATAGTTTAGAGCTGGTGGAAGCTGCTGCATTAAAACAGGCTGTGGAAGAAAATTTTATTGAAAGTAAAACGCCATTGTTACTTTGCTTTGATGTGTTGATACAATACCTGTGTACACTGGCAGTGGGAGAAGGGTTTTATCCTGATAAAATTTACGAAGAGATAAAAAATACTTTTTGTTTTTCTACTATTACTGAAGATGAATACAACAGCATGTTGTTACACATTACTGCCGGTGGTAAAGCATTGAATCAATATGATGAATACAAAAAGGTAGAGATTCTGGAAGATGGTTTGTACAAGATCACCAGCCGCCGTACTGCCATGCGGCATCGCCTGCATATTGGTACCATTGTAAGCGATGCCATGCTGAAAGTAAAATTTTTCAGTGGCGGTTATATAGGTGTAATTGAAGAATGGTTCATCTCCCGTTTGGAACCTGGCGATTCATTCACCATTGCCGGAAGAAATTTAGAACTGGTGATGATAAAAGACATGACAGTGCTGGTGAAAAAATCCACTTCTAAAAAAAGTATTATTCCCAGCTGGATGGGAGGGAGGATGTCGCTCAGTTCTAACCTGGGAAAAAAATTAAGACAAAGCCTGGATACCAGTCAGCAGAAAAATAATATTCCGGAATTAAAAATATTGCAACCCTTATTCGATCTGCAAAACAACTTATCACATGTACCATTAGAAAATGAATTGCTGATAGAGCATATTGAGACCAAAGACGGCTTTCATTTATTTGTTTACCCGTTCGAAGGAAGATTAGTTCATGAAGCCATGGCGGCTATCTTGTCATGGCGCATTAGTAATATAACACCCATCACATTTTCATTTGCCATGAACGATTATGGTTTTGAATTACTGAGTGATCAGCCCATACCTTTGGACGATAGTAATGTGTATGAATTATTTTCTGAAGACAATCTTTTTACAGACATTCAGAAAAGTGTGAACTCAACCGAAATGGCAAAAAGAAAATTCAGGGATATTGCAGTTATTGGCGGATTAATTTTCCAGGGAATGCCGGGGGAAAAACAAAAGACAAGGCATTTACAATCTTCTGCATCTTTATTGTTTAAAGTTTTTGCAGAGTATGAACCCGGCAATATTTTATTGCGACAGGCATACAGCGAAGTGTTTGAACAACAGATGGAAGAAGTACGTTTAAGGGATATGTTGCAAAGAATTCAAAAAAGTAAAATTGTAATTACCTGGCCACAACAATTGACGCCATTTTGTTTTCCGTTAAAAGTTGATAGCTTGAGAGAAAATATTTCATCGGAAAAACTGGAAGAGAGGGTGAGGAAAATGCAGGAGCAATTAAAAAAATAATATCCCACAGAAGCACTAAGAACACAAAGTTTTCTTAGTGTGCTTTGTGGCTTAGTGGGAAAATAAATAAAGCATGCCATCATTAATCAAACATACCATTAATAAAAACGATTTTGTTTTAAGCAGTAATCGTGTGGTGTTTTGGGAGCAGGAAAAGATATTGATACTATCAGATTTGCATTTGGGTAAAAGCGGCCATTTTAGAAAAAGCGGTATTGCCATTCCACATGCGGTAATGAAAGAAGATATGCAGCGATTGATCACAGCTATGCAGTTTTTTAAGCCGGAGTTAGTGGTAATTGTAGGTGACCTGTTTCATAGCTTTGAAAATAAGGAGCATGAATTATTTTTAAAATGGAGAAACGATTTGGCTCATTTTGAAATCTTATTGGTAAAAGGCAATCATGATATTGTTCCTGGTGAATGGTATGCCAACGCTAATATAACAATAGCAGAAAAATACTGGCGCAGGAATAATTTTTTATTTGTACATCATATTGAAGATGTAGTTAAGGAAGAAATAAAAGATGTTGATTACATCTTCAGCGGTCATATTCATCCTGCAGTAAGTATAAAAGGGTTAGGTAAGCAATCACTTCGCTTTTCCTGTTTTTATTTTATAGAAAAATATGCAGTGCTGCCTGCCTTTGGAAAATTTACAGGCACATATTTAGTTGAACCCTTAAAAGGAGAGCAGGCATTTGCAATTGTAAACAACAGTGTTATCAGTTTGTAATATCTTTAAATACTAAACGCCGTATCAACAATCTGCGCCTGTTCTTTGGCATGTACCTTGCCATAACCACTGGCAGTAGAAGCACTGGCCTGGCGGCTGATAATATAAAAGTTGATGTTCTTTAAATTCATCCGTAAAAAAGTTGCAGCTCCCATATTCAATGGTTCTTCCTGTACCCAGTACCAAATAGCTTTGCTGTATTTTTTATATAATTCATCCAATTGTTTTTGTGGTAAAGGATGAATTTGCTCTAAGCGTATTATAGCTAGATCTGTTCTTTTATCTTTCTGTTGTTTTCCCATCAGATCAAAATATACTTTACCACTACAGAGTAATACTTTTTTTATTTCAGCTGCATCTTTTACTGCGGTATCATCTATTACTTCTTTAAATCCACCAGTTGTAAATTCACTCATTAAACTATAGCTGCCCGGGTGGCGCAAATTTGCTTTTGGCGAAAAATTTACTAAAGCCTTTCTGAAAGGCCATGCCAGTTGTCTTCTTAATACATGAAAGAAATTAGCAGCGGTGGTAACATTGGTTATCACCATGTTTAACTCTGCACACATTTGTAAAAAGCGTTCCATCCTTGCACTGCTGTGTTCAGGGCCTTGTCCTTCATAACCATGTGGCAATAACATCACCACACCATTCATGCGTTGCCATTTGGTTTCTGCAGCAGCAATAAACTGATCGATCATGGTTTGTGCGCCATTACAAAAATCTCCAAACTGAGCTTCCCAAATAACCAATGCATTGGGATTGGCCATAGCATAGCCATATTCAAAACCAAGTACTGCATATTCACTTAATAAAGAATTGAAAATGCGGAAGGGTTGTTGTGTATCAGTAAAATGATCTAAACGGTTGTAGGGATCATTATTTGTTTCGTCACGTAGTACTGCATGCCGGTGACTGAAGGTTCCTCTCTTTACATCCTGTCCGCTCATGCGTACATCTTTTCCTTCTGTCAATAAACTTGCATAAGCTAACAACTCGCCTGTAGCCCAATCAACTTTTTTCTCATCATTAAACAATTTTATTTTATCCTGGATGAGTTTTTCAACTTTGCGTAAGGGTTTAAAACCTTCGGGCCATTTCATAAGTCCGTCAAATAATTTTTTAAACTCTTCTTCTTTAATAGCAGTAACAGGCGATGTTTCAAAATCTTCTGCTTTGGCTTTGCGTAAACTTTTCCAAACCAATTCCGGTTGCTGATAGTTATAAGGTAATGGGTTTTGCTTTACTTCATCCAAACGTTCCTGCAGATCGGCCAAAAATTTTTGCTCCATTTCCTTTGCAAGTACTTTGGCATCAGCTTCGCCATTCTCAATTAAAAATTGTGTGTATACTTCACGTGGATTAAGATGTTTCTCAATTAACGCATACAATTGTGGCTGTGTAAATTTCGGCTCGTCACCTTCGTTATGCCCGTGCCTGCGGTAACAAACCATATCAATAAAAATATCACTGTTAAATTCCTGGCGGTATAATGTGGCGATCTCTGCCGCTTTTACTACAGCTTCTGCATCATCGCCATTTACATGAAACACAGGAGCCTGCACCATTGCAGCTACAGATGTGCAGTAATCAGCAGTACGGGCATCTTCAAAATCAGTAGTAAAACCAATCTGGTTATTAATAACAAAATGAATTGTTCCACCTGTATAATAACCAGGCAGTCCACTCATTTGTAATACTTCATATACAATACCCTGGCCTGCAACCGATGCATCACCATGTATCAATATTGGTAATATTTTATCGTAATCACTTTCATATAAAATATCAGCTTTGCTTCTTGCAAAACCAATTACCACCGGGTCAACAGCTTCTAAATGCGAAGGGTTAGGGCAAAGTTTTAAATGAATTTTTTTTCCATTATTGGTTTCCACTTCACTGCTAAAACCTAAATGATATTTCACATCGCCACTGCCCATTGTTGTATCTGGTGTGCCGGTACCTTCAAACTCACTAAATATCTGTTCGTAGGTTTTGCCCATAATATTGGCCAGAATATTCAGTCTTCCCCTGTGTGCCATGCCTATTACCACTTCCTGTACATTATTATCTGCTGCAGTAGTTATTATAGCGTCCAAAGCAGCAATGGTGGTTTCACCTCCTTCAAGGCTGAAGCGTTTTTGTCCCACGTATTTTGTGTGTAAAAATTTTTCAAACATTACGCCTTCATTCAACTTTTGAAGAATGCGTTTTTTTTGTGGTATTGCTACAGGCTGCAACATTGTTTTTTCAACAGCATTTGTCAACCAGTCAATTTTAGTTTGATTACTGATGTATTTAAACTCAATGCCCAAATGTCCGGCATAGCATTTTTCCAAATGCGCCATTATATTTTTTAGTGTTGTAGCCCCAAGCCCTATCAGATTTCCTGCATTAAATGTTTTATCCAAATCAGCTTCGGTAAAACCATAAAAGGCCAATTCAATATTAGCACCTCTGTCTTTGCGTTTACGAATAGGATTGGTATCAGCCAGTAAATGGCCTTTGTTTCGGTAGCCTAAAATCATCCTGTAGGCTCTGATCTCACTCATCCAGTCTATAGCAGTACCGTTGTTCGTTGTACGTTGTTCGTTATTTACTGCTGTTTGGCCTTTACCAGTCGCTTGCTGCCCATTGCTTACTGCAAAATCAAACCCTTCAAAAAACTTGCGCATTTCTGCATCCACACTGTTGGGGTCTATTACAAAATCATTGTATAATCCTTCAATGTAATTGGGGTGAGAGTTGGTGATGTACTGGAAATCCTTCATAATAAAAATGGGTAAATATTTTTGAGCCGGACTTTGGAACCGCTATTCAGCTTCATTGGCAAGTATGCTTAGTTATTATTTCTTTTTGGTAAAAAGAAATAAAGAACCACTCTTGTACTACATCAAAAAACTGAACAGGTATTCTTAATTCCCGATATTTTCTGTGCTGCAAATATCGTTCAATTATGCATTAAAAGTTTCTGGCTGTTAACCATTTTTCCCAACAGCATTACTATTATAGCACTTAACAGCACATAGCCGGTAAAAAAGTAAAAGCCCGATTCTAATGTTGCTTTGGTGTTTTCCATAGCATTAGCTCCTAAAAAAGCTACCAAAATACTGATGGCAAATACATCTGCCATGGCCCATTTGCTGATGGTATTTACAAATTTGTACCAGCCAGCTTCTGGTTGCTTTGCTGCCAAGAGGTAAAATATAACCAACGATTTTACCAGCGGAACAATTATTCCAAACAAAAAAATGAGCAGGAACGGCCAGTAATTGGAGCTGTGCCATAAGGTTTGTAATACGCCTAATACGCTTCTGTTTTCGTTAAAAAGGTTGAGGGTAACTATAAAATGAGCACTGATGTCAATATGAAGCATATCTTTTACCCATCCAAAACCTAATAAAACCAGGGAAATGATGTGCAAGCCCAGTAAAATCATCCGTTTCATAGCCTCATTTTTAATGTAACTTACAAAATATTCAATATTCAATATTTGTTATCAAGAATTTCCCCTTATCTTTGCAGCCCAAAAATTAGATTTAAATGGCAAACCATTCAGCAACAAAGAAAGATGTGCGTCAGAGTGCAAAACGTAACGAACGTAACCGCTATTATGGCAAAACAACCCGTAATGCAATCCGTGATTTAAAAGCAAGCGATAAGGCAGTTGCAACTGAGCAATTACCAAAAGTTGTTGCTATGCTTGATAAATTGGCAAAACGTGGTACCATCCATAAAAATAAAGCGGCCAATTTAAAAAGCAAGCTGGCTAAAAGGGTTAACGCTCAGGCAAAATAAGCTTTCAAGAACTATTTATACAAAGAGGTTGCAGTAATGCAGCCTTTTTTCATTTCTGCATCAGCATCTGCACAATTAAAAAAATTGTAGCTTTCTGTAAAATTTTAACCTGTAATGAGAAAAGCTCTTCAAAGAATTCAACTTACTTTAATTCCGCTATTTATTTTATTTACATTTTGCCATGCCCAGCAATGCCGTTTTGAAATAAGCAATGGTAAAGAAAGTGCAACTTATTTTGAAGCCATTGATTGGTATAAAAAATTAGATAAAATTTCTCCCAATGTATTAGTAAAAGAAATAGGGATGACAGACGCAGGTTATCCTTTGCATTTGGTTTTGGTAAGCAGTGATGGAAAATTTGATGCTGTAGAATGGCATAAACAAAATAAAGCCGTTATTTTAATCAATAACGGTATTCATCCAGGTGAACCCGATGGCATTGATGCCAGTATGTTATTGGTAAGAGATATTGTACATCGGAAGCTCCAGCTTCCGAACAACGTTGCTTTGGCTTTCATTCCGGTGTATAATATCGGAGGATGTTTAAACCGAAATTCTTACTCAAGAGCAAACCAAAATGGGCCATTGGAATATGGTTTCAGGGGTAATGCCCAAAACCTTGATCTGAACAGGGATTTTACCAAAAACGACAGTAAAGAAGCCAAAGCATTTGCTCAGATTTTTCATTTACTGGATCCTGATATTTTAATTGATAACCATGTTAGTGATGGTGCAGATTACCAACACACCATGACTTTACTAACCTCACAATATGATAAATTAAGTGGAAATTTAGGAGGATGGCTTAAAGAAGTTTTCGAACCACAACTCTATAAAGGCATGGCAGAAAAGAAATGGGATATGGTACCTTATGTAAATTTTGAAACTGCCGATTTTGAAAAAGGAATGGAAATGTTTTACGATCCTCCACGCTATTCATCTGGCTATGCGGCATTATTTCAAACTATTGGATTTGTACCCGAAACGCACATGCTTAAGCCATTTAAAGACAGGGTACTTTCCACTTATGCTTTAATGCAAACTGTAATTGAAGGCATCAGTAAATGCCAATGATTTAATTCTACAGTGCAATAAAGCAAAGGCAGAAGCTATTAAAGAAAAACCGTGGCCATTAAGTTGGAATGTTGATAGTTCAAAATTTTCAAACATTACGTTTAAAGGATACGAAAAGGCTTTTAAACCCAGTGATGCTACTGGTTTACAAAGAATGTATTACGATCATACTAAACCTTACACAAAACAAGTAAAATTTTTCAATGTATTTCAGCCTTCCAATTTTATCACAGCACCTTCGGCATATATTATTCCCCAAGGCTGGTATGCAGTTATTGATTTATTAAAGCTAAATAATGTAACAGTTAAACAATTTAACACTGATACAATTATAGAAGTAGAAGCCTATCATATTGATGATTATAAATCTTTACCTCGCCCTTATGAAAAGCATCATAAAAATTCTACAGTAAAGGTTTCTGTAGTCAAACAAAAAATAAAATTATTAAAAGGTGACTATTTTATCCCAATGAATCAAACGGCAAACAGGTATATTGTTGAAATGCTGGAACCAACCGGAGATGATAGTTTTTTTGCCTGGAACTTTTTTGATGCTGTTTTACAGCAAAAAGAAGGTTATAGCGATTATAGGTGGGACGATTTGGCGGCAGAAGTATTAAAAAATAATTCGGTTCTGAAGCAAAAACTTGAAGAGAAAAAAGCTGCGGATGCTAAGTTTGCGGCCAACAGTTCTGCCCAATTAGATTTTATTTATAAAAATTCGCCGTATTACGAGCCGGGGCATAACCGGTATCCTGTATATAGGTTGCTGCAATAGTAACAATATTAACTGGTAGAAGAACTTTTATAAACTTTTGATTTACAAGAGATAATTATGCAAAATGGTAGTAAAGTCCAATAGCATTACTGAACCTGAACGGAGCGTAGTCACTAAGGCTCAATCAGGGGCATTGGCCCGTAAACCAAAACCACATTGAATTATCCTCTTTTACTTGCCCATTTAATTATTAAAATCCCTACCTTTGCTGCCCGTTAAAAAAGCGGATTAACAATTTTATTTAAAACAAAAATCAGGGAAATGAGCAACTACGAATTGATGGTGATTTTTACCCCTGTGCTATCTGAAGAGGAATTTAAAGCCGCTCAGAAAAAATACATGGACCTCGTTACAGAAAACGGTGGGGAAGTGGTGCACAGCAATGCCTGGGGATTAAAATCACTGGCCTATCCAATTGCCAAAAAGACCACCGGTCTTTACTGGGTAATGGAATACACAGCGCCAACCAGCTTCAATGAAAAGTTGAAAATCCAACTTTTGCGTGACGAATCCGTTATGCGCCAAATGTACACTGTACTCGATAAATACGCCGTGGAGTACAATGGGAGAAAGAGAAGTGGTGTAAAACATTTTGAACCATCACAAAAATCGGAGGCATAAACCATGGCAAAAGCAAACGAGATTAAATATCTTACCGCAATTAAGGCTGAAAAACGCCCAAAGAAATATTGCCGTTTTAAAAAAATGGGCATCCGCTACATCGATTACAAAGATGGCGATTTCTTAAAAAAATTCTTAAACGAACAAGGTAAATTATTGCCACGTCGTCTTACAGGAAATTCTTTAAAATTTCAACGTAAAGTAAGCGAAGCAGTAAAGAAAGCCCGTCAAATGGCTATTTTACCGTACGTTACAGATTTGATGAAATAATTTTAGTATTAAGTATTGAGACGTTAGTATTGAGAAAATACTTAACTAATATTCCAACGTTATCTCAATACTCGATACTAAAGACTCAATACTTTTTTTAACCACCCTAATCTTTTAGTAGAGAAAGATTATTTCAATTTATAAGTTGTAATAATTTGGGTAAAAATGCAAAACAATGCAGGTAATATTAATACAGGATGTAAACAACCTTGGTGGGGCAAATGAACTGGTAACAGTAAAAAATGGTTACGGTCGTAACTACTTAATACCAAAGAAAATTGCTGTAGAAGCTAGCCCCAGCAACATGAAACAAATGCAGGAAAAAGTAAAACATCTTGCTAAAAAAGAAGCTAAATTATTGGCTGAATTAAACAGTGTAATTGCTGTACTTACTAATGGTGCCCTTAAAATTGGTGCCAAAACAGGTACTAGCGGTAAAATATTTGGTAGTGTAACTTCTGTTC
>JAYVPT010000069.1:0-12280 GCA_043757165.1 Ferruginibacter sp.
CAATTGAGGTATCCAAGCAAGTTCATGCAAAAAAACAAGAGGCAGAAAGTGCAGAACGTTTTCGTATCCTGGCAGATGCTATGCCGCAAAAAATGTGGATGGCTGATGAAAGGGGAAATGTAACTTATTTTAATCAACAGTGGTTTGAATATACCCGTAAAAGTTTTGATGAACTGAAAGGCCTTGGTTGGGAAAAAATTATACATCCCAACGACTGGAACCACAACAAACAAACATGGATAAACTCAATCAATACCGGCGATGATTTTCAACTGGAGCACCGTTTTCTTTGCCATGATGGAGCTTATTATTGGCACCTGAGCCGGGGGCATGCTCAAAAAAACAGTGATGGTAAAATAACAGTTTGGATAGGAACCCATACTGATATTGATGAACAAAAGAGAAAGGAACAACAAAAAGATGAATTCATTGGCATTGCCAGCCATGAAATGAAAACACCACTTACTACTGCCAAAGCATACCTGCAGTTGCTGGAACTTTCACTGGATAAAGAAAGTGAAACTACAAAACTATATGCAAAAAAAGCAAGCTTTGCCATTGACAGGCTCAATGAACTGATTGGTGAGTTGATGGATGTAAGTAAAATACAAAGTGGTAAATTAGATTATAATATTAACGCTTTTAATTTTAATGAAATGGTTGATGAAGCGGTGGAAAATATCCGGGATGCCTCACCAAAACATGCCGTCATAAAAACAGGAAAAGCGGAACAGGAGGTTACCGGTGATAAACAAAGACTGGAGCAGGTGGTGATTAATTTATTGAGCAATGCTATAAAATATTCACCCGATTCATCGGAAGTTTATATTTCAATAGAGCAACTAAAAGATGAAATAAAGGTTTCTGTAAAAGACAATGGTATCGGCATCGGTAAGGAGCATCTTGAAAAAATATTTGACCGCTATTACCGGATAGAAGAACATGCCATACAATTCCAGGGGCTGGGCATCGGGTTATTTATTTCGTCTGAAATTATTCACCGGCATGGGGGAAAAATATGGGTAGAAAGTGAACCGGGAAAAGGCAGTACATTTTATTTTACTTTGCCTTTAATATAGCAGGTTTGCCAACATTTTAAAAGTTGGCAAACCTGTGGTTAAGTTTAAAACCTGCTTAACGGAGTGGTTATTGTATATTTAATAATAACAAAAAAATTATGCGAAAATGTGTTTTAATATATGATGACGATGCAGAAATTTTATTTTTGTGCAAGGCCATTTTAGCAAAAAATGATTACCGGGTAGAAACACTCTTGACTTGCGAAAATGTGATCAGCGATATTGCTACGATAAAACCGGATATTATTTTGATGGATCTGTGGATACCGGAAAGTGGTGGCGAAAAAGCTATAATAACGATAAAGGCAAATCCTGCCACACAACATGTTCCTGTTATTATATTTTCGGCCAATGCCGAAATTGCAGCAATATGCAAAGCAGTAAAAGCCAATGGATATATAGAAAAACCATTCGACATTGCTGCTTTCAGTGCTGTGATTAAGAAAAATATATTGTAAACCCCCGGCTTTTTAAAAATTGATGATTTGTAATAAGTCAGACTTGCTTATTCGGTTTCAGTTGCAGGAAGGTTCCACTTTTTTTTGGAAAGAGATTCCCGTTCTGCTGCAGCGTCTGTATTAAGGTCTTTAAAAAAATTATACATTCCCTTAATGGCTATTTCCATCCTTGAAGCGCTTTGCTGGATCATTTTATAATAAGTCAGTTTTTTTTCTTCGTCAGTTTCATTTCCAATCAGCTCAACAGATAACATAATGTTTGTAAGTGGATTTTTCATTTGCTGAAGGGCATGAAGAACTCCAATCTCTATAATTGTCTGGGTTGGCTTGGTTTTCATTTCTTTAAGTTTTTGAGCTACATTGTCAGGTAGTCTTTTACCTGGAGCAGGTTACTGCATCTTTTATATGTCATCAGCCTTGCCTGATCTTAAAAAATCACACTTTTGTAGGTATAAAAAATTATGCCACTTAAAGAAGCTGTGGACATCTTTGCTATATTAAGGTGGATTTCCCGCTGCCAGGTAATGATTTGAGTATTAAATTCCCCAGCTGTGCCCTTTTTCAGGCTTATTTTTTTTGGTATAGAAATTTCATTGTAGTTAAAGTTGATAATTATAACACTAAAATAATTTTTATGACTGCAGAAAATCAAACCATCTTCCTGATAAAAAAAATAAAGGAACTGCAAACTGCCATCTTAACCCATCATTCCAATAGTGTTTTAAAATTACCATCTTCGGTGGTTAATACACTTCATATTGATGAAACAGGATGTGTATGGATAGCTGTAAACAAACCCGCTCAATGTATCAATGAATTTGAGAGCAGTTTTCATGTGGCCCTCAGTTATTATAAAAAAGGCAAACCTTTCTTTTTAAACACTTATGGAATAGCACGGGTGGTAACAGATCCGGAAGAAACCAACCAGTTTCCGTTGATATTAAAGCAGCAGCTTGATAATGGTAAACTGTTGATCTGCGTGCGGATACTGGAGGCCAATTACTATGAAAATCAGTATAAAACTGATGATACTTTTCTAAAAAAGGTAAGACATACTTTATCTAATATTTTTTGGCGTAACAATGATTATTATGCCCTGAATTTTAGCGAAAATAAAAATTTTGCTTAGCATGCAATACAGTATGGCTGATGAACAGGCGGCTGCTAAGCGTTGATGTAGAGGATTAATTTTTTAAAAATATAATTATGAATAAAACTGATAATGTTAATGGTAACAATGTTGCCAGTCCATCTAAAAAACAAATGCCGGGGCTTTATCAAAGTAAAGACATGAGTAAACTTAAAAGTGAAGATTTCCCTGGCCTGACAGATGACACTGATAGCATAAATAGCGAGGACGGGCAAAACCGTGTAACCAACGATGCTGATCCGGTTACAGGTATCCAGGGAAAAAGTGAAAAGGAAAAAGCATATTACAAAAATGATTTACCGGATGTTTCAGATACCGATGAAAAAAAGGACGATATAAAAGAGACTTACCGGGACGAGAAAATAAATGTAGAACCTGTTTTGGATAATGATGGTAATGAAATAGGCGGGGAAGGATGATAAATAAAACCACAGGTTAAAATTCGATTGGTTTTGGGTTAAAGCCATCTTATATAATTATGAGATGGCTTTTTTATTTTAAATATGCCGGCATATAAAATTCCCTTTTAATAGAGCAAGGGTTTTTATATTTTATTTTGATATTTTTTTTGATATTACGGCAACAGTTTCTAAATTAAAGTTAAAGAGCAGGCAGTTAAACTTTCACTCTGATTTTAAACTCCGCATCATTATTTTTTTAAACCTTTGGTTTCAATAACTTCATCTGCAGAATGCGATGTGAGGGCTTCTTTGTTTGTTTCAGATGAAAGAGACAATTTTTTATAATACTTTTTAAGCACTAATAATTCTTCTTCGGTAAGATCTTCGCTGTTTACAATCCTGTTGCTGGCCTTCTCATTACTGGCAAGCAGCTCATTCAGTTTCATCTGTATGGCAGTAGTATCTTTGTTTTGTGAATGCTGAATAATAAATACCATAATAAAAGTAATGATAGTGGTGGAGGTATTAATTATTAATTGCCAGTTTTCACTATAATGGAATACCGGGCCGGTAAGACCCCATATTACAACAACTGAAATTGCAATAATTACTGTTGCCGGGCTTCCGCATGCCTTTGTAATTTTAGCCGATATTTTTTCAAACCATTCAGTAAAGGAATTATCTTTTGTATTTTTTTTCATTGTAAAAATTTGTGGTGAGAAATTCATTAAAATACTTTCGTACTTATTTAAAGTTGACTGTAATTTTTTTTAAAAAAATGTAAAAATTATAAAAAATACTTTTTCTTAGTTTAGTTTGTTCACCTCTTTTCCTTAGAGACTTTTTTTAATTTTCTTGTTGCATTAATTGCTTAATAATTAATTGTTAAACAATTATAATGCCGCAGTCTTTCCCTTTATTTTTACGGATACCCAAAAATAACTACAGGGCCACCTGGTAGAATAAAGGCCGGATCTTTAAGTAATATTTTGGGCGTAACAACAGGAAAATTTTAAAATTAAAATTTTAATTGTCTTACTGCCGGTTAGAAAAAAGAGGATGGCGATAGAATGAATAGTGCAGTAAATCCGCCGCCTGGTTGATGGCTGCTGTGGGGAAATATTTACACAAAAAGTACAATTATTTACACAAAAAGTACAATTAAAAACAAGCTTTAATTGCTGGAATATAGCTGTAACTCAATCTAATATTTATCTTTTAAAGAATAATGAGTCTTTTTTATTATTGGCTTGATGTTGGCTTTACAAAAGTGTAAATTATTTAATCAAAATTTTAAACTCTATTTTATGAGCACAGGAAAAGTAATTACAGGTTTAGTTGCCGGCTTAGCAGCAGGAGCAGTTTTAGGTATTTTGTTTGCACCGGATAAAGGCACTGAAACAAGAAAGAAGATTAGCCAAAAAGGAGCCGATCTTAAAGCCAGTATTAAATCCAAGCTAAGCTCACTGGTAGATGATGTGGTAGATGAGTACGAAAGTGTAAAAGACAAGGCAGGAAATCTTTTAGATGATGGTATGGACAAAGCAAAAGATTTGACAGAGCAGGGAAAAAGCAAATTAGATGCATGGAAAAATGATAGTAAACATGCACTATCTTAAATTTTTGGTAACAAACATTTAATGTAATTCTAAATTTTTTTTATGCATGATCAGACAAATGCCATTGAGGATTTGTTTAGCAAAGCCACTGACTACCTTGAAACAAAAGTAGAGTTGCTGGAGTTAAAAGCAGCAGGCAAAACTTCAGATATAGCTTCGTCTTTTGTTTCGGGGTTAGTTATTGGTGTAGTTAGCGCATTGGTGGTAATATTCTTAAATATCGGGATAGCCATTTGGCTGGGAAATATTTTCGGTGCGGTATACCTGGGCTTTTTTGCAGTTGGTGCGTTTTATTTATTGGTGTTATTAATTGTGTACCTGGCAAGAACATATTTATTAAAGACACCCGTAAAGAATTCTGTTATTAAATACCTGCTCAATTAATTATTATGGAAATAACCAACACAGCCGGACTTAAAAGTGCCATTGCGGAATTACAGGCAAAAAGCGAAAGCCAAAAAATTATTTTGCGCCAGCAGTTTAATGAAGTAATTGAAAGTATCAAGCCGGTGAATTTATTAAAATCTACGGTAAAAGATATAGCCGAAAGCCCGGGCATTGCAAAAGCTGCAATCGGCACCACCGTGGCGATTGGCGCAGGAGTGTTATCTAAAAAAATGATTATAGGCACTTCAACCAATATTTTTAAACGCATGCTGGGCGGTGTTGTACAATTTGTTGTGGCAAAAAGCATAGCCAATAATTCGGATGCAATTGCCGGTAAGGGAATTGAGTTATTAAAGAAACTGGCAAAATGATTTTATAAATAATTTACTTTTTTTAAATTATTATAAACATGAAACAATGGAAATATTTAAGCCTGGTTACAATAGTATTGATATTTGTTACCAGTTGCGTCAGTCCGGTTCATATTCAGCAGGATAATGCTGTTAATCTTACTGATTATAAAACTTACATGTGGGTAGATACCCGGGCTAATGAAAAAGACAGTGCTGCAAGGGCTACAGCTTATGCAGATATAAGCATTAGGAATGCAGCAAATGCGGCATTGGTAAAAGCAGGATGGAAAGCAGTGGAAGATAATCCTGATGCATTGATTGGTTATGATGTATTGGTAGAAAGATCTGCAGAACGCCGGTCTGATCCTGTTTACTCACAGGCATTTACCCGTAGCTATTATAACCGGTTTACACGGCGCTGGAATACGATTTATTATCCTCAGCAGTTATTGGGGTACGATAATTATGAAGTACCTGTAAAAGAAAGTACGGTTACTATATCAATTATGGATGCAAAAACAGATAAAGGAATATGGCAGGGGTGGATAACGGAGAGTATGAATTATTCAAGATTAACCAACACCGAGATAAGCCATGCAGTGAATAATATATTTAAGAAATTTAAAACCAGTACCAGGTAATTTATTTAATATTTATAAACATAAAATAATAACATGATCAGGAATCTCCAATATTTTTTATTGCTTACAGTACTCCCTGTATTGTCAGGCTGCTCTATAGTAAGCGGTATTTTTAAAGCTGGTATGTGGTGGGCATTTTTTTTGGTGTTTATTGTAATTGCAGCCGTTTTATGGATGATTTTTCGCTCAAAAAAATAATTTAAATAATTAACACAGCTTCTGATAAATAATTAAGTTTAAAAAAGTATTATCAATATTCTTATAACTAAATAAAGAGTTATGCCTGAAAATTCAAATTCAGTTTTACAATCGCATCCACGGCCGGATACAAACAGGACGCTTGATGCACCCATGATAATGCTTGATTTACCGGCAGTAATAGAAAGAATTAAACAGGAGAAAGATTGGGTATCCGGCAAACACAATGCAATAACGCTGATGAAATCGGCAAGCATGCGCATTGTACTTATTGCCATGCATAAAGGAAACAGAATGAGTATGCACCAAACAGAAGACCTATCAGTGTACATATAATTGAAGGCAGGTTGCAATTAAGCATTGAAAACGAATCGGTAGTGCTCGAAAAAGGCCAGCTACTTACGCTGCATGAAAATATACAACACGGACTAAATGCAATTGAGGAAACAATATTCCTGTTAACGATGGTGAACCTGAAAGCAAACCAGGATGATGAAATCAGTGACCGCTTAAAAAGACAAATGGGTTTTTCTTAACGATAGCTTTCCAGCCTCACTTTTATTCGGGGAGTTTATTGCAGATCAATTACTGGTGGTGATGCGCCAGATAATATTACTCACATCATCCGATACCAACATTGATCCATCATCAAGCACCGCTATTCCAACAGGTCTTCCATGTACTTTGCTTTTCGAAAGATCCTGCACAAAACCTGTTAAAAAATCTTCAGGTTTACCCGATGGTTTTCCATTTTTAAAGGGAACAAAAATTACTTTATAACCCGATATTACCGAGCGGTTCCATGATCCGTGTTGAGTAATGAATGCGCCATTTTGATATTTTGCAGGGAACAAATGCTGCCGGTAAAATAAAAGCCCCAATGATGCTGTATGCGATCCTAAAGCAACATCAGGAATAATTACTTTTTCTATTCGATCAGGACTTTGTTTATCTGCCATTCTTGGATCTTTATGTTGACCATAATAAAAAAATGGCCATCCATAAAACCCGCCTTGTTGTACACCCGTAAAATAATCAGGCACTAATTCATCACCCAGTTCATCTCTTTCATTTACTGCTGTCCATAAGGTTTGCGTACCCGGAGCCCAATCCATACCCACAGGGTTTCTTAAACCATGGGCATAAATCCGTTCTCCCGATCCGTCAAGGTTTACTTCCAGGATACCTGCCCTTCTAATTTCATTGTCAAGCCCCGTTTCTGCAACATTGCTCCCCGAGCCTACACCAATATAGATCTTATCTTTTGCAGCATTGGTAATAATATTTCTTGCCCAGTGCCGGTTATATTTTCCTGCCGGAAGTGAAACAATTTTTTGGCCTGTACCCTGAAGTAAAGTATCGCCGGGTTTATAATCATATTTCATCAAACCATCTGTATTACCTACATAAAAATGATTGTCAATTATCAACATGCCAAATGGCTGATTAAGATTTTCTGCAAAAACAAACCGCTTTTCAAAAACGCCGTTTTTATCAGCATCCCTGAATAAAGTAATCCTGTTGGCGCTTTCACCTACATGTTGTGTTTTAATTTTACGGGAGATTTTAGCGCCAAATTTTTTAATGCCTTTTAATATGGTATTCGATTCTGCAACAAAAATGTCGCCGTTAGCAGCAATGTAGATCCAGCGGGGATGTTCTAATCCATCTGCAAATTTATTAACCGAAAAGCCTTTTGGTGCAACGGGCATTTCACCATCCTTCCATCCAACAACTTCACTGAAATTTTTAGTTGAAGCTGTGGCATAAGGAGCTGGCAAACTATCGGCCTTATACCCCGATGTAGCTACAGACCCATTGTAAGAATCTTTATTCAGTTTTTTTGAATTACAGGAGAACAGGAATGATAATACTGTAATGATATAAATATGTTTCATCGATTCAGTTGATACCAATATCAGTTGAGAGTTTAAAATTTTAAGTGATCAGCATTTACTCTTACTTTCAGGTTTGTTTTTTTAAATTGGTTTAAAAAAACCGGGGATCCTGAAAAACTTCTTCCACTATTTCATTATTGGTTGCTACATCGCCGCCATTTAAAAAAGTTATCAGATCGGCATTCAGTTGATCCCTTTCTGTATAAAATAAACCATGCGCTGCACCCTGGTAAATAATAAAAGTGTTTGAAGGAATTGAAATAGCTGATTGTTTTCCTGTAGGATCAACAGGTACTGTTTTATCAGCATCGCCGTGTATAATTAAAGTAGGTACATTTACCAGTTTCATTTCCTCCCTGAAATCGGTTGTTGCAAAAGCTTTTGCACACTCCTGTGTGGCACGGGGCGATGCAAGGGAACACAACATCCTGAAATATTCCAATAAAGGAGCGCTTAATGGTTTGTGCAGCATGCCAACACCAAAAAATGTTTTTCCAAAACCATCCAGAAAACCAATCCTGTCTTGCTGCATTGCATCTGCCATATTATCAAAAATTTCCTGCGGCACACCATCCGGGTTGCTGTCTGTCTGCAACATATAAGGTGTTATGGAAGAAATTAAAACAACTTTAGAAACACCCTTGCCGACATGGCGGCTGAAATAGCGGACCACTTCGCCGCCACCCATTGAAAAACCAACCAGTGTAATATCTTCAAGTTTCAACTGGTCTATCACTGCTTTTAAATCATCAGTAAGCGTATCATAATCATAACCATTCCAGGGTTGCGATGATTTACCAAAACCACGCCTGTCATAAGTAATTACCCGGTACCCACTATTCACTAAAGCATTTACCTGGTACTCCCACATGGCACCACTGAGGGGCCAGCCATGTATCAGTATTACAGGCTTTCCGGTTCCATAATCGGTGTAATAAAGTTGTGCAGCGTTACCTGCTGTGTCGTTATTTGTTGTTATGTAATTCATGATTGATTTAATTAATTATTTAAAAATGGGGTTTCTATTTCGTAAAAAATCTGTTGTGTAACAAAGGTCAAAATATTCAATTTGCAAAGCATTACACATTTATTAAAATTAATTACATGATTCTCACTTTTTACTGGTTGATGCTAACTTAAAAAACAGGTTGAACCATAATTTACAAGAGGCCGGTTGAGGTATGCTTTTCTGAAAAATCACCTTTTATAGTGAATAGGTAGCACCTAATGATTTATTCCTATTTTACCTTAAAACCTTACCATATATTTTATAGTGTTGATAAAATTCCCCTTTATGGGAAAAACATAGTTTTTTTTTATTTGTAATATGCACACTTGTGAAGCAAAACAGGTAATAATTACAACGGCATGGTTTTAACTATATAGCAATTATGGGACAAGCAGCGCTTAATTATAACCAAAAGGAATTACAGCAATCTGTATTTTACAGCCAGAATTTTCCACGCAACAACGTTAAAAAAAAACCGGTTTTATGTATCTATACCCCCCCCAAAAAACAGCATAATTTGAAGCTTTATATCAAATACATGGTAAGCCTTCGGTGCAAAATGATGGTTAAAGCTGAGTTGGAAAAACTACGAATAAAATATTTATCTGTTGAACTGGGTACTATTGAATTAATGGAAGATATTACACCGGCACAACGCCAGCAGCTTAAAGAAAATCTTTTTATTTGCGGACTGGAATTGATGGAGGATAAAAGGAACATCCTGATTGAAAAAATAAAGAATGTGATCATTGAAATGATCCATTATGCTGATGAGTTACCCGAAGAAAATTATTCAGATTATATCAGTAAAAAACTACAATTAGATTATACCTATCTCTCCAATATATTTTCCGAAGTAAGGGAAATAACCATACAGCAATACATTATCATAAATAAAATTGAAAAAGTAAAGGAATTGCTTTTATACGATGAATTGAATCTTACCGAAATTTCCTATAAACTGCATTACAGCAGCGTGGCACATTTATCAAACCAGTTTAAAAAAGTTACGGGCTTGTCTCCTTCTTTTTTTAAACAGCTGAAAGTAAAACGTAACCGTAATTTAGAAAACATGTGATTTATATAAGAATCGCCTGCAAACATGTAATACTTCATATTTTTAATTACCTCACCTTTATAATAGTTATTATTTATTATTTAAGAGGTAAAACAAATGAGATCGGTTTTTTCCTTTAGTTTTAGTAGTTGGGGGTTATCTTGATTTCATTTGTTTTTTTAATCCATTGATACAGCTATTTACATCCGTTCTTTTAAATATTTTCGGTATTACTTTCTGAAATAAATTAATGATAAAAAAGCACATGAAAAATAATACCTGGAATGCGGAACTGGAGAAAGCGAGGTCGCATATAATAGTTGAAATTATTGAATATATGCCTAATGCTGTAGTATCTAAAACTATTATTAAAAGAATAACCGGAAATATTACAGCCTCTTCATTTGATGCAGGCGAAGGGCTTGCTGAAAAACTCTCTCCGTTTGATACCTATATTCAAATAATAGATGGTGCTGCTGAAATTACCATTAATGATAAGATATGTATGCTTAAATTAGGTGAAGGTATTATAATACCAGCCCATGCAAAGCATCATTTTAATGCCAATGTACAATTCAAAATGATTTCCACTGTTATTAAAAGCGGGTATGAAGATTAAAGGAAATAAAAAGAAAGCGCCAACGGTTTGTTGAATAACTTTTTAGAAAATATTTTTACCTGCTTCAGTTATTTCTGCTGCCAAATAAAAAAATGAAACTCTACATAAAATATATGGTAAGCCTTCGTTGTAAAATGATGGTGAAAGAGGAGCTACATAAACTCGGGATAAATGATGCATTTATTTCCCTGGGTATAATTGACATGCCGGATGACATAACAATAAAGCAGCAGCAAAAACTAAAAGCAAGCCTGCTTAAGTGTGGCCTGGAACTGATGGATAATAAAAAAGCCATCCTGAGTGAAAAGATAAAAAATACGATCATCGAAATGGTTCATTACTCGGATGATTTGCCTAAAATAAATTATTCTGATCACCTCAGCCACAAACTCTCCCATGATTATACTTATCTCTCCAACATATTTTCAGAGGTAAAGGGTATTACCATTCAGCAATTTATTATTACTCATAAAATTGAAAGGGTAAAAGAATTGCTGCTGTACAATGAATTGAATCTTACTGAAGTGGCCAGCAAACTTCATTACAGCAGTGTATCACATTTATCCAACCAGTTTAAAAAAATTACCGGCCTTTCACCATCTTTTTTTAAACAACTTAAACAAAAACGAAAAGAAAACCTGGAGAACCTGTGATAGCAGTATCTCATTTTAGGAATATATAATATAGTAAAGCTTGCAGGCCGGCAATATTTATTTTTTTAAGAACTTAAAAAATAATTTTTTGGCTTATAATAAAATGGAAGGATTGTGAGTATCGGTTATTGAATTTAATTGCTTCAAAAAATCTTTATTCGCCTTTTTACTTTAAAAAAGTTTACATTACCCCGTAAGCAGGGTAAATAAATAAAATGACAGAAACACCGACAGAACAAAAAGCAGCTTTCAACCAGCTTGTTGAATATGAAAAGAAGGGAACGCTTTCTTCGCTTATCATTGAATCATCTGATTTGGCAATAAAAGCCAAAACGCTGGAAGGAATTGTTACTTCCTGGAACCACGGTTCCGAAAAAATTTACGGCTATAAGGATACGGAGATAATTGGAAAAAACATCAGCTTGCTCATTCCTCCTGATCATTCTGATGAACTTGCTGAATTATTAAAACAAATTAGCAAAGGGCATATCATACCACATTACGAAACCAGGAGAATAAGAAAAGACGGTGTTGTTATTAATGTTTCGCTTTCCCTGTCTCCTATAAAAGATGAAAAAGGGAAGGTAATTGGTATTGCTACCTTGTCAAGAGATATTACGGAGTTGATCAGCGCCAATAAAGAACTGGCCTTTCAGGATAAAGAGAAAGGCAAACGTGCAGATGAGTTAGTCATTGCGAACAGAGAACTGGCCTTTCAGGACAAAGAGAAAGAAAAACGTGCAGATGAGCTGTTCATT
>JAYVPT010000070.1:0-40184 GCA_043757165.1 Ferruginibacter sp.
GGGGTCAGTTTAAGCCGGTATCAGGGGGTCAATTTGAAATGGCGCAAGGGGGTTAGTTTGTTTTGGCCGAAGGGGGGCAATTTGCGTGGATTTTCCAGCCATTATCATTGGTAATTTTTTCTGCCGAAAGAAATGGCACTAACATTAATGTTAACTGGAAATCAGAAAATGAAATTAATGTAAACCACTTTGAAGTGGAATACAGTACAGACGGATTTAATTTCGTAAAGGGTGGCTCAGTTACTGCAAGAAACCAATCAGTCAATAATTATCAGTTTACACTTGTAAACTATACACAGCCTTTATACTACATCAGGTTAAAATCAATAGACAATGACGGAAAGATAAAATATAGTACAGTAGTAACTATAAGAATGACTGGTACTATTAAAAAAGCAATGATTGTAACCCCTAATCCTGTATCTGATAGAGTTACAGTTCGTATCACTTCGGATGTAAGTGCTACAGGTGATATTAAAATAGTGGATGCAATCGGGCAGCTAATCTATCAAAGTAAAACGCAATTGGTAAAAGGCGAAAATGTAATTTATATCAATAGCCTTTCCAATGCAGCAAAAGGTACATATTTAGTTCAGGCTATAATCAATAGCGAAATGCTGGTACAAAAAATAGTTATCAGCAAGTAAGGGTGGTTTAAGCATAAAATATCGTTCTGCAATTAGTGGATCGGTATTTTATTTTTTTTTTGACTATGATAAATGATATTTTTCAACTTTTTTATTTAGGTGCGGGGTTTATCCTTGGCGTATTAGCTTTTTTTCTTTTCAAAGAAAATTTCAAAAAGAAATTACAAAAAAGAATTACTGAATTGGAATTAGAACTTATGGATTGCCATACTGAAATGTTAGACCAGTATAAAAACAACGGTGAATTGGAGCATCAAATAAGAAATATGATTAAACAACAATCAGCCAATCACAAAACCACAGCTTAATCACTTAAAAAAAAACTGTTTAAACCACTAAATGAATAATATTAAAATTACATTTCTTATTATACTGATAGCGTTAAGCACCCTTGCAAAAGCACAGGTTAGAGAAGTTTTAGATGCAATAAAACCAAAAAAAGAATTTAAAGGTGTTCCTGCAATACACAAAAAATCACAAATAGTACAAGTGGGTATAGGCACACCAAACAATGTGGCCTCGCTATTAAATGTTGGCGGTATAGGAAATTATTTTAAAACAGCATCTTCAAAAGCAGGCCCTGTCTTTATTAATTATGAATATCTTTTAAAAGATAATCTCGGCATTGGGGCATCAGTAATTTATGCCAAAGCATCTCAAACATATAAAAACCCATTTGGTAGCAATACACAATCTGCCGATTTATCTGGTGTCTCAATTCTCTTATCCACTACCTATCATTTTTATACTACCAACAAATTAGACCCCTACAGTAAGGCTGCATTGGGTGTTACTATTTGGAAGGGAAGTTATAAAAATCAGGACGGTAGCGATGCTGGTAATTTATCATTACCTGCTCCCGTAGCTTATAGTAACCCTTTCAGCAAATCCTGCGAATGGTGGTGTAACTGCAGGGCAGGGCAACTATACATCCGGAACGGCGGTAACAGTAACCGCACAGGCAAACCCAGGCTTTACATTCAGTAACTGGACAGAGAATGGAAATGTGGCAAGTACCAGTTTAAGCTACACCTTTACACTCACTGCTAATAAAAATCTTGTTGCCAACTTTACACAAAATCAACCGATTTACCTGGTAACACTTACAGCAAGCCCTGCGAATGGTGGTACAACTGCCGGGCAGGGCAATTATGCATCAGGAACGTCGGTAACAATAACCGCACAGGCAAACCCCGGCTTTACATTCAGTAACTGGACAGAGAATGGAAATGTGGTAAGCACCAATTCAAGCTATACATTCACTCTTACTGCTAACAGAAATGTTGTTGCCAACTTTACAGAGAAAGCATTTGCTGTTTTTCCAAATCCGAGTTCAGGTGTTGTAAATATTTCGCCGGCCGGCAATTTTGAGATACTGGTATTTAACACTTTAGGCCAGCTTGTTTTATCAACAAAATTAACAGCAACAAACAAACAGTTTGAACTTAAAAAAACAGGCTTTTATATGTTGCAGTTCACCAACACCAACGGACAAAGAATTATCAGGCGTTTGATTATTCAACGGTAAAAAAGTTAAAAGAAGAGCAGCAGCCAACATGTGGCAAATAACAAAAGCCTTCAAAAACTGAAGGCTTCTAAAAATATGGGTCAGGTTTTTCGTCTTTTTTAAAAACCAAAATATTGCTTTGCATTGTTATAGCAAATATCTTCAATCACTTTTCCTGTCCATACAATATCATTGGGCAGTTCGCCATTTTCAATTTCTTCGCCGAACATATTGCAGAGTAATCTTCTGAAATACTCATGACGTGGGAAAGAAAGAAAACTCCTGCTATCGGTTAACATGCCCACAAACCTGCTCAACAGTCCCATATTGCTTAGTGCATTCATCTGTTTGGTCATTCCATCTTTTTGATCGAGAAACCACCAGCCGCTGCCGGATTGTACTTTACCCACCATACTGCCATCATTGTAATTACCAATCATGGCGGCCATTAAATCGTTATCGGCAGGGTTTAAATTATACAAAATGGTTTTAGCCAGCTGATCGGTTGAATCTAATTTATTCATGAATTTAGCCAATGCCTTTGCCTGTGAAAAATCGCCAATACTATCCCAGCCGGTATCGGGGCCGAGCATTGATAACATCCGTGCATTATTATTACGCAATGCGCCTAAGTGATACTGCTGCACCCATCCTTTCTCATGATCCCATTTTGCAAATTCAACCAGCATGGCCGATTTGAATTTGTGGTTTCCCTCCAGGCTTAACGTGGAGCCACTTCTTATTTTATTAAAGATGGTGTTGATCTCTGCATCGGTATAATCTTCTGCATATATCTGTTCCAGGCCATGATCGGAAACAGATGCACCATTGGCAGCAAAATAATCGTGACGGTTTTTTAATGCTTTTAAATAATCGCTATAACTGCTTACAGAAATATTTGATACAGCTTCCACTTTATTTACGTAATCATTAAATATTGCTGCATCATCCACATTCATGCCCTTATCGGGACGGAAGGCAGGCAATACTTTTATTTGAAAATCACTTGCTGCAATGGATTTATGATGCTCTAAATTATCGATGGGGTCATCAGTGGTGCACAAAGTTTTTACATTCATTTTTGTAAGCAACCCTCTTACACTGTATGCTTTTGTTTGCAGTAAAGCCGTGGCTTCATCATAAATTTCTTTGGCAGTATCTGCATTTAAAATTTTATCGATGTTGAAGTAACGCTGCAGTTCTAAATGCGTCCAGTGATATAATGGATTGCGTAAAGTATAAGGCACAGTTGCGGCCCATTGCTGAAACTTTTCAAAATCTGATGCAGCGCCGGTGCAATATTTTTCGTTGATACCGTTGGTACGCAAGGCCCTCCATTTGTAATGATCGCCATACAACCACGCCTGTGTAATGTTTGCAAAGTTGATGTCGTTTGCAATCTGATCGGGAGGTAAATGATTATGGTAATCAATTATGGGCATTGATTTGGCAAACTCGTGATATAAGGTTTGCGCTGTTTTGCTTTGCAGCAGGAAATTTTCGTCTAAGAATTTTTTCATAAAATTATTTATCAATAACAATCAAAATTTTTTTCCTGCTTTGGGGAAAAGCTCAACATTGATTTGCCGTACAAGTGAGTGACACAACGATGATGAACAGGATTACAAATGTTTGTTCCCCAAAAAAAATCACAAACTCACTCCCCTCTTCCATGGAATAAAATCGTCCTGGTTAAGTAATACCGCTTTAGGTATTACTTCGCCGCTGGCTGCTTTAATACAATACTCCAATATCTCTTCTCCCATTTGTTCAATTGTTTTTTCTCCTTCCACTACCGGGCCGCAATCTATATCAATAATGTCATTCATTCTTTTGGTAAGATTACTGTTGGTGCTTACTTTTATAGTAGGACAAACGGGATTACCTGTTGGTGTACCCAAGCCTGTGGTAAACAAAATTAATGTGGCACCGCTTGCTGCTTTACCGGTTGTGGCTTCCACATCGTTGCCGGGAGTACATACTAAACTTAAACCGGGTTTGGTAACCGGTTCCGTATAATCCAGCACATCAACAACTGGCGATGTGCCGCCTTTTAATGCTGCACCATTACTTTTAATGGCATCGGTTATTAAACCATCTTTTATATTTCCCGGAGAAGGGTTCATGTGAAAACCACTACCTACTCTTTCGGCCTGTTCGCTATATGTACCCATTAAGTGAATGAATTTTTTTGCAGCTACTTCATCAATAGTACGGTCAATTAAATTTTGTTCGGCACCACATAGTTCAGGAAATTCTGCCAGCAAAATTTTACCACCAAGGCCAACTACTAAATCACTTAGGTAACCAACAGATGGGTTTGCACTGATACCGCTGAAACCATCGCTGCCACCACATTTTACACCAATGGTCAATTTGGTTAATGGTGCAGGTTTACGTTCAATTTTATTTATTTCTATTAATCCTTCAAATGTTTTTTTAATGGCTTCGGTAATCAACTGCTCTTCGCTTTGCGATTGCTGCTGTTCAAAAATAAAAAGTGGCTTATCAAAGTTTGGATTTAATTTTTGCAAATCATTTTTAAAATCTGCCACCTGTAAATTTTGGCAACCTAAACTTAAAACTGTAACACCTGCAACATTGGGATGATTGGCATAAGACGCTAACAACTTACTTAAAATTCCTGCATCCTGCCTTGTGCCACCACAACCACCCTGGTGATTTAAAAATTTTATACCGTCTACGTTTTTAAACAACCTCACCCCATGAACTACGTTCGTTCCCATAACAGGGAACTCCAAAGGAGAGGGTGCGAAAGACTCTGCTAAAGGAAGTTCCGTTCCTGTTTTGTAGGCTTCAATTAATTCTTTTGTGTAGCGTTTGTATTTATCGGTAACAGCATATCCCAGTTCATTATGCAATGCTTCTTTTATTACATCTAAATTCCTGTTCTCACAAAATACAGTTGGTATGAACAGCCAGTAATTGGCAGTACCCACTTCTCCATTACTGCGGTGATAACCATTAAATGTTCTACCGCTAAATTTTGATACGTCAGGTGCTGTCCATTTATAATTAGTATTGCGGTAGAAATAAGGTTCTGCTGCATGCTTGATATTCTCTGTACTCATCCAGCTTGCTTTTGCAATAAAGTGTTGTGCTTTGCCTACCAGCACACCATACATAATCACATTATCGCCCTGTTGCAAATCTGTTGTAAAAAATTTATGCTTGGCTTTTACATCATCCTGTAAAACAAAAGTCTCCCCACCATATTCAATGGACTGTCCATTTTTTAAATCAACTAAAGCCACCAGCACATTATCTTTTGGATGAACTTTTAAAACCATTTGCTTCATTATATTTTATATTTTTACTTTTTCATTTTTAATAACTTCCATTATGCCGTATTGCAAAATGTCTTCTACATTTTCTGTTACTTTTTCGGCAAAGCCGGGTAAAGCAGAAAGATCAGCATTCCACAAAGCTGTATTTGACAAAACATTTTTCACCAATTGCGGTATTGTGTTGTTTTTCCATTGATCAAAGAAATATGCTGCTTTAGGATCTTTAATGGGATAATCTGCGCCATTAAAGTTACCATAATAAATATCATTTTCTGCTTTTACTGCTTTCATAAAAACAAGGTATGCCGCAAAACCCAATGCCATATTTTCGGGTACCGATTTATACAATTCGGAATAGCGCAATAAAACCTGTACAATCCTCATCTCTAATTTAGAAGTATAGTTGAGGCTGATATTTATCCAATGGTGTTCGATGCTTGGATTACGGAAGCGGTCCAACACTTTACCTGCAAAAGTTAAAGCATCTTCCTGCGGCAGATCATAAGGAATGGCTCTTACAATTTCTTTGGTCATCAGGTCATTTGCAAATTTTGAAATCACAGGATTATTCATGGCTTCTTTTACAGACACAATGCCTGATAAAAATGCCACGGCACAACTTAAGGAGTGTGTACCATTCAGTAAGCGTAATTTTAATTCTTTAAACACATGAATATCGGGAGTGATGACAACACCTTTATCTGCTGCTGCAAAACTTAATACCGAAGCAATTTTTTCATCGCCCTCAATAGCCCATAAACTATACACTTCACTCATGGTTAACAGATCGTCGGTATACCCCAATTCATCTTCCAGTAATTTTTTAGCGGCTGCATCGGGTTTGCCCGGCACAATCCTGTCCACTAAAGAATTGCAGAATTGATTATGCTTTTCCAGCCACTCAATAAAATTTTCTTCCAGTCCATTTAAATGCGCCAGTTCTAAAACAATTGACTCTAATTTTTTTCCATTATCACTTATCAATTCTGTTGGCACAATTACCATTCCGCATTGCTCGCTGCCAGCAAAGGCTTTGTATCGCTCATGCAAGAATGCTAATAATTTTCCGGGATATGATATTGGCGGGTGATGGTGAATATCATCTTTAACCAATTCAATACCTACTTCGGTTGTATTGGAAATAATAATTTCCATATCGGGATTATGAGCACACTTCAAAATCGCTCCCCATTCATCTTTTGCAGATAATACCCTGCTGATGGCAGAACAAATTACATTTTGAGAAACTGCTTTTCCATTTTCCAAACCACGAATACATAATGTATATAAGCCATCCTGTTTTTCAAAAGCAGCGCCATCGCCGCCATTTGTAGATTTTACCACCACAATGCGTCCGTTAAATATTCCCTGGCGGTTAGCTTTGTCAATAAAATAATCAGGCAGGCCGCGGAGTAATACACCTGTACCAAACTGCAATACCTTTTCAGGCAATTCAAAAATTCCATCGGGCACGTTTTCCACTTTACCGGATTGTATATTCTTTAGTGTGAATTTTGATACTATCATTGTCACAATTTTATTTTTTGTTGTTGTCCTTTAATTTTTTTTTAGCCATTTGGCAGCCCATTCAGGATATTCCTTTTCTAATAATTTTTGTGGCCATACACCGTACCAGGCATAACCTATACGGCGTTCGTTTTCTACTTCTGCAATAGTTTTTTTAGGCTGGCTGTCCCTACCTGTAAAAAAGGGTTCATTGGTTTCAAGGTTATAAAATCTTGCCCACATCGTATTCTTATCATCTTTAACCAAAACCCTGTCTTTACCACTTGCTTCCTGTGGTGCTTTTACGTCTACAAAATTATAACCCACAATTTTTACTTTTTCAAACCACTCAACTGCGGCATTCACTGCTGCAATCATTTCTTTTGTTGGATTGGGTTGACGCATTAAAAACCTTACAATGCCCACAGATTCACTACCGCTTAATGATGCCAGCTCAAATTTTCTGGCCATTTCGGGCACCAGTGTTTTAGCATTGTACTGGGCACACCACACTGTAAGTTTTCCTTTTTGTTTTACCTGTGTTTTCAATACACAGTCAATTGCTTTTTTAACAGCCTCATTACATTCAGGAATGTATGATTTGTCAATTACATCAAAATCATTTTTACCTGCTGTTATATCTTCCAGCACATTCACCACATTCATCATTGCATTGTCGTTATAAGTAACCTGGCTGCGGTAGCTGCTGAAATCGGGATAAAATTGCGGCCAGCCGCCATTGGCATATTGAGCTTTTAATAAATAATCGATTCCTTTGGTGGCAGCAGCTAAATATTTTATATTCTTAAACTCTTTAAATGCTTTAACTAAATATTTAATTTCTTTTGTGGTGGCTTCGTTATCAATGGTGGCATCAATTCCAGCTTCATAACCGGATTGCAGCTCTTTTAATTCCACTTCATTCAATACCCTTTTGTAATCCACTTTTCTGTCGCCTTGGAAATGTTTGGGCCAGCCGCCATTTTTGCGTTGATATAACAACATGTTATCTGCAACAGGATCAGAAGAAATATTTGAATTGACAACTGCCGCTGCATCACTCTTTATTGAATATGCTGTTGCTTCATCTTTATTTTCTTCTCCTTTTATTGGATTCCATTTATAATCATATACCCAGGGAATATTGAATTCATTGATACCAAAATCAGCGGGCAAGTTATTTTTATACCATGCATAATCACCTCCCTTTTTTTTGCAATTATAGTAATACACTCTTCTGCCCCACTTCAAAGTATCCTTCATATCTTTTGGAGGTACTAAATAAATATCTGCATCCGCCATATTTTTATCAAACGTGCAATTCAATAAATAAAATTGTGCGTCTTTATGAAAGCGGCCCAGTTTATAATCTTTATCGCCGGTAAATGTACAATTAAGCAATACTGTTTTTGATGTTTTAAAATTGCTGCCATCGTGCCAGATGGCTGCGTTATTATTATGGCAGATAAAACTGCAGTCTTCGGCCAATGCCCAACCACGTGGACAATAAAAGTCCACACCACCTTCCATTACACAATCTTTAAAATAGAACATGCCTTCGTTAGCATTCCATGGGCTAACAGTATCGCCACCATAGGCACGGAAAATACAATGCTTAACAATCAGTCTTGTGGTTTTAAAAGAACGTAAAGCCATCTGGTGTCCATCCGGCTTTATAGCTTTTGTATTGCCTGCTTCGTTTTTGCAAATGATATCTTTTGCGGCAGTATTGTCTTTTCCATAACTATTGATGAAAGATAAATTTTCCAGTGTGATATCATTGCCTTTTAAATTGATGGCAGCTGTACCATAATCATCCTTATTATCACAACGCCATTCATCCCTCGCCAGCGAAATGGTTACAACAGTATTTTCAGGATTCTCTCCTTTTAACGTGATAAAATTCTTCTCGATAAAAATCTTCTCTTTATAAATACCTTTTTTAATCAGAATTACCCTTTGCGCTGTTGCAGCATCGGGCAAACTGTTGATGGCCTCCTGTATGGTTTTAAAATTACCACTACCATCCTGTGCCACCACAATTTCATTTTGTGCAACCAAATTTTGCACAGCAAATACCGTAGCAAAAAGAAAAAATATTTTTTTTAGCCAGTTCAATTTATTTTTTCGATTGAGTTAATAACCATTTTACCAGGTCGTCTGCAGCTTTGTAATTCTCATATTGTGCAGGTAATTTTCTTCCATCAAGATATTCGTTATACAACCATGGGTCGCCAACTGCCAGTACTTTTCCTTTACCATAATTTGCTGTGGCAATAATTACATCCCAGTCTTTACTTGCATTGGCCACAGCCGGAGCTTTTATCTCCAATGCACTCACTTCTTTTAAATACATTTTTGCAGGCGATTTAAAAACAGGATTGTTTGCACCGGGCAAAACAACACCTTGTTCATACATATCATTCTTCACCATATTCAAACTCTTATCGGTAAATTTTACTCCAAATGTACCTGCCAATAAATTCAAATGTTGCAGGTCGCAGTTGTTACTGTCGTTAGCCATTATTAATAAAGTACCCCCAGCTTTTACCCAATCAGCAATTTGTTTGGCATCATTTTCTGTAACGTAATTAGGGTTGGGATTATCTCTTACATGATCGGGATCAACAATAACATAAACAGCAGCGCCTTTTAAATTTGCAGCAGTGGGTGCCACATCCAGAGAGGCAAGCTTAGCGCCATGCCTTTCAAATATTTGTCCGAATGTATAAAAACCAGGATGGCTTCTTTCATCCCACACATAATGCCAGTACACATTGGCCCCTACAACATCTTTTCTTTTTTCACTGTTGAACCAGCGGTCTAATAAAACTGTTTTGCCTTTACCCACAGATTGATCTTTTGCCATTTCTATTTCGTTACTTGCCAATAAAAATGCACCCATTCCTTTGGGATCATTTACAATTACAGGCTCACTCATGTAATAAGTAAAACTTCCATCACGGTATGGCTTACCACCAAGGCCACTCACTTTAACTGTACCATGTAAATTGGTCTGCCCGTTCTCTTCCTTAATAAATTGTTTTACCAACCCATCATAACCTTTTTTTGCAATAGCCATTTTTGCAGCAGGCAAATATCCTTTGCGTACACCTTTTGCAATGGCATATACAAATTGGGAAGAAGCCGAAGCTTCAAAATAATTTTTCTCTTTACCAGCACCACTGTAATTCATTACATCATACCACAAGCCCGTAGTTTTATCCTGTTGTTTTTCCACAGCATTTACCAGGCGGTTTAAAATATCTATCAATACTTTTCTTTTAGGATGCGTTGCAGGAAAATAGTCCAGTACATCTACCAATGCATCTGCATACCAACCCATTGCCCTTGCCCAAAAAAGCGGTGATGTGCCTGTTGTTTTATTGGCCCATTGCTGTTCTTTACTTTCGTCCCATGCATGATACAACAAACCCGTTTTTGTATCTCTTGCATGTTTTTCCATCCAGATGAATTGGTTGGCTATATCATTAAACGCAGTGTCTTCATGAAACAGCATAGCATACTCTGCATAAAAAGGTTCGCCCATGTACAAACCATCCAGCCACATTTGATTGGTATAAACTTTTTTATGCCAGAAGCCGCCTTCTTTTGTACGTGGATGTGTGGCTAACTGGCTGCGTAATAAGTCTGCAGCTTTTTTATATTTTTCTTTTCCGGTAATACGGTATAACAGCAACACCAGTTTACCATTATTTACATGATCAATATTGTATTCTTCTTTTTCGTAGCCTTTAATGCTGGCATCATCTTTTACAAAATAATCCATCTTTTGCAGTATGGCATTATAATACTTTACGTCGCCGGTGTTCATCCACAGGCCTTCAAAACCTTTTAACACCACACCCATGTCATAGCTCCACTTGGCAGAGCTGCCTATAGGCACGGTATCTTTCCAGATATCCAAAACTGTTGCCGCCAGTTTTTCACCTGGTGTTTGTGCAAAGCTGTTTATTGAAACAGCTAACAATAGCATTACAATTATTTTTTTCATACTTTAATTTTCCCTCCGGGAAATTTTATTTTTTTGTAACAATCATTTGTTCTTTACTCATCTTCATTGGCGTCGCACTCTTCAACTTAATTTCTTTATTGAAACTTAATCACATTTTACCTTGCACCATTCGTTCCTACGGAACGATCAAACCATTCTTCTTATCATCTCTACCCACGAATTGTTCCTACGGAACAAAAAACAGAGAATAAACCATCTTCCCAACATTCGCTTTTATCTTCTCACGGTTCTCCCTTCAGGGGGCGGAGGGGGTTTTCTTTTTCTTCTTTTTGGTCTCAATAACAGGTTGCGGAACTGCCCAATTAATTGTTGCATCAGTTACACCAAAGCCTGTCATTAATTTTTGTTTTGCCTTTGTTACATCTGTATTTAAAATACTTACTGCCTTCGTTCTTTCACCCTGTACCATTGCCAATACATCGGTACTGTCTTTATATTTTAAATTAGTAAGCGTAATGTTATCGCTGTTTAAAATATACGTAACCGGTTTTGTGTTCTTACTTATCATCGTTATGTTGTTCAATGTAATGTTACTGGCTTCCTGAATGTCGATGCCTTCATCGGCCTGCAGTACTGCATTTTCTATAAGAATGTTTTTAATGTGCATTTCCGGAATGCCTCTTACAAAAATGCCTTTGGCTGCACCATTGCAGGTAATGTTACGGAAATAAAAATTCTGCAACTGCGGTGTGCTTTCATCCACCGGTTTCATTTCAACAACAGGTGGTTCCCGTTTTTCTCCTGCTAAAACCACAGGGTCTTTAGCCATATAATACATATCAAACAAAATTGCTTCGGCAGGAATGGCTTTCATATTGATATTGTTCACGTAAATATTTTCCACCATACCGCCACGGCCACGGGTGGTTTTAAAACGAAGGCCAATATCGGTACCAATGAAAGTACAATTACTTACAAACATATTATTTACGCCACCGCTCATTTCGCTTCCTACAACAAACCCGCCGTGTGCATGATACACCACACAATTTTTCACAATCACATCTTTGGTAGGCAAGCCTTTTTTTCTTCCTTCTGCATCACGGCCGCTTTTAATACAAATGCCATCATCACCGGTATCAAAATGGCAATCTTCCACCAAAGCATTTTTACAACTTTCCAAATCCAGTGCATCAGTATTTGTACCATACCATGGATTTTTTACGGTGAGGTTGCGGATGGTAATATGTTCGCTGGCATTTATATGAGTTGTCCATGCAGGAGAGTTTTCAAATGTCACTCCTTCAATCAAAATATTTTTGCATTGAAAAATGCGTATCATATTCGGACGCAGATAATCTTTAATATCTTCAAAGTCTTTGGTTGTTTTTCCTCCTTCCAGTTTTCCGATATTATTGGTAAGCGAACCTTTCAATGCTTTTTCAGAAGAGTACCATGTTTTTTTAGCTTCATTCAATACACCGCCATAATTTTTCTGATGAGCTTTCCACTGGCTTTCAGTCAATTTATCTTTACCAACAGGGCGCCAGTAAAAACCATTGCCATTAATAATTCCTTCACCAGTAATGGCAATGTTTTCCAAATTCTCGGCAGTAAAAGGCGATTGGCACCTTGCCGCATCAACGCCTTCAAATGTTGAAACAACTAATGGATATTGGTTAAAGTCGGGACTGTAAATAATTAATGCACCTTTATCCAGGTGCAAATTGATATTACTCTTCATGATGATTGGTCCGGTAACAAAACTACCTCCTGGCACTACAACTGTTCCGCCACCGTTCTTTGCACATTCCTCAATTGTTTTATTGATAGCTACAGAATTTAAAGTGAGTCCATCAGCAACTGCACCATAATTTAAAATATTAAAAGTATCTTTTTTAAAATGAGGTGTATAGATCTTCGGTAATTCAAATGCATACTTTTCTTTAAAATCTGATGGAGCTAAATATTTTGCCAGCGGTAAATTTTGTTCTTTAATGGCCTGACAAACCAATGATGCCATTGATGCTGCACCATATTCGCTGAAGTGTGTGTTATCTTCTTTTGCTTTTGCATCTTTAAAATGATAGGGAGGAATATGCAGGAATAAACGTTTGCTGTTTTCAATGCCTTCTTTTAATATCAGTGCTTCGCTGCTTTTATGCAGATCAATTACTGCAACATTCATTTGTACACCCACTTCTTTTACAACAGCAGGATAATCGCCATGCGAATCAACAAATTTACCAGTTGAATCGAAACTTCGGCGCATTACCGGTGTAATTAAAAAAGGAGTAGCGCCTTTGCTGCGTACATCATTTATAAAACGGATCAGATTTTGTTTGTACAAAGTATGTGCAGGTGCGGAGCGGCTGGTATCGTTTACTTTTTCATCATTATGCCCAAACTGTATCATTACAAAATCGCCGGCTTTTAAACGGCTCATCACCGTATCCCAGCGATGCTCTGTTATAAAACTTTTTGTGCTGCGTCCATTTACTGAATGGTTTTGTATTTCCACATCATTGGTAAAGTAATTCGGGAATAATTGTCCCCATCCTCTTTCGGGATTATTATCCAATGGCTTATTGGCCATGGTGGAATCGCCGATTAAAAAGATGGTGGGCTTTTTATCTGGTAATAAAAAAGCAAAGCCGCTGATGCTGATGAACGATATGAGAAAAAAATTTTTCATTATGATGTACAAGTTCGTTTCTGTTGTGATGAATATTGATATGTGGTACAAGAGTGCGACGCCAATGAAGTTGATTATAGCGCTACAGCCCGGTAAAAAAAATTATCGCAGATCATTTATGTTTACCAGATCCATATCGGTATAAATAAAATTCTCGCCGGCCATACCCCAAATGAAACCGTAATTGCTTGTGCCGCATCCGCTGTGTATACTCCATGGCGGAGAAATAATAGCTTCGTCGTTACTTACCACCAAATGTTTGGTTTCATTTGGCTGGCCCATTAAATGAATTATTTTTTGATTATCCGGAACATCAAAATAATAATAGGCTTCCATACGGCGGTCGTGTACATGCGTTGGCATGGTATTCCATACACTGCCTTCTTTTAAAATGGTTAAACCCATTACCAACTGGCAACTTCTTATTCCATCGGCATGAATGTATTTATACACGGTGCGCTGATTAGCGGTGGTAACTGTTCCTAAATCAGTAGGTGCTGCTTTTTCTCTTGGCATTAATTTTACGGCATACTCTTTATGTGCCGGTGATGATAGCAGGTAAAATTTTGCAGGTTCTTTTTTGTTCTTGCTTTTAAAAGAAACTTTTGCATTGCCTTTGCCAATGTACAAACAATCGAGTTTGCGCAAGCTGTACACTTTGTCGCCTACTTTTATTTCGCCATCGCCACCAACATTAATTACACCTATCTCTCTTCTTTCTAAAAAATAACCGGCTTTTAAACAATCGTATGTTGGTAGTGCGATTGTTTTATTTACCGGTACCACACCACCGATAATAACACGGTCGTAATGAGAATAGACAAAATTAATTTCGTCTTTTACCATTATATTTTGCACTAAAAAATTACTGCGTAATTCTTCGGCATTCATCCTGCTGGTTTCAGCCGGGCTATTATGAAATCTTATTTGCATATTCGTTATTTAAGCCCCTATCCCCTAAAGGGGGAAAAGGAGAAGATTATTTTTTATTTATTGTACTAATTAAAAAAACATTTAAATAAATTTTGAAGTTCTAAGTTCCCCTTTAGGGGATAGGGGCTTCTTATCTCGCCATCCATCCACCATCAACAAACAATACCGTTCCATTTACATAATCAGATGCTGATGATGCAAGGAATACAATTGGCCCTTTAAAATCTTCCGGCACACCCCAACGGCCTGCTGGAATACGGCTGAGGATCGATGCACTTCTTTCAGGATCTTCTCTTAATGCCTGTGTGTTGTTAGTGGCGATATAGCCTGGTGCAATACCGTTTACACAAACACCTTTGCTGCCCCACTCGTTGCCAAATGCACGTACCAAACCTGCTATGGCAGATTTACTTGCTGTATAACCAGGTACATTTACACCGCCCTGGAAACTTAATAGTGAACAGGTGAAAATTATTTTTCCGCCACCATTCTCGATCATATCTTTTCCAAACTCACGGCCTAAAATAAATTGTGCGTTCAAATTAATATCGATCACTTTGTCCCAATATTCATCAGGATGTTCGGCTGCAGGTTTACGCATGATGATACCGGCGTTGTTTACCAAAATATCTATCTTTTTATTTTCTGCTTTTACTTTATTGATGAAAGCATATAGTGATGGCCTATCGGAAATATCAACCTTGTGATAAGTAAATTTTTGTCCTGTTGCCTCTACTGCATTTTTTACAGCAGAGTAATCTTCTACAATTGATGCGCCAACAATAGTGGCTCCTGCTTCTGCCAATGCTGTTGCCATACCCATTCCTAAACCTGTATCGCATCCTGTAACCAATGCTGTTTTTCCTGAAAGATCAAATTGTTTTAAAATACTCATAAAGGGATGCTATTTTTAATGTTGATTGAAAATTTAAAATGATTGGTGTTAAATATTGCCAGGTAACCAGGTTTTACGTGTAAAGACAGTTTTAAGTCAATCGTTTTATTACTCAATTTTACCGATTTATTTGCTGGTAATGAGTTTAAAAAAGGTCTTTATTTATGCAATCGTTCCCGATAACGTTTTCTTAAAAAAATGGGCACTGTATTATAGTTTTTCCGGGAGCACCGGAGTGGCAATTTCCTATTGTGCGCCGCCAGTTTCCTGTTTCAGTTCCAGCTTATATACTGATCAGTTTTTTCTCTTTATTGCTTTGATAGGCTTTCTCTATAATTTGTATAACTCTTTTTCCATCTTCTGCTGTAACAGGTAAGGCAGCACCTGTAGTTAAAGATTGGTAAATACCATCATAATACTCCATATAATTACCATTGGTGGAAGGAATATACTCCCGGATAATTTTACCATCCTTTTCGGTATGCAGTAATCCCATTTCATTTTCCGGTTCGCTGCCCCAATCTTTTTTGTCAGGAGTTTCACCAGCCTGCAATGCTTTTTCCTGCACATCTGTTCTGGCTTTTATAAAAGAACCTTTTGTGCCGTGAAAAACATAGGATGGTAATGGCTCTCTTACCACATAACTTGATTTTATTCGAACTCTTTTTGAAGGATAATACAAGAGTAACTCCATATAATCGTCTACCAAAGAAATTTTACGGGCAGCTCTAATGTCGGCAAATATAGCATCAGGCATACCAAATAATTGTAATGCCTGGTCTATAAGATGTGAACCCAGGTCATACAGCAATCCCCTGCCGGGGCCAGGCATTTCTTTATGTTCTTTAGTACTTAATATTTCGCTAAACCTGTCGAAATGAAATTCAGCTTCTACTATATCTCCTAACCAATTTTCCTGAACTATCTTTTTTATTATTTTGAAATCACTATCGTACCGCCGGTTGTGATAAACTGAAAGCAGTTTATTTTTTTCTTTTGCCAGGTTGATTAATTCTTCACATTCGGCTACAGTAATACAAAAAGGTTTTTCTACAATGATATGCTTACCGGCAAGCAATGCTTTTTTTGCAAGATCGAAATGGGTATAGTTGGGTGTGTTGACAATTACTAATTCTATTGCTGTATCATTCAACAGATCTTCGTAAGTATCAAAAGATTTTATGGCGGGGTATTTTTCAGCAGCAATTTTTTTTGAGCGTTCCCATACACCATATAATTCAAAACCTTTATGCAGGTTAAGAAATGGGGCATGAAAAACCCAGCCACTCATACCATAAGAACACAATGCGGTTTTAATAGTTTGCATATTATTAATTTAATTCACCCTGTTTTAAGCATTCGCCAAAGCCCTGTCTAAATGTATATAACCTCCATCTACATAAACCAATTGCCCTGTTGTATGGCTCGATTTAGATGACAATAAAAAAGCCACTGCATTAGCAATTTCTTCTGCAGTTGTCATCCTGTTCTCTAAAGGAATTTTAGCTTCTATTTCCTTTAATTTTTCCTGCGGATTTGGTAATGTCTGGATCCATTTTTCATACAAAGGTGTAAAACATTCTGCCACCACCACTGCATTAACCCTGATACTATATTTTAATAATTCCACCGCCCATTCTCTTGTTAAAGCATTGCGGCCGCCATTGCTTGCTGCATAAGCAGATGTATTGCCCTGACCGGTATCGGCAGTTTTAGAAGTGATATTTACAATTGCACCTTTCGATTTAATTAATTCAGGCAATGCAAAATGTGCCAGCAAATAATAATGCACTAAATTTTTATGCAGCGATGCCATAAATTTTTTATAGTCACCGCTTTCTAAACCCACGCCATCATTTACACCGGCATTATTTACCAATCCGTCAATACGGCTGAATTTTTCAATTATTTTTTTTACTGCGTTTTCACATTCAGCCGGGTCAGATAATTCTGCCACAACCTGGAAAACTTTACCACCAGCTGCTTCTACTGCAGCAACTGTTTTTAAGTTATCTGTTTCGTTGCGGCCAATGATAACCGGTATGGCACCTTCAGCAGCCAATACTTTTACAATGCCCTCGCCAATACCTTTGGCACCACCGCTTACTATTATTATTTTATCGGTTAAATTTAAGTTCATGTTGCTGAGTTTAGGGGGTTTAGGGGTTTAGGAAGCTGAATAAGCTATACATTTTTGCCTGCTTGTTCCCAATCCATCAATTCCTAATTCCATTATATCGCCTGGTTTTAAGTATACGGGTGGATTAAATCCTAATCCTACACCTGCCGGTGTGCCTGTTGAAATAATATCACCGGGTAACAAGGTCATAAAGCTGCTTACATAACTCACTAAAAATGGAATATTAAAGATCAGGTTAGCTGTGGTACTATTCTGCATCATTTTATCATTCACTTTTAACCAGAGTTTTAAATTATGCACATCGGCCACTTCATCTTTGGTCACCATCCATGGGCCTATTGGAGCAAACGTATCACAGCCTTTTCCTTTGTCCCATGTACCGCCTTTTTCCAGTTGAAATTCCCTTTCGCTGATATCGTTATGCAAACAATAACCAGCAACATAGCTCATTGCATTTTCTTCACTAACATAACTTGCTCTTGCACTCATTACCACGGCCAGTTCCACTTCCCAGTCTGTTTTTATGGAATCTTTAGGAATTGTCACCTCATCAAACGGTCCGCATAAAGCTGTTGTGGCTTTCATAAAAATTACCGGCTCTGTTGGAGGCGTTGCGTTTGTTTCTTTTGCATGATCGGCATAATTTAAACCAATGCAAATAATTTTTGATGGCCTTGCAACAGGAGAAGACAGCCTTGCATTTTCTGGTGCTTTAGGCAACATGCCTTTGTGCTGTTCCAGCATCCATGCTAAATGCGGCAAACCGCCATTGGCAAAAAATCCTTCATTAAAATCATGAATAAAACCACTTACATCATAGTTAACACCGTCAATGTGCACACCGGGTTTTTCCTGTCCTTCATTTCCAAAACGAATTAATTTCATTGTTGTATTTCTTTAAAAATTTATTTTCTATTTCGCAAACATCTCCTCCATTTCCCCCTTTAGGGGATAGGGGCTTCCTAATTATTCAACTTAATAAATCCTCCATCAATAGGATAATCGCAACCTGTAATAAAAGATGCTTCATCAGAACATAAATATAAAACAAGGTGAGCAATCTCTTCCGGTGTAGCCATGCGGCCAATAGGTTGTGTTTTCGAAAGTTTTTCAAACATTTCTTTTTCCTGACCAGGGTAAGTTTTTGCTAAAAAATTATCTACAAACGGTGTATGTACCCTTGCCGGAGAAATACTGTTGCAACGGATATCGTCGTTAAGATAATCCCTGGCAACAGACAATGTCATACCAACCACTGCACCCTTACTCATGCTGTATGCAAACCTGTCCGGTATGCCAACACTACTTGCAATAGAAGCCATATTTAAAATTACACCGCCGTTATTTTTTTTCATCAGCGGAATGGCAATATGCAGGCAATTGTACATTCCCTTTACATTAACTTTATATACTTTATCAAAATCTTCTTCGCTGGTGGTATCGGCTTTACCTATGTTTGAAATGCCTGCGCAGTTTACCAAAATATCTGCAACAGCAATTTTTTCAAATGCAGCTTTTATTTCCTGCTGAATATCTACATGAACTTTATGTGCTGTTGCATTACCGCCTGCATCATTTATTTCTTCAACTGCTACCGCCAATGCATCTTCATTCATATCCAGCAAATGTACCAATGCACTTTGCTTTGCAAAAAGTATTGCCACAGCTTTACCAATACCACTTGCGGCACCAGTTATAATTGCTGTTTTATTTTTTAAACTAAACATAGTTTCAATTCAATTATTTTTATTCTACACTATACTAATATGTTCTTTTCTAAATCAGTCTTTAACTAAAGATGAAGCTTAAAACACATTGTACTATCCTCCGTATGATTTTACAAGTTACAACCTGTTCAGCCAATTCTTTAAACGTTCCAGCCAGTTATCATCTGTTGTTTTATTATTCATTCCAAAACCATGGCCCCCTTTTGGATACAAATGCAATTCTGCAGGCACTTTATTTTTTATACAAGCCTGGTAATACCGTAAACTGTTTTCAACCGGTACAGCTCCATCATCGCCTGCATGAACCAGGAATGAAGGAGGAGTATCTTTATCAACCTGTAATTCGTTACTAAAAAAATTAATTGTTTTTTCTGAAGTTTTTGCGCCAACCAAATTGTTCCGGGAGCCTTTATGAGCAATGGTACTATCGAAACTTACAACGGGGTAGATCAATACTGCAAAATCCGGACGTACAGAAGTGGTATCTTTTTCACCGGCATCGGCAATGAGTTTAAAATGTGTGGCAGCAGTTGAAGCCACATGGCCACCAGCAGAAAAACCCATGATACCAATCTGGTTTTTATTTACGCCCCATTTTTTTGCGTTACTTCTTACCAAACGAATGGCCTGTTGTGCATCCTGCAATGGAGCCAGGCTTTTATCAATCATAGTGGTATCATCGGGCAAACGATATTTTAAGACAAAAGCCGTAATGCCCCATTTATTCATTTCTTCTGCAACTCTGGTTCCTTCTTTATCAAATGCTAAAATACTGTACCCTCCACCCGGACAAATTATTACAGCCTTGCCATTGGGCTGTGCAGCTTTAAACATTGTCAATGTGGGCACACTCACTTTTGCAATTCGCAGCACATTATCCTTAAAGATTGAATTTTCTTTATTGGGCGCTGCAATTGAATTAGGCACTGCATTTTTATACAATGACATTTCTGCCGGAGCCTGTGCTTTTACTTTTGCTGCCATCACAATAATTAATAGTGTTATAAAATTTTTCATTTTTATTTTTTTATTCAGGCAGCCAGTTATCTGCGCCTGCAAATATGTTTTTTAAAGTGTATAGCTTCATTTCCTTTTTTGTTAATTGCCTGCTCCATTTTACCCTTACGGCAGCATTGGCTCCATCACCCGTGCTATTGTATTCCGCATACAAAACTGTTTTTTCATTTTCGGCATTATTCCAGTTATCCCATCCCTGTGGTAAAATATGATTACCCATTTGAGTATTAATATAAACCGTTTTTGAATACGGCCGCCATGGCCTGCCCAAATATACTTTTTTTACAACCGAATCTGCCACCAATTTACAATCAAAAAAAACAAAACCAAATTTACGCCATGGCCGGGTTGCTGCTGCAGTAATATAAGAGTTGGTTAAATTTTTTATAGTGCAGTTTTCAAACACTGCGGTTGCTTCTCCAAAAATAAAATCGGTTGTTCCTTCTATATAACAATTTAAATAAAACTGCCTGCTGCCATCAGTTGCGGTATATAATGTATCCTGGTTGCCGAGCAATGTACAGTTCTTTGCAGTAAACCTGTCGCCTTCCACATGCAATGCCACAGCCTGCCCTACCCTGCCCGCTGTATTTTTTATTGTAAGGTTTTCAAGGCTGCAATCATTCCCTTCAATCAATACGGTGTACGAAGTGTAGGTTCTAAAAGTATCTGTTTTTAAAAATTCATCCCGTTGCTTTAAACGCATGGTAGCATAATCATCATAAGTTATGATGGTACTGTCCCTGTTTTCACCTACTAACGCAATATTTGTTTTCCATGATGGTATCACCAGTTTTTCTTTATACACTCCTTTCTTAATATAGATGGTAACTTTTTGCTGCGACAGATCCCTCACCGCATACACTGCATCCTGAATGGTTTTATAATTTCCGCTGCCATCCTGTGCCACTATAAAATAATTGGGATAAGTTACTTTTTGTGCAACAGTTTGTTTTGCACAAACACAAAACAACAAAAAAACAATTACAAAATTTTTAATCCACTTCATACAATTAATTTATTGGGGTATCCAGTCTTTAAAAACATTTACCGAGGTATATTTTTTTATTGCTTCATCCGATAATTGTTTTATCCACGGCAGGCGGTTATCAATTGTAGCACCAGGCCCGAAATTTTTATACTCTGCATAGCGTGCTGTTTTGTAATTATCACTATTGTTCCAGTTACTCCAACCTTCTGGTTTTATATGCTGGCCGATATAACAACGGATATAGGTTACACAGGCAAAAGGCTTCCACGGCCTGCCCATTGTTGCGGCATGAATGGAAGTATCGCCGGTTAAGATACATTCATTAAACACATAACCAAACTCATGTTCTATTGGAGTAGAGGCTGCTGTAACATGCGAATTCTTTTTACTGTGGATATGGCATTTTTGAAACCACACTGTGGATGGCCCGAAAATAAAATCAGTAGTTCCTTCTATATAACAATCTTTGTAATACTGGCGGCTGGATGCACTATTGGTAAACAACACATCCTGGTTGCCAATAAAACGGCAGTTTTTAAATACCGCTTTATCTCCATCTGATTCTACAGCAACAGCTTGCCCGGCAGTAAAGCCTGCATCATTCTGAAACGTGATATTAGTTGCTGAAAAATTATCAGCCTTTATTAAAAAACTAAAAGATGTTCTCGTATTGATCGTATCTCCCTGTGCAGAGAGTTTACCGGTGTGATCGTTGTAAGTAAGAATAGTCTTGAATTTATCTTCGCCGATAAGTGTTACAAAAAGCTTTGATGAATCCAGGAAAAGTTTTTCAATGTAAATTCCATTTTTTATAAAAATGGTTATTGCTTGTTTATTTTTCAGAGGAATTGCATTTAATGCAGACTGTACCGTTTTATAATCGCCACTGCCATCCTGCGCCACAGTTTTTTTTATTTGCTGTGCAGCAGATGATAATAAACTACACAACAATAATATTAATGCTGCTCCATTTTTCATTTCTAAAATAAATTTATTTAAAAAAAGCTGCCACTGGGGCAGCCTTCAAACTTAACGAACATGAGAAAAATTTTAATTAATACCCCGGATTCTGTTTCAATTTTCCCTGGTATGATGCTATCGTTGCCTGGTCAAAAGGTAATAATTCGCTTTTACCCGGTGTAAAATAAGATGCAAAACCCTGCCACAATGGTTTACCATCAATAGCACTGGCTGTTGTTAAATGATTGGCCCAATCTAATTTCACCCATTTTGTGGCAGCAACACCCGAAGCAGGTGCAGTACCAATTGCTGCAGCTGGTGGCACCTGAGTAGGTTTCCAGAAGGGTTGTTTAGAAACACTGTCAATAGCTGTATAATAAGTAATTTCTTCGCCGGTATTTTTGTAATAAATATATTGCGGCACATAAGTATAAGGAGCAACCCTGTCACGTATCTGTTGAATTTTTGTTCTTGCATCCGCAATTTTTGTTGCCAGTAAATTCCAACGTAATAAATCATATTTACGAATGCCTTCATGACCGAATTCTAAGAAACGTTCATTAGTTACGGCATCAAAAAAACCTGCTTTGTCGGTTGGTGTTATACCAATAAGAGCAGTATTGCCACGGTAAGCTCTTTTTCTCACCTCTTCAAAAGCAGCTGTGGCCAATGCTGTTGGGCCGTTATTAATTTCATTAACTGCTTCGGCATACATCAGCAGTACATCAGAAAAACGGATCATACTCCAGTTGTAACCAAGATTTAAAACTGTTCCGGGCAACAACGGTGTTCTCCAATCCCTTCTGTATTTACCGGTATTTAATTCTCCTAAACGCCTTTGGCCTTTTATGTTAGAAGAAGTAAGAACCTGGTAATGGGTTATGGTAACATCACGTCTTGTATCAACAGAATCGAATGAATAAAAATAATTAGGTAAAATCTGGATACCTCCGCCACCTGCACCATAACGTGATGCATTATTTAAATTAGGCCCATCATAATTTCCCATACGGCTGTCACTGTTTCCATTACCACCACCTGCACCAATTTCAAACATAATTTCTCCCTGCGGATCGTAAGTAAATGCAGTTACATTTCTCCAGATGCTTTCATAATTAGGATTAAGTGTGTGTTGGTTTCTGTTAGCCATTAACTCTTCACACTCCTGTTTTGCAATTTGGTAGTAAGTAAGATAATCGCTGCGGCGTTCCATTTGCCCGTTGCTGCGTAAAGAATAACCACCACGGAACAAAGCGATTTTTGCACGTAATGCCATAACAGCACCTTTTGTTATGCGTTCGTTTCTTGTTCCTGCATCGGTTCTCCATGGAACCATTGTTTTTGCAATGGCAAGATCGGCCAAAAGTTTATCGTAGGTAGAATCCCTGTTGGATGCAGGTATAAATAAATCAGGTAATTTGTATGAAGGCGCCATTGGCGCAGGTACATCTCCCCAGTTTCTTATCAGCTCAAATAAAAACTGTGCCCTTAATGTAAGTGCTTCGCCGTATAAACGTTTTACTGCTGCCTGGTCGGTTGCATTGCCGGAAGTATATTGTGGCATTAAAGGAATTTGTTCAATACATAAATTGGCTTTCTCCAATCCTTTATATAACTGGCGGAAAGGATTTGCAATTTCTGCATTGGTCAATAATAACTGGTAGCGTCCTACTCCTCTTCTTCCATTATCAATATTACCACTTACAATTCCTTCATCACTGTCGTAAGGATAGTACATGCTGATACGGATACCATATCCGTTATCGCCCTGCAACTCATCATACACACCTATAAGTGCGGTTGTTGCATTAGATACATCAGCAAAAGCTTCCTGAACAGTATATTGTGAAACGGGATTTACCTCAGTAAATTTTTTACAACTGTTTAAAACTACAGCAACAATAAGTATTTTTAAAACAGTTGTTAATTGATAGATTTTATTTTTCATAAAAGCAATTATTTAATTTTTAGAAAGTAAGGTTTAAACCAAATACTGTTGTTCTTGATCTGGGGTAAGCTGCAAAATCAACACCCGGTGTTAATGGATCGCTTCTTCTTGCAGTTACATCAGGATCGTAGCCGGTATAATTGGTTATAGTACCCAGGTTATTTACAGTTGCATAAAATCTCAGGCTTGATATTTTTGCTTTGGCTAAAATATTTTTTGGTAAAGTATAACCTATGGTAAGATTATTAAAACGTAAGTAAGAACCATCTTCTACAGCCCATGAATGTAACCACCAGCGTTGTACTCTTACCGGTGTCCATATTTTTGCATTGGCATTTAATGCTGCAAGTTCTACAGGGTCGGTTACCTTTTGCCCTGCAGCATTAATATTGGTAAACCTGTCTTTCATAATGTTTATCATATTTAAATTGGGGAACGCACCATCTGTCCATTCAATCTTATTGGCATTATAAATATCATTACCATAAACAAAGTTTACAAACACACTTAAATCAAAATTTTTGTAACTCACCTGGTTGTTCCATCCTCCGGTAAATTTTGCATTCGCATTGCCAATCACTTTTCTGTCTTTATCAGCAGTTATCAATCCATCGCCATCAAGGTCTTTCCATTTAAGCATTCCTGGCTGTGGGCTACCGTAAACCCCGTTTACAGGAACACCGGCTTTTATGGTATAAACTTTTGTTGTGGCATTATAATCAAACTCATCAATTTTATAAAAGCCATCCGTAACAAACCCGTACATCTGTCCAACAGGATCGCCAACTTTAACTAAATAATCAGGCACACCGTCACTTCCCTGCCAGCCAGAGTTTCTTTCCAGCTGTGTTACACCGCCTAAGTTTTCAACCCTGTTTTTATTAAAGAAGATATTGAAATTAGATGTCCATGTAAAATCTTTTTTTGAAACCGGTGTTGCATTCAACTGGAACTCGATACCACGATTTGAAGTTGAACCGATATTTTGTATCTGGCTGGTGTAACCTGTTGTTGGCGGAATGGCTACATCAAGCAATAAATTTTTTGCTGTGTTTTTATAAATATCCATTGTAAACTGTAACCTGTTATTAAATAATGACAGATCGACACCAAAGTTTTTGGTGGTGTTTTGCTCCCATCTTAAAGCAGGATTAGATAATGATGTTGGCGCAAAGCCCGGTAAAATAGAATGGTTGATTGCGTACTGGCCGGTTACGCCGTACAACTGCAGGTATAATAAATCGCCGATGCGGTTATTACCAACAGCGCCAAAACCAAAGCGGAGTTTTCCATCATTTAACCATTTAACATTGTCAAAAAGTTTTTCTTTACTAAACCGCCATGCTGCAGAACCAGAAGGAAAAACAAGACTGCCATTGCTGGCGCCAAATTTTGATGACCTGTCGGAACGTAAATTAAATGTGGCTAAATATTTATCATCATAACCATAATTAAGTCTTCCAAAAAAGGAAGCAATGCGGCTTGGGGGATTGGTAAATGTAAAAGGCAAAGGTTGTGATGAACCTGAAGGTGCAGAACCAAGCCCCATATTTGCCAACGCTTTTTCCGGAGAAATATCAGCAGGAAAATATCTTGTTTCAAACAACGAATTGTTAACCCTTACATCAATAATTTCCTGTCCGGCCAATACACTAATGTCGTGATGCTTTTTAAATTTAGTGAGAGTGTATTGCAAAGTATTGGAATTGGTAAGGCTCCTGTTATTCTGTTCGCCAATTGATGCAACAGGAAGTGATGCGGCATTACGTGCAGTACCTGTTATCTTGCTGTAAAAAAGATTCTGTTCTGTATTGGTGTTATCAAATCCTACTGTTGATCTGAAAACCAGGTTCTTTAAAATATTGTAATTAAGATAGCCGCTTAAGTAAGTTGCTTTGGTAAATTGCCTTCTGTATTCTGCACTTGTTAAAATAATGGGATTGATTGCACCAGACGATGCTAAATAATACGCCTCATCAAAATCATCAATACCACCGGTTGGTGTATTCAATTCGAAAGGCCTGTAATTAATGGTATGCCTTAAACGGTTGGTTGCTCTTGTACCACTGGCAGAAGTTCCGGCACCTCTTACAGTTTGATCGAGATACCGTGCTGTCATCCCCACTTTAAATTTATCAGAAACTTTATGATCTAATTTAAAGTTTACCAAATTCCTGTCGAAGCCGGATTCAATTAAAATACCATCTTCCCTGTTGGCAGTTAAACTTAAATTAAAACTGGTGGCCTGCGTACCGCCGTTAACTGATACATTATGGTTTTGGTATTTTGCATTTCTTCCAAATACTTCCTGCTGCCAGTTTACAGGTGTAACGTTTTTATAGTTACTCAAAGTATCCCATGTAGTGCCATAGGTTTTTGCAAAATCGCTGCTGTCCTGTGCCGTACCACGTGTTCTTTCATATTGCCAAAGCACAAAATCGTAAGGGCTTAATACATCCTGTGTTTTAGGTAATTGCCTTGTGCCAAATGAACCATTATAACTAACCTGTGTTTTACCGGCACGGCCTGCTTTGGTTGTAATAATAACAACTCCGTTGGCAGCCCGTGCACCATAAATAGCAGAGGTGGAAGCATCTTTTAATACATCAATAGTTGCAATATCCTGCGGAGAAACTACTGACAAAGCATTTTCAACCTGAACACCATCAACAATATACAATGGTGAATTATCCTGCGTAATAGAACCTCCACCCCTAACCCTGATAATAATATCGGCACCCGGGGCACCTTCAGAAGCAATTGCCTGAACACCGGCAAGCCTTCCCTGCAAAGCTTCTGCAGCAGAAGACAATGGAATATCTTTTAACTGCTTTGCATTTACCGACGAAACTGTACCTGTTAAATCTTTTCGTTTTATAGTGGCATATCCAACCACCACCACATCTTCCTGTGTAATGGCTTCTTTAATCAATTGTACAGTTCCGGCATCGGTTCCAGTTACGGTAACAATCTTTGATCCATATCCTACAGAAGAAACAACAAGGTCAACTTTGCCAGAAGCAGCAACTGTGATAGAGAAGTTTCCATCCTTATCAGTTTGGGTTCCTTTTTTTGCTCCTTTTGTAACTACAGTAACTCCTGCAATTGGTGCCCCTGTTTCATCCGTTACTTTACCTTTTATAGTTTTGTTTTGAGCCAGTAAAGAAAGTGGGATAATAAAAAGAAGGGTAAGAAGTGATAACAACTTATTCATATAGCAGAGTTTAATTTACAATCAATCAAAAATGCATTTCTATTATTTTGTAGAGAAATTTTAATAAAAATGCTGCAACAATCAATACCCAATGTTAGAGCTTTTTTTGACTGTTTAAATTTGAAGGACATACTATTTTTACGCAAACGTTCCCGATAACGATGTCACATAATTTTATACCCTTAAAAAGATGTAACTTCAAAAAAATAACAGTGATTTGCAGTTGCCAAAAATGAAAAAATGAAGTTTGAACCAGTTACCATAAAAGACATAGGAAAAGCATTAGGGTTATCCACCTCAACAGTTTCAAGAGCCTTAAGGGGCAGTTACGAAATAAGCTCGGAAACAAAAAAATTAGTGCTGGAGTATGCAGAGAAAATCAACTACCGCCCTAATCCCATTGCATTAAGTTTAAAAGAACGCCGCAATCATTCGCTCGGTATTATTGTTTGCGAAATAGCCAACAACTTTTTTTCGCAGGCTATTAATGGCATTGAATCCATCGCTTATAACAGGGGCTATCATGTTATCATTTCTCAAAGCCACGAGTCTTTTGAAAGGGAAACTGTAATTGTAGATCACCTGGCATCAAGGTCGGTTGATGGTTTATTGGTTTCTATATCCAGCGGTACAACAGACTATACACATTTTAAGCAATTGTACGAAAAAGGTTTGCCCATTGTTTTTTTCGACAGGGTAACCAGTGAAATAAATACCCATAAAGTAATTGCAGATAATTTTAAAGGCGCTTATGATGCTACAGAACATTTAATAAAAAACGGTTTTAAAAGGATCGGCCATATTACCAGTGCACCTTATTTATCCATTTCAATGGAAAGGCTGGAAGGCTATAAAGAAGCATTGCGTAAAAACAATATTGAGTTTGATGAAAAACTGGTACAGCATTGTTACAATGGGGGAATGATCTATGATGAAGTGGAAGATGCTTTAAGTAAAATTTTTAAACTAAAACATAAAGCTGATGCTTTATTTACTGCCGGCGACCGCCTTACCACCACCTGCATGCAGGCTTTGCAAAAATTAGATAAAAAAATACCTGACGATATTGCCATTATTGGATTTACCAATACCAATTTAGGCGAACTGTTTCATCCGCCGCTTTCGGTAGTGCGCCAACCTGCTTTTGAAATTGGCCAGGTGGCCACAGAATTACTGATCAGTATGATTGAAAGCAAAAGACCTGTAACAGAGTTTGAAAATAAAGTGTTGCAAACTGAAATGGTAATAAGAGCATCATCTTCAAAACCTGAATCGCAAAAAAAATAAGATTAACTATCAACCAAATTTCCCTTTCACTATTCCCATTCACAATGAAATTTCAATTCTGCTCAGTTGGCAAAGCACATGAGGCTTATATAAAAGAAGGTGTGGAATTATTTACCAAACGCATCTCACATTATTATCCTGTGGAATGGAATATTATTCCTACACCAAAAAATACAGCGATGTTAAGTGAACCAGACCTGAAGAAAAAAGAAGGTGAAACCATTTTAAATTTTTTGCAAAAAGATGATTACCTGGTTTTACTGGATGAAAGAGGCAAGCAGATGAAGAGTGAAGAGCTGGCGAATTTTATTCAGCAGCGGGCAAATGAAAGCACTAAGAAAATAGTGTTTTTAATTGGTGGTGCTTTCGGGATAAGTGATGAAGTAGCAAAAAGAGCGAATTATAAATGGAGTTTATCACCATTGGTTTTTCCACATCAGCTTGTTCGCTTAATTTTGGCTGAACAGGTGTACCGGTCCTGTACTATTAATAAGAATGAAAAATATCATCACCAATAAATTTTAACGGCTCACGCCAATGCAGATACCCTATCTTTGAAAGAAATATCATTACAATGAATTTTTCCGAATTTCCGGTTACCTATAGCCTTATGGCTGCAAATATTATTTTATCATTTATTGGTTTTAGTAATGCCGGCCTTATTGATAAAAGTATTTTATGGCCTTACCGAATGGGCAGGGAAAATCAATGGTACAGGTTCCTTTCATCAGGCTTTATACATGCCGATGCAATGCATCTGATATTTAACATGTTTACTTTTTATTTTTTTGGAAGGGCAGTGGAATCTTATTTTACTGCATATGACCTAGGTGGGAATATTTCTTATTTACTATTGTATTTTTTGGGAATGATTGCTGCCGATATCCCCAGCTATATTAAAAATAAAGACAATTATAATTACAGGGCATTAGGTGCATCCGGGGCAGTATCTGCAGTAGTATTTGCCTGTATTTTATTTCAGCCCTGGGGCACTATATTGATTTATGTAATTCCCCTGCCGTTTATTGTATATGCGGTTTTATACCTGGTGTACTGTGTGTACATGTCTAAAAAAGGAGCTGGAAATATTAATCATGATGCCCACTTATGGGGATCGCTGTTTGGCCTGGTGTTTACATTAGTATTAATGGCCGTTATATCACCACAATTATTTCAATCGGTGTGGTACGAATTAACACACCCTCATTTTAATATGTAACTGATAGTAAGAATAGTTTTTGTTGTATCAGTAATTTTAAACCTGTCGTCGATACGCATACCCACCACCCAAATTACTTTTTTATCCATCTCAATCACCCATACTTTTTCTTTTTGGGTAAGCGATAATTTCTGATCGATAAAAAAACGGCTGAGCTTCTTTTTCTTTTGCATACCCAGCGGATAAAAATAATCGCCTTGTTTCCATTTGCGGAGTAAAAGGGGAAATTTTATTTCATCCATATCCAACTGTGCACTTAATTGCTCATTGAGAATTGTCCCGAAAGCTTTTGGGAGATTGTTGAATATTTTTTTAATTAAAATCTCTCCTCCGGCAAAATTTATTGTATTATCAGTTTCCTCAATTAAAATATGTTGTACTTCACCGGTTTTATTGGGAGAAATGATCAGCCATTTCCTGTTTTTAATAATGCGGTGAGAAGCTGACTGCACATATTTGCCCGACTCACTTTGCAACAAAGCAATCACGTCTTCTGTTTGATGAGCTGTAAAATTATATTCCTTTATGATTTCGTACAGAATAGTTGACAGCGGTGTTGTTTGCTGTAATTTTAAAACAGGAATATGGATTTCATTTCCCTTTTGTTCCAGCAATTTCTTTTTGTGTAAATCAATCGCCTGGTTGTACAACTGTTCTGCTTCGCCAAATCTTGTAATGTTGTTCAAAATATTTTCTTCTGCTGCAGGAAATATTTTTTGTACAGCAGGAATCAGATCATTCCTGAAATAATTACGGGTAAAATCGTTTTGTGCATTGGTATGATCAATAACAAAGGAAAGCTGGCAATCATTTGCAAATTTTTCTATTTCTTTTTTTGTTGTAAAAAGTAATGGCCGCACTATTTTATTTTGCTTTGGCAAAATACCATGGAGCCCTTTAATACCTGTGCCCCTGAAAAAATTCATCAGCACTGTTTCAACATTATCATTCGCATGATGAGCTGTTACAATATAATTATATCCATTTGCAGTTCTTAATTCTTCAAACCAGGCATAGCGGAGGTCCCTTGCAGTTTCTTCAACTGATTTTTTTTCTTTTTCTGCAACAGCTTTTGTTTCAAATGTTTTGGCATAAAAAACCACTTCATATTTTTTTGCCAATTGCTTTACAAATTTTTCATCCCTGTTGCTATCTTCTGCTCTTAATTGAAAATTGCAGTGGGCAATTGAAAAATCATAGCCCGCCTGTTTGTATAATTCACATAGCACAACAGAATCTACTCCGCCACTTACAGCAAGCAATAATTTATCTTTTGGGTGAAAAAGATTTTGCTTTCGAATGTATTCCCTAAATTGTTCTAATAAATTCATTGTTTTAATATAATGCTATGCACAAATTAGAATGGCCTTGTAGAATTTTATTAGTACTTAATTGCATTGTTACTTTATTAGGCTATGTCGGCTTTTTCCAGGCTAACTATCAATTAGTATCTCCAATTATCGCTTCATCAACAATTTTTTTAATAATAAAACAACAAATTTTTAATAGTCTTATCGCAGGTATTCTTTTTTTGATTTCTTTAGTATTTTATTTCTTTCAAAAAAGAGTTGTAACTATAATTATTAGTTCTGTTGCCATTTTTTCTTATTATTATTTATTGAACCTAATTCAAATTTAGATTCTACGCCTTCGATAATCTACGCTTTGGTAAAAGTTTAATATTGGTATGCCGTAGAAGGGAGTGACACAACGATGATGATAGAATTACCAAAGCTTGTAACCAAAAACCGCAAACCACAAACTTTAAATTACTCCTCCAAATCCTCCTTCGCCCCCATCAATTCATTATACGAATGTGTATCACCAGCTTTCTTTGCTTCATACATTCCTCTTTCATACACCCGTATGGCTTTATCCATCTCTCCGGCCCGCTCTAATAATTTTCCCAAATGATAATAAGAACCTACATAAGTGGGCTCCCTTAGTAAAATTTCATTAAACAATTTACGGGCTTCCTCATCGGCGTCAACCTTAATGTATTCCAATGCCAGCGCATGTTGCAGAAAACTATCTTTATCATTCTCTTTCAAATATTCCAGTAATTTCTCTATCCTGCTCATGTAAAAATTATTTTTTAAAATTTTGTTCCGGTTATCTTTTCTCCCCTTATCTTTGCTAATAGTTGCATAAACAACCAATTAACCTCACCCCATCCCTCTCCAATGGAGAGGTGGTAAAGCAGTTAACGAATATGAAGATACTTGTTTGCATTTCCAAAACGCCGGACACAACGGCAAAAATAGCCTTCACAGATAACAATACGAAATTTGCTGCTGATGGCGTTCAATGGATCATCAATCCTTATGACGAATGGTATGCTTTGGTACGGGCCATTGAACTTAAAGAAGCTGATGCGTCAACCTCAATTCATTTAGTTACAGTGGGTGGCACAGATACCGAACCCATCATCCGTAAAGCCCTTGCCTTGGGCGGCGATGAAGCCATCAGGATTAATGCCGACAGCCACGATAGCTTTTATATCGCTTCGCAGATTGCTGAAATTGCAAAACAAGGTGCATTTGATTTGATATTTACCGGTAAAGAAACCATTGATTACAATGGTTCTTCTATTGGAGGTATGGTGGCAGAATTACTGGATATCCCTTACATTTCGCATGCAGTAAAATTTAACCTTGATGGCGGAAATGCTGTGGTAACAAGAGAGATTGATGGTGGCGAAGAAACAGATAAAGTTGGGCTTCCCGTTGCCGTTAGCTGCCAAAAGGGAATGGCAGAACAACGCATACCCAACATGAAAGGTATTATGGGTGCAAGAAGTAAACCGCTTAAAGTGGTGGAACCTGTTGCAGCCGAAACTTATACCAGCATTGCATCATTCGATTTACCACCCGCAAAAGCAGGTGTAAAATTAGTTTCGCCAGATCATCCGGAAGAACTGGTTCGCCTTTTACACGAGGAAGCAAAAGCATTTTAATTCATTAATCAACTTATTTATATGTCAGTATTAGTTTTTATAGATCAATCAGAAGGCCACATAAAAAAATCATCTTTTGAAGCAGCTTCTTACGGCGCAAAAGTTGCAGAGCAATTGGGCACAACTGCCGAAGGAATTGTTTTAGGCAGTGTAACTGATGATGTGGCTGCACTGGGCAATTACGGAATTAAAAAAGTGCATACAGTTGCAGATGCGGCACTCAATAATTTTGATGCACAGGTGTATACAAAAATTATAGCGCAGGCTGCTGCCGATGCTGATGTAATTGTTTTTAGTAACAGCACCACCGGTAAAGCTGTTGCACCAAGGTTAAGTGTAAAACTAAAAGCAGGACTTGTTTCCGGCGCAGTGGCATTACCCGATACCAGCAATGGGTTTACAGTAAAGAAAACGGTATTCAGTGGCAAGGCATTTGCAAACATTAGTGTAACTACAGCAAAAAAAATAATTGCTTTAAATCCTAATTCATTTAATATAATTACTACAGGAGGCATCGCCGAGGTGGTGCCTTTTAGTGCAACCATAGATGCAGCAAAAGTAACTGTTACAAATGTTGACCTGGTAAAAGGCGAAATACCATTGGGTGAAGCTGATATAGTAGTGAGTGGTGGCCGTGGATTAAAAGGCCCCGAAAACTGGGGAATGATAACAGAACTTGCACATTTATTGGGTGCCGCAACCGCCTGTAGCAGACCGGTAGCAGATATTAACTGGCGCCCTCATCATGAACATGTAGGACAAACCGGCCTTGCCATTGCACCAAATTTATACATTGCAGTAGGCATTAGCGGAGCTATACAACATTTAGCCGGTGTAAACAGGAGTAAGGTGATCGTGGTAATTAATAAGGATCCTGAAGCACCTTTCTTTAAAGCAGCCGATTATGGTATTGTAGGTGATGCATTTGAAGTAATGCCTAAAATAATTGATGCAGTAAAAAAATTAAAAGGAGTATAAACTAAACTAAAACAACTATTCCTTTAAAGCCTTCCGGTTCCAATAACTATTGGAATTTTGGAAGGCTTTTAAATTATTATATAGTTAATCGGGTATAAAAATGCCTGTTATTTAAATAAAAGGAAAATATTTCTTTAGATTATTTAAGGCTTTTTATTTTCTATATTTGCTCTTATTAAATAAAACACAATCGGTCCCCCTTTAGGGGATAGGGGTATGAAGAAAATAGAACTGGAAATAGTAGCACTCTCCCACAGCATTACGCAAACGCATTCGTATGCGGTGGTTTTAGGCGAAGTAAATGGTTTACGCCGGCTTCCCATTGTAATTGGTGGCTTTGAAGCCCAGGCCATTGCCGTGGCGCTGGAACGCATGAGCCCCAGCCGTCCGCTTACACACGACCTGATGAAAAATTTTATGATGGCCTTTAATGTAGAACTGCATGAAGTGGTGATCAACGATTTGCAGGAAGGCATTTTTTACAGCAAATTAGTATGCAGTTCGGCAAACGATACTGTTGAAATTGATTCCCGGACTTCAGATGCATTGGCACTGGCAGTTCGTTTTGGATGCCCGGTTTATACCTACGATTCTATTTTAGACCAGGCTGGTATTTTAATGGAAGATGATGGCAAAAAGAAAAAAGCTGTACCCGTAACCAGTGAAACAGGTGGTAGCGACGATTTAAAAACCATGTCGCTTGAAGAATTAAATGCTTTACTTACCGAGGTATTGGATCATGAAGATTATATACGTGCCATTGCTATACGGGATGAAATAAAGGTGAGAAAGGGGAAGTAATGAATAATGAATTAATGGATAATTGATAATATTTTCTAGCAGATTATATTCGTTATAATTTCCTTAGCACTTCTTTTAAATTTCAATCCTGAAACATTATCCATTATTAATTATTCCATTATCAATCAGTATGATCGTTTTCCCCAACTGTAAAATAAATTTAGGCTTACATATTCTTAATAAAAGAGAAGATGGGTTTCATAATTTAGAAACTGTATTTTACCCTGTTGATTTAAAAGATGCTTTGGAAATTATTCCGGCTCCAAATTCAAATTCAGCGATAAAATTTTCAGGTTCAGGTTTAACTATTGATGGAAAAGAAGAGGATAACATTTGTATAAAAGCTTATCTTCTTTTAAAAAGAGATTTTCCACAACTGCCTTTTATAAAAATGCACCTGCATAAAGCTATACCCATGGGAGCTGGCCTTGGTGGTGGTTCTGCAGATGGCACTTTTACATTACAATTATTAAATAACAAATTCAATCTTGGGCTATCTGTACAGCAACTGATTGGCTATGCCCTGCAATTAGGAAGTGATTGCCCTTTCTTTATTATCAATAAACCATGTTATGCTACAGGCCGTGGTGAATTACTTGAAGGAATTAATATAACGCTGGCCGACTATAAAATTGTGATCATCAATCCCGGCATTCATGTAAATACGAGTTGGACATTTTCACAGATCACTCCTTCGGTTCCAAAAAAATCTATACAGGAAATCATCCTTCAATCCATTTCAACCTGGAAAGATGAATTGATAAATGATTTTGAAAACCCTGTTTTTGAAAAATATCCAGAAATAAAAAATATTAAATCGGCATTATACCAGCAAGGTGCTTATTACGCAGCAATGAGCGGCAGCGGCAGTACCGTATATGGTATTTTTGAAAAAGAAATTTCTTTACAATCTTTTACAGATAAAAATTACTTCGCAAAAATTGTTGCTTAGGCTAATTCATTTAATAAAGAATCCAGGTCAAGTGCTTTTGTACCCATCCATAAATTTCCTGCATTATCTTTTGGCCAGTTTTCTTTTGGCCTGTCCCAATACAATTCCACGCCATTATCATCTGGGTCGTTTAAATAAATTGCTTCCGATACACCATGATCAGATGCACCTGTTAAAGGATAACCGGCATCTTCCAGTCTTTTAAAAATGGTGGCAAGGTCTTTCCTTGTTGGGTATAAAATGGCTACATGATACAACCCTGCCGATCTTACCGGCGCTGGTGAAGCATTTTTACTGTGCCAGGTATTTAACCCGATATGATGATGATAGCCTCCGGCAGAAATAAATACGGCACTATCACCATATTGCTGTGTAATTTCAAAACCCAGCAGATCTTTATAAAAGGCCAGGGCCCTGTTTAAATCAGCCACTTTTAAGTGTACATGGCCAATTGATGTTTGTGCAGGAATTGTATAACTCATAATTTTTTTTTATCTTGCAACAAATTTACAACTATAAACAAGCTGTACAACATATCATCATCTTTCTTACACAGCAATCTCGATCTACTTAATCATCGAGGATAAGTCCTTTTTCAAGCTCTCTGCCTGAGAGCAGCTTTTCTATTTACATTTTATTTTATCTTTTTAAACATTACTGCAATGCATTCAACTATCAACATATCATCCAACACCCAGCAATATATTGACCTGGAAGAAAAATATGGCGCTCACAATTATCATCCGCTGCCCGTGGTATTAAATCGTGGTGAAGGCGTTTTTTTATATGATGTAGATGGCAAACGGTATTTCGATTTCCTTAGTGGATACTCTGCAGTAAACCAGGGACATTGCCATCCAAAAATTATTGCGACCTTAATAGAGCAGGCACAAAAACTCACCCTAACCTCAAGAGCTTTTCACAGCAATTTGCTGGGTGAGTATGAAAAATATATTACTGCATATTTTGGATACGATAAGGTATTGCCCATGAACACCGGTGTTGAAGCAGTGGAAACCGCTATTAAACTCAGCCGTAAATGGGGGTATCAAATAAAAGGTGTTGCAGAAAACAATGCTAAAATTATTGTTTGCGAAGGAAATTTTCATGGCAGAACAACGGGGGTGATTTCGTTTAGCAGCGACCCATCTGCTATAAAAAATTTTGGGCCTTATATGGCGGGGTATGCAGCCATACCTTTTAATGATTTAGCTGCATTGGAAAAATCGTTCCAGGATAAAAATGTAGTGGCCTTTCTTTTTGAACCCATACAGGGAGAAGCCGGAGTTGTTGTACCTGATGATGGTTATTATAAAAAAGTACGGACATTATGCAGCGAGTATAATGTATTAATGGTGGCAGATGAAATACAAACCGGTTTGGCAAGAACAGGAAAGATGCTGGCATGCGATCATGAAGATGTACGGGCAGATATTTTAATTTTAGGTAAGGCATTAAGCGGAGGCCTGTTACCTGTTAGCGCTGTGTTATGTGATGATGAAATTATGATGACTATAAAACCCGGTGAGCATGGCAGCACTTATGGTGGCAATCCTTTGGCATGTGCCGTTGCAATTACTGCATTACAGGTTTTAAAAGAAGAGAACATGGCTGCCAATGCAGCAATGACGGGAGAATTATTAAGGAGTGAATTACGCAAACTCAATTCGTCATTTATAAAAACTGTAAGAGGTAAAGGTTTATTAAATGCAATAATTATTGATCACATTGATCCCGATGCAGCATGGGATTTATGCCTTTTATTAAAAGAAAATGGCTTACTGGCCAAGCCTACACATGGGGATAAGATCCGTTTTGCACCGCCGCTGGTAATTAATAAAGAAGAGATTTTGCAGTGTGTGGAAATAATAAAGCAATCATTACTGCAATTATAAAATTTTAGAAACTTTTAGGTACTTTTAAAGTACCTTTTTTTTAAATGAATTAAGATGAAAAAATTATCAGTTCTTGTACCCCTTGTAATGCTTTGCATTGCAGCAGCTGCACAGAAAGATAAAACAGAAAAAACTGTACTATCTGGCGAGCGGGCAAAAGAATTATTACGAAGTATAAAACTGGATTCTGCAAAGTTTCTAAATAATACGGGAACAGAAGCCTGTTTGTGTATCGATTCCATTTCACTTACAAATAAGAATAGCGAACAGTTATCACAGGAGATTTCAAAATGTATTGATGAACAGGTAACTGGTTACGAGATGGCATTAAAACTTTACCGCTCCATGATTGATACCGGAAAGAATAAGAATATAATAATGAATTACGGAAAAAAATCAGGTGAATATCAACATTATTATTTTCAAATAGAGACCTGGCTTAAAGACAGTTGCAGATCATTAAACAAAGCCATTGCATCAAATAACCAGGAATCTGAATATTCTTTTTCAAAAGATGACAAAGCTATTGCATTATACAATAAAGGAGTTCCCTTTTTAGATAATGAAAAATACAAGGAAGCGCTTCCCTATTTTGAAGAAGCTGTAAAACAGGATCCTAAGTTTGCATTTGCCTGGGATAATATTGGTATTTGTAACAGAAGGTTAAATAATTTCGATGCTGCCATTGAAGCCTATAATAAATCTTTGGAGTTGGATCCAAAAGGGAAAACCCCTTTGCAGAATATTCCTGTAGCTTATGAGTACAAAAAAGAGTACGACAAAGCGCTTGACGCTTACCTTAATATTTTAAAATATTATCCTGATGATGCAGAAGCATATTATGGTGCCGGAAGAATTTACGCCTATTTTAAAGTTGATCTTGAAAAATCATTACAGTATATATGTAAGTGCTATAACATTTATACCAATACCAAATCGCCATACCGTGTTGATGCTGAAAAACAGATCAGTTACCTCTACGGAAAAATGAAAGCAGATGGCAAAGAGGAATTGTTTTATAAAATTTTAAAAGATAACAATATCAACTCTTCAAAAAATTAAACAACCCGGGCTTATATCATGGATACACACCTTCATCACGATCATGTAGAATCTCATTTAAAAAGTTCTGACGCACTAAGAGATATTGTCATTGGCATGAGTGATGGCCTTACTGTACCTTTTGCGTTAGCAGCAGGACTGAGTGGTGCTGTTGCCAGCAGCAGCATTATTGTAATTGCCGGCATTGCAGAAATTTGTGCCGGCAGCATTGCCATGGGCCTGGGTGGTTACCTTGCAGGAAAAACAGAACAGGACCATTATAAAAGTGAACAAAAAAGAGAATATGAAGAGATAGAAAATTTACGCCATGTTGAAATTCAAGAGACAAAAGAATTTTTTGCCAATATTGGTTTAAGCCCTGCATTACAACAACAGGCTACTGATGAAATTGCACAGGATAAAGACCGTTGGGTTGATTTTATGATGAAGTATGAATTAGGTTTAGATAAACCAGACCCAAAAAGAGCTACAAAAAGTGCATTAAACATTGGCCTGTCATATATAGCAGGAGGTATAATTCCTTTAAGTCCATATTTTTTTATCTCCGATTCAACAGAGGCGTTAAAAATATCTGTTATTGCAACACTCCTATGCCTTTTTATATTTGGTTTTTTTAAAAGCAAAATCACCGGTATCAATCCATGGTGGGGTGCTTTCCGGGTTACAATGATTGGTGCAATGGCAGCAGCAGCAGCATTTGGTGTTGCCAAAATGTTTGAACAGTAATTTTACCCCACTCTCATAAATACTACTTATTTAATATAAAAAATTATAAAATTAGTAATAACACTAAGTGTTATCCGATATTCCCTTTAAGTAAAAAAAGCAGCTACTTTATATAAAAAATGTTTTTTCAGTTCAGGTTAACTAAACAAAATAATTTTAAATTATATTGAACAAATAAATATTTAAAAGCTTTAACTTTTTATTGAAAGGTGGTATAGTTCTTGTACCATAAAAGCAAATCCGCTTTAAAACAAAATTCAATGAAAACTAATTTTTACTTCATCCGGATAAGCACGTATGCTTATTTAAATTCAGCAAGTATAAACCTTGTAAATTATTACAGCAGTAATTTAAATACTGGCTAATACAATGTTTATTGTTTATTAAAATCCATTTACCCTCCTACTCTCCTGTTCCTGCAAAAAGCTAAAGCACCAATTTAAAATTGAAACAAAATTGTTAGTACAATCGTCCTAAAGTAGTATAGATATAATTAATATTACCCTACAACCAAAAATCAGAAGATCAACTACATTAAAGTAGAAGATTTTTGTTTCAATAGAATTTTTGACTGATTATTTTTGTATCGAAATTTATTACTGGTCATTCCAATAGCCAGCAATAACAATATCCAATAAAAAACTAAAAATATCCCAATGAAAACTATTAACTTTTCTAACAGAAAGCGTATCCCCGCTATTTTAGCATTAATCATTACCTTACTTTTTTTTACAAATACAAGTAAAGCCACCACCTGGTATATCAGCCCTGCAGGTAATGATGCAACGGGCACCGGTACAATTATCAATCCCTGGAAAACACTTTATAAAGCCACTGCTACAGT
>JAYVPT010000071.1:0-39153 GCA_043757165.1 Ferruginibacter sp.
GGTCAATTTGAGCCGGAATCAGGGGGTCAAATTGAAATGGCCGACGGGGGTCAGTTTGAAATGGCGGGAGGGGGTCAATTTGCGTGGGTTTTCCAGCAAGTTTGCAAAAATCTATACACCTATTGTTGTGTTGTTAGCAGTTTTAATTTGTGTTGTACCAATGTTGTTTATAGACAATTATGTGTTCAGCCAATGGCTGTACAGGGCATTAGTTTTCTTAGTTATCTCTTGCCCTTGTGCATTGGTTATTTCAATTCCATTAGGATATTTTGGCGGCATAGGTGCAGCCAGTAAAAACGGAATATTATTTAAAGGCAGCAACTTTTTAGACATCATTGCCAACATTAAAAATGTAGTGATGGATAAAACAGGCACAATGACCGAAGGCGTTTTTAAAGTGCAGGAAGTAAATATAAAACCCGAATTTAATAAAGATGAATTGTTGGCGATGGTAAATGCTTTAGAAAGCCAAAGTACACACCCCGTTGCAACAGCCATTCAGCAACATGTCGGCAATATCAATACCGAAATAAAGTTAAATGCTGTAGAAGAAATTGCAGGGCATGGATTAAAAGCAGAAGTAAACGGCAAAGAATTATTGGTAGGTAATTTCAAATTGATGGATAAATTTTCTATCCAGTACGATATTGACCCCACAATTATAGTTTACACTTTAATAGCCATTGCCTACGACAAAAAATTTGTAGGCTATCTCACCATTGCCGACAGTATAAAAGAAGATGCACAGGAAGCAGTAAATAAACTGCACAGCATGAATGTAAAAACAACCATGTTAAGCGGTGATAAATCAAACGTAGTAAAATTTGTTGCTGATAAATTGAGTATTGATAATGCCTTTGGCGATTTGTTGCCAGAGGATAAAGTAAATAAAGTAAAAGAAATTAAAGACCGCAACGAAACCGTAGCCTTTGTTGGCGATGGCGTAAACGATGCACCAGTAGTTGCATTGAGCAATGTTGGTATTGCAATGGGCGGCTTAGGCAGCGATGCAACAATAGAAACTGCAGATGTAGTTATACAAGATGATAAACCAAGTAAAATTGCAATGGCAATAAATATAGGTAAGCAAACAAAAAAAATCGTTTGGCAAAACATCATATTGGCTTTTGCAGTAAAAGCAATTGTATTAGTATTAGGCGCAGGCGGACTTGCAACCATGTGGGAAGCAGTGTTTGCAGATGTTGGTGTGGCTTTGTTAGCTATACTTAATGCAGTAAGAATACAGAGAATGAAGTTTTAAGGTTCAATAAAATTCCACTAACTTGAAATCAAATATTTCTTGCTATGAACCAATACATACTTTCTCTCGACCAGGGTACCACCAGCAGCCGTGCTATAATATTTAACCAGCAGGGTGCTATTATTGCGGTTGCTCAAAAAGAATTTACGCAGATCTTTCCTCAGCCGGGTTGGGTAGAGCATGATCCTAATGAAATATGGAGTACACAACTGGGTGTTGCTGCAGAAGCCATTTCACAGGCTGGATTATTGGTTGAAAATATTACAGCCATTGGCATTACCAACCAACGGGAAACAACTGTGGTTTGGGAAAGGGCAACCGGCAAACCCGTTTATAATGCCATTGTTTGGCAGGATAGAAGAACAGCATCTTTTTGCGATGAATTAAAAAGAAAACAGTTAGATAAAATTATTCAGCAAAAGACCGGGCTTGTTGTAGATGCTTATTTTTCTGCAACAAAAGTAAAATGGATATTGGATAATGTTGCAGGTGCAAGAGCAAAAGCTGATAAAGGAGAATTATGTTTTGGTACCATTGATACCTGGCTGTTATGGAACTTAACCAAGGGTCAGATACATGCAACAGATGTAAGCAATGCCAGCCGTACCATGCTGTGTAATATTCATACCCTGCAATGGGATGGCGAGCTGGAAAAAATATTTACTATACCCGGTAACATGTTACCCCAAATAAGAAGCAGCAGCGAAGTGTATGGCCACACACAAAATATTTTATCTGCAAAAAATATTCCTATCGCAGGTATTGCAGGCGACCAGCAGAGTGCATTGTTCGGTCAACTGTGTACACAACCCGGCATGGTAAAAAATACTTATGGTACCGGTTGTTTTATGCTGATGAACACCGGTGAAAAACCTGTTACCTCTTCCAATAATTTATTAACTACGGTTGCATGGAAGGTAAATGGCATAACACAATATGCATTGGAGGGTAGCGTATTTATTGCAGGTGCCGTGGTGCAATGGCTAAGAGATGGATTAGGGATTATAAATAAATCTGCTGATGTGGAAGCATTGGCGGCGAAGGTTGAAACTAATGATGGTGTTTATGTAGTGCCTGCATTTACGGGCCTTGGTGCACCACACTGGAACCAGGATGCAAGAGGAACAATTGTTGGTTTAACAAGAGGCAGTACTGCAGCTCACATTGCAAGGGCAGCACTGGAAAGTATTGCCTATCAAACTATGGATGTATTAAAAGCCATGGAAGCCGATTCAGGCATTTCGATAAAAGAATTAAGGGTTGATGGTGGTGCAACGGCCAATGATCTGTTAATGCAGTTTCAAAGTGATATTTTAAATACCAAAGTATTGCGGCCAACCATTACAGAAACCACTGCATTGGGTGCTGCATACCTTGCCGGCCTTGCTGTGGGTTACTGGACAAGTATTGAAGATATTCAGCAGCAATGGCAGATTGATAAAACATTTGCACCATCAATGGATGAAGCAAAAAGAAATGAATTAACAGCAGGCTGGCAAAGAGCTGTGCATACAACTATAGGATGGACCAAATAAAAATTGCAATATACCTATGATGAGAGAAGACATGTTGCAGGGTTTAAATGAGGAAACAGTATATGACATCATAATAATTGGTGGCGGTGCCACCGGCCTTGGTACTGCTGTTGATGCAGCATCAAGAGGCTACAAAACTTTATTGGTTGAACAACACGATTTTGCAAAAGGCACTTCAAGCCGCTCTACAAAACTGGTGCATGGCGGAGTACGTTATTTGGCACAGGGTAATATTAAGCTGGTACGGGAAGCATTAAAAGAAAGGGGCCTGCTTTTACAAAATGCGCCACATGTTACCAACAATCTTTCTTTTGTGTTACCCTGTTATAGCTGGTGGCAAAAAATTTATTATGGCATTGGTTTATTGCTGTATGATGTAATGGCCGGTAAACTGGGATTGGGTAAAACAACAATCATCAGCAGAAAAAAAACGAAAGAACTTTTGCCAACAATTGATACCGAAAAACTAAGCGGCGCTATTGTTTATAAAGATGGACAGTTTGATGATGCAAGGCTTGCCATTAATTTGATGCAAACAGCAGCTGATAATGGTGCAACAGTTTTAAATTATTGTAAAGTTGTTGAATTAATAAAAGCAGGTAAGAATATTTCTGGTGTTATTGTAAAAGATGAGATCAGTAAAAAACAATATGAACTTAAATGTAAAGTGGTTATTAATGCCACCGGAGTTTTTACAGATGAAGTTTTGCAAATGGATAATGCTGCTGCAAAAAATATTGTAAGCCCCAGCCAGGGAATACATCTGGTTATAGATAAAAAATTCTTTCCCGGCAGCCAGGCCATGATGATACCCAAAACAGAAGATGGCCGTGTATTGTTTGCTGTGCCCTGGCATGATAAGGTTGTAGTGGGAACAACAGATACACCTATTGAGAGCCATTCATTGGAACCCAAACCTTTGGAAGCAGAAATTGAATTCATCATTCATCACATCAATAAATATTTAGACATTGTTATTAAAAGAACCGATGTAAAGAGTGTGTATGTTGGCTTAAGACCACTGGTTAAAAAAGGAACCGGCAATAAAACAGCCCTGATGCCCCGTGACCATACCATTATTGTAAGCACAAGCGGATTAGTAACCATTACCGGCGGCAAATGGACAACTTATAGGAGGATGGCCAATGATGTTTTAAATAAAGCAGTAGCTGTTGCAGGGCTCAAAAAAAAAGAATGTGTAACAACGCACTTAAAAATTCATGGATGGGTAAGTGAGATTGATAAAAACGATGCCTTGCATTTTTATGGAAGCGATGCAGCAGCAATAAACAATATTTGCAGGGAAGATGAAACATTAAAAGAATTGGTTCATCCATCTTTACCAAATATAAAAGCCGAAGTGATTTGGGCAGTACATAACGAAATGGCCATAACTATAGAAGATGTTTTGGCAAGAAGAACCGGGATATTATTTTTAGATGCAATGGCTGCCATGCAGGTTGCACCAACGGTTGCAAAACTAATGGCCGGCGAAATGAATAAAGACGAACAATGGATACAACAACAAATTGAATCATTTAATGCTTTGGCAAAACAATATTTATTATCTTGAATGTAGAAGAAGTAATAAATAAAAATAAGTAAGCAACAAATTTAAAATACTTTCAACCTTTAACTATCAACTTTCAAACTAAAAAATCATGTCTTCCTTCTTACCTGAATTTATTGGTACGGCCTTATTAATTTTATTTGGCAATGGTGTAAATGCCAATGTTAGTCTAACTAAATCAAATGGCAATAACAGTGGGTGGATTGTAATTGCATTAGGTTGGGGCATTGCGGTTTTTGTCGGCGTATTTGTATGTGCTTCATTAGGCGGCAATGGCCATTTAAACCCTGCAGTTACAATTGCCGATGCGGTAAAATCCGGCGATTGGAGCAAAGCACCTGTTTATATTGTTGCCCAAATGTTGGGTGCAATGTGTGGTGCATTTTTAGCATGGTTAGCGTACCGAAAACATTTTGATGCAACCGAAGATGTTAATGCACAACTTGGCGTTTTTTGTAATGCGCCAGCCATTAAAAGTACAGTTGATAATATTATAACAGAAGTAATAGGCACATTTGCATTAGTGTTTGCTGCGTTTTCAATATCTGGTGCAAAAATGAATGAAACAGGTATTTCTTTGGGATCGTTAGATGCATTGCCTGCTGGATTGCTGGTTCTTGGCATTGGCTTATCACTTGGCGGACCTACCGGTTATGCCATTAATCCTGCAAGAGATCTGGGGCCACGTATCATGCACTTCATCTTACCAATAAAAAATAAGAGAGATAGTAATTGGAGTTATAGCTGGATACCTGTTGTTGCACCAATTGTTGGTGGTGTTATTGCTGCGCTGGTGTATAAGGCAATTCATTAATTTTTTTCTGCAACATCAATATCTGCCACAACAGGATAATGATCGGAGTAGGGCACTTCAATTTTATGGTATTGGGTTACAGTAAATTTTTTATCTGCCATAATATAGTCAATTCTTAATGTGGGAGAAATATACCTGAATGTTCTGCCAAAGCCACTTCCTTTTTTCAAAAAGGCATCCTGTAAGCCATCCTTAATGGTAAAATAAGTATAAGAATTGGGTACATCATTAAAATCTCCGCAAACAATTACAGGGTAAATGCTTTCTTTAATTTTTTGATGTACAGTATCAGCCTGGATACTTCTGTACCGGTACGCTTTTTTAAGTTTGCCAATAATGGTTTTTGATTCTTTCAATTGATCCCTGTCAATATTTTTTATTTTATCAAGGCTTGGATATTCCTGCATATTTAAACTTACTGATTGCAAATGAGTGGTAAAAATCCGTATTACCTGATTGTTAAATTGTATATCGGCATATATAAGATGTTCAGCAAAATCTTTTTCTCCATATATATAATTAGCCGTGTCTGCAAAAGGATATTTAGACAGTATGATAACACTCGTAATATGTGTAGACCGGTAAACCCTTCCTGTATAGTTGGTATTTGCAAAATAGCTGTATCGATAACCCTGCTCCTTTAATTCAGGAATTACAGAATCCCTGAAGTTTATATCTCCCGAAAATAAAAACTCCTGAAAACATAATACATCAGCATTAGTATTCCTTATCACTTCGAGCATTTGGTCTTTGTAGCTTATTTTTCCCTGGTTGAATCTATTGGTTATTCCCCAACTTGATAAATTCCACGATAATATCCTTAGCGTTTCATGTGGTTTTGCAACTGTAAACTCTTTTTTGCCTTTAAATACAAATGATACGGTAATTTGTTGCCATCCCAATACTAATGCGGTAACAGAAGGGAATAACCATTTTGATTTTCGGATAAGCCAATAAATACAAAATCCTAAAACTGCAAAAAACAGCAAAGGGAATATCAGGCCAAGCAGTGCAATAAACCAATGATTTTGGGCCTTTAAAAAAGGTACCAGGCCGGCTAATAAATAAAAAAGTACAACAGTTATGTTAATACAGACAAAAGAGACCTTGATTATTTTTTTTAATTTTTTAGTCATGTATTCTTCTTAAAACCAAAACCTGGTACTTATTATAATTAAAAATACCCTAATATATTTATGTAAATCCGTTTTCAGGGTTATTGGAATATAAAATCTGCTTTTAAACTATCCTCAAAAAGCGGAGTTCAAATTTCAAACCGCATACCTTACCTTTGCCGCTCGAAAATAGATACTTTATATAATTAATACTTTTTTATGGCCAATACGGGTAAAATAAAATCAATTATCGGTGCCGTTGTTGACGTTCAGTTTGACAGTGACAGCAAACTTCCGGAAATCTTAAATGCGCTTGAAGTAAAACGAGAAAATGGGGATATGCTGGTATTGGAAGTACAACAGCATTTAGGAGAAGATAGTGTACGTACTATTGCAATGGACGGTACAGAAGGTCTGGTTCGGGGTACTGTAGTAACTGATACCGGAATTCCTATTGCAATGCCCATTGGCGATGCCATTAAAGGCCGTTTATTTAATGTAACCGGAGATGCTATTGATGGTCTGCCACAGGTAAGTAAAGTTGGTGGCCGTCCTATTCATAATAAGCCACCATTATTTGAAAACTTAAGTACTGCAAACGAAATTTTGTTTACCGGTATTAAAGTAATCGATCTTATCGAACCTTATGCAAAAGGTGGTAAAATTGGTTTGTTTGGGGGTGCTGGTGTGGGTAAAACCGTATTGATCCAGGAATTGATCAACAATATTGCAAAAGCTTATAATGGTGTATCTGTATTTGCAGGCGTGGGAGAAAGAACCAGGGAAGGAAATGATTTGATGAGAGAGATGATTGAGGCAGGCATTATGAACTATGGCGATAAATTCAAACATAGTATGGAAGAAGGTGGATGGGATTTGAGTGCTGTGAATATGGAAGACCTTAAAGAATCTAAAGCAACCTTCGTATTCGGACAAATGAACGAACCGCCAGGTGCACGTGCCCGTGTAGCATTAAGCGGATTGACCGTTGCAGAATATTTCCGTGATGGTGATGGCACCGGACAAGGAAAAGATATCTTATTCTTTGTTGATAATATCTTTCGTTTTACACAGGCAGGTTCTGAAGTATCGGCTTTATTAGGCCGTATGCCATCTGCGGTGGGTTATCAACCAACGCTTGCTACAGAAATGGGATTGATGCAGGAACGTATCACTTCAACCAAAAATGGTTCCATTACCTCTGTACAGGCGGTATATGTACCTGCGGATGATTTGACCGATCCGGCTCCGGCAACAACATTTGCGCACTTAGATGCTACTACAGTATTAAGTCGTAAGATTGCGGATCTGGGTATCTATCCTGCGGTGGATCCTTTGGATAGTACTTCACGTATCCTTACTCCATTGATTGTTGGTGACGAACATTATAACACAGCTAACCGTGTAAAATTAATTTTACAACGTTATAAAGAGTTACAGGATATCATTGCCATTCTTGGTTTGGATGAATTGAGTGATGAAGATAAACTGGTTGTAAGCCGTGCACGTAAAGTACAGCGTTTCTTAAGTCAGCCTTTCTTTGTGGCCGAGCAGTTCACTGGTTTAAAAGGAGTGTTGGTGCCAATTGAAGACACCATCCGTGGTTTTAACTCTATCATGGACGGAGAAGTAGATGAATACCCCGAAGCAGCATTCAACCTGGTAGGTACTTTGGAAGATGCGATTGAAAAAGGTAAGAAACTGATGGCTGCAGCTCAGGCGTAAAAGACGCCCCTCCGTCCCTAAAGGGGAACTTGATTATGGAGAAGATAGAAGCGAAGATGTTTTTTGTGAACCGAGCTAAGAAATTCTATTTTCTTCATTGGGGGAGCACTCTTGTACTGAATACCAGTATTGAACTTTTACCAAAACGTTTGAAATATGGGTTGTAAAAAAATAATTATTAACTAACAAATCAAGTTCTTTGCCAGCTGGCGGAGACAGGCACCATGAACTTAGAAATATTAACACCGGAAAGCAAAATTTTTAGTGGCGACGTATACGGCGTGCAATTACCAGGTATCAGCGGTTCATTTGAACTGCTTGAAAAACATGCTCCAATGGTAAGCGCTTTAAAAAATGGCACACTTAAAATTTTGAAAGATAAACATGCCACATCTTCATATACTATTCAAAGCGGGTTTGTAGAAGTGTTGAATAATAAAATAACTGTTTTGGTGGAAGGTGCTGTAGAAGCATAAACAAAACATGAGTATAAAATTAAAGCCCATCCGCCAGCTGGCGGATGGGCTTTTTTAATTTGTCAATATTTATTATTTAATCTAACTGTTTTTTTAATTGTACAAATGACAATGCAGTTAACGGGAAAATTAAAAGTAATAAAAAGGCAGGCCATTTACTGGCTATAGCAAATATCAAAACTGAAACAATAATTACATACAAAGGATAGGCTAAGAGTAAAATAGCTACAACAATAGAATCATAATGATCATTGTCTTTTGCAGCGAAGTTTACAAAAATTTTAATGGGATAATATAATGGGGCATGCAGCAGCCAGCCGGTTGCAGCCGGAATAAACAGCAGTATTTTTTTTGCTGTTGACTGTGCAGCATAAAAAGTTTTGTGCAATTGTGTTTTATCTTCTTTATCAATTTCAAAAACAAAGGGCTGTAGCTGTTGCAAAAGGTTGCTGTTAAAAGATTGAATGGATTTTCCGTGTCCATTATCCGGATCTGCATCAGCAGCAGTAATAAACTCCCCAAAAAATAATTTAATGTTCTTGCCAAATTTTCTAAAGGAACTGTAATTAATTCCAACGGGCAGTACTTTAAGTGGAATGCCTTCCTCCCAGCTGCTAAGTGCTAACCTTGCGGTTCCTTTTTTTAATGGCCTCAAATGCCATTCGTTAATACACCTGCCTTCACTGAAAATTAGTACAATGCCATTTTGTTTAAATATCTCTTTGCATTGGTCAAATGTTTTGTAATTCTCCTCCAGGTTTTCCACACCTTCACTAACCCTGTAAACCGGTAACAACTTTAATTTAAATAAAATTTTTGCGTAGAGTTTATTTTTAAAAGCATCACCTCGTGCTAATGAATAAACGGGTTTATCAAACAGTGTACAAAGTATAATGGCATCTAAGAAAGAGTTAGGATGATTTACGGCAAGCATTATGGGCCCGTCAATCTGCAGGAGTTCTTTTTTATTTATTTTAATATCCCTGCAGTAAAATTTAATGGCAATTTTAGCAAGAACCTTAACAAAGGCATATAACATTGGTTCAAGATAATAAAATAAAAAACCCCGTTGATAAAAACGGGATTAAAGATTTTCATTTTTTATTTAGTTAAGCTGTGGGTCAATTGGAAAGTTTACCATCATTTCATAATCACCACCTAAATGTTGCAGGCTGCCTTTCCATACATCAGTGGGAGGAGTAGTAAACACTAAATTTTTTGTAGCAGCTACAGTAAGCCAGCTTTTTTCATCAAGTTCGCCGGTTAATTGCTCCTTACCCCAGCCACTATAACCAATAAAGAATTTTATTTTGTTTGGATTAATACCCTTGTTTTTGATCAATGCAGTAACAGTTTCAAAATTTCCTCCCCAGTAAATGTCGTTGCTAATTTTAATGGCATCAGGAATAAGATCAGGATATTGGTGTACAAAATGAATAGTATTTGTCTGGACCGGGCCACCATAATACACGGGTAATTTAAAATCATCAAAATTGCTCAATAGCTCATTAAGTGTTTGTTCAATTTTTTTATTGAGCACAAATCCAAAACTTCCATCTACATTATGATCGCATAACAGCACAACAGTTCTTAAAAAATTCGGATCTTTTAAAAAGGGGTCAGCAATTAATAATATGCCCGGGCCTGGTTCAATCATATTTCTAATATAGTATTTAATTGTAAAACCTAATAGCAGGCAGGCAGGTTTTTTTAAAATCTAAACCTTCGTTAAATTTTCAGTTTCGCCTTTTTACCATATTTTACACCAATAACTGATTTACTTTTGTGTAGATGAAGAAAACTTTACCTGTTATCACCATATTGATTTCGCTGTCCCTCCTTGGGCTTATTTTCTTTCAGTTTCTCTGGATAAAAAGCGCCAAGGATACCAAGGATAAGCAGGTGGAAGAAAATATCTGGCGTGCTATGGATGCGGTAGGGGAAAAACTAACAGACGATAAGAATCTGATTATACCGTTTACACCAAAAAATGATCTGCTTTTTCAAAGAGACAGGATACAGTTGCAACCAATCAGGCCCTCTGTAATGCAACGGTTTTCTAAAGATGATATTAATGAAATTATCCGCTCGGAATTCAATAAAAATAACCTTAAAAATTACCCTTTTGAATTTGCTGTACTGGAAGGCACAATAAGTGGCAAACAGTTATTAAGTGATAATTTTTATAATCTTTATGCGGATAGTGTACATAATACAAATCATGCTTACCTTTTAGCACCCCCAAGCGGCAGCAATTACGAAAACCTGGTGAATGAAGAATGGCTGAACGTGATTGTTCCCAATCAAAAAGGTATTATCTGGAAAGAAATGTTTTGGTTTATTATGGGAGCTATTTTGTTTACATTAATTATCACCACTGCATTTTTTATTACCATCCGTACATTACTAAAACAAAAAAAACTAAGTGAGATAAAATCCGATTTTATCAATAACATGACACATGAATTTAAAACACCACTGGCAACAATTTCACTGGCAGTTGATGCATTAAAAAATGATAAGGTAAAAGGTAATGATGAAAAGACCAGTTACTTTACCAATATCATTAAAGAAGAAAACAAAAGGATGAATAAGCAGGTGGAAACCATACTACAGGCGGCTTTGCTGGACAAGCAGGAAGTACAGTTAAACCTTAAAAAATTACCGGCACACGATTTAATTACAGGGGCATTAAATAATATAACACTACAGGTGGAAGAGAAGCAAGGGAAATTAGAAGTACAGTTTAATGCCGAAAAAGATATGATATTGGCAGACGAAGTACACTTCACTAATTTAATAAATAATCTTTTGGATAATGCCGTAAAATATTCAAAAGATAATCTTGAAATAAAATTGAGTACGGCAAATTCCGGTAATCAGTTAAAAGTAAAAATAGAAGACAATGGCATAGGTATGAATAAAGAAACAGTCAACAGGATTTTTGAAAAATTTTACCGTGCCCATACAGGCAACATACATAATGTAAAAGGTTTTGGGCTTGGGTTGAGTTATGTTAAAACAATGGTGGAGGCACATCACGGAACCATTAAGGCAGACAGCGTTTTGGGTAAAGGCAGTACGTTCATTATTAGTGTGCCGCTAGTACTTTAAAAAATATGTATTTTAAAGAAGGTGCTTATTTTGTAGCAGCCAGCTTATTGCTGTTTAAATATTCTTTAAATTGCTCGAAAGTCATTTTTTCGGTTTCTTTGGCAATTTTCTCTTTGATTTCTCTAAAAACCTTTACTGTATCAAAAGTTTTTTCTTTTTTAGTTTTCGTTTTCATTGTAAACTATTTCTTTTGGCGATCTAATATCGAGTTGCATATATCCGTTACGTAAATTTACTGCATTATAACCACGAATTCTAAAAACATTTACAATATGTTTAAAATTCCAGCTTACTAAATAATCAACCTTGTTAATTGTTGCAATTGCAATATGGCGGCAGTCATCGGCACTGGTTTTACCTACTACTTTTTCAGTAAGATATTTTTCAGCAAGTTCAAATGCTTCTTCTGTTACAAGTACAAACTCCATGTTTTCTTTTGGCAGTGTAAGAAAAAAATGCTGCACTTTTTCAGGTGCATTTTTAAGTTCTGTTACCGAAAGATCAGAATAAACACAGATAATTTGTCCAAGTTTTACTTTTTCAAATAACAATGTTGAAATTTCTTCAAATTCTTCATCATAAACCCCTCCAAAAACAGAAGTGTCAAAATATAACCTTGGTTTCATTTTTTAAAGGTAAATAAAATCAAAATGTTTCGGTACATCAGATATCATCATTATCTGGGGGGGGAGTAAAAATTTCTTAGCAGTATCAATATCTTCTTTCGAAAATTTAAAAGCCATAATTATTTCTTTAAACTTACTAGTTTTTATTTTTTTGCATTTTTCCAGCTTAGAAATTGCCTGCTGGCTAACCACTAATTTTCTCGCCGCTTCATCCTGCTTAATTCCTTTAAGGCTGCGTAGCAGTTTAAATAATTCTCCTGGTATAGTTTGGTCATCATTATATAACCGCATATCGGCTGTTGTTTTATGTAAAGTAAGGTACAGGCCTTCTTTTATACCAACAATACCACTAAGTGGTAATTTTTTGCGGCCAATTGTTAAATTTTAGTTTGGTTGTAATTTACAACCAATACTTTTTGGCTGGTAAATTTATTTAATACAATTTTCCTTTTATATACACGAAGCAAACTTTAACCCAAATATCATGGCACAGGGTTTTCGTACAAATCTTAGTAATGTAGTGGTGCAATATATACGGCAGCTTAATGCGCCGGTTACTGCCGCTACTTTAAAAGAAAGCCTTGAGCAAAACCCTTACTACCCCAGCCTGTACAGCATCAGCAATACTTTTAACCGGTTTAATATTGAAAATATTTCCTTTACCGCAACTGAAGAAAGTTTGGAAGAACTGCAACCGCCCTTTATTACCTATTGCAGCGATCAAAGCACCGGTAATGATTTTGTGCTGGTAACTGCTATTACCGCTGCACAGGTTAGCTACCTGGCCGAAAGCGGTAAGTCCAAAATTATAAGCCGGGCAGATTTTTTAAAACAATGGCAAAAAATTGTTTTTGCAGCCGAAGCCAATGCACAAAGCGGGGAAAAAGACTATACTTTAAAAGTAAAAATTGAAAAAGCGAGAGCAACAAAACGCTCTTTAGGGTATGCAGGTATAGCAGTGTTAATTGGTTTATTAGTTTACTGGTTAATTAGTGGTACAAATAATACCATTGCAGCTGCAGGCATAGCAATAATAAAACTTGCAGGAGTAGCCGCTACATTGCTGTTGTTAATTTACGAGATAGACAAAACCAACAGCTTTGTAAAAAATATATGCACTGCCGGTAAACAAACCGATTGCGATGCAGTGCTAAATAGTAAGGCCGGTAAATTCCTCGGCATGAGTTGGGGGGAGATGGGCTTTTTTTATTTTGCAGCCACCACTTTATTTTTATTGCTGCCCGGTTTATCTTTTATAAACAAATTACCCTGGCTGGCAATAGCAGGTACAATGGCAGCACCTTATATTGTATTTAGTATTTACTACCAGTATAAAGTAGTAAAGCAATGGTGCCCTTTGTGCCTTGCGGTACAGGCAGTGTTGTTAATGGAATTAATTTGGGCAATAGCCAATTTCTGGCTCAACAAAAATTATCCGCTCCAATCTTCGCTAAGTTCTTCTCCATTTCCTCCCCTGTCGGGGGAGATAGAGGGGGCTCCTTGGGCGATGATAGGATGGGCTGTTTTGCTCCCCATTATTTTCTGGTATCTCCTAAAACCAATTTTACTTGCAGCAAAAGATGCTCCCATTTACAATGCTGCCTACAAACGCCTTTTATATAACCCCGACATTTTTAATAGCTTATTGCAGCAGCAGCCTGTTGCGCCAACCGGGTGGCAGCAGCTGGGTATAAATATTGGAAACCCAAATGCAAAAAATACCATTTTAAAAGTATGCAGCCCTTATTGCGCCCCTTGTGCAAAAGCACACCCGGTGCTGGAAGAAATTATAAAACATAATAAGGACGTAAACGTAAAAGTGATTTTTACCGCCACCAATGCCGAAACTAGTATGGCCGGTAAACCCGTAAAACATTTGCTTGCAATAGCAGCTCTGGAAAATGCACAGTTAACAGAGCAGGCTTTAGATGACTGGTATTTGGCAGATAAAAAAGATTACGAAGTTTTTGCCGGCAAGTACCCCATGAATGGAGAAATAAAAATACAGGAAAGTAAAATTGATGCCATGAGCAAATGGTGCGATGCTGCAGAAATAACAGCCACACCCACCATTTATATAAATGGCAAACGGTTGCCGGAAACGTACAGCATTGAGCAACTAAAAAATATTTTTTAAAATTTTGTTTGCAAACAAGCAGATAAAGTAATGGTGTACAACATTAATTTATCTGGAAGGGAATAGCCGAAAACCCTTTAATAAATTAAAGTAGGCTCATTTTTAACTATTAAATTTTTGACTTCATTTTGTTTATTAAAATGAGTGAATTATTATGAAAAGTAAACTGGAAGCATTAAAAGCTGAAAATTTTAAAGCTATTTCCCCAGAAAGTGCAAAAAAAATATTAGGTGGTGACGCCCCTGCTGGAACTGCAGCAGGGTGTGTTGAAACTAATCTAGGTAGCTTACACTATACTAGTGATAGTGGAGGAACACCAAATACTTTTTACGGAACTTCTTATGGAGCTAAATGTACTGAATGATAAGAAGAAACTGCGAGGGATTTATTTCCCTCGCTTTAATAATATCTAATAGAAAAAATCATGAAAAAAAAATATATTACTGTTTGTTTTTTGTTCAAATTTTTATTTGTTTTTGGCCAGAATCACACTAAAGAATCACAAAAATATTATTCAGAGCTTTACAAAGCACAGGCTTATTTAGTTGATAAAAACTTTGATTCTGCTTCTTATATCTACAATAACCTTCTTCTACATTACCAAGCGAAGTCTAATGTGATAGATATTTATAATGCTTTAATTTTAAATTTACTTAACTCAAATAAGAAACAAGTTCGCTTTTGCTTAAAATTATTTTCGTCCAAAAACATTTCTATTGGAAGACTTTTTACTATAAAAGCCATTGATTCATTACATAAAATAAATTCAAATTTTATTCGCTCAAAAGAGATAAGAAAATATGACATGAAGTATCGTTTTTATCCATGGCTCACAGGACTTGATAGTGTTTATCAAATTGATCAGAAATACAGACTTAACAGAGAAAATTACAACACAAGTGAAGGTAAAAAGGCTATCTACTTAGTTGATTCAACAAATACTTCTTTTTTAAAGAATTATGTAGATAAATATGGGTTTAATGACTACGAAAATGTCCTATATGATACAATAAATAATCTTTCAAAATTGGAAATCATGATATTGCATCAGACTGCACTGAAACAGTCTCAGTTCATTGAAGTGATAGAAAAAGGAGTGGATAACATAGAGATAAAACCCGGAATCGCTTATTATTTAATTGATTTATTTAAAGGAGCAAGTAGGCATGAAACAGTTGCCATTTTTCAACTTGAAGTTTCTACAAAAGATAGTATTTGTGAAAGCCAATATAATAATAAGTGGGTCAGTTTTGATTATAATCAAGAAATATTAAACAGGATTGCTAGCATTAGGGAGAAAGATTTGTTGGAGGAGTGGAATTTCTATATTAAAAAATCCGTTTTTTCTCTTATGAATCCTTTATTTAACTGGCATACTCCTTTCGCTGTTTCAAAATTTAATTTTAGTAGCTGTTCCGAATTAAAATCTTTTTTAAGTAATCCCCGACTTAAATTGAAAATTGTAGATTAACGCTTATGATTCTTATAATAACTACAGAGTACGAGAGGGCGGTGACAAATGTAACCAAATGGCTAAAATTTTATGATATACCCTTTGTAAGAATGACATTAAAGGGGTTAATTGAAGCTTTTTATACTTTAGACATAGAAACTAAATCAATGTATTTTAAAACCGGAAAGATTAATTTTAATTTGGATGATATAAAAGTTGTTTGGATAAGGAAAGCAAATTTCGACGCAGGTGACAATAAATATTTTGTGAATACTAATTTCAACAAAGAAGATTTAGTAAATTTTTTGAATCAAGAAATAAAGATAATGACTAAATATATTTTTAATGTTCTACAATCTACTAAACCATGTATCGGCTATTATTCATCTGTCGGGTTTAATAAATTAATTGTTCTTTCACTTGCTAAAAAAATAGGACTAAATATTCCTTGTACTAAAATAATTACAAGTCAAGAAGAATTTACGAGGGATAAAAATAAAAAATATATCACAAAGCCCATTAGCGAAATATTTGTTTCTAAATCTGGAAAAAATTACTTCTCCTCTTTTACTTCGTGTGTAAATTTCAAAGACTTAACTGATGAAGTGTTTTTTCCTTCTTTGATTCAAAATCTTATAGTAAAAAAACATGATTTGCGTGTTTTCGTAGTTGGTAAGGAGATTTATGCAGTTTCAATAGCACTTTTTAATAACTCTGGTAATACAGACTGGAGGCATATTTCAAATATAAATGATATACAATTTTTATCCTATAAGCTTCCGAGTATTATCGAGAAAAGGATATTATCTCTTATGGGAAAGTTAAGGATAGGAATTGGAGCCTTGGATTTGATTGAAGATAATTTTGGGAAAATTTATTTTATAGAGATTAACCCAGATGGTGATTTTGAGATGATACAAAATTCATTAGGTATTAATATAGATGAAAAAATAGCAACTTATATAATTAATATTCAAAATGAAAAATGCAAAACAAAACGAGATAAAACTTCCAATCCTATTCAAATATGTTAAAAAAATGAAAGTAAAAAAAAACGACTTTAATCATTTTTACTACAATGAATTTACTTCTTCTTTTGACAAAATAGTTCCACCAAATCGGAAAGTATCAAAAATAGTATAGTATGTATGTTGTTTTATTTTCGCATGTTAAAATTACTTCCGGGATAAAAAGATCAATAATTGTAGATTATAAAAATCAATGCTACTTTATAATTCCGAATGGTTTGGCTAGCCTTTTGAGAAGAAACTACTTTAATAAAGAGAGGTTAAAAAAACTAAAAAACAAGAATATTATTACTGTTAAAGATTATATCGATTTCCTGATTAGTAAGAAGTTAGCTTTTTTATCTGAAAAAAACCCCAACAATACTGAAAACTTTTCTTATGCATCTCCTTATTTAGTGGAAAATGCGATAATTGACTTTTCTTTAAATTCCGATTATTCTTTACTGGACGCAATAGATAAAATCAATTTAATAATGTGTCCATCAGTTCAACTTAGATTGTTTTCCCCAATTAATTTCGAAGCTTTGATAGAATTAATTAAAACTATTTCTAAGAAATCTTTTTCTAGTATTGAAATATATGTTGAAAACATATATTCTGAAAATGAGTTATTAGTAATTGAGCGTATTGTACATGCAGACCGAAGGTTTGAAGTATGTTTTTATAATTCTGCAAATGAAAAGATCATTGAAAATATAAGATTTGTCACTACTTTTCTAAAAAGCGAAAAAAACTGCGGAGTAATAAATTCAAACAATTTTTTCCTTTCCCCTCAATTACATACTTTATCTAAGCAGTTTAACTCTTGTCTTTATAAGAAGATTAGCATTAGTTAGTATGGAGAAATAAAAAATTGCCCGAGTATGAAAGAATCTTTTGGTAACATTAAGGACGGAGTCCTACTGAATTTATTTAAAATGAAGGAATTTGTTAAATACTGGGATATTACGAAAGATAAAATTTCAACTTGCAAAAGTTGTGAATTTCGACACATTTGTACTGACTGTAGAGCTTATAGACAGAAAACAGATGATATTTATAGTAAACCTATAAAATGTGGATATAATCCTATCACCAATATTTGGGAGGATTGGAGTATAAATGCTTTAAACAAAAAGGCTATCAAATTTTACAGATTTGAAAATATTGCACAATAATGAATTTCTATTTCATAGAACAAAAAGATGCTATGGATTGCGGGCCCACCTGCCTTGCCATGATAAGCAGGTATTATGGTAAAAGTATTAGCCTGCAAACTTTAAGAAATAAAACAGAAATAGGTAAAGAGGGTGTAAACTTATTAGGTATTAATAATGCAGCAGAAAGCATTGACTTTCGTACACAGGGCGTACAACTCACATATACTCAACTAACCAAAGAAGCACCACTGCCCTGTATTTTACATTGGGGGCAAAATCATTTTGTGGTTTTGGTAAAGGTAAAAAGATCCCTCCTGCGCCGGGATGACATAATAACCGTTGCCGACCCCGGCAAAGGAATGATTAAATTAAGTAAAGAAGAATTTTTGCAGCATTGGGCAAGCAGTAATTTAGATGGCGAAGCTTATGGCGTAGCATTGCTTTTAGAACCTACTCCTGATTTTGATAATCAACAAAACGAAAAAGAAACTAAACTGGGCTGGGGCTTGTTGCTTGGTTATTTTGCACAACAGAAAAGATATATTGTACAGTTATTTATTGGGTTGCTGCTGGGTAGTTTACTACAGCTTATTTTCCCTTTTTTAACACAGAGTATTGTTGATACAGGCATTAACCAACATAACCTGCCCTTTATTTATTTAATATTGGCAGCACAGTTTATGTTATTTTTTGGCCGTACTGTGGTGGAGTTTATCCGCAGTAGAATATTATTGTACATCAGTACCAAAATTAATCTGGCCATCCTCTCCGATTTTTGGATAAAGCTGATGAGGCTGCCACTCAGTTATTTTGATACCAAACAAACGGGAGACATTATTCAACGTATTGGTGATCATAAGCGCATTGAAAGTTTTTTAACCGGCTCGGCATTAAGCACTTTATTTTCTTTATTTAACCTGGTTATTTTTTCTGTAGTGCTGCTGCAATACAATACTTATGTATTTGGTATTTTTTGTACAGGTAGTGTATTATATTTTTTCTGGATAAAAATATTCCTGCGCTACCGCCGCAGTTTAAATTATAAACAGTTTGCCATTGCCGCAAAAGAAAACACTGCAACCATGCAATTGATTTATGGTATGCAGGAAATTAAATTAAATGGTGCAGAGGATTTGCGGCGCTGGGAGTGGGAGGGCTTGCAGGCAGGTTTGTTTAAACTAAGTTTTAAAAGTTTATCATTAAGTCAGTACCAGCAGGCCGGGGCTTTTTTTATTAATGAAGGAAAAAATATCCTCATCACATTTTTTGTTGCAAAGTCTGTACTGGAAGGGCAGCTAACTTTAGGTGCGATGTTAGCAGTGCAATATATTATTGGCCAGCTCAACAGCCCGGTAGAACAGCTTATTAGTTTTACACAGCAGGCACAGGATGCCAAAATAAGTTTAGAGCGGTTGAATGAAATTCACCAGATGGAAGAAGAAGAACCAGCAGATAAAGCATTATCAAAACAGCTGCCAGAGCACAAATCCCTTCATTTTAATAATTTATCTTTTACCTACGCCGGTGCTGGTAACGAACCGGTTTTGAAAAACATAAATTTAATTATCCCCGAAGGAAAAATTACAGCTATAGTTGGTATGAGTGGCAGCGGTAAAACTACACTGCTAAAACTGCTGTTGAAATTTTATGAAAATTATCAGGGAGAAATTAAAATTGGAGAAAGCAACTTAAAATATATAAGTCCTAAATACTGGCGCAGCCATTGCGGCAGTGTAATGCAGGACGGATATATTTTTAACGACACCATTGCAAAAAATATTGCAGTAAGTGATGACAGGCCGGACTATAATAAATTACTTTATGCCTGTAAAGTAGCCAATATCCTGGCATTTATTGAGTCGTTGCCTTTAGGTTTTAATACGAGGATTGGTGCAGAGGGCAATGGTATAAGTGCAGGACAAAAGCAAAGGGTATTAATTGCAAGGGCAGCGTATAAAGACCCTGAATTTATTTTTTTTGATGAAGCTACTAATTCATTAGATGCAAATAACGAAAAAGTAATTCTGGAAAACCTATCAACTTTTTTAAAGAATAAAACAGTGGTTGTAGTAGCGCATAGGTTAAGTACTGTTAAACATGCCGATAATATTATTGTATTGCATAATGGACAGATTACCGAAACCGGTACGCATGAAGAGCTTGCAATGAAGAAGGGTAAGTATTTTGAACTGGTGAGAAATCAATTAGAATTAGGTAATTAATAATTATTTATGTATGCCTCACGAATTAAATGGTAATGGAATTGTAAATGCTGATACAATTAAATTATCAGGTAACGGGTTACTGCGAAGTACAGAAGTAAATGAAATTATTTCTAACAAACCTGGTTTTGTGGTGCGTTGGGGTGTAAGTGTTTTCTTTTTAATATTGCTGCTATTGATTTTTATTACTTACTTTATTCAATACCCCGATGTAGTTGCAGCAAAAGCAAAACTAACTTCCATTAATGCACCTAAAGAAGTAATTACAAAAACGCAGGGTAAACTTGTAAAGTTACTTGTAAAAGAAGAGCAATTGGTACAGCAAAATGATTTGCTTGGTTTTATGGAAAGCAGGGCAAACGCTGATGAAGTGATTATGCTTTCAACAATTACTGATACGTTGCAAAATTTACTGCAAGGCAATCAGGCTGAAAAAATTCCACCATGCCTGGCACACCCATTTCAAAACCTTGGAGAAGTACAACAAGCTTACCAAAGCTTTATACAGGCCTTTATTTTGTTTAATCAATATCTTTCTTCGGGTTATTATTTAAAAAAGAAAACGATGCTGCAAAACGATTTGGTTTACCTGCAAAAGTTGCATTCAATTTTATTGCAGCAAAAAAATATGCAGCTGCAAGACGTAGGATTGGCAAAAGAAACTTTTAACGCCAATCAATCATTAAAAGATGATAAAGTAATATCAGCTTTAGATTACCGGAACGAAAAAAGTAAATACATTGGTAAAGCATTAAGTATTCCGCAAATTACCTCGGCCATTATTAGTAACGAAAGTAACCAGCACGAAAAACAAAAAGAAATTTTACAATTAGAAAATGATGTTGCACAGCAGAAAGGAATTTTTACACAGGCACTCAATACATTAAAAGCGCAATTAGAAGATTGGAAAAATAAGTATTTGTTTACTGCACCGCTGGATGGAAAAATTGCATTCGCTACTTTTTTACAGGAAAATCAGCAATTGCAGGCCAGTCAAATCATCTGCTTTGTCAACCCCGAAAATGCTCAATACTATGCCGAGGTATATATTCCGCAAGCTAATTTTGGTAAAGTAAAAATGGGGCAGGATGTGTTATTAAAATTTCCGGCTTACCCTTTCCAGGAATACGGGAGCTTAAAAGGGAAGATTGATTTTATCAGTAATATCAGTACGGACAGTGGTTATCTTGCTAAAGTTATTTTACCTGATGGCCTTAACACAAACTATAATAAGCAAATTCAATTTAGGGATGGCTTAACTGCACAGGGAGAAATTATTACTGCAAATATGCGCTTGCTGCAAAGGTTTTATTACAACATAGTAAAACAAGTGCGATAAAAATATTAACGCTTTGCCACCGGTACCACTAATTTCAATCCACTCCATAAATCACTCACGGCACACACTTTAATATCCACTAAATTATGCTGCAAAGCAAAATTCCTGATAATATTTTCATTTAAATCAGTACTTATCCCTGAACTTTTTTTGTACCACGATACCCAAATGATAACAGCTGTATTTTTTTTACTGTGCGTTAAAATTTTCTTCATCCCATTTTCAAAAACTTTGCAATCAGCTGCAAAAAAATGAATGAAATCAGGAGTTGTATTGTTCCTGATTATTTGATTTGTAATATCAGTTTCTAAAAGGTTAAAATAATTATCAGGTTCATTTAGCAACAGTACTCTCATCTCTGATTTTATACCTAGCTTTTTTAAAAGCGGTGTTCCTGAATAGCCAGCAGTTGCCATTTTACTATTATTTACCTGGTAAAATTTGATTATCAACACTAATTCACAGCTTTCCACATTCAACGCACATCCAAAATCTCAATAAAGGGCTTTAAACACAAGCCTGCTTTGCCATAGATTCATGTGAAAAAAAACTTTATCCAAAAAATGATTAGAAAGTGGGAAAAAGTGTTATTTTGTGTAAGTTTCTGTTTAAGCAGAGCTAAATAATTGAATATGATAGGTTTCCTCGGCGAATATGAAGCTACATTAGATGCAAAAGGGCGCTTTTTGCTGCCAGTTGGTTTTAAAAAGCAGCTATCGCAGGAAGGGGCTAACCAGTTTGTGCTAAACAGGGGTTTTGAGAAATGCCTTACGCTGTATCCGTTGCAGAGTTGGGAGCCTATATTTTCTGAAATAAGCAAGTTGAATGATTTTGATCCTAAGGTAAGAGAATTCCGCCGTTATTTTTTAAATGGTGCCACCAAACTGGAACTGGATTCAGCAGGCAGGTTATTGCTGCCCAAAAACCTTAGCGAACATGCAGGCCTTGAAAAAGATATTGTGCTGGTATCGGCCGTAAACAAAATTGAGATCTGGGATAAAAGTAAGTATACACAGTTCTTTGAAACTTTTACACCGCAAAGCTTTAGCGATTTGGCTAATGAGGTGATGAATAAGTCAATTGGTTAATTAGTTAAATAGTTAATTGGTTAATACGTATGGAAGAACAAAAAGGAGCAAAACGGATTAACGGATTAATGGATAAACCTTCTGGCTACCATACTCCTGTTTTGCTCAATGAAACTATTGCAGGCTTAAACATAAAACCTGATGGTATTTATGTGGATTGCACATTTGGCGGCGGCGGACATAGCTGTGCCTTATTACAACACTTAAATGAAAATGGTAAGTTGTTTGTTTTTGACCAGGATGCAGATGCGAAAAAGAATTTGCCTGATGATGAACGGGTAATTTTTATACCCCAAAACTTTCGTTACCTCCAACGGTTTTTACGATTGCATAAGACTACAGCTGTTGATGGAATCCTTGCCGATCTTGGCGTTTCAAGCCACCAGTTTGATAAAGCAGGCAGAGGATTTTCCATTCGTTATGATGCCGCACTGGATATGCGTATGGATCAGCGGGAAACATTAACTGCTGCCGATGTTATCAAAACGTTTACAGAGCAGCAATTACATAAATTGTTTGAACAGTATGGCGAAGTAACCAATTCAAAAACACTGGCAAAAACAATTGTTGAGCAAAGAGCACTGGCCCCCATACGAACCATTAATGAATTTAAGCAGGCAGTTAAAGCGGCGGTTAAAGGTAATCCTCAAAAATACTTTGCCCAGGTATTTCAGGCACTTAGAATTCAGGTAAATGATGAATTAGAAGCATTAAAAGAATTATTACAACAAACCACAACACTATTAAAACCACAAGGCCGAATTGCTATTATTACTTTTCATTCGTTGGAAGACAGGATAGTTAAAAACTTTTTCCGTGATGGCAGTTTTTTGCAAACGGAAGCGGATGAAGTGTATGGTACCAAACCCAAAACGCCGTTCCTGATAATTACTAAAAAACCAATAACTGCTGCAGCGGCAGAATTAAAACAAAACCCACGATCGAGAAGTGCAAAGTTGAGAGTGGCAGAGCGTAAATAAAGTTTCGGAAAACAATACAACAAAACTAAATGGCAGAAAATAATAAAATAGAAGAACAACCAATTAGCCAAAAGATAGACTGGCGAAGGTTATTTAATTATCAATGGGTAGTAAAAAACATACCCTTCTTTTTGTTTTTGGCAATGCTGGCTGTACTATATATATATAATGGGCATTATGCCGATAAGCTGACAAGAAAAATAAGTGTAACAGAAAAACATATAAAAGAACTGGAGTATGAATACAAAACTGTAAAAAGCGAAGTGATCTTTAGAAGTAAAGCAAGTGAATTAGTAAAAGCAGTAGAACCTCTGGGTTTAAAAGAATTAGTGGCACCTCCATTTTTGCTGGTGGATGATGGAAAAATTAAAAATTAAAAATTAAAAAATCATCGGCTGCTGATTGGCAATAATAATACATGGATGTAAAAAAAGACATATTGTGGAGGGTGTATCTCTGTTTTTTAGGGATGATACTTTTAGGTGCCGTTGTGTTAGGCAGGGCTTTTTATATTCAGCGTATTGAAGGTAAATACTGGAAAGATATGGGCCACAATCTGCACTTAAAATATTTGCCAATTGATGCAGATCGGGGCACTATTTACAGCGAAGATGGAAATATGCTGAGTACATCAGTCCCCATATTTGATATATATGTTGATTTTGGTGCAGAAGGATTGAGGGAAAAAGGGGGTGAAAGATTTAAGAAAAATATAGATTCTTTAAGTATTTGCCTGGCCAATCTTTTTAAAGATAAAAGCACTGCCGATTATAAAAAGCAATTGAAGCAGGCTTATAAAGATGAAGACAGGTATTTTATTTTAAAAAAGAAAATATCATTTGATGAATATAAAGCATTGAGAGATTTTCCACTGGTAAGGCAGGGAAGAAACAAAAGCGGTTTTATTATTGACCCAAGGGATAAAAGAATTAACCCTTATGTTTTGTTAGCCAACAGAACAATTGGTTTATCAAGAGAAGATTCTACAAAAAATGTGGGACTGGAAAGAAGTTATGACAGTTTATTGAAAGGATCATCGGGACAGCGGTTGATGCGTTATGTTGCCGGTGCTTATTTACCGGTGGAAGGTGCAGAGCTGGAACCTGAAAATGGGAAAGATATAATCACCACTTTAGATACTTATATGCAGGACGTTGCAGAAAATGCCTTAATGCGAATGATGGTTGGTAACAACTCTTTACACGGCACTGCAATTGTAATGGAAACTGCAACCGGGAAAATAAAAGCTATTGCCAATTTAGGCAAACAAACAGATGGTTCTTATGCCGAAGATCTGAATTATGGTATTGGTAAAGCAACTGAACCAGGTTCAATTTTTAAATTGGCTACACTAATGAGTTTACTGGAAGATAAATACGTTACAATAAATTCTACTGTTGACTGCGAAGGTGGTACAAAAGAATTTTATGGTTTACGCATTCACGATACTCATCCTAATCATGTTTTAAAAGTTAAGGATGCATTTGCAGCCAGCAGCAATGTGGCATTTGCAAAAATGGCCGATCAGTATTATCATTCACAACCATCAAAATTCATTGATCACCTGCATCATTTCCGGCTGGATACTTTAACAGGAATTGATATCGACGCTGCATCTGCAAAAACAACCATTAAAAAACCAACCAACCGCAGCTGGGCCAATACCACTATTCCGTTTATGGCGCATGGATATGAAGAACTGGTAACGCCATTACACATGTTGATGTTATACAATGCAGTTGCTAATAATGGTAAAATGATGAAGCCATATTTGGTAAATACAGTACGGGAATATGGCAATGATATTAAAACAATACAACCCAAAGTTTTGGTAGATAAAATATGCAGCGATGAAACGCTGGCTCAGTTAAAAGAATGTTTAAGGGCTGTGGTAGATAGTGCACATGGTACGGGCCATAAAGTTTTAGGTGATAATACTTATGGCATTGCCGGTAAAACAGGCACTGCGGTTACAGCATTAAACAATAAAGGGTATAATAAAGGCAATAAGATTTACCAGGCATCTTTTATGGGTTATTTTCCTGCCGACCAGCCCAAATACACCATGGCCGTGGTTATACAAAACAGTAACGAATCAAAATTAATTTATGGTGCCGATGTTTCGGGTACTGTATTTAAAGAAATAAGCGACAGGATTTATGGCCGTTATTTAAGCACAACAAAATTTACAGCACCTGCTGCTTCCGATAGTTTGCAATACAGTTTTTATGGCATGAAAAATGAGCTGGCTTCTATTTTTAATTTTTTAGGATTGTCATTTACAGACTCTGCATCTGCAGGAATTTTCAGAAAGGCTGATATGAAAAATAATTTCTCTTCTTTGAATGCACCGCTTAATTCATCTGCATTATCCGGTTCTGTAACCCCTAACGTTGTCGGAATGGGACTGAAGGATGCGGTGTATTTATTAGAGAATAAAGGATTGAAAGTTACTGCAAGTGGCAGAGGCAAAGTAATGAACCAATCGCTTTCATCAGGAACAAATTTTAAAAAAGGACAAACCATTTTATTAGCATTAAATTGATTTTACAGGACATACTATATAAAGTTTCCATCCGCTCCGTAAAGGGTAATACCAATATTGAGGTAAGCAATTTGCAGATCGATTCCAGGAAAATCAATAAGCATTCCTGCTTTATTGCCGTTAAAGGAGTTGCCGCAGATGGTCATGCTTTTATTGATAAAGCAATTGAAAAAGGTGCAGCAGTAATTGTTTGCGAAACAATGCCTTCAGCATTAAATGAAAATATTACTTATGTAGAAGTTGATAACAGTGCAGCAGCAGCAGGTTGTATCAGTCATAATTTTTATGGCGAACCTTCTGCAAAAATAAAATTGATTGGCGTAACAGGTACCAACGGAAAAACAACCATCGCTACGTTATTGTTTAAACTGTTTACTGCATTAAATTATAAATGTGGATTGATAAGTACAGTACAGAATCAAATTGAAGAAACAATTATTCCCGCCACGCATACCACGCCAGATGCAATAAACTTAAATGCCTTATTAAAACAAATGGTGAATGAAGGTTGCGAATATGTATTTATGGAAGTGAGCAGCCATGCCATACATCAACATCGCATCAGCGGCTTGCAGTTTTCCGGTGCCTTGTTCAGTAATATCACACACGATCATTTGGATTATCATAAAACATTTGATGAATACATCCGTGTAAAAAAATCATGGTTCGATAATTTATCTTCATCAGCTTTTGCCATCAGCAATGCAGATGATAAAAGGGGTGCGGTGATGTTGCAAAATACAGTTGCTAAAAAATATTTCTACAGCTTAAAAACACTTGCAGATTTTAAAGGAAAGATTTTAGATAACAGTTTAACCGGCCTGCATTTATTGGTAAATGATGTGGAAGTGCATTTTAAATTAATAGGAGAATTCAATGCCTATAATTTGCTGGCCGTATATGGAGCAGCCATTTGTTTAGGAGAAGATAAGAATAATGTGTTGCAGGTACTCAGCAGCCTTGATGGCGCAGAAGGAAGATTTGATTATTCGGTTAGCAAACAAGATAAAGTGATTGGTATTGTTGACTACGCACATACACCGGATGCTTTATTAAATGTACTGGCCACAATAAAAAAATTAAAACAAGGCAACGAACAAGTAATAACAGTTGTAGGGTGTGGTGGCGACAGGGATAAAACCAAAAGACCCGTAATGGCGGAAGTGGCTTGTGAGTATAGTGATAAAGTGATCCTTACTTCTGACAATCCACGAAGTGAAGACCCGATGGAAATATTAAAAGATATGCAGGCCGGTGTAAATGCGGCAGCAAAAAAAAAAAGTTATTTCCATTGCAGACAGAAGAGAAGCTATTAAAACAGCAGTAAGCCTGGCGCAAAAAGAAGACATTGTTTTAATAGCAGGAAAAGGACATGAGAAATACCAGGATATAAAAGGAGTGAAGTACGATTTTGATGATAAGCAAGTGTTGTATGAAATGTTTGAGTTGCTGGAGAAATAAAAACAAATTGGCAAATAGCAGTGGGCAATTGGCAAAGTAGTTTTAGGTATTGGATTTATTGCTGTTTGCCAACTGCGAACTGTAAACTGAATTTATGTTGTATCACTTATTTGATTGGTTTAAAACAGAAGGCTTCAAATTTCCCGGAAGTGACCTTTACAGGTTTCTTAGTATCCGTGTAATGCTGGCTATGGTGTTAAGCCTGGTGATTACAGCAGTGTATGGAAAAAAATTAATAAAGTTTTTACAGGCAAAGCAATGGGGTGAAAGTGTAAGGGATTTAGGATTGGCTGGTGAGCAGCAAAAAAAAGGCACGCCTACAATGGGAGGTATCATTATCATCCTGGCAATTATAATTCCCACTTTATTATTTGCACACCTTGGTAAAGTGTACATCAGGCTGATGGTATTATGTACAATCTGGCTGGGTGCCATTGGTTTTATTGATGATTATTTAAAAATAAGGGCAAAGCGAATTGCACAGCAAAAAGGCATAGCCTATAAAAAAAGTGACAGCGATGGATTGGCAGGAAGGTTTAAGATTTTTGGACAGGTGATGTTAGGTATTATAGTAGGAGCAACATTATTCTTTACAAAAAGCGTAGTGGTAGAAAGAGAAGTGTATAACGCCGATCTGCAGTATGTAAAAGATTCTGTATTGCATAGGGGGGAAAGGCTTGTAACTGACTCTTTCCATATTACAAAAATTGATGGCAAGCAGCACACTTTTGCAATTGTAAAAACGCCTATAACTACAATACCTTTTGTAAAAACGCATGAATTCAATTATGCTAAATTATTACCTAAAAGTTGGGAAGGCGCTACCTATATTCTTTATATCATTATTGTAATTTTTATAGTAACGGCAGTAAGTAACGGCGCTAATATTACAGATGGGTTGGATGGTTTGGCAACCGGGGTAAGTGCGGTAATAGGTATTGGCCTGGGCATATTTGCATATTTAAGTGGTAACATAAAATTTGCAGAGTACCTCAATATAATGTACATACCAAATATTGGAGAGCTGTCTGTATTTATTGCGGCATTTGTGGGGGCATGTATTGGCTTTTTGTGGTACAACTCTTACCCGGCTCAGGTTTTTATGGGAGATACCGGCAGCCTTGCACTAGGCGGCATTATTGCAGCTTTGGCCGTAATTGTGCGTAAGGAATTATTGATACCTATTTTTTGTTTTGTGTTTTTGGTGGAAAATTTAAGTGTAATGATACAGGTAGGATATTTTAAATACACCAGGCGAAAGTATGGTAAAGGCCGGCGGGTTTTTTTAATGAGCCCCCTGCATCATCATTATCAAAAATTAGGTTATCACGAAAGTAAGATTGCAGTTCGCTTTTGGATTGTAACCATACTTAGTGTGATAGTAGCAATAGTAACATTGAAATTAAGGTAAAGCTTTAATTCTTGTAAAAGAAAAGAAGGAAAGAAGTTATTGAAAAACCCCCTAAGCCATGAATTATGCTGTAAGGCCTGATTCTAAGTTTTTAAAATTTTGGTTCGTTATCTATGAAATGACTTTGTATAACCAGTAATACCCTATACCCATTAAATTCTATGCTTTTGAAGAACCCTTTTTTGCTTACGATGTAGCAATTGTTATTACGGAATTGGAAAATTCTATGCTGTTGAAAAACCAATTTTTATTCCGCTGAAAGCGGAATGCAGTAAACGGTAGTATATATTTAAATGAAGAAACGATTAGTCATATTGGGAGCAGGCGAAAGCGGAATAGGCGCTGCCATTCTTGCTAAACAGCAGGGGTATGATGTGTTTGTGAGTGATGGCGGAACCATAAAAGAAAATTACAGAACAGAATTAAGTACTAATAATATTGAGTTTGAAGAAGCAATACATACCGAAGCAAAAATTTTAAATGCGGACGAAGTAATGAAAAGCCCGGGCATTCCCGAAAAGAATGAGCTGGTAAAAAAAATAAGGGCAAAGGGAATTGCCATCATCAGTGAAATAGAATTTGCTTACCGGTATAAAGGCAATAGTAAAATTATTGCCATAACCGGTAGTAACGGAAAAACAACAACAACAGCATTAACCTATCACATTTGTAAACATGGGGGAAGCAATTGTGCAATGGTGGGTAATATCGGTTACTCTTTTGCTAAGCAGGTAGCCCTTGATCCAAAGCCATTGTATGTGGTGGAAATAAGTTCTTTTCAATTGGATGATATAAAAACATTCCGGCCGGACGTGGCAGTATTAACCAATATAACAGAAGATCATTTAGACAGGTATGAATACAAAATGGAAAATTATGTAAACAGCAAGTTCCGTATTGCAATGAATCAACAGCCGGAAGATGTTTTCATTTATTCTTTAGATGACGAAGTAACCACAAAATCTATAACTAACTATCACATTAAATCAACACTAGCCCCATTTACCATGAGTAAACCACTGCCACAGGGCGCATACCTGATGAACGCAAAAATGCACCTGAAATGGAAGAACGAAGAAATGCAGATGAGTATTGAAGACTTTGCCTTAAAAGGCAAACACAATCAATACAACAGCATGGCTGCAAGCTTAGCCGCTTCTGCAGTTGACATAAGAAAGGAAAAGATAAGGGAAGCACTACAAACTTTTGAAAGCCTGGAACACCGAATGGAACCGGTGGCTTCCATTAAGAATGTGCAGTTCATTAACGACAGCAAAGCAACTAATGTAAACAGTACCTGGTTTGCATTGGAAAGTATGGAAAAGCCGGTGATATTGATTTTAGGCGGTGTTGATAAAGGCAATGATTATTCTTTAATAAAAGAACTGGTTAAAGAAAAAGTAAAAGCTATTGTATGCCTGGGTAGCGATAACAGAAAAATTCATGAAGCATTTGGCGACATTGTTTCGTTAATGGTAAACACAACCAGTGCAAAAGAAGCGGTACAGGCGGCTTTTCATTTTTCAACCAAAGGCGATGTGGTATTGTTAAGCCCGGCATGTGCAAGTTTTGATCTGTTTAAAAATTATGAAGACAGGGGCAATCAATTTAAACAAGCAGTAAAAGAATTGTGATATGAAGTTGACCGAAAATATAAAACTGAAATGCTTAATTACAAATACTGATTAAAAAACAAATGCCCGGCCTCCCTCTCTGAAGGAGAGGGAATGAGGGTGAGGTTATGGCAAACATCATTAACATAAAGGAATTATTTACTCCCAACATCAGTAATAATTTGGTTAGCAAAACTAAAGGCGACCGTGTTATATGGGGTATAGTGGTTATCCTTACATTAATAAGTTTGCTGGTGGTGTACAGTAGTACAGGTTCACTGGCTTATAAATACAGCAAGAGTACAGAGAGTTATTTGTTTAAACAGTTTGCGTTTATTGTAATTGGCTTGTTGGTAATTTATTTTGCTCATCGGGTTAATTATACCATTTATGTAAGGGTGGCTAAAATCCTTTTTCTTATTTCTATACCATTAATGATTTATACATTAATGTTCGGATCAAGGCTTAATAGTGCAAACAGGTGGATTACATTACCTGTAATTAATATGACAATGCAAACCTCCGATATGGCTAAGCTGGCATTGTTCATGTATTTAAGTTTACAATTAAGCCGCAAACAAAATGTAATTAAAGATTTTAAAAAGGGTTTTTTACCTATTATAACTCCTGTAGTAATTATTTGCTCATTAATAGCGCCGGCAAATTTATCTACAGCTTTATTAGTTGGTGCAACAAGCTTTATGCTGATGTTTATTGGTAGGGTAAATACAAAACATTTACTGGTATCAATTGCAGTGGCAATGATACCTATTATGATTTTATTTACCATAGCAGTGAGTACTTATGATAAAGAAAACCATAGAACAAAAGAGTTACCCGCAATTTTTGATGCCGGCCGTGTTAAAACATGGATAAGCCGAATACAAACATTTGTTTACAGCAGCAAAGATGATGAAACAGAAAAAACTTACCAGATTAACCAGGCAAAAATTGCAATAGCAAACGGCAGTTGGTTTGGTAAAGGCCCCGGCAATAGTGAAGCAAGAAATTTTTTACCACACTCTTACAGTGATTTTATTTATGCCATTATTATTGAAGAGTATGGTTTGTTTGGTGCAGCATTTATGGTTTTTATCTACCTGTTGTTTTTGTATAGGTGTATCAGGGTGTATAGAAAATGCCCTTATGCATTTGGCGCGTTTTTAGCGCTGGCTTTAAGTTTTACATTGGTAATACAGGCCATTGCAAATATGGGAGTGGCAGTAAATGTATTCCCCAATACGGGGGTTACATTACCATTGGTAAGCATGGGTGGCAGCAGTTTCCTGTTCACCTGTTTATCAATAGGTATTATTTTAAGTGTAGCCAGAAACGTGGAACAGTTGGAAGGAAAAAATCAACCGGTAGTTGTAAATGAGTAAACGAATTGTTATAGCAGGTGGCGGAACAGGCGGGCATATTTTTCCGGCAATAGCTATTGCAAACGCTATAAAAAAAATGGAACCACAGACTGAGTTTTTGTTTGTGGGTGCAAAAGGAAAAATGGAAATGGAGAAAGTGCCGCAGGCCGGTTTTAAGATCGAAGGGTTGGATATAACAGGATTTAACAGAAGTTCTTTGATAAAAAATATTGGCTTGCCATTTAAGCTTGGCAAAAGTTTTTTCCAGGTAAGGCAGATATTTAGATCATTTCAGCCAACAGCAGTAATTGGTGTGGGTGGTTATTCCAGTTTTCCGGTATTACGTTTTGCCCAGTCAAAAGGGATAAAAACTTTTATTCACGAAAGCAATTCATTTGCCGGTAAAACAAATATGATGCTGGCAAAAAAAGCCACCAGGGTTTTTACAGCAAGTAATGGCATGGAGCATTTTTTTCCGGCACAAAAGATCGTGGTCACCGGAAACCCTGTACGGAGCAGCATTTCGCAAAGTACAGTTACAAGGGAAGAGGGGATACAGTTTTTTGGATTGGATGCTGCAAAAAAAACCATTCTTTCTGTTGGCGGCAGCCTGGGTGCAAAAAGCATTAATGAAGCTATTGATACACATATAGAAGAATTTGAAAAGAATGGATTGCAATTGATATGGCAAACGGGTAAACCTTATGCAGCCAAAGGAAAAGAACGGGCAGCAGGCAGAAATAACATCTGGGTAAATGATTTTATTATGCAAATGGAGAACGCATACGCAGCAGCTGATATGGTCATCAGCCGTAGCGGTGCAATAGCAATTGCTGAATTATGTGTGGTAAAAAAACCGGCGGTGTTTGTGCCTTTTCCTTATGCAGCAGAAGATCATCAGACGGTGAATGCACAAAATTTAGTTAATAAAAATGCAGGCATAATGATAGAAGATAGTGAGGCGTTAGATAAGTTGGTACCGGCCATTATCAGTTTATCCAGAGATGTGGAAAAGCAAAATGAATTAAAAAACAATATCAGCAAATTAGGTATAATTAATGCTGATGAAGTAATTGCAAAAGAGATATTGAAATTAATATAGTGATTGACATTAAAGACATACATCGGATTTATTTTATAGGCATTGGTGGTATTGGGATGAGTGCAATAGCAAGATATTTTAATGCAAAGGGAGTGGTTGTTTCAGGTTATGATAAAACGGAAACGGCTTTAACAAAACAATTGGTGGCAGAAGGGATTAAAGTACATTTTAAAGATAGTATTGAGTTCATTGACAAAGAAGCACAAATAGTGGTGTATACTCCGGCAGTACCAAAAGACCATAAGGAGTTAAACTATTATCAGCAAAATAATTACACGGTTGTAAAACGCAGTGATGTGTTAGGTGCCATTACCAACAGCTCTTTTAATATTTGTGTGGCCGGTACGCATGGTAAAACAACAACAAGTACAATGGTGGGGCATATATTAAGAGATAGTGGTTTTGGTTGTAACGCTTTTCTTGGTGGAATTGCCAGCAACTATAATAGTAATTTTTGGCCTGCTCCGATTGTTTCGGAGAGCAGCGATAACAATGTTTGCGTGGTGGAAGCAGATGAGTATGACAGAAGTTTTCTGAAATTGAATCCTGATCTGGCCATTATAACGGCAATAGATGCAGATCACCTGGATATATATGGCACAGCCGAAAATGTAGAACAGGCCTTCATCGATTTTTCCGCAAAGATAAAACCGGGAGGTTGCCTGATACTGAAGCATGGATTAAAACGTAATGATGATTTTAAAGTACATGATACCTGTACTTATAGTGTGAGTGATAAACAGGCAAACATCCACATCAATAATTTAAAGATTGCAGACGGGGCTTATGAATTTGACGTGATCAATAATTACTGGACAATAGAGAATGTGGTGTTGAATATGGGCGGCCTGCATAATATTGAAAATGTGATTGCAGCAATTGGCGTGGCAAAGTATTTAAAAATTGAAGATGATAAAATTAAAGCAGCGGTAAGTTCTTTTAAAGGAGTAAAGCGCAGGTTTGAGTATATAGTGAAGAATGATGATGTGGTTTATATAGATGACTATGCTCATCACCCGGAGGAATTAAAAGCTTTGCTTGGGGGAGCAAAAAATTTATTTCCGGATAGAAAATGTACCGTGGTTTTTCAACCACACCTGTACAGCCGGACAAAAGATTTTGCCAATGAATTTGCGGCAACGCTGGATATGGCAGATGAAATAATTCTTTTACCCATTTACCCGGCACGAGAATTACCAATGGAAGGGGTGAACAGTGAATTGGTTTTGGGAAAAATGAAAAATAAGAACAGAAGTGCAAAAACAAAAGAAGAACTGTTGAGCTGGCTAAGAACAAATAAAAGGGATTTAATAATTACAGCAGGTGCTGGTGACATAGACACATTAGTAGAACCAATAAAAAATATATTGACAAATAACAATTCATAAAACATGATCTTCCCTATTTCTCTTCCCGTTGGGGGAAGGATAGGACGGGGCCGGGAAACAATGGCAAACAAAAAACCTATAATAAAAATACTCTTCGCCCTGCTATGGCTGGTTATTGGTACAGGTACGGCTGTATTGTTGGTGGCAGCTATCCGTAAAAATGATTCGAAGAAATGTAAAAAAGTAACGATAAAAATTTCAGGCATTGAAAACACGTTGTTCAACGATGAAAAATTTGTAGATGAAAAAGATATTCTCAATACCATTGAAAAAGTATGTAACGAAAATCCTTTAGGCAAATCCATTGGTTCTTTTAATTTACAAAAGATGGAGACAGAACTGGAAAAAAGTGACTGGATTAAAAATGCCGAATTGTTTTTTGATAATAATGATATATTAAAGGTAACTGTGCAGGAACGTGAACCTGTGGCAAGAGTGTTTACAGCAGACGGTACTTCATTTTATATTGATACCACTTTAAAAATGTTACCACTAAGTGATAAATTTTCTGCAAGACTTCCGGTGTTCACCAATTTCCCTTCGGATAAAATAGTGTTATCTGCGGCTGACAGCAATTTGCTGAGAGAGGTAAGAGACATAAGTATTGCCTTGCAAAAAGATTCATTTAGTATGGCGATGATTGACCAGGTGGATATAACATCGCAGCAAAATTTTGAAATGATCCCTAAAATTGGCAACCAGGTAATTGTATTTGGTAACGCAACAGATATTGAAGATAAGTTGAGTAAGCTGCAATTGTTTTATAAAAATGTAATGATAAAAACAGGTTGGAGTAAGTACAGCGAGATAAATGTGCAATACAACAATCAAATAGTTGCCAAGAGAAGAGGAGCCGGAGATAAGACTGCAGATTCCGTAAGAACATTACAAATTATGCAGCTTATAGCAGCCAATGCTGCAAGGCAGGCAGAAGATTCTTTGCAAACCATTTTGCAGGATAATAATAATAATACAGCCGACAGCAGTATGATACAACAGTCCATACAGCGGGAAGATAATTTTGAAACAACAAATACAACAATAGATAAACCTCTGCAACCAACCAGCCAACAGCCCGTGTTTAATCCGGCTAACAACAATCCCATCCCTGTTAAAAAACCTGAACCAACTAAATCCGTTACAGTAAAACCTGTGGCAACAAAGCCGGATACCAGGAGCAATATTGTTGCTCCTGCTAAAAAGCCGGTAACATCCAATCCAATCCCTTCTAAAAAACCAACACCGGTAAAACCAAATCCTCAAAAACCAAATCCTCAAAAACCAACAGAACAAAAACCAAAAGTAGTAATGCCTAAAAAAAATGAGTATTAAAAAAAGACGATAGACAACGGACCGTAGTCAAAAGAAAGAAATATAAATTATAATGATGAGCCATGGACTGTTGTCTATGGACCATCGACCAAAAAGACACAAACACACAAAACATACAATTATGAATCATGAACAACCCATTATTGTAGGCCTGGATATCGGTACTACAAAAATTGCTGCAATTGCCGGACGTAAAAATGAATATGGCAAGCTGGAAATTCTTGGCTTTGGCCGTGCCAACAGTAACGGTGTACAACACGGTATGGTGTTAAACATCGATCAAACTATTAAGGCTATTGAAATGGCTTTAAAAAATTGTTACGACTCCAACCCTAACCTGGAGATAAACGAAGTGTATGTAGGCATTGCAGGCCATCATATAAAAAGTTTACAAACCCGTGGTGATATTGTGAGGCAAAGTATTGAAGAAGAAATTCGCCAGGAAGAAATTGACCGGCTCGTAGCAGATCAATATCGTACATACATTCCGGCAGGCGATCAGATCATTGATGTGATACCGCAGGAATTTACCGTAGATAATTTTCAAAACATCCCTAACCCCATTGGCTATAGTGGTGTAAAAGTGGGTGCTAACTTTCATATTATAACAGGAGATAAAAATGCAATACGCAATATCAACAGAAGTGTTGAGAAGGCCGGACTCCAAACCAAAGATCTGGTATTACAACCGCTTGCCTCTGCAGCCGCTGTAATGTGCGATCAGGATTTGGAAGCCGGCGTTGCTATTGTGGATATTGGTGGTGGTACAACTGACCTTGCCGTTTTTTACGAAGGTATTTTAAAACATACCGCAGTTATTCCTTTTGGTGGCGAAAATATTACCAATGATATTAAAACCGGTTTAGGTGTGTTAAAAACTCAGGCGGAACAAATGAAGGTTCAGTTTGGCAGTGCATTAAGCGATGAAGCAAAATCAAATGCATTTATTACCATTCCGGGTTTACGTGGGATGGCGCCAAAAGAAATTTCGGTAAAAAATCTTGCAGGTATTATCCAGGCACGTATGAGTGAGATAATGGATTTTGTAACCTATCATTTAAAACAGGTTGGTTTAGATACAAGAATGCTGAATGGTGGTGTGATACTTACCGGTGGCGGATCGCAATTAAAACATTTAATTCAGTTAACAGAATATGTTACCGGGTTAAATGCACGGATAGGTTATCCTAATGAACACCTGGCTGCCGGCCATATTGATGAGCTGGCAAAACCCATGTACAGCACCTGTATTGGTTTAATATTAAAAGGATATAACGATTACGAAAATAAGAACAAACAGTTTGAAGAAAGCTTTAGAAAAATTGAAGTGCCAACAGGTTTACAACATCAGCCGGTAGAAGAAACATTAGATGTAATTGATGATAATAAAACCGTAAAAATAAAACAGCGTAAAACTTTAAAAGGCTTTATGGATTCATTTAAAATTGGATTGATAGATCTGTTTAAAGAAGAAGAAGACGCAAAATTATAATTAGAAGAAAGAAGACGTAAGCAAAAATATTTAAGAAAAATTACTGACTTCTTAAAAAAAGTACTAACCCACAAACAAACAAGCTATGATACATTTTGATTTGCCAAAAGAACAATCTTCCATCATTAAAGTAATTGGTGTAGGTGGTGGCGGCAGCAATGCTGTTAACCACATGTTTTCGCAAAACATTGAAGGCGTAAATTTTATTATTTGTAATACAGATGCACAGGCCATTGCATTAAGTAAAGTACCCAACAAAATTCAGCTGGGGCCACACTTAACACAGGGACTTGGTGCCGGTGCAAATCCTGCAATTGGCCGCCAGGCAACAGAAGAAAGCTTAGAAGAAATAAAACGTATACTGGAAGTAAATACCAAAATGGCATTTATTACTGCCGGTATGGGTGGTGGTACAGGTACAGGTGGCGCACCCATTCTTGCAAAAATCTGTAAAGATCTGGGCATACTGACAGTAGGTATTGTAACCACACCATTTGCATACGAAGGCAAAAAAAGAATTGCCCAGGCAGAAGAAGGCGTGATGTTATTAAAAAATCATGTGGATACCTTACTGGTAATAAGCAACGATAAACTACGCCACCAGTTTGGTAATTTAAAAATGAAAGAAGCATTTGCAAAAGCAGACAATGTTTTGGCAACAGCAGCAAAATGTATTACCGATGTAATTAACAGCACCGGGCAAATTAATGTGGATTTTGCCGATGTGTGCACTGTAATGAGTAACGGTGGTGTGGCCATATTAGGCAGTGCATCTGCCGCAGGCGAAAACAGGGCACAACTGGCCATTGAAAATGCATTGAATTCTCCATTGCTGAATGATAATGATATCCGTGGCGCTAAATGGATATTGATCAATATAAATTCATCTGAAGGAGAACATGAATTTACAATGGATGAAGTGGAAGTGATTCAAAATTATTTATTGAGTAATGCCGGAGAAGACACTGATGTTATTTTAGGTTTGGGTTACGATAATAATTTAGGTAACGAAATTGGTATTACATTAATAGCCACCGGCTTTGAACATAAGGATCCGTTTCAAAAAAAGAACGATGTTGTTACCGAAGAAAAGAAGGATGATGATAAAATTGTATTAACACTGGAAATGCCGGTAAAGGAATTACAACCTACAGGTAAAGTGGTAAACATTAAGCAGCCCACATTACAGTTTGAAAATACTGATGAAGAAAAAGCAATTGCAGAAATTACCGAACAACCGGTAATGCAAACAGAAGAAGATGACCTGATGCCAAAATTACGGGAAGTAAAATCCCAGGAAATAAAAGTAGAAGCACCACGTAAAACTACTGGGGACAAAATAGAAGAAGCTCCGGTCTTTTTTGAAATATCTTCGTCCGCAGATCAAATACCTGTAACAGCATTTGATATACCCACTACTCCGGTACCCACCGAAAAACCCGTTAAAAAAACCGGCATTCCATCTACTATTTCAAAAGTAAATAAAGAAGCTAGCAATGCCCCTTCGTCGGGGGTTAAATTGGCGAAGCCTGCACAAATTTATGTGGAGGATCAGCCTAAACCAGAATCCAATTCAATTGAGGAGCTACTGCCAGTGCAGCTAATAGTTAAGGCCGACGAAACCGAAACTGAAGAAATGCAATTGGTGGTTAAATCCCATCAAGCGGCGGAGGAAGAGCAACTTGTACAACAAACTCAGCCCATCATGATGTCTAATGTTGAGGATCCTGCACCGCAGGACGAAACAGAGGAACTTAGGCGCCGGGCTATAGAACGCATTGCGAAGCTGCGTAATTTGTCATTCAACATCAATGCAGCCGATCCGA
>JAYVPT010000072.1:0-39097 GCA_043757165.1 Ferruginibacter sp.
CCTGATGGTAAAAAAATCGTCTATCGTGTTTGGGGCGGCAAGGATTGGGGATTACGTATTCTTGATATCAAAGACCATTCGGTGAAAATTCTTACAACAGAGTATGATAATTTACCTTTCTGGTCTCCCGATGGTAAACTCATTTCATTCACCCGTAAACATGACAACAACAACTTCGATATCTACACAATAAAGCCCGACGGCTCTGACTTACGCCAACTGACTACATCACCAGCAAATGATGCACATGCGTTTTGGACTGACGACAGTAAATATCTTATGTGGAGCAGTGGGATATATGGATTTAAAGACGAGGCAGCGTTATACGACGACACTTTTCAACCTTACGGTGCAATATTTATTATGAAAGCAGATGGCAGTGATAAGCGACAACTTACAGACAGTCCTTGGGAAGATTCTATGCCTGTCTATGTAACAAAAAGCAAATAGCTTAGACAAAAAATACGCTGTTGGACAAAAACTACCCACAACATTGGTATTTGCAAAAGCTGGGCTGACGGAAGCCGTGTTTCAACTGCTATCAATCCTTGTTTTCCTGTTTTTTCCGTTGGCTCTTAAACGTTCGTAATTCTTCTGAATTATTTATATCTCAAATAGAAGTATTTTTATACCCGTTTTATAAAAGATAAAAAAAATACAGTAATGAGTTTTACCTTACAACCGCAGCATCTTTCCAATGAATTTGTTACACTACATCCCCTTAAGCCCGATGATTTTGAAAGGCTTTACAAAGTAGCCAGCGATCCTTTAATATGGGAACAGCATCCCAATAAAAACCGTTATCAAAAAAAAGTGTTTCAAACTTTTTTTGAAGGAGCGATTAAATCGCAGGGCGCTTTTATTGTTTTTAATACCCGTACAAACGAGCCTATTGGCAGCAGCAGGTTTTGTGCATATGATGAAACAAAAAAAACTTTAGAAATTGGCTATACATTTTTAGCAAGAGACCATTGGGGAAGCACATATAACAAGGCCTTAAAAACTTTAATGCTCAATCATGCCTTTACATTTGTTGACAGGGTGAATTTTTATATTGGAGCAGGTAATATCCGTTCGCAAAAATCAATTGTACGGTTTGGTGCAAAAAAGATTGGCGAAATTGAAATGGAATATTATGGCGAAACATCAAAACTCAATTACATCTACCAGTTAGATAAAGAAACCTGGATGAAAGAACAGTAATAAGCTAAAGAAGTATAACAGCCATACCCTTTTACTGAAAAACTTATGATTAACTGTTTCCCGGTTTTCTGCAAACACTTCCACCCTTCCTTTTCATACCTTTGCAAAAAACAACAGCTTGGAAATAAGTAACCGCAAAGCTTATCACGAATATTTTTTTGAGGCAAAATATACTGCCGGCCTTGTGCTTGCCGGAACTGAAATAAAAAGCCTGCGTGCAGGCAAAGCCAGCTTTAATGACAGCTATTGTGTTTTTAGTAATGGTGAACTGTTTGTAAAAAGCCTGCACATTTCCGAATATTCTTTTGGCACTTATACCAATCATGAACCTATGCAGAAGCGTAAACTGCTGTTGAATAAACGGGAGCTACGCAAACTGGAAGGAAAAATAAAAGAGAAAGGTTATTCTATCATCCCTTTAAAAATATTTTTAACCGATAAAGGTTTTTTTAAAATGGAAATTGGCCTGGGCAAAGGCAAAAAGAATTACGATAAAAGAGAAACTATAAAGGAACGGGAGAACGACAGGGATATTAAAAGGAAGTATGGGATATAAACCCCAGACCCCTAAAGCGGCTTTCTTTTGTTAGATTAATAATTTTGTTTTGCTGCTAAACATATGAAAAGTTACTGAAAGAAATATTCTCTTCAAAGTTACCTATTCAGGGGGCGGAGGGGGTTTTAACACTCACTCAAACTTATAGGTATATTCACTGCTAATCCTCCATCAGCAGTTTCTTTGTATTTGCTGTTCATATCCAATGCAGTATCCCACATGGTTTTTATTACACCATCCAAACTTACTTTAGCAAAATCGGGAGTGCTTTGTAATGCCAGCTGGCAGGCAGTAATCGCTTTTATTGCTCCCATGGTGTTTCGTTCTATACAGGGAATTTGTACCAGGCCTCCTATAGGATCGCAGGTTAAACCCAAATGATGTTCCATTGCAATTTCGGCAGCCATTAAAGTTTGGCGTTGGGTACCCCCCATACATTCGGTTAATGCTGCCGCAGCCATGGCGCTGCTTACCCCAATCTCTGCCTGACAGCCACCCATAGCCGCAGAAATGGTGGCGCCTTTTTTAAATATGCTGCCCACTTCGGCTGCTGTTAATAAAAACTGAATTATTTTTTCATTGGTATTGCCATCACAAAAAGCAACATAATATTGCAGTACTGCTGGTATTACCCCCGCAGCACCATTGGTTGGCGCCGTTACCACTCTCCCAAAACTTGCATTCTCTTCATTTACCGCCAGCGCAAAACAACTCACCCAATCTAAAATATATTTAAACTCCTTGCCACCCTGTCTTATGGTCGCCAGCCAGCTGTTATAGTCGCTGTAAGAGCGGCCATTCATCAGTTTTTTATTTAACCCTGCTCCACGGCGTTTAACATTTAATCCTCCGGGCAATATTCCTTCAGCATGGCATCCTCTGTAAATACATTCCTGCATTACCCGCCAGATGTTTAATAGTCCTTCTCTTGTTGCAGCTTCACTTCTCCAGCTGCTTTCATTTTCCAGTACTATGTCACTTACATTCAACCCGGTTTTCATACACCAATGCAGCAGGTCATCGGCAGTATTTACAGGAAATGGAAGTATTACTTCATCTTTAGCATCAAACCCCTCTCCTTCTTTTTTAACAAAGCCGCCACCAACAGAATAATAAGTTTCTGCAAGGCTGTCATCATCATTAAATTTTGCTAAAAAGGTTAAAGCATTTGGATGAAAAGGTAAACTCTCGCTGTATAAAAATTCAATATCCTCTGCCGGATCAAAATCAATTTCATGCCTGCCCTGCAACAGTAGTTTTTTCATTGCTTTGATATCATCAATTTTTGCAGTGATATTGTTTATATCAAAAGTAACCGGATCATCGCCGCTTAAACCTAATTGAACTGCCACATCTGTTCCATGTCCCACGCCTGTTTTTGCCAGTGAGCCATATAATAACACTTCAATGCTTTTAACATCATTAAGTATATTTTTTTGCAACAGGGAATTGGTAAACTGCTGAGCTGCACGCCATGGACCAAGTGTATGGCTGCTGGATGGTCCTACACCAATTTTAAACATATCAAAAACCGAAATGGCTTCGTGGCTCAATGTTTGGTTTTTACTGTACAGCTAGTAGCTGAATATTAAAAACAAGAATGGAATTAGCAGGAATACTACCGACAGCATTTGCACCATAGCCTAAACTTGGTGGCAGGTATAAAGATATGCTTCCACCTGCTTTTATTAATGGAATACCTTTTTGCCAGCCAAGAATTAACTGCCCCAGTAAAGATGAATAGCCTGTTAAATTCTCATCTACTTTTGTACTATTGGTAAGATATGCAGAATACTTTACTGTAATTGTTGAACATACCTTAGCCGTTACAGTACCACTCCCCGGAGAGCCTATCTCATAAAAAAATCCACTTGAATGCTGTATTGCGCCTGAATGATTGGTACTAACCCAACCTTGTAAGGCATTTACTTCGGATGCAGGCGCAACAAAAGTAGATTCCTGGAAAGTACATTTTGTTTCCGGCGATTTAAGGCATGATGCCAGTAAAAAAGGCACAATTGCAAAGGCTAATAATTTCTTTATCATATTTAATTTAAAATTGAAAGGTTAAAGTTAAGAGATAATAGAGCCTTACAATGCTGCACCATGCATTTTTTTTTCTTTGCTTTTTAACTCTTTGTATAGTTGTTCATTCATCTCCCATTTATAATGCATACGAAAGTAAGAAAAGAAAAGAATGACGATAACCACTGCAATAAATGCCATAGCCACATCGCCGGAAGATAATTTCATGAATTTTTCTGTAAGCCCGGGTACCACTATATCTGTTGACTTATGGGTTGCGGTGGTAAACCATGACGGGAAAAATATTTTGACCCCAACAAAAAAAAACAATACCGGCAGTCCAAATAAAAATGCCATTGGCAGGCCTGATAAAAACTTATGGCCAAAGGTGGATTCCTGCTCCCTTACCCTTTCCCAGCGGGCAATAAACTGCATGTCTTTTTCCGTAAGCATAACGCAAAATTACTCAATTACCGCTACAACTTTGCTATATTGCGAATATCTTGTAGGTTTGTTATCATCAATTTTTACGCATGAAAATAGAACATCTGCTGGTGCAGCATTTTTATAATGCCAAACAGGTTACATTACAGGGAGTAGGAACTTTCAATCTTTCGCCTGATTTTATTATGCCTTTTGATAATGATAAAAAAGATACATCGATACCGCCTGACACTATTTCTTTTCATTACAATCCAAAAGCAACTGAAGATGATGCTTTAATAACTTATATAATACAGCAAACCCGTAAAATAAAACCACTGGCTTCATCCGATCTCGAATCTTATATCATGCTGGCCACCCAGTTTTTAAATATTGGCAAACCCTTTATTATTGATGGCATTGGCGTACTTGAAAAAAATCAATCTGGGGAATACCAGTTTACCCAACAGGGACAATATTTAAACGCAAAAGCAGAAGATGCTCCTGTACAGATAAGAGAAAAATCGGATGAAGACATTTCATTTGCCAGCCAGGCAAAACCAAATGGTAATAATAAAAAAATATTTGTACTGCTGGCTTCTTTTTTAGCTTTGGGCGTTATTATTTGGGGAGCCTGGTATTTTTTAAGTGAGAAAAAAAATACTCCTGCAGTTGAAGCATTACAAGCTACACCACCTGTTGCTGTGCAACCCGATACTGCTAAAATTGACACTGCAAAATTAACTGTACAGCAAAAACCGGATTCCATTGCAGCAAAACCTGTTATTCCATCTGCTGCAAATGATTATTCCTTTAAAATTGTAATAAAAAATTATCCCTCTTTAATTGCTGCGCAAAAAGCTTATAGCAGACTTACAAGCTATGGATACAAACTACTGCTGTACACTGCAGATTCTATAACCTACAAGCTGGCTATGCCTTTTACCAGGCCTTTATCAGATACTACTTATGCAAGAGATTCAGTACGTAACAGATTATTTGGTGGCAAACCTTATGTAGAATTAAAATAACTGCTGTAAGAATTTGCTTTATGAAAAATAAAACACAATTACTTACAATTATTTTTTTGCTGGCTGTTGCGGCTGATATTACCGGAATTACTGCGAACATTCCACTGCTGCATTATTTTGCCAAATCAATTTTACTGCCTGTTTTAATAATCCTGTTAGCCACAGCAACTCCTGCCGTTGCCGGAAAAAAAATTATGTTGGTGGCATTATTTTTTTCATGGCTGGGAGATATGTTTTTATTATTCGAAAGCCGTCAATCTCTTTTTTTTATTTTAGGACTGGTAAGTTTTTTAACCACGCATGTCTTATACATTATCTATTTTTTAAGCATCCGAAGTAATCAAATTTCATTGCTGAAAAAACAGCCATTTTTAATTGCTGCGGTATCAGCTTATGGTATTGCATTGGTTTGGTTACTGTTTCCGCATTTGAAAGACCTGAAAATTCCCGTGATGGTGTATGCTGCAGTTATTTGCACCATGCTGCTGTGCAGCCTCCATATTTATTTTAAAGTAACCAAACCGGCAAATACACTTTTTGTGTCAGGTGCATTGCTTTTTGTATTGTCTGATTCTTTATTAGCTATAAATAAATTTTACCAGCCTTTTGCTATTGCAGGTGTATACATTATGCTTACTTACTGTGCTGCTCAATATTTTATTGTGAACGGATTTATTAAACAACAGCAGCATGACTAAAGTGGAATTACTGGCCGAGTTAAATACCAACACTTATGTAATGCTTAAGCCCTCTGCCATTGAAGGCATTGGTGTATTTGCAATTACAGACATACCCAAAGGCTGCAGGGAAATGTTCAGTAAACCCGATGCTGCTGATGAATGGATAACGATTGCTAAAAAAGAAATTGAATCCCTGCCTGCACATACTCAATTTTTAGTGGGCAATTACTGCCTGTATGATGAAGGAAATTATTTTATCCCGGCACATGGTTTTAAAAAGATGGATGTGGCACTTTTTATAAATCATTCAGACACACCAAATATTATTTCAATAAATGATGGCGATTATTTTGAAACCATAAGAGATATTAAAACAGGAGAAGAGTTATTGATTGATTATAGCGGGATTGTGGATGGGGAGAGTGAATAAAACTTCCGAAGTTTTTAAAACTTCGGAAGTTTGTAACAATTACTTTACTGCAAATATTATCTTAACCTCATAACGCAGTTTTATCTTTTTAAAATCTACTGCCGTTGCGCCTCCATCACTTTTCATGTTTGCAGCATCCCTCATAAAAGTATTAGAGTATTGGCTAACCCGCAGATTATTTTCTAGGTTATTAATAAAAACATTTTCATCGGGCTCTTCAATAGTAATGGCCTCACCTAATTTTTCGGTAATGGCTTCTGTTAAATAAATGCCTTTATCCTTCGCTGCTTTTATGGCCTGTATCTTTAATTGTTTCCTGTATTCCTGAACTTTGCTGTGCGTTGCTTTTACAATCTGAAAATTAGCCGTGGCTTCATCATCTAACAGATCAACCAGCTGATCCATTTTTTTACTATCCTTAAATTTTATCTGGTAAGCAATGCCAGCATTCATATCCGGATCTTTTTTTCTTCTTTTCCAATACCAGTAATTATAGTTTGTTCCTTCGTAAGAAGCAATGCTGATAACAGAATCTACCAAACCTACGCTGCTGCATTTAGCCAGGAAATCGCTTTTTATTTTTTCCAGCTCCACTTTATTCTCCCCTTTCTTTTTGTATTCTTTTAAATCTATCTGTACATAAATTTCATCGGGTACAATTTCCATTTCGGCACTGCCGGTTACCGAAATTGTTTTTGGATAAGGATTACAGGTGGGCTGGGTTTGTGCTTTTGTAAAAAAGACTGCCAGCACTAATACAAACAATGCAATTAGTTGTTTCATGATTTTTTAATTTGATGTTTTAAGAAAAAAATTATTTACAGCATGATTAACAAAGAGAAGAAATTACATAATAGCAGCAAACTGCTTTAACATTTTTTTATAAAGAATGGCTGAATACGCTTGTAACAAAAAATCCCCCTTGCATTTACGCAAGAGGGATTTTAAATTATTCATTGACTTATTATCAATTATTCATTTATTAGTAGCCCATTCCACCCATATCAGGTGCACCACCATGGTTATGTGCTTCTTCTTTCTTAGGTCTGTCGGCAATTACACATTCGGTAGTTAACAACATACCAGCAATAGAAGCTGCATTTTCCAAAGCAATACGGGTTACTTTAGTTGGATCAATTACACCAGCTTTAAATAAGTTCTCGTATTTTTCTGTACGGGCATTAAAACCAAAGTCGGCTTTACCTTCTTTAATTTTATTTACAACTATACTGCTTTCCAATCCTGCATTTTCAACAATAATACGCAATGGCGCTTCAATAGCTTTGCGTACGATGGCAATACCGGTTGTTTCATCTTCATTGTCGCCGGTTAATTTTACCAATGTTTCGCAGGCACGTATGTAAGCCACACCGCCACCAGGTACAATTCCTTCTTCAACCGCAGCTCTTGTTGCATGTAATGCATCGTCAACGCGGTCTTTCTTTTCTTTCATTTCCACTTCGGTAGCAGCACCAATGTATAATACTGCAACACCGCCGCTTAATTTTGCTAAACGCTCCTGTAATTTTTCTTTATCGTAATCAGAAGTAGTAACTTCTATCTGCGCTTTAATTTGATTTACCCTTGCAGTGATATCAGCTTTTTTACCTTTACCGCCAACAATAGTTGTATTGTCTTTGTTGATAGTAACACTTTCTGCACTACCTAAATAAGTAAGGTCGGCATTTTCTAATTTAAACCCCTGCTCTTCGCTAACTACAATACCTGCAGTTAACACCGCCAGATCCTGTAACATTTCTTTTCTCCTGTCGCCAAAGCCCGGTGCTTTTACAGCAGCCACTTTAATAGTACCACGTAATTTGTTTACTACTAATGTTGCCAAAGCTTCACCTTCCAGGTCTTCTGCAATAATTAATAAAGGACGGCCGGTTTGAGCTACTTTCTCCAGTATATGAAGAATATCTTTCATTGTAGAAACCTTCTTATCATAAATCAATATGTAAGGATTTTGTAATTCAGCTTCCATTTTTTCGCTGTTGGTAACAAAGTATGGCGATACATAACCCCTGTCAAACTGCATGCCTTCCACCACATCAACTGTGGTATCAGTTCCTTTAGCTTCTTCAACAGTTATTACACCTTCTTTACCTACACGTTTCATTGCTTCTGCAATTAATCCGCCAATGGTGCTGTCATTATTTGCAGAGATGGTAGCCACCTGCATAATTTTTTTACTGTCATTACCAACTGCTTCACTCTGCTTTCTTAAATTTTCAACAATGGCAGTAACAGCTTTGTCAATACCACGTTTCAGGTCCATTGGATTTGCACCTGCGGTTACATTTTTCAAACCTTCTCGAACAATGGCCTGAGCTAAAACAGTTGCAGTAGTGGTACCGTCACCGGCAACATCAGCAGTTTTGCTGGCTACTTCTTTAACCATTTGAGCACCCATATTTTCAATAGGGTCTTCCAGTTCAATTTCTTTTGCAACAGTAACACCATCTTTAGTAACCTGTGGTGCACCAAACTTTTTTTCAATAACCACGTTACGGCCTTTTGGGCCAAGGGTTACTTTAACAGCGTCGGCCATAGTGTCAACGCCTTTTTTCATTTTATTTCTTGCTTCTATATCGAAGAATATCATTTTTGCCATATCAGATCAATTTTAGATTTTAGATTTACGATTTTATATTTTTTTGTGATTCACAGCAACGCAGCTTTCAACATCGTTGTGTCACTCACTTGTACTGTATACCTTTAGTGATCTTTTTAATGTCAGGTATTAACCTACTTTCATCAAAATATCAGAAGAACGCATCATCAATAAATCTTCTCCTTCTAAAGTGATTTCAGTACCGGCATATTTGCCATACAGGACAACGTCACCAACTTTTTGCTTTACCGGAATAATGCTCCCTGTTTGCTCTGCATATTTCCCTGGTCCCACTGCAACAACAGTTCCTTTTTGAGGTTTTTCTTTTGCAGTATCAGGTATAATAATTCCACCTGCAGTTTTTGTTTCAGCAGCAGCAGGCTTTACGAGTACTCTATCGTCGTACAACTCGTAATTAGCAACTTTTTTTGCCATAATTGTATAGGTTTTGTTTTTAATTAAAAAATGATACCCTTTTCTTTGGGTGTGCGAAGGTACTGCCATTTTTGTACCAATCCATAATAAAAGCAAGGATGTCAGGTTTTTGTGGCAATTAGGAATTGGAAACAGGAATTAGGGCAAATTCGGCAGGTTATAATGAAATTGGTCAGGCATTTTTGGCAGAAGGAATTATTTGAGTGATGTAGTAATTCATTCTTTATCATTCATAATTCACAATTGATGGTTACCTTTGCCGCTTCAAATTATGATTAGCAGAAGAAATATCCGGGTTAAAGTAATGCAAACGCTGTACACAGTTGATAGTATGGCAGGCGAGGTAAAGCCAGGCGAACCACTTAGCATTTTAAACAAAAAGCTGGAGCAAAGCCGCAGTTTATTTACCTATTTAATTTACTTTATTACTGAAGTGGCCCGTTACTCCGAAACGGCTGCCAAACACAGGGCTTCTAAAAATTTACCTTCGGCAGAAGATCTTTCGGTAAATACCAAAATTGCCGGTAACGAAATACTGTGGAAAATTCTGGAGCAACCGGGTTTTAAGGCTGCTGTTACAGAATTTAAACTACAATACATTATTGATGCAGAACTGTTGAAAAAGATATACCTGCAACTGGTGGAATCAGCAGAGTACAAAGAATATATTGAGGTACAGGCAAGGGATAAAAAATCGGAAAAGGATATTTTAGAATATATTTTCAGTGCATTGTTATTGCCCAATGAAGATTTTATCACCCACCTGGAAGAAAATTTTATTCACTGGGATGATGACGGTGAAATGATGCAGCTGCTGGTGCTTAATTTTTTACAAAAACCAGGCAGTTACGATTTTGGGGAAATGGTAAGTAAAGACAAACTGGAATTTGCCAAAGGCCTTTTACAAACCACACTGGAGAAAAGCGAAGTAAGTTTAGAACTGATAAAACCCAAATTAAAAAACTGGGATGCCGACCGTATTGCTGCATTAGACCTGATAATATTACAAATGGGGGTTTGTGAATTTTTATTTTTTGAAACTATCCCTACCAAGGTTACCATTAATGAATACATCGACCTGGCAAAAGAATACAGTACAGTACAAAGCGGGCAGTTTGTAAACGGTTTGCTCGATAATATTCATAAAGATTTAACGCAGCAAAATAAAATTCATAAAAAAAGTTTTAAAAACAGTACCCTGTAAATAATTTTACCAATGAAAAAATATTTTTTGTTTATAATAATTACGGCAACAGTTGTTGGGTGCGATGTAAAAAGAAAGGATAAGATATCTGATGATTCTAACTTAGGCCCGTTAAAAGATTCATTAAACCTTGCCAAAGAAAAACAGGCCAAAGATGAGGCGATGAAAAATTCCACCACTGTACAATTAATTGACAGTGTCTTTGATTTTGGTACCATTACCGAAGGAGAAAAAGTGGAATATAATTACCGCTTTAAAAATACAGGAACCAATCCTTTAATAATCTTTAATACCAGTGCAAGCTGCGGATGCACTGTACCGGAAAAACCGGAAAAACCAATAATGCCCGGCGAAACAGGAGTTATTAAAGTGGTATTTAACAGTGCAGGAAAAAAAGACCATCAAAGTAAAGACATCAATGTAAGTGCTAATACCAATCCTTCATTTCCGGTTTTAAAATTAACAGGCACCGTAAAAGGAAAAGAATAATTGTTTTAACCAATTAACTAATAAGCTATTTAACCAATTAACATAAAAAACATGCAACTATTAAGTATTTTTTTAATGATGGACCCACAGGGAAAAGGGAGCAGCACCAGTACCTTTATTATGATGGGTTTGATGATCGCTGTATTTTACTTTTTCATGATCCGTCCGCAGGCTAAAAAAGCAAAGCAACAAAAAAGCTTTGTAAACAATTTACAAAAAGGCGATAAAATTGTAACCATTGCCGGCATACACGGCACTGTAAACAAAGTAAATGACGATAATACCCTGATGCTGGAAATAAGCCCCGGCAGTTATATTAAAATTGAACGCAGCTCTATCAGTATGGAATGGACGGCAAATATTAATAAGCCTGCTGCCGAAGTAAAAAAATAAAATTTAAAATACTACATCCTAAAATCCGAAATTTGAGTTGAGAGACCGTTTCGGATTTTTTTATTTTTAGTACTTATAATTTTTATTTCAGAATTTAACCCATGCTAAAAATTGGAATTACAGGAGGTATTGGCAGCGGCAAAAGCACCGTAGCAAAACTTTTTGAAGTGCTGGGCATCCCCGTGTATTATGCTGATGATGCAGCAAAAAAAATAATGAATGAAGATGAAACACTAAAGCAACAGATACAGCTACAGTTTGGAAAACAATCTTATACTAACGGCAACCTAAACCGTAAATACATTGCAGATATAGTATTTTCAAATCCTGAAAAATTAGCATTACTCAACAGTATCGTTCATCCCGCCACATTAAAAGATGCTGAAGAATGGATGAATAAACACGCAGTATCCGGTGGACAAACAACACCTTACACCATTAAAGAAGCGGCATTGATTTTTGAAAGCGGCGCACAGGAACTACTTGATTATGTAATTGGAGTGTACACTCCTGCCCCGTTACGCATACAACGTACCATGCAACGGGATAATGTTTCAAAAGAAGAAGTTATTGCCCGTATGAATAAACAAATTGATGAAACCATTAAGATGCGGCTCTGCGATTTTGTAATTACAAATGATGAGCGGCAATTGGTAATTCCGCAGGTGATGGCGTTGCATAAGCAATTGATGGCATTTGCAAAATAATCTTCAGTTTTTCAGTTCGTCTTTCTTTCGTAACTTACTAACATGAAAATTTTTTCTGCATCACAAATTAAAAACTGGGATGCATTTACTATAAACAACGAACGGGTAAGTTCAATTGATTTAATGGAACGGGCTGCCACTGCATGTTACCATTGGTTGATTGGACATAATTATGCACAAAAACAAATCCTCATTTTTTGTGGCAAAGGAAATAATGGCGGCGATGGTTTGGCTGTTGCACGTTTACTGATTAAAAATAAATGCATCGTTACAGTCTATATTCCTGAATTTGGAAACATTGGTACAGCAGATTTTCAAACCAACCTTGCAAGGCTTCATGAATGCAGCACCGATATACATTTTATACAATCGCCTGATTTTTTTCCGCTAATACCAACAGATGCTGTTGTAATTGATGCGCTGTTCGGTACCGGCTTAAATAAACCTTTGGAAGGAATAAGTGCAGCCTTGGTAAATCATATTAATTTATCTGCAAATGAAATTATTGCCATTGATATTCCGAGTGGTTTAGCAGCCGACAGTTCATCAAAACGTAACACTGTTATTACAGCTACTCAAACCCTTACTTTTCAAAATTACAAACTGGCATTTTTATTAGCTGAGAATGAAGACTATTGTGGAGATGTTCACCTGATACATATCGGCCTTCATCAACAATTTGAAGTAAAAGAAGAAACCCCTTTTCAATTAATTGATAAAGCAATTATCAGATCAATTTACAAACCACGTAAAAAATTTTCTCATAAAGGAACCTATGGGCATGCTGCATTGCTTTGCGGGAGCTATGGAATGATGGGTGCGGCAGTATTAAGTGCAAGAGCTTGTCTTAGAACTGGTGTTGGTAAACTTACCTGTTTTATTCCAAAAAGCGGTTACACAATTTTACAAACCACTGTACCCGAAGCCATGTGCCTTGTTAGTGGAGAAGGATATATTGCATCAGCAGATGACATTAGTAAATTTGATGCGGTGTGCATTGGACCCGGTATTGGTTTATATCCGACAAATGCGGCAGTATTAAAAGAAGTTTTTCAGGTTTCATTAAAACCAATATTAATAGATGCCGATGCCTTAAATATAATTGCTAAAAAAAAAGAATTATTTACCAAAGTTCCCCCACTATCAATAATCACCCCTCACCCAAAAGAATTTGAACGTTTATTTGGCAATACCGAAAATGATTTTGAACGGCTGCAATTAGCTTTACAAAAATCAAAAGAACATAATATCTATATTGTTTTAAAAGGACATTTTACATTTATAGGTACGCCGGAAGGCAGGGGTTATTTTAATGGCACTGGCAATGCAGGCATGGCTACCGCAGGCAGCGGCGATGTATTAAGTGGCATTATCACTGCTTTGCTGGCTCAGGCCTATACACCTTTACAGGCTTGTCTTTTAGGGGTATATCTGCATGGACTTGCAGGAGATATTGCAGCTGAAAAATTTTCTCAGGAAGCTATGATTGCAGGAGATATTACAACTTGTTTAGGCAACGCATTTAAAGCATTGCTCTAGCATAGTATTGTGTACAATTTAGTCACTCTTTCAACATATATTAATTAACCATCTTATTCTGCCCTTTTTTCCACCTTTTCCCCTATTTTTGCCCTCCAAATTTCAGAACAACTATACTTATGGACAATTTGTTTTACGCTATCCCTGCCATGGGAATTGTAGGTCTGCTCTACACCTTTATAAAATTTGCATGGGTATCCAAACAGGATGCCGGTAACGACCGTATGAAAGAAATCAGCAAATACATTGCCGATGGTGCGATGGCATTTTTAAAAGCTGAATGGAAAATCCTGGGCTATTTTGTTGTAATTGTTGCCCTGTTACTTGGCTTTATGTCAACTAAAAATGAAGGTAGCCATTGGAGCATTGCTATTGCCTTTATTATTGGCGCAGTATTTAGTGCTACCGCTGGTTATATTGGTATGAAAGTGGCTACTAAGGCTAACGTTCGTACTGCACAAGCTGCTAAAACAAGTTTAAGCAAAGCATTAAATGTATCATTTACAGGTGGTGCGGTTATGGGGCTTGGCGTTGCAGGTCTTGCTGTTTTAGGTCTGGGTGGTTTGTTTTTAATATTAAAACATTTTTTTGCCCCAACAGGTGATGCAGAAGGTATGTTGCGTACCATAGAAGTACTAACCGGCTTTTCTTTAGGTGCAGAATCTATTGCATTATTTGCCCGTGTTGGTGGCGGTATTTATACAAAAGCTGCTGATGTAGGTGCCGATCTTGTAGGTAAAGTAGAAGCAGGGATTCCTGAAGATGATCCAAGAAATCCGGCAACTATTGCAGATAATGTTGGCGATAATGTTGGTGATGTTGCAGGTATGGGTGCCGATTTATTTGGCAGTTATGTGGCAACTGTTTTAGCAACAATGGTATTAGGGCAACAAACCACTTCTGTTGATAGTTTTGGTGGCTTGGCACCTATTCTTTTACCAATGGTTATTGCAGGTGTTGGTATTCTTTTATCAATTATAGGTACTTTATTTGTGAAGATCAGCGATACAGCAGGTGTTAATACACATGCTGTACAGCGTGCATTAAATATGGGTAACTGGGGTTCAATGGTCTTAACTGCTATTGCAGCTTTCTTTATTGTAAATTATATTCTTCCCGAAACAATGGTATTACGTGGTATTGAATTTACACGTAATGGTGTTATGGGTGCTATTGCAGTAGGATTGGTTGTAGGTGCTTTAATGAGCATTATTACAGAATATTATACAGCAATGGGCAAACGCCCTGTGTTAAGTATAATCCGCCAGTCTGCCACAGGCCATGCTACCAACATTATTGGAGGTTTGGCAATTGGTATGGAAAGTACCTTTTTACCAATATTAGTTTTAGCAGCCGGCATTTACGGCTCTTTTGCCTGTGCAGGTTTATATGGTGTTGCAATTGCTGCCGCCGGTATGATGGCTACCACAGCTATGCAATTGGCTATTGATGCTTTTGGCCCAATTGCAGATAATGCCGGTGGTATTGCAGAGATGAGTGAATTACCTCCTGAAGTTCGTGAAAAAACTGATGTGCTGGATGCGGTTGGTAATACAACTGCCGCAAGTGGAAAAGGTTTTGCCATTGCCTCTGCTGCATTAACTTCACTTGCTTTATTTGCTGCATTTGTTGGTGTGGCTATGCCAACCAATCAACATATCGATATTTATAAAGCAGATGTTCTGGCTGCGTTATTTGTTGGTGGCATGATCCCATTTATTTTCTCTTCATTAGCCATCAGGGCTGTTGGAGAAGCCGCTATGGCAATGGTGGAAGAAGTTCGCCGCCAGTTCCGTACAATTCCCGGTATTATGGAAGGTACGGGCAAACCTGAGTATGAAAAATGTGTTGCTATTTCTACAGAAGCATCTTTAAAAAAAATGATGTTGCCCGGAGCTATTACTATCATATCTCCTTTATTAATCGGATTTTTATTAGGGCCTGAAGCATTAGGTGGTTTTTTAGCAGGTGCAACGGTAAGCGGTGTATTAATGGGCATTTTTCAAAACAATGCAGGTGGCGCATGGGATAATGCTAAAAAATCTTTTGAAAAAGGAGTGGAAATAAATGGTGAGATGTTTTACAAAAAATCAGAACCACATAAAGCTTCTGTAACTGGTGATACTGTAGGTGATCCGTTTAAAGATACTTCTGGTCCGTCAATGAATATCCTTATTAAATTAATGAGTATTGTTTCATTAGTAATTGCTCCTACCCTTGCATCCATTTATGGCAAGGCTGAGTCTAAAGGACAGGTTAAGCAGGAAATGATAAAAGAAATTTCAATTTCTAAAACCGACAGCAGTAATAACATGAGCGTTACTGCAGGTAAACAAGAAATTAATGCCGCAACAGATAAATTGATTGATGCATTAGCAGCTGATAATTTACTGAAAAAAGAGAATTACACTTTAGCAATAAAAAAAGGAAAGCTCAGTGTTGATGGAACAGAATTGAAAGAAGAAGTTGCAGCCAAATACAAAACTTTAATTGATGCTTTAGGTGGGGCAGATATTGAATTAAAGAACAGCCAAAAATAAACTTTACGAGAAGTTTTTTAAAAAAGTCTAATCAGAACCATTATAACCAAAAAGCCCGGATGTTTCCACATCGGGGCTTTTTTTTGCACATTGGGTTAAATATTTATAAAATTTTTATGAACGGATTTGCTATTTACGGGTAAAGTCGTACTTTGCTTACGAAAACAATCGTAAATATGACACTCATTAAAAACCTTAAGCCCACCGAAAGTGAATTAGAAATTCTGCAGGTACTTTGGGCTAACAATGCTGCCACTGTAAGAACAGTGCATGAAGAGTTATCAAAAACAAAAGATTCAGGCTATACCACCACCTTAAAACTAATGCAGATCATGCATGAAAAGGGTTTGGTTACAAGAGACGATAGTAACAAAACACATATTTATCAACCCGCTGTAAGCCGTGAAAAAACACAAAAACAATTTTTAAATAAGATGATTGATACCTTGTTTGCCGGTTCTTCTGCAAATTTGGTATTGCAAGCTTTGGGTGGACATAATGCCAGTGAAGAAGAATTGGAAAAAATTCAGGCACTGATCAATCAGCTTAAAAAAGAAAAGTAAATAACCAAAACTGCACATTTTTATGGCACAGTTCTCTTACAGTTTCTGCATGAGTATGTTGCACAGCTTTTGGCAAGCTGGTGTTTTGGTATTAATATATTTTTTAGCTGAGATAAGTTTACAGCAGAAACTCACACCCCTTCAAAAAAAGAACCTGTTATTTGTTTCTGTTTATACACAGGCTGTTTTATTAATTGCTACATTCTTCATTTATTATTTTAATGCAGAAAATAATTTAAGCACAAACTTTATTACTGAAGCTGTAACAGGAATTTTATCATCAGATGTCGCTCATGCAATCACCCCCTGGATTTTTTCAGCCTACCTCGTTGCTATCAGTTATAAAATACTGAAAGCTTTATTTGAATGGTATCATTTTAAAAAACAATTTAACAAGGGCCTGCAAAAACCTCCTGTAGATCTTAAATTGTTTACTATGCTAAAAGCAAATCACTTTGGTATAAAAAGAAAAGTAACTTTATGGTTGAGTGATATTATTTCAACGCCTTTTACTTTTGGATTTTTTAAGCCTGTAATTATCCTGCCGGTAGCATTAGTAAACCAAATAACATTGCAACAGGCCGAAACCCTCATTCTGCATGAGCTTACACATATAAAGACAAATGATTACCTGCTCAACTGGTTTTTAATTATTGGAGAGAATGTTTTCTTTTTTAACCCGTTTGTGTTTTCTCTTTGTAAAAAAATACGTTTGGAAAGAGAAAAACATTGCGACATCAATGTAATGGCATTTGAATATCCCCCGTTGGTTTATGCCGAAACTTTATTACAGGCACAGCTGGTTAAACAGTACGTTTCCCAATATCAACTGGCTGCTACAGGCAAACAACAACAATTACTTCAAAGAATACATTTTTTTACTGATCCAAAAAATCAGGTACACCAGCATCGTAACAGGTTAATCTTTCCATTTGTAACATCTATGCTGGTAATGGTTTTTGTTACTGCAATATTTTTACAGTATAAATTTACAGCAGGTAAAATTTTTGTTGCAGAAAAACAGGTTACTCCTGTATTAGAAATAAATAATGAGGGCATCACTCCTGTTTTTGTAAATAATATTCTCGAAAGCCTTACAGATGAAAAATTAAAAAATATTGAAGCTGCAATACAAAAACAACAACCGCTTATAGAAAAACAAATTAAAAAACTGGAGCCATTAATAAAAGCTATTCAGAAAAAAGCTAAAGCATTTGCTCAGGATATGGATGAAAACTTTGCCACACCTGCAACAATAAAGGAAAATGATGCCACCAGGCAAATTGTAATAAGAGAAGAACAATCTGGATCTAAAAACGCTGTAGTAAAAGTGTATACCTTATCCTTTGTAAATGGCAAATGGGTATTACAGCCGGAATGGAAACTTACTGCTAAAGAAATTATTATCAAAGATTCTCTTAATAAAATGCTTGATACCAGTTTGTCCGAACAAAAGAATGCTGAGTAAAATCAATAACAGCGGGGGCAGGCCTGGCTATATTTATTCCCAATTATAAACCCAATCATTATTTCATTAGTATTTTTGGTATAGGTTCTTAAACGTGATGTTGTAGCTACTTCATAAGAATAACTGATATTGAATGTGTTTGAAATATTCAACCCTGCCATGGCAGAATAGCCTGAGATAAGATCAGAAAAACGATAGCTCCCTCCTACCCATACCTTGTCTAAATATTGTAATTTTAAATTGGTATGTATGCCCGTTAATTGCGGTTGCCAGTATTGTACCATAACAGAAGGCATGGCCATAATTTCATCTGTAAGAGAAAACCTGTAGCCCGCTGTTAAAAAATAATTTGGTGTGTAATATGTGCCATACTTATCGTTGGTTACAAATTTTGCTTTGCCCGGAATAATATTCAATACAGATACCCCTAAAAAATACCGGGCCGAATACAACCATAATCCCATACCAATTTCCGGTTTCAGTTTTTTTAGTTCTCCTGTACTTATACCAATTGCGGGATCATTAGGATCAAGATTAGCCCACTCTATTTTTGAACGGTCTAAATTTACACTGGTAACCCCTGCACTGAACCCTGCTGCTAAAGTTGTTTTTATACTAAGCGGCTTATGGTAAGCGTAAGTACCATTAAGTGTCCAGCGGTTAATATAACCTGCCTTATCATTCATAGCCACAAAACCAATACCATGGTGTGCATCTGGCGGGGTGTAAGATTCCCATAGTTTTTCGCCTCTTGGATTTTTGCCGGGTACCTCAAAAGATGTGGCGCTGGTTCTTAAATCTTCTTTACCAATTGGTGCCTGAATGCTGAAATAACTTGTAACCGGAGCTCCATTAATACCTGTCCATTGATTACGGTTACTCAGTTTTATTTCGGTATAATTTTCAATACCGCTAACCGCAGGATTAAGAATATAATTGTTTAAAACGTATTGCGTATAAAATGGTTTTGCCTGTGCCATTGTAAATACAGTGTACAAACAACTTGCCGCTATTAAAAAAAATTTCTTCATGGTTCAGTTTTTCTCTGCTTCATTTATAAACATTGTCAATTTTTAAAAAAATCACAACGCTGCTTTCCTTTATCTTACAATGGTTACATATCCTGTAATTGGCTTGCGACCACTTTCTGGTTCTACTATATAATAATACGTATCAAACGGTAATGGCTTCCCGTTAAACTTACCATCCCAGGGTGTTTTATATCCCTTTGATTCAAATACCAATTGCCCGGTTCTGGTAAATACCTGCACTCTGTTATTAGGATAGGTATCCAGATATTCAATGGTCCATACTTCATTAATACCATCTCCGTTAGGTGTAAAAGTGTTGGGGATTTTTGGAGCCTTCAACACTTTCACAAACATTTTATCATTGCTTATACATCCACCCCTTGCTGTAACTGTTAGTGTATAAGTAATATCGTCCAGCATATTAGATGCTGTTGGTGTGGCAATCACAGTATTGTTCAAATAGGTATTCGGTGTCCATAAATATTTAAGATCATTACCGGTAACTACAGAAAGTATAGTTATTGAACCGCCTTCAAGTACAACCCGGTCTGGCCCGGCATCCACAACAGGATAAGGATGTACGGTATATTGTTGTGTTACTGTATCACTGTTACAGCCATTGCTGTTGATGATATACAACGATACATCAAAAGTATTAGCAGTTGAATATAAATGTGGTGCCTGCTTTGTACTGCCGGTTACTCCATCGCCAAAATTCCAGAACCATTGATTTACGGTTCCATCAAGCCCGTTTGTAAGATCACGGAAAATAACATTATCTCCTATACAAACACTTGGTTTGTTAAAATCAAATGCAGCTTTTGGCTGTGGATGAATAAAGTCAATAAGCCTGGTGTTAGTTGCAACACAATTACTGTCGCTGGTAACTGTTAACTTCACTGTATATGGTCCTGTACCTGTATAAAGATGAGGTAATGGTGTTTTAGCCAAAGATGTATTTAATGCACCACTTGCAGGATCTCCGAAATTCCACAAATAGGTAAATGCATTTTCTGTACCATCGGCAATGGTGGAATTGTTTACAAAAGATATAGATGCATTTGGTAAACAAACGCTTGACTGTGCAAATGCAAATGATGTTTGAGGTACAGGGCTTATTTTTACCTGTAGTGTTTTGGTAGTACTCTTACATCCGTAAGCCGATGTGTTGTACATCTTAACATTGTAAGAGCCATATGCCGGAAAAATATGCGTAAATGTACTGCCCGGAGCATGGGTTGCTAAAGGAGAAGCATCGCCAAAGTCCCATACGGTGTTATTTAATGTTACTCCTGCAGGAGCTGTGGATTCTTCTTTAAAAGTTGTGGCATTGCCCAGGCATGTAGGGCTGGTGAATGAGAATTTAGCAGCAGTAGTATCTAATACAGTAATTGCTCTGCTTATGGTATCAACACAACCTGCAGCTGTTGATGTAAATGTATACCTGATTATATGTGTACCAACACGAGCGAGTGCAGCAGTAAAAATTCCGGTTGCTGTTACACCAGGTCCTGAATAAATAAATGTACCCGGTACGCCGCCGATTTCTGAAGCTTGCGTTATCTGGAATGGTGCAGCATCAAGACAGGCTGCAGGCATTGCATTAAACTTAACTTTTGGAGCTGCATTAACTGTGATGGTTGATATTTTATCATTAACACAAACACCACCAGAGTAAGCTCTGTATCGTATGGTAAATGTTTTGGTTAATGGCGTTTGGAAATTGGGATACATATGCCTGTACACTTTTCCTGAGAATGGATTATCATCAAGTTGAAACACCGCAGGGAAGTTTACATTATCCCAATAAATTTCAACCTTGGTGATAGTACCGGGAAAAACTGTTGAAGTATTTACAATAGCTACTGAGTCATTAGCACATAAAGTTGTTGGATTATTAACTGTAAAATTGGCAACCGGGAAACTTCCGTTAATAACCAGGGTTTGAACAATAGTGTCTTTACAACCAAGATTGCTTGTAGCAATTAATTGTACCTGATAAGAACCAACAGCGGTATAACTATGTTGAGGATTTTGTAACGTAGAAGTATTTGGATTCGGCACTGTAGCAAACGGATCTCCAAAATTCCACTGCCATGCAACTATATTGCCATTTGTAACTTTACTGGTATCTAAAAACTGTGCGTAAGTATCGCTTAAACATACTTCCGGAATAATATAACCTGCCAGTGGCCGGGCATTAATTACTACCGGAATATTTGCAATGGGGTTACTAATACAACCTTTATCAGTAGTAACGGTTAGTGTGACATTATAAGTGCCTGCATTATTATAAGTATGGGTTATTGGTGTTCCCGTTCCCGTGGTAGCATCACCAAAATTCCATTGCCAGTTAATTAAATTACCTGCATTAGGTGTTGATGCATCGGTAAAAGTAATAACTCTTGTCTGGCAACTTGGGATATTATAGGTAAAGTTGGCAGTTGGCAACGGATTAATAGTAACTGTATGTTGTGTGGTATCGCTGTAACAACCTTTATCTGTAACAATCCAATGTTTTATTGTTTTTATTCCTGCTGAAACATAAGTATGTGTCGGGTTTTGTACAGTCGAAAAATTTCCGTCGCCAAAATCCCAATGATATTCTGCTATTGTGCTGCCATTACCATTTGCATTGCTTGTAAAAACTGTCGCAGTATTCAAACAGTTTTCCGGGGCTAATGTAAATGCAGATGTTGGTTGAGGATAAATGTTACTTACCTGCTGTGAGCTGGCTGTTACACATCCGTCAACACTTGTTGCAGTTAATATAACAGTATATGGCCCAACTGTACTAAAATAATGAGTTGGATTAGTTAATATGGAAGTATTGTTTACTCCACTTGCCAAATCACCAAAATTCCATAAATAGGTCATTGCAGTAGAATTGGCAATGGTAGATGTATTGGTGAATGTTGCCGACCCATATGGCAAACAAACTATTGAACTGGTAAAAGATGGAACTGGTAATGGTTGCACATTTACTATAAGACTTTTAACCAGACTCACACAGCCTTTATTTGTGGTTACAATCAATTTTACAGTAAATGAACCTGTTGTTGCATATTGATGTGTAAATGGATTTGGATTAGTAAAATTTAATATAGTACCGTCGCCTAAATCCCAGTTCCAGTTAACAATGGTACCGGCATTAGGTACAGAGGCATCTGTAAAGGTTACATTTTTTGTTACACAGTATGGACCTGTTGATGTAAAATCAGCTGTTGGCAACGGATTAATGGTAACAGTTGATACAGCAGTATCACTGGTACAACCCACATTTGTTTTTACCCAATGTTTAATCGTTTTAACCCCTGCTGTTGCATAAGTATGTGTTGGATTTTGTGTTGTATTTATTGGAGATCCGTCTCCAAAATCCCAGAACCATTGCGTAACAGTATTGCCACTGCCATTACTGTTATCAGTAAAACTGGTTACATCATTTAAACAGTTTTCCGGGGTTACTGTAATTCCTGCAATGGCCTGCTGGTAAACAGTGCTTAAAAATTTTGAAGTGTCATGTACACAGCCGGCAGCACTGGTAGTTATTAATTTTATTGTAAATGGTCCTGCATTATTATAGTAGTGAGCCGGGTTTTGTAAAGCAGAGTTATTATTTACTCCACTTGGTACATCTCCAAAATTCCATAGATAATTAAAGCCTGCCTGTGAATTATCAGCAATAGTACTTGTTCCAAAAAAATGAGCTGAATCTGCAGGTAAGCAAATGCCGGCAGGTAAAGTAAAGTTGGAAACAGGAATTGGGTTTACATAAAACAATTTATTAAACACATTACTCAGGCAACCGCTGTTGGTTTCTACCTTAAGTGTTGCTGTTTTATTACCCCATGGTGTATAGCTGTGAACCCGGTTACTGTTATTAAATACTGTATCTTTTACTCCGTCTCCATAATCCCAATACCATTTTACAAGTGTACCCGGACTATATGCAACTGAACTATCAATAAATGTAACTGGTAAACCTTCGCAAACAGAATTGGAAATACCAAATTTAGCATTGGGTACCAGCGTTACAGTAACTACTCTTGTTGCAGTATCGCTAAAACAACCCACGCTGGTAAGCATTGCAAATTTTACGGTATAAGTACCTGGTAAAAGATATTTATGCTTAGGATTTTTTAAACTGTCAGTAACTCCATCTCCAAAATCCCAATACCATTTATAAGAATACGTACCGACAGTATAATTAGATGAATCTTTGAAAGAAAGAGTATCTGTTACACAACCATTATGTATTAAACCTATTTTAGCAGATGGTGGATTGAATACAAATAATGTATCGTCCCTGGTTTGGCTATTTCCACATCCGTCTGCTCCGGAAGTCCCTGCAGTAATTGATACCGGAAAATTACCAGGAGTATTATAAATATATTGAGTTGGCAACTTATAACGCCAAACCTGCCTGCCATTAATAAAATAAGTCGAGTCAGTCACAGGACCATTTATTGTAACATTTGGGGTTTGATAACCCCAGAAATCCCAATAAAGAGAAGTGGGCTGAAAAGGATATGTTATAGCAAAGTAAAAGGGTGTTCCGGAACAGGAGGTATTATTCCCTGAAATATTATTCGGATTAATTGGAGTTATAAAATTATACAGGTCTCTTATATTAGTCCCTGCATTATAGCCATAAGATTCTGCACTGCCATACCCATAAGCAATTGCAGAAAATCCGGAGTCTGCCTGTAACTGATGTACGCCTGCTGATACATTATATTGTGCATAAACATAAGTTGGGTCTTGTGGGTGAGGTGTAAATGGAGTTGCAGGTATGGCATTATCCAGCCGAAAAGATGCTGCTCCTGCAGCTTTAATAATAACATTAATGTAATGCCTCGTAATAGCTGCGTGAGATGTAGAATTCAAAGTAACCTTTTCAATTGTTTGCTCTATTGAGCTCAGGTATATCATCTCCGGATCGCCATCGGTTGCTAAAGTGTTATTCCCACATTGATTTCTTGTTGTAATAATTTGTGCCACCATTATTGGCTGATCGGCTTCAATTAAATTTGGCGTATTACTTATTGGCAAATCATAATAGATATTATTAATTATTCCACCCTGCACCACGCCATTTAATTTTACAACTGTTGCTGGATCTTTAACCATTACTCTGTAATAATTAAAGGGCATGTCTTTAGTGGGTACAGTATAATACTTTTTTCCCCATGCAGTAGAAGGGAAACATTGTTGAATATAATTGTCAGCACTACCGCCAGTACCGGCGGGACATGTAATTCCCATTTTACCCGAGCCGGAAAAAACTGCAATTTTTTTACATTGTCCGGTTGCAGTTGCAATTGATTTTATTTTAGTACCCGTCAACTCTACTCCCGTTGAAGAATTAGCTGCGTTGGTCAGCAATTGCCCTAATAAGTTTAATATATCTCCCTTCATTAAAGTATCAGTATAAGTTACTCCGGCTATTCTGGATTGTGTATTTGCAGAAGGGGTTGTTTGAATAATTGTACTGTCTTCTGTAGCAATTACAAATGTATACGGATAAGAATAGGCTGAATTAGATCTTTGAGTATAATTTAATGAATAGTATTCTTTACCTAATGTGTTTGTAGGGAAAAGCAATGTTGCTCCGGAAATTGAACCATTATATATATGGGCATATGCCACAATGGGCTTATCACTTGTAATATGAATGCCCTTTTTCAAATATTTTTGTTCCACACCCAGCCGGGCATCATCTGCACCCGATTTAGGAATTACCTGTGTTTCTATAAGGCCGGTTCCTGTAGGTGGTGGTATAATAGTGTAATTTCTTGTCCATCCTGTGGCAGGTATGGTAACAGTAACATTTGCCTGAACATCTGAGGTAAAATATAACACCATATCCTGTGACCCGCCACCATTATTTAACGTACCGTTCGTATTATACATCGATACGTGGCTGCCATACCCTACCCAAAAATCCTTCCCCTTATTACTAAAATCCTGCGAAAAGCCTAAAAAGGAAATAAACAGACCTATTAAAAGAAGTATAATTTTTCTCATGTTATTCTGGTATATTATAAAAGCGTTGCACAATTTAATAAATTAAAACCTAAAAACGGATGCCGCTTTGGGGAGGTATGTTGCCTGCAAAGGATAAAGAATATTCACAGGTTTTACACAGGAAGAATGGAATGTAAATATAATAAAAAAAACAAAAAAGCCACATAGAAATGCGGCCTTTGTTAAGAATCTTTCGATTCTGTAACCCCCAAAGAAAACTAGGTAAACCAAGCACTAACACGTTTACAGTCTTTCAGGGGTGAATAGTAAACGTAGTTTTAGATATTTTATTTTGCCGGTTTAAAATATTGCTACATTATTTGTTATCATTTATATGGTATAAATAATATTAAAAGATATGTTTGATGTTTTTTATTTTTTATTAATACGCATTAATAAGGATTTCTCAAATTGTCCTCCTCTTCTGATGAAATTTTAACGTACCCTTGTTATAAGCCGGCTATTTCCACGACAACCATACCCGGCAGTATAACAGGAAGAAACAGAAATACTCACAAGTAGTAATATAATTACTGTTCTTCCTAACGGCATTGCGTTTCTTTTTTTTGCAATATGCAAATCAGAAGGAGTCATTTTCCAATATGAAGGTGCCAGTTGAAGCTTATAATTCATCACTGCTGTATTGTCTTTCCGGGTAATTTGTTGCATCAGATTTGTTAGTTGACCATTTAATAAAACGTTTAGTATTTTTTTCATATACATTAAGGTTGGTAATGATTAAAAATTTAGTGTGGTTTTATTTTAACAAAATTATTATTTGATAATAAAGTTTGAGTAACGAAAGTAAGCTGTTAGTTCAGGTAAAGGAGGTTGCCGGTTAGGTTACCAGCAACTCCTGTAAACCTTCATTGTGCCTGGTTATAATTAGTTTTTAATAATTTTTTGATTGTCTATCATCACTCCATTCATAGTTAACTGCGCTATATACATGCCTGGAACCAATTTGGTAAGCCCCTGCGTCTGAACGGTATTATATCCTTTACTGATATTGATTTGCTGAGCTAATAGTTTTTGCCCGGTTACAGATATGATTTGTAACTCTGCAACTCCTCCTGTTGTTGAAGAAAACATAACATTTAAGCTTTCTGCAAATGGATTGGGCGAAACCTGCATTTTTACATTGCTGCCTTTAACTTGTACGTGTACCACTAAAGTATTACTATAATTGGCTTTACCGTCAATATCTACCTGCTTCAATCTGTAGTATACTACGTTTACATCTTTTAATTCAGCACTATTATCTTTTAATTGATAGGCTTTACTGCTAACACCAGCAGCAAATCCATCCAGTACCACGCCAATTGTTTTAAAATTTGTGCCATCAAAAGAACGCTCAACTTCAAAATGGTGGTTATTAATTTCGTTTTCGGTAATCCAGTTTAGTGTTACAATATTTTCATTGGCCACAGCATCAAATGAACTGTATTTTACCGGAAGAGGAGAAGACGGGAATGTAAGTGGCAGGAAATAACCAAGATTATAGCGATCCTGCGGAGTAAAACCATTTTCAACCTGACTCCCTATGTGTACTTCCTGTACTTGAGTTTTATTGGTAAATTTGAAAACAATATTTGTTGGATAAGCACTTGTATCCAGGCCCGGGTAGTTTAATACCGGCCCTAAGGCTCTTGTAAAACCACTGTTCTGGGTCATTTGTAATAATGTGCTGGCATTTGTTTGATAAGAATCAAAGTTCTGGGTTTCAATAAATTCCCTCACCTTGTCATTGTCACCATCAATATCAATAAATGATAACGCAAAACAATTATACAAATGACTATTGTTGTTATTTGAAGTTTCAACAAAATCTATGCTGAAACTTACATATGATTCTCCTGTACCCAAGGTTGTTTTAGTCATAACAACCGGCTGCCATGCTGCACTATAACCATAAGTATTATCATCAATACTGGTGAGCGTAGCACCTCCCACTATACCTTTAATGGTAATAATAGCATCTACCCCCGGTGTTACAGAGGTAAACTTGTATTTTGAGTTTATCTGGCCTGCTGTACCTGATATTAATACAGGATTTGCATAAGTCATCACTGGAGCAATACATTGTGCATCAGCTTCTGAAAGGGTTAGGAAATAAACTGCACTTAAAGCAATTGCTTTAAAAATAGTAAAATTAGTTTTCATTTTTCTTGTTTTTAGATGTTAATAGTATAGGTAAGTTCATGTGTAACATCTAAAATCCAATTCGAATAAGAATAAATTGTGAAACTGTTAGGACAGTTTTACAACTTCACTGGCTATAGCCTTTTCATCAGCAGTTATATTTAAAATCCTGTAGAATACTTTCCCGGATTTAAGTTTGCTGAGATTTTGCTTAAAAGTAAATAAGTTGTTATTTTGTTTAGGGTCGGCTCCCATTACATAGCCAATTGTTGTAAATGTCTTTCCATCTTCGCTGGCCTGCACTTCACAATAATTTATTGCAGCTTCTGGAGTAACATTCCATTTTATAACTAAGTTATTATTTTCAATGTTAGCCTTTAGGTTGGTAACAGGAGAAAGAGAAGCGTTATTATTAGTAGAGAAAGAGTTGGTAAAGGTGAGAGTAAATATAATTACCCAGATTCCTTTTACAAATAATGTAAATTTTTTTTTCATTTCTTGTGTTTTGAAATTTCAGAAAATTTTCCAGAAAAAGAGTTTGGCATTTGCCTTACCTGAACCTGGATAGTTCTTAAGAGGAGAATTGGAGTTCGGATTGGAAAAAATAAATATCCGAGGTAATGGTCATTTATAATTTCATCACAAACATAATACAAGTTTCGGAAACCGCAAATATTTTGCACAGTAATTTTACTGTATTTAAAGGATAACTACGTTTTTTCGTATTTTGTTTAATAATTTTTACACCTACAAGTATAATATCTTAAAAAAAATCTAACAAAACAAGATAATTTTTTTTAAAAAAAGTTGATTATCCCATTTCTATTAGATGAGTAACTGCAAATTGATAAAAAAACCATCTTATATCTTATCTACTTTTAGTGAGTATTATGACCGGCTTTTGCAACGTATGTATACAACCAACCTTGCCGTCAACTACTAATTAATTTTATATTTCATATTTTACTAACTGACATTATTACATTATTTTATTGCAGAAATAAAAAAATATTTTTTATTAAATCCTTAGTATTATAATAACATCCCCTTATAATATTTACCACGGTGAAAATAATTACCGCTAAAGTGAAAAGAGCATGAATATAAATAGGTTAATTTTGAAATAAGATTATTTTAATAAAATTTTAAACAAAATAATATTAATTATACATTTATTATCAAATACTTAAGAAAATAAAATTATTAATAAATTATAAAATAAGATATAGTCTTTTTATATTAACATAAAAGTCAATTTTATATTTTTTTTTATGCTAATTATATTGTATTAATAAATTAATAATCATTGTTTTATTAAAATAAATAAATAATATTTTTTTTAGTATTTATTTAGCACTTGTTTTTTTAATTATTACTCCCTAAAAGCTAACGGGTTTAGTTAAACTTTACAATTATAGTCGCCCGATTTATTGTTACTTTGTACTTCACTAATAATTTACATCAAAGAATTAAAGATATGCGTATCAGCTCTTACCCCCTCCTTTCAGCTTTTTTAGCCATCATCATTTTTATGACATCCTGTCGTGAACCAAAGGCTTTAGAATACCGGGACTTTAAAAACCTGAGTTCAGATAAGTTAGGATTTTCCTCTTCTATTTTTAACATAGACCTTGTATATTATAACCCTAATAATTTTGGATTGGACCTAAAACGTACCAACCTGGATATCTATATAGATAATAATTACCTGGGACATACTGAACAGGATTACCAGATCCATATTCCCAGAAAAGGAGAATTTACGCTTCAGGTTAAAATTGATGTAGACATGAAGAATGCTTATAAGAATGCTTTACCTGCCCTTTTTGGTAAAGAAGTATTACTGAAAGTTACCGGTAAGATAAAATTAGGCAAGGCGAATGTTTACAAAACCTTTGAAGTGAATTATGAAGGGCTGCAGAAATTTTCTTTATAAAAAAAATGCCGTACGGTTAAGGCAGTGCAGCATTATTACATACAAAAACATTTGTTATTGTCCTTTGGGAACTGTTGGTTTGGGTATTGCTGCCGGTTTTTTACAGCAAGCCGGCAATCGTTTATAAGCATATTCTTCTGCTTCAATATCATCTGCGTCAAAGCCAAGGTTGGCGATAGCGGTTTTAATATACTCTTTATTTGTTCTGTCTGTAAGCCAAGAAACAGTTGCAGTTTTTCTTTTTAGATCCACTTTTATTGCCGTTACCCCATCGGTTTTGCTTATAAAGAACTCAATCTGGTCTTTACATTTGTCACAGGGTTGTAAAGTAGGCAAGGCAATTACTGCTTTATCTGAAACTTTTATTTGTGCACTGCCTGTTATAATCAGGCAAGATGCAATAGTTGCTAAAAAGAACTGTTTCATCATATTAATTTTGAAATAAAGTTATTAAATACCAGGCCAATTTGCAGGGTCGGCACTCCAATTTAACAAGGTTTTTTGCTGGTCTGTAGGCACAATTCCTTTTTCTATTGCCAGACTAATTAATGTTTCAAAATTTGTGAGAGACTGAAATGGAATTCCTGCTGTTTCAAAAGCTTTAGCAGCAACAGCAAATCCATAAGTGAAGATAGCAACCATCCCGATTACTTCTACTCCGGCTGCTTTAAGCACATCACAAACCTGTAAGCTGCTTTTCCCGGTTGAGATCAGGTCTTCTACAACTACTACTTTTTGTCCTTTTTCCAGGCTACCTTCTATTTGGTTACCTAAACCATGCTCTTTTGGCTTTGGCCTTACATAAACATAAGGAAGTTTTAACTGATCGGCAGCCATTGCTCCCCAGGCAATTCCTGCTGTTGCCACACCAGCTAAAATATCAGCTTCAGGAAATTTCTCAAAAATTATACTACACATTTCACTTTTTACAAAATCCCGTATATAAGGAAAAGATAAAACTTTACGGTTATCGCAATAGATGGGACTCTTCCATCCACTCGCCCAGGTAAATGGTTGTTGTGGACTTAATTTAATTGCATTAATTTGTAATAACTTTTCGGCAACAGCTTTTTCGTTTGTCATGGTGCAAATTTGAAGGTTGAAATTTAAAATTTGAAATATTATTATGCACATAAAAATATATTTTGGCGATAAACCTGTTTTTCTTTGCGATGATATTGATAAGGAATTGAACGAAATATTGCATCACCCCGATGCTGTTTTTGTAGATGAAATATCAGGGCCTGCGATAAAGTCGCTGTTACATGAGATTAAAAAGACTGAATTTCATGCCGGTGTATTATGGAATAATGACCTTGATGAATTAAAAAAAGTATTTTTCAAACATTTTATGCTTATTGAAGCGGCAGGAGGTATTGTACAAAACAATAAAAAAGAATTACTTTTTATTGAACGGCTGGGAAAATGGGATCTACCAAAAGGGAAAATGGAAAAAGGCGAAAAACCTGATGAATGTGCCCTTAGAGAAGTGGAAGAAGAAACCGGCGTTACTAATCTAAAACTCAAGAAAAAGATTGGTGAAACATATCATACTTATGATGAATTTGGCAAACATATTTTAAAAACTACTTACTGGTATTATATGGTTTGCCAAGCTGCTCAAAAACTGGCACCACAATTAGAGGAAAATATTACAGCAGCAAAATGGGTAAGCACAAAGAACATCAAAGAACCAATCGCCAATACTTATCCTTCTATAAAAGATATTTTAAGTAAATTTTTTGATGAACCGTGAAATTGACTCAGAGCAACACTGAAGCAAAGAAAATATACTAAGCTAAGATAAAAGTTGCACAATGGCTTGCCTTTGAACTGAGCGTAGCAACGATGCATAATTGAAAAACTACTGCTGGTATAAAAAATTATACAGGCTTTTTTAAAATAGCCACAGTTAATCTGCTTATGCAAACCAATTTTTCTCTTTCATCATGAATTTTTATATCCCATACATGGGTGGATGCACCTATGTGAATTGGTGTACACGTAGCTGTTACAAAACCTTCTTTTACGCCACGAAGATGATTGGCATTTATTTCCAGACCAACACAAATAAATTTATCTGGATCAACTACAAAATGAGATGCTACACTACCTACAGTCTCTGCCAATGCAACACTGGCACCACCATGCAGTAACCCGTAAGGTTGTTTGGTACGTTCGTCAACAGGCATTCTCATTTTAAGATAACCAGGCCCTACTTCGGTCCACTCCATTCCCAAATGATGACCCATGGTTTTAGTGCCAAGATATTTTAGATCACTAAGCGAAAAGGATTTATTAAACCAGATAGACATTAATCAATTATTTGTTCTTTTTAATTGAAAGATTAACAGCTTCGGGCAAAAACTGAGATACATCCCCGCCATTGCGTAATACATCACGTACCAAGGTAGAGGCTACTGAAGTATATTGAGGAAGGCAGGTAAGAAATATGGTTTCGATATTACCCTCTAAACTCCGGTTCATATCTGCAATGGCCTTTTCATATTCAAAATCATTAACGTAGCGTATGCCTCTTAAAATAAAATTTGCCCCAACACTTTTACAACATTCTACAGTTAAGCCATCATAAATTACAGCTTCCACTTTAGCATCAGCTTTATAAATTTCTCTTATCCAAAGCAATCTTTGTTCTTCAGAAAACATGGGTGCTTTGTTTACATTGCGACCAATACCAATTACTAATTTATCAAAAAGTGGCAATGCCCTGTCAATAATGTCGATATGCCCTAGTGTTACGGGATCGAATGTACCGGGGAATAAGCAGATGCGTTGCATGGCAAGAATGGTTAATTGGTTAATAGTTTATTGGTAATCCGTTGAGTTATTTTTTACTCCCCTCTTTTCTCCGACAACAGATACAACACAGCCATCCTTACCGCCACACCATTTTCTACCTGTTGCAAAATTATTGATTGCTTACTGTCTGCTACATCGCTGTCAATTTCCACACCCCTGTTTATAGGTCCGGGATGCATTATCACAATTTCTTTTTTTAACCCATCCAATAATTTTTTACTGACTCCATACGCCAGATTGTATTCTCTTAATGAAGAGAATAACACCTGGTTTTGCCGTTCCAGTTGAATGCGTAACACGTTTGCCACATCACACCATTCTAAAGCTTTTTTCAAATTATACTCCACTTTTACATTCAGTGCTTCGCTGATGTATTTTGGTATTAAAGTTGGTGGTCCGGCCACCATTACTTCTGCACCCATTTTATTTAGTAAATAGATATTACTGAGTGCAACACGGGAATGCATGATATCTCCTATCAATACAATTTTCTTTCCTGCAAGTGAACCTAATTTTTCCTGAATAGAGAAGGCATCCAATAAAGCCTGTGTGGGATGTTCATTAATACCATCGCCTGCATTAATAATTGCTGCAGGAATATGTTTGGCCAAAAAGTGAGGTGCACCGCTGGCACTATGCCGCATTACCACCATATCCACTTTCATACTTAAAATATTATTTACTGTATCCAATAAGGTTTCGCCTTTTGCAGCAGAAGAGCCGGATACAGTAAAATTAATAGTATCGGCACTTAACCTTTTTTCTGCCAGTTCAAAAGAAAACCTTGTACGGGTGCTGTTTTCGTAAAATAAATTTACAATGGTCACATCCCGTAAAGAAGGTACTTTTTTAATGGAACGCTGTAAAACTTCTTTGAATTGAGTGGCAGTAGATAAAATAAGGGAAATATCTTCAGGAATGAGATCTTTAATGCCTAATAAATGTTTAGTGGATAGTTGCATTAAGCAGCGAAATTATATCTTGTATTGCAAAGCGCAAAATCAATATAAAACTACAATCTCTTTATCCCAGTCCACTTTTACTTTTTGAGAGATGACCGAATCAATAGCTTTACCAGAATAATCAGGCTGAATGGGAAGCTCCCGGTTAAATCTTCTATCGACCAAAACACAAAGTTCCACTTTTTTTGGCCTGCCAAAATCCTGCAAGGCATCCAATGCTGCCCTAATGGTTCTACCGGTATATAAAACGTCATCAATTAAAACCACTTCTTTACCTTCAATAGAAAATGGTATATCTGTTTTATTGGCCACATGCAGTTCATCCCTTATATCATCACGGTAAAAAGTAATGTCTAAAATTCCATACTGCACATTTTCGCCAGGGCAAAGTTTTTTTACAGCGTCAATAACCAGGTTACTCACTTTTACACCACGGGGCTGCAGGCCAATAAATACCACATCTTTTAAATTCAAATGATTCTCCAGCAACTGGTGAGATAATCTTAAAATGGTAAGATGTAATTGTTGTTTATCTAAAATAGTTTTCAAACTAATTAATTTATAAAGCGAATTTATCTTTTATTACCCGAATAAAAAAGTCCTCAACAAAGAGGACTTTACAAATTATTTTTCCTGCAAAAACGGATAACGGTAATCAATTGGCGGATTAAATGTTTCCTTAATTGTTCTTGCACTTAACCAGCGGTATAAGTTTAAAAGAGAACCTGCTTTATCATTAGTGCCACTTGCCCTTGCACCACCAAATGGCTGCTGGCCTACTACCGCACCGGTTGGCTTATCATTAATATAAAAATTTCCGGCACTGTTACGTAATTTATTTGTCGCCAATTCAACTGCTGATCTATCCTGAGCAATTATGGCTCCTGTTAATGCATAGGGTGATGTGGTATCAACCAATTTCAACGTCTCTTCAAATTTATTTTCATCATACACATAAATGGTAAGCACCGGGCCAAACAATTCTTCGCACATGGTTACATACCTTGGGTCAGCTGCTTCAATAACTGTTGGCTCAATAAAAAAGCCTGTTGTTTTATCGCACTTACCGCCAACCAATATTCTTGCACCACTGTTTCTTTTTCTTACGTTTTTAATATAGGTTTCTAATTTATCAAAACTCTTTTCGTCAATTACAGCATTTACAAAATTTGTAAAATCTTCCACCGATCCCATTTTCATGGTCTTGATTTCTGCTACTAATTTTTTCTTTACCTCAGCTGCAATGTTAGAAGGAATATATGCCCTTGATGCTGCTGAACATTTTTGCCCCTGGTATTCAAATGCGCCACGGGCCAATGCTGTTACAACAACATCGGGGTTGGCAGATTTATGTGCAACAACAAAATCCTTTCCACCTGTTTCGCCAACAATACGGGGATAAGATTTGTACATGCCCATATTTTTACCAATGATCTCCCACATTTTATTAAATACGCCTGTACTACCAGTAAAATGTATGCCTGCAAAATCAGGGTGATTAAAAACAACATCTCCTATCGTAGGCCCATCAATATAAACGAGGTTGATAACGCCATCAGGCAAGCCAGCTTCTTTTAAAATACGCATGAACATTTGTGCAGCATATACTTGTGTGTTTGCACATTTCCATATCACAACATTACCACACATGGCAGCACTGGTTGGCAGGTTACCGCCAATAGCAGTAAAATTAAATGGTGTTAATGCAAAAACAAATCCTTCCAGCGGACGATATTCCATCCTGTTGTTCATTCCTGTACCACTAATGGGTTGCTGGCGATAAATATCACTTAAGAAATGAACATTAAAACGAAGAAAGTCTATCAGCTCACATGCAGCATCAATTTCTGCCTGAAAAGCGTTTTTACTTTGCCCCAACATTGTTGTGGCATTTATATAAGGACGATATTTTGTTGCTAATAAATCCGCTGCTTTTAAAAATATATTGGCACGGTTCTCCCAACTCATATTGGCCCATTTATCTTTTACTTTTAATGCAGCGTTAATGGCTTTGGTTACATGTTTTGCTTCACCCACATGAAACTGACCCAACAAATGTTTACGCTCATGTGGCGGACGAAGTTCTACTGTTTTTCCTGTACGCACTTCTTCGTTACCAATGTACATTGGCACATCTATCTTTTCTTTTTTTAACTCGGCTAAAACTTCTTTTAATCTTTTCTTTTCTGTCGAACCGGGAGCATAATTTAATACTGGTTCGTTTACCGGCATTGGGTAATAAAAATCTCCGTATTGCATGGTTATTATTTTTTATTGCATTTAAAGATGAACAAAGGTATGCCGTACAAGTGTGCGACGCAAGAATGCTAAATAGAATTTACACAGCTGATAACAAAAAAATTACGCCCCTTCTGTTTCCTTTTCACTCATCAAATAAGCCTTAATAAATCCATCCAGTTCACCATCCATCACCGGCCCAACATTACCCACTTCATAATCAGTACGATGGTCTTTAATCATTTTATAAGGATGAAAAACATAACTACGTATCTGGCTGCCCCACTCTATTTTTTTCTTCTTACTGTTAGCCGCATCTTTTATTTCATTCCGTCTTTGCAATTCAATTTCGTACAAACGGCTCTTGAGCATTTGCATGGCTAATTCACGGTTACCTAATTGACTCCTGTCTTGCTGGCAAACTACTACAATACCGGTTGGAATATGCGTCAGTTGCACTTTGGTTTCTACTTTGTTTACGTTCTGTCCGCCGGCACCGCCACTTCGGGAAGTTTCCATTTTTACATCCGCAGGATTGATCTCGATATTAATAGTATCATCTACCAAAGGATACACATTTACACTTACAAAAGAAGTGTGCCTGCGGGCATTACTGTCAAATGGAGAGATACGCACCAGCCGGTGCACACCACTTTCCGATTTTAAAAATCCATAGGCAAATGCACCTTCAAATTTATAAGTACATGTTTTTATACCGGCACCATCACCCCATTGCCAGTCCATTTCAGTAACTGTCCAGCCTTGTTTTTCGCCATACATTCTAAACATACGGGCAAGCATTTCTGCCCAGTCCTGGCTTTCGGTACCACCTGCACCACTGTTAATTTGCAGCATGGCGGGCAGTTCATCTTCCGGCTCGTTAAGGGTGCTTTTAAATTCTGCTTCTTCAATTTTGGCTATGGCTTCATCAAAAGCGGTTTTGGTTTCTTCTTCGGTAGCGTCACCGGCTTTCCAAAATTCAAATAGTACTGCAAAATCTTCCACGGCAGTATTTACAGCATAAAAAAGATTTATCCAATACTCATTTACTTTAGTTTCTTTAAGAATGGCGGTAGCACGGGCATTATCATCCCAAAAGCCTGGCGAAAGTGAGAGTTGTTTATCGTTTGCTGTTTTAGCTTCTCTGTTTTCTACGTCAAAGAAATCTCTTCAAAACCACTGTACGGTCTCTCAGAGCTTTTATCTGTTCTATTGTCATGCGGCAAAAATAAGAAAGGTTTTTGTAACAGGCATTTATTACCTATTGAACTTCATTGGCGACGCTCCGTTCAAAAGTGGTAATGCTATTTGGCTTTTAACAAACCGTTGAAAAATCCGGAACAAAAATCCCGTCACGCCTAAGGCGTAACGGGATTTTCTAACTAAATAGAATTTATTATTTAAAATCTGCTGCTACAGTAATTTTTGGATCTGTAGACACTTTGCCTGCACCTATAGCATGGCCATTAATTCCGTAATCAGCAACCTTAATACTAAAATCAGATGTAGTACTTACAGTCTTACCTTTTACAACAATAGTTGCTGTAGTGGAAACAGGCTTAGTTACGCCGTGGATGGTTAAGTTACCATCTATATTTGCAGGATAAGTTCCATCTGCTTTAAAATTAACAGCAGAAAGATTAGTTATTTTTCCTTTAAAGGCAGCTTTGGGAAATTTGTCAGAATCCATCCATCCACCACTGTTAAAATCCTCCTGCATTTTGGGATTAGCAAACGAAAAGTTCTTAATAATTGATTCAAAAGCCACATCACCTGTTTTTGTGTTGAGGCTGGCAACAGTAGTTTTATTTTCTGCTTTTGGCTTTGCGTCCAGTGTGGTGGTAGCATCAAATTTAATAGTGGCAGAAGTTGTCGTTTTTTTCTTTTGTGCAAAAGAAATAGCTGAGAAGGTAACTAAAACAAAAAGAATGATTGTTTTTTTCATTTGTTTGTGTGATTTTATTTGTTTTGAATAAAGAATTTATTTGTTAACAGCACAACGTTTAAAGGTAATGAATTCAGTTTCTAATATTTCGCTGTATATACCACCACTGCATGAACCCTTAATAGAAACGCTGTCCCCTTCTTTAAACTGCTTTGCTTCTTTTAAATGTTGCTGCTGAAATGCAAAAATGATATAGGCATCTGTTAATGTATCTATCATTTTTACGTTAATGGTTGTATCGGCGGCTTCAAGTTCAGATATCCTGCCATTTACTGTAATTATCTGCTCTGCATATTTTTTATTGGCAAGACTGTCATTTTTTTGAAATTCGTGAATAAAGTCCATGGCATTTACTGTATATGCAGCCTTACGTTCACTGGTATCGGTAAATTTTTCGTTGAATATATACCAAATACCAGCTCCGCCGATGAGCAACAAAATCAGGCCGCCGGAAAGCACCCTTTTTAGCCAGGGATTCATTTTTCGTTTTGATGCCATCATATTCATACCCGAATAAAATTAAGTTATCGCAAATATACGGTGTTTAAATATCGTTTATCGTCCTTTTAAATATTTTCTGTTTTTTTTAACCGCGGTGTTTTCCGCAACAATATGTGCATTAAAAAGTGTAAAAACAGTGCAAAAAGATGGCACTTAAAATTTGGAACTCATTTCATTCAAATATTATCTTTGGTTAATAATTGAGAAGCCGAATACGTAAAAGTAAAAAGTTACTCAAGTAAAAGCATCTGGTTAGTGAGTTACAGGTTCGAGCAATCGGGGATGTAATGAACAAACTTGATGCTTTTTTATTTTACTTATTAGGTGGTAAGCAACAAGATGTTAAATTCTTGGATTTTTCTAATCAGTCAATATGGGTAATAATTTCAACACCTTTTTTAAATTGCACAATTAATTATTAAATCTTTTTCACATTTGCCACTTACCTGGTTTTATATGGATAAATGGCACTTAAATTGCTAATTCATATATACACCTATCAACCTAAATCTTATAACATGAAGCTCCAGTTTTATAAAAATATCCAGTTTACCAAGCTGATTAAAATAGATGGCCGTTTAAGAGAATTTAATTTTAGAAAGCACGGTGATATGTTACAAAAACATGTTTGCTCCATTAATGTCGCTGATGACAGGGGCAACAGGATTATTTTTGAAATGCAAAAGCAGGAAACCGGCTGGAAAATAACGCAGCAGCAGCTTCCACTATGGATAATGGACAATGAAAATAATTTTCAACAGTTGATTGAAGAAGAATCATAATTAAAAAGTGTAACTCAAAAGTTGTACTTTTTTTATCCCTGCTTAAAAAGAATCATTTAAAAATCTTTCCAAAAAAATCTTTCATATCCTGCCAGGAAGCAGTGTCGGCAGCAGCATTATAAGCAATAGGTATTTTAAATTTTTGCCCCAATTCTGTTGCAGCCGGGTTAGAGAATGCATGTGTTGCCCCGGCATATTGTTTAAATGAATAATCGGCTCCAATAGAATCCATTTGTTTTTTAAATACTGTCACCTCTTCTGGTTTTACAAACTGGTCATCGGCGCCATGACAAACCTAATACTTTTGCTTTTAATAGATTTTTATCTGCCGGAACACCAGCCAAATTACCATGAAAACTAACCACGCCATTTAAACTCTCTCCCATTCTCGCCATATTTAATACCATTGC
>JAYVPT010000073.1:0-38518 GCA_043757165.1 Ferruginibacter sp.
GGTCAATTTGAGCCGGAATCAGGGGGTCAAATTGAAATGGCCGACGGGGGTCAGTTTGAAATGGCGGGAGGGGGTCAATTTGCGTGGGTTTTCCAGCAATACCACGAGGGCTTATCGGCGCAAGCTGAAATAATTACCGAGGATATTAAATTATCCGACAGGCTTTTAAATCAACTTAGGTCAGTAATAAAAAATAAATAAATAAAATGCAAAATGGTTCAAGACCTAAGCATATAGGTGCAATAAAAAATCCCGCCTGTTAACCAGCGGGATTTTATTTATAAGCTATTAATGAAGTTATTCAGCTTTAGGCTCTTCTTTAGCTTCTGGTGCAGTGCTTGTTGCTGCATCAGCTGCATCATTTTCCATTTTTGCTTTAAGGTTAGCTAAAACACCTAAGTCACCTAAAGTCGATTTCTCTACTTTGCTCTGTAAAGTTTTTACAGCTTTTTTGGTTACTTCAGCATCAGCTTTCTTTTCTTTCATTATCGCCTGCTTTTCTTCTTCAATCACCTGCTCCCACATACGGGTATGGCTCAAAACAATACGCTTATCGTTACGGTCAAATTCTATAACCATAAACTGTGCAGTTTCATCTGCGCTAATTGTTTTGCCATCTTCCTTAGCTAAATGACGGGTAGGGGAAAATCCTTCCAAACCATATGGTAATTGAACAACAGCACCTTTGTCATCTTTTTTAACAACAGTTGCTTCATGTACGCTACCTACAGGGAAAGTAGATTCCAATGTGTTCCATGGATCTTCTTCAATTTGTTTATGACCTAATTGTAATTTGCGTCCTTCTTTATCAATGTTCATGATGATGACGTCAATAGTTTCACCCACCTTTGTATATTCATTAGGGTTGTTGAAACGTTTCAGCCAGCTTAGGTCGCTGATGTGGATCATACCACCAATTCCGGTAGCTAATTCAACAAATACACCATAAGGAGTAATGTTTTTAACAGTGCCTTTATGTTTGCTATGTTCAGGGAAAACTGTTTCAATAGTGCTCCATGGATCTTCCGTCATTTGTTTGATAGAAAGACTCATTTTACGGGTTTCCTTATCCAGCGTAACCACTTTAGCTTCATGCTCGTCACCCAGTTTAAAGAATTCTTTTGCGTTGATAGGAGTGTTAGCCCATGTAATTTCACTTACGTGTACCAAACCTTCCACACCCGGCATAATTTCTAAGAATGCACCATAATCTTCAATATTAACTACTTTACCTTTTACAATTTCACCTTCTTTCAGGTTTTCAGATAAAGTATCCCAAGGGTGAGGAGTTAATTGTTTTAAACCAAGGCTGATACGTTTTTTATCATCATCAAAATCCAATACAACAACGTTCAGTTTTTGATCCATTTTCAATACTTCAGTCGGATGGTTAATACGTCCCCATGAAATATCGGTAATGTATAATAAACCGTCTAAGCCACCAAGGTCAAGGAATGCACCAAAATCAGTGATGTTCTTTATAGTTCCTTCCAATACCTGCCCTTTTTCCAGTTTACCCATAATTTCAGCTCTTTGAGCTTCAATATCACTTTCAATTAATGCTTTGTGAGATACAACGGCATTTTTAATGGTTTCATTAATTTTAACCACTTTAAATTCCATTGTTTTACCAACAAACTGGTCGTAATCTGTAACTGGTTTAACATCAATTTGAGAACCTGGTAAGAAAGTTTCCATACCAAATACATCAACGATAAGACCACCTTTAGTTTTGCTGGTAACCAAACCCGTAACAATTTCACCGGTTTTGTGTACTTCCACAATTCTTTCCCATGCTCTTGTGGTACGGGCATTTTTGCGGCTTAAGTGCAGGTTACCTTCCCTGTCTTCTTTTTCCACCACCATAACTTCAATTACATCACCTACCTTAACGCCACCTGGGATATCCCTGAATTCGTTTAAAGAGATCAAACCATCACTTTTAAAACCAATGTTTACAACCGCATCGGTTTTGGTTAATGATTCAACAGTTGCCTGTATCATTTCACCATCATTAATTTGTTTAAACGTGTTATCGTAAACAGTATCATACTTTGCTTTTTCATCAGCAGTATAACTTGTTACGTTACGTTTGTCAACGCTCCAGTCAAAATCATCATGAGCGGTAGCAACGGTTTCAGCAACCGGAACTTCAACAGGTACATTTGATATCGCAGCAGTTTCGGCTACTTCTTCTGAAGCCGCACCTTCCTGTGCATCTGCGTTTAATTGTTTAATAATATTGAAAGACATAAAATAACCCGTGGTTTTTTAAACGGGAGGGCAAAGTTAATAAAATATAGCATATTTCAGACTTTAAATACCATCCTTTTTATTATTTCAGGTATATAAGGGTATTCGGTATTAATAAAGGCCTAGTAACTAACCTACAAAAAAGTCCCCCGAATTTTTCGGGGGACTTAAAACTATACGAAATGAGGTTTTATCTAAGTACTTCTGCTCTACCCATTGCCAAACGGTTACCGTTTACGTCAACCACTTCAACCCAATAAACACCGGTTCCATGGTTTCTTAAATCGATATCCATTCTTCCATAAGGAGCAGTAATAGAGTAGGTTTTTACAACCACTTTTTTACCTCTTGCATCATAAATATTAACACCACGTGGTAATCCTGTATTGTTTATAACACTATGGTACCTAACCTGGAATTGTCCACTGTTAGGATTAGGATAGATAAACACTTTACCAGTTACAGAATCTGTAATTGATACCAAGTTAGATGTATTGGTACAACCATTTACATCTGTAACCCTTAATGTATAATCACCCAATCCGTCAATATCAACAACTAATGAACTTGCACCGGCATTTGCCACTGCATTCCCGTTTCTCAGCCATGTATATGTAGCTGCAATTGGAGTAACAGTAGAAGACAGTGTTGTTCTTAAACCAGGGAACAGTTTCTTATAAAGAGAAGCTGAAATGGTTATTGTTGGTAAGGGATTAACAGTTAACAACCTTTGTACAGAATTAACCGAACCACAAGGTGCAGTACCTGAAACTACAGCACGATATAAATATCCGCTCATAGAAACAGGAGGTGCAGTAATAGTTAAGGTTGCAGTAGTTGCACCGGCATATACACCACCATTGGAAATATTGGTAAACGTATTTCCATTATCAATACTTACCTGCCATTGATACTTAGGTGCTGTACCTGTTGCTGTTACGGTAAAGCTGGTTACCTTATCTGTACATACAGTGGCATTAACAGGTTGGGCAGTAATGCTTACAGGAATGTTTACAGTTACAGTTACTTGTTTAGGAGCAGATGTGCAACCGGTAGTTGGGTACATAAATGTGATATTGTAACCACCACTTATACTTCCGAAATCACCACCAACATCATCCATAACAAATAGTTTCCAAACACCATTAGGGTCTCCTGTAAAATTAGCTAATGCAGGCGCTGCATCAGTAACCGAACCAGGACCCGGGGCTATATAATTATCTGTTGCGCCATTATTGGTTGGCTTATAAGTGCCTGATGGGTTGGCGGCTGTAAAGTTCATATTAGCTGTAGCGGCATCATTAAAAGTATAATCTACATTATTTAAAATACCTGCTCCGCCTACATCAGACATTAATGTAACATTTGTGCCGGTTGGAGATTGCAATAGGATATCAATATCATCAGACCATGTATGGCTTATACCCGTAAGTTTTACTGATTGAACCCGAGATCCACTTGTTGGTAAACCACTAACTGTAATGTTGGACGGATATGGTAATGCTGAAGTATTATCTCTAATTGTGATTAGAGCCGGATTAGAGAAGGTTTGCGTTGCATCAAAACCTACACTTGTTACAGTTACAGAGTATGTGGTGCTTGTGCCAGGTTTGGCATAAACAGTATTTACTGATGTACCATTGTACTGAGTTAATGCAGCAGCATCAAGATATAAACCAGAACCTGCGCCATTTGGTGTCCATATTCCCGGTGAAGGAGCACCATATAAGTAATCAAATGTTAATGACCATGATGTCAGAGTTCCATCATCGCCGGTAAAGTTATCAAGAAGACCAATTGTCCAGTTGCCATTTGGTGTAGAATACAACGAACTCCAAGTTGAAGTAGTTGCAGTCATACCAGTTGGACCAGTTGGACCATTACCGCCGGCAACAAGTTGAGCATCTGCTTTAAATACACCAGTATATGGATTAGAGGAGCTGCTAATTGCAGTCGTTGCGTTAGACGCAAAACGGGTATTGGTAAATCCTGTTGTTGCACCAGTTCCTCCTGTATTAGAAAGATAATAATCCAGGTTAAGAATTTGGCCATTTGGAGCCTTAAGTGATATCGCCATATCTCCATCCCAAGTATGGGTCAGATTAATTGCAACTTGAACCCTTGTGATTTGCGCTGTTGCAGGCAATGGCACTGCTATGGTACTTATTCCGCCTGCAGCAACATTACTTATTACTGGAACACTGATCGTACCTGAACTATATGTGCTGGTAAATGGAGCCGGAGCTAAAGATGATGTTATACTTAATGGGATGGCAACATCACCTAAACACATTGCTGGTGCTACAGGGTTAATAATTGGTGCAGAAGGCGTGTAAACCACCTGAACTGTTGCGCTGTTTTGACAACCTGTTGTTCCGTTTGTACCTGTAATGGTATAAACAGTATTTACAGCAGGGGCAGCGTACACTGTTCCAGTTTGTGTACCTGCTACATAAGGTGTAGTAGCAGTTGGATTATTGTAAAGTCCAAGAGCCGGTGACCATGTATAGGTAAGTGGATTACCAGCCCCGCCTGGCGTTGTGTAATCAATTACAATTGACCATGATGTCAAAGTACCTACATCACCAGGACCTCCATCAGCCATAGCCAGTGTCCATGCGCCATTTGGTGTAGAATATAAATCGGAGAATGCTGTGGCTGTAGATACAAAACCTGCGGGGTTTTGAACTGTAGCGCCTGCTACTGGGCCATTAATTAAATCTGGTTTAAATGTAGCCGTATAAGTTCCTGTACCTGCACTTAAAGCAGTAGTACCTGCAGAACTTATTACGGTATTTACAAAACCAGTAGTAGGTCCTGCACCACCTGTTCCGGTAAGATATTTATCTAAAGCCAAAACAGTACCGTTTGGAGCCTTTAAGTTAAATAGCATATCTCCGTTCCAGGTATGAGGCATATTTATTGTTACTCTTGCACCTACTACCGTTGCGTTGGCTGGAACGCCTGCAACAGTTAATGTATGATTAGCACCTGTTGCAGAATTATCCGGTACCGGAATACTAATTGTACCAGAACTTACAGTAACAGAACCAGGTATTGGTGGAGCCGATGAACCAGCAGTAATGAGAGTACCGTTTACACCCGCTATACCACCACATATTGGGCTTGAAGGAGTATAAGTAATAACAGGCAAACCATTAACTGTAAGTATTGCGCCTGTAGAGTTAGCAGCAGGGGGACAAGTACCTGTTACAACCATACGGTAGCGGTTGCCATTCATTGCAGGAACTACCGGGTTAATAGTTAAAATACCCGTATTAACACCTGAATAAGGAGCGCCAGGTACAATGTTTGTCCAGGTTGTACCACCATTGGTACTTATCTGCCATTGGAAGGCTGCACCTGCACCGGTACCTACGGCAGTAAATGTAGCGGTTGTACCTTCGCATACCGTAATATTTGCTGGATGAGAGGTAATTGCCGGAAGTTGATTAACATTCACAGTATAACTGGCCGTTGTCTGGCAACCACTCGGTGCAGTACCCATTACTGTATAAGTAGTTGTGGTTACTGGGGAAGCTGCTGTAGGATTTGAAGTAGTACTGCTTAAACCGACTGCAGGTGTCCATATATATGTATAGCCAACAGGAGAGCTTGCCGGAATATTATAACCAATGCTCAACGCCCAGCTTGTAATAGTACCAATATCACCAAATGCAACATCTCTTGCACCAAATAACCAGTTACCGTTAAGTGTTGTAGTATTATACAATGGTAAAAAGGTTGTTGCGCCTGTAGATGCAAAACCTGCTGGCGCTGGTGCGGCCAGAACTCCATCAGGTCGATAAACACCGGTATAAGGAGCTCCTGCTGCAGGAATTGCAAGCGTGGAAGTTGAGTTGATAGTTGTATTAACAAAATTATCAGCAGAACCACCTTTTTGATTTACTAGGTTAAGTACCTGGTTGTTTGGAGCTTTTAAGAACAAAACAAGATCTCCATCCCATGTATGTGTAATATTAAAGTTTACACTGGCACTTGTACCAACCGAACCGGCAGGTATACCGGAAATAGTAAGTGGTGTACTAATACCTGTTGCATTGGCATCAGGGATAACTACAGCTATTGGGCCAGAGCTTACGGTTGCATTGCCGGGAGTGGGTGCACCAAGAACTGTTAACAATGTTGGGTCACCTGCACATAAAGGAGTACTTGGTGCCGCAGTAATTATTATTGGTTGTACAATTGTGGCACTTGGTGTAATAGTTACCGTACCTGTATTACCAGTACCAACTCCGCAACCTGTAACAGACACTAAGGTATAAGTTGTGCTGGCTGTTGGTGTTACGGGTATGTTTGTACCGCTTACGTAGTTATTTACAGTGAAGTTGCCTCCGGGTGCTGCATTTATAACTACATTATACGGAGGGTTTCCTCCGGTGACATCAACTTTTAAATTGGCTGTAGAACCGGTGCAGGTTAAAGGATCACCAAATGTTTGGGTTGAATATACGGCGTTATCAATTCCTATAAAATCAGAATTGGCACCAGCAAATCCAGCATTTTCTACAAAATAGCGGAAAGCCAAACGTCCTGAAATACCCACTGCTGGTAAACCAGACATAGTAAGAGTAAATTGTGTCCAGGCAGTTGGGTATCCTGTGGAAGTATAAGTTGGATTAATATCCAATAATAAATTGGTGTAATCACCAACCGATGTTGCAGTAGCACCAACATTGGTACTTGCTCCGTTGGTACTCATCCTAACCTGCAATCTGTCTGGGAATGCTCCTGTTGTTGTACGGGTATAGAATGTGAATTTATCACCATTTTTTAAAGTTACTGCAGGTGCAAACAACCAGTTACTGATTGTTCCTAAATTACCTGTATTATTGAAGTTTGCAGAAATCTTACCAATACCACTTTGAGGTGGAAACACTGTGGAATTGGTTTGTGCCCAACCTGTAGTACCAAGTGGAGAACTGTTATTAAGAACATTCCAGCCAGCTGGTGGAACGGCTCCTTCAAAACCTTCATTAATCAGGGTTACCGTACCGGTTGGTATTTGAACCTGGCTTAATACTGATGATGTTGGAGAAAGGCATGGAGCAGCGGTATAGTCTATTCCATAACAAAAATCTACCGGCACATCCGGTGCACTGGCAGGATTACCTCCATCCAATGTAGGTATCCATGGCCCATTATTGAAAGTGCTTACGGCATTATAGCCGGGTAAAGTTCTTGCATTAAGTGGCTGGCTCATTAAAGCAAAAACCCTTTGTCCGGTACCGCCTACACATTGCCACTCTACCCAATAATTGCCTGGTGCTAAATTTACAGATACACTGGCTTCCACTTTCCAAACAACAAAGTTTTGGTTTGGAGGAGTACCTGGAGCAGGTACCTGGGTATTTGCAATAGTATAAACGTTTGAAAAAGATGAAGACGATAACCTGTTAGTGGTCAAATCTCCATAAATGATATTAGAAGCACCAACCGGGCTTGCATCACGAATAATAACCCTTACAGCTGTAACAGGTGAAGTACCTGGTGGTGGTGGTAATACCACTGCATAAAAAGTCATTTTATTAATATTCCAGGAAACACCTGCAGGTACTGTAAAGTTATCTGCCACCCTGGAACTGCCAAATATCGGTGAATTATCAAATGCGATAGAAGCATTGGTTTGTGTTGTGTTTCCGGCATCATTTTGCATTTCGTGCCATTGGGTACCGGCAGGTGCCGCTACTCCACTCTTTGTTGTTGTACCGGTACCCAAATTACCATTTATATATTGTTGGGCATTTACAGTACAAACAGAAAATGCTGCTAAAACCAATAGCGTCAGCATTTTTCCAAAGAACGGCCTTAATTTATTTAAGGTAGTTGTTAGTTTCATAATTCAAATTTAGTTTGGTAAAATAGAGTTTGAAGAGTATCAATTGCCGTTAGATTTATGTAACGCCTTCTTTTTTTCAATTTCAGCAGCGGTTCTGGAAGAAGGAGCTGCTGCAGGGGTGCTATTTTCTGCGGCTTTTACGGCTCCACTCTTTTTTGTATTATCTCTGGCTTCTGTTTGTGCTTTTAATGCAGGTTCATTTTTTACTGCATCGCTGAAAGTGGCTGTTACTACAGAATTGTTTTCTGCAAGCTTTGGATTTGCCTTAATCTGCTCCTTTGTTAAAGCAGGTGCAGGTTTAGCAGCAGCGATTTTCTGTTGTTTGTTGGGGAAGGGCGCAGGCTTGCTGGCGTTTGCAGCTTGTTTCTGAGCAAATGAAAACTGAAAAATAAAGCCGAAAATCAAGGTTGTTAAAACTGCTTTTAACAAAAAGACGTCGATGCCTTTGAATGTAGTTTTTTTGTGCATAATAAATTGTTTTAGTTTGTTTATTACATGAAGCATGCCTTCGTAATACTAGTTTTGGTATTAAAGCAGTGCAGTTCAGGTAGTGAGAAACTAAAGGTAATAACTTTAACTTAAAATTATAAAAATTTCATGCTGTTTTTTACAAACCCTTTTTTTTAGCGATTTTGGCGGGATAGTGTAGGGTACTTTTATTTCTATATTATAATAAATACAAATAACTAGTGGAGGTTATTAAAGTGTTTGAAGCAATAATTCATTAAAATTTAGTAAAGAGGAAATTTTAAGATCGGCAGCACCCCATTTCAGGTCTTTACTGGTTTTGGCATCGGGTACAACTATACATTTCATACGGGCAGCTTTAGCAGCAATCATATCATAAAAGGAGTCTTCAAAACAAATGCATTGTGTAGGGGTTGAATTTAATTCCGCTATACAGTTTAAATAAACTTCGGGATTTGGTTTGCCATGCAAAAGGCTTTCAGCCGATGTGATGGCATACAGGTACTTCCGGATTTGTAAAAGATCAACAACTTTGTCTATCAATTCCAGGGGGAAGAAGATGCCAGGCCAATTTTAAAATTCCGGTCAATAAAAAAATTAAAAATGTGCGAAAGGCCGGGCATAGGCCTTCCTTTTTGTAAAACCAGTGCTGTTACTTTTTCTATTATACCTTTTTCAACAGATTCAATATTTTCTAAAGGGTTTTTGAAATAGTTAAACCGCGAGTGAATGAATTCTTTGGTACGTAAACCGGTGGTGGTGGCATATTGCTGCGGTGTTAATTTTATTCCATAGCGGGAAAATATTTGAGCAGCAGCTTCCTCCCAAAGCGGTTCAGAATCTATTAACAGGCCATCCATATCAAAAATTACGGTATTCAGTTGCATAGCTGCAAATATATTAACTTCATAAACAGGTTTATTCAGGTATAGAAGTTTATCATTTACTTACAGATGCATAATTTTCATTAACTACAAAGAACAATAATTTATTCTTGATGAAACAATGGCTTGTGGATTTTAGGGAATCGAAATTGGTTAAAGGAACCGTTTATGCAATAGTTGGCCTGTTTTCTTATCCGGGAATAAATCTGGTTAACAGGCTTGAAATTAAAGGCATGGAAAACCTGGGAAAATTACCGAAGCAAAATGTTTTATTTGTAAGCAATCATCAAACTTATTTTGCAGATGTAATAACCTTTTTACATATTTTTTGCGCCGTAAGCTGGCGCAAAAAATATAAATTGGGCATACCTTATTATTTATTGTGGCCTTTACAAGAGTAAAATATGTAGCTGCAGAAGAAACCATGAAGAGTGACGGGATAAGTAAATTATTCAGCTTGGCAGGTGCAATAACTGTTAAACGTACATGGAATAGTGGCGGTCAGGAAGTAAGGCGGGAATTAGACCCTGCGGATACAAGGAAAATAGAAAGGGCATTACAAAATAACTGGGTGATTACTTTTCCCAAGGGAACCACCAAACCTTTTGCTCCGGGGCGAAAGGGTACCGCATTTATAATAAAATACCACAGACCAATTGTAGTACCGGTTGTTATAAGTGGTTTCTGGAGGGCCTTTAACAAAAAAGGATTAAAATTTAAAAAGAAAGGAACATTACTTTCAGTTACTTTTAAAGAACCATTGCAAATTGATTACAGCGATACTACTGAAAATATTTTGGCAACAGTGATGGATGCCATTGAACAAAGTAAAAAATTTATGCTTAAAGGCAGGCATCATCAAGCAGGCTCACCGGAAAAATAATTTTCATGCGTACCCTTATTTTATCATTCATTTTTATTGGGTTTACAATTGCTGCTGACGCACAAATTGTAATACAGGGAAAAGTGCTTGACAATAAATCCGGTTTGCCTGTTGTTAATGCAAGTGTTTATTTTAATAATACTTCCATAGGCACTGTTACAAATAATAAGGGAGAATTTATTTTAGTTACAAGCGGTATTTATACAGGCGAATTAATTATATCTTCTGTTGGTTATCAACCGCTTTCTTACCGGGTAAATAACCGGGATGCGGATAAAAGTTTTTATACATTTAAGCTAGACACTAAAGAAAATGTTTTAAAAGACAGTTTAGTAATAAACGATGCCACAAGAATGGAGTGGTTAAAGATTTTTAAAGAATTTTTTTTAGGAGTAACCGAGGAGGGTAATAATTGCAAAATTAAAAACCTTAACGATATTTATTTTATATCAGGGAAAAACAAATCCACGATTTATGCATATGCCGATACTCCGTTAATTATTATCAACAGTTTGCTTGGTTATGAAATAGCATTTGATTTAATTGAATTTAGATTTGATAAAGAAAACGGGCAAAACTATTTTACGGGTTATAACAGGTATACCGAAATGGGCGATAAAAAACGCTGGATAAAAAGGCGGCAACAAAATTATTTTGGAAGCACAATGCATTTTTACCGGTCGTTGATAGATAAAAACCTGGAAGCAGAGGGTTATACAATTTTTGAAATCATAAAACCGCCCAAAAATACCGACCCGGTTAATGTAATAACATCTTTACAAATTCAAACTTTAAATAGTGTTGTTATTTCTCCAATTGAAGCCGGTAAAATTTTATTCCTGGATACCATCTCCAATAATTATTTTATAACATGTCCAAATCAAATTATGGTTCAGTATAATAAAATCCCCTATTCAACTTACTACCTTACCGAAAAAGGATTTTTTGCCGGGATTAGTCCTTTTGGTTTTACTGCCTATATAAATCTACTGAGTGAAAAAGTTGAATTGGACACAAAAGGAATTATTTCCAACCCTTTGCAGGTAATATACGAAGGCTTTTGGATGTATGAAAAAATGGGGAATCAACTGCCATTGAATTATCATCCTGAATGATTGTTAACCATTGTAGAACAGGGCTTTTAATTCATCTGCATCCTGCGCTTTCATTTTTCCTCCCAGTACCAATCGTAATTGTCTTCTTCTTAAAGCACCTTCAAATAATTTTTTTTCTTCTTCAGTTTCAGGAATTAATTTATTTACATGCCGTGGTTTGTTATTAGGATCTAATGATACGAATGTATAATAAGCCTCGTTGCTTTTGTATTTGTATTGGTGAATGGCATCTTCGCCCCACACTTTCATGTGCACTTCCATACTGCTGTTAAATGCCCTGGTAACTTTAGCTTCAATATGTACCACATTGCCTAATTTAATGGGGCTTTCAAAAGAAATATTATCTACAGATGCTGTTACCACAGGGGCGCTGCAATGTTTCATGGCAGCTAATGCAGCTGCTATATCCATCCAGTACATTAAACGGCCTCCCATTAAATTACCAAAGGTATTTGTATCATTGGGTAATACCAGTTCTGTCATTATTACTACAGATTCACTTGCCTTTTTATCCATCAATTATTTTTTGTAAAGATAATAACGAAAAAAGGAATATGCAGGCTATTGTTTTATTTGGTAGTTCGTATTCATTATTCGAATTTTGAATTACGAATTGAATATTATGAATGATAATAACAAGCCCATCTCTTTTGATGATACCGAAATTGCATTTGCCTATAAAAGCGACAATCAGTTAAAGAAAGCGCATTTTCTTTTTTCATCAATGGGTAAACCCTGGCTGGTAAATTTCGGATTAACTGTTACACCCTTTGCTATTAAATGGAATTTACCTTTTACCAAAACTGTAATCCGTAATACTATTTTTCAACAATTTGTTGGTGGCGAAACATTAGAAGAAACTGCAAAAGTTGCAGATAAACTTGAAGAGTATAATGTACAGGTAATTTTAGATTATGGTGTGGAAGGAAAAGAAGGCGAAGAAAATTTTGAACATGCCAGAGATGAATTTAAAAAAGTAATAGCATATGCCGCCACCCAGGCCAACATTCCTTTTATGAGTGTTAAGGTTACCGGATTTGCACGTTTTGAATTGCTGGAAAAATTAGACAGTGCAATGAATGTTGCTGAAGGAACATTGATGAAACGTTATTTAACCGCTGTTGAATTATTATCTCCGGCCGAAAAAGAAGAATGGCATAAGGTAAGGTTGCGCATGTTGCATATTTGTGAAGAAGCTGCAGCAAAAAATATAGGCGTGTTAATAGATGCTGAAGAAACCTGGATACAGGATCCTGTTGATGCCCTGACCATTTTAATGATGGATACATTTAATAAAACAAAAGCAGTTGTTTTTAATACTTTACAAATGTACAGGCACGACAGGTTATTGTTTTTAAAAGACTCTTATAAAGCGGCTGCAGAAAGAAATTTTATTTTGGGTACAAAACTGGTAAGGGGCGCCTATATGGAAAAAGAAAGAAACAGGGCCGCAGAAATGAATTATCCTTCTCCAATACAGCCTGATAAAACATCATGTGATAAAGATTATAATGCTGCAGTGGAATTCTGTATTGAGCATCTCAGTCAGATTTATGTGATAGTGGCCACACATAATGAATACAGTAATTTATATGCAACAGAATTATTAGATAAAAAAGGGTTGTCTCATAATCACCCCAATGTACATTTCAGCCAACTGTATGGTATGAGCGATAATATTACGTTTAACCTGGCAAAATCCGGTTGTTCTGTAAGTAAGTATTTGCCCTTTGGCCCAATAAAAGATGTGATACCTTATTTAATGCGCCGTGCCCAGGAAAACAGCTCCGTTGCAGGACAAACCGGCAGGGAATCAGGATTGATATGTAAAGAAATGAACCGGCGCAAAAAATAAAATTCATGTTGATAAAATACTAAACGGTAGTACCTGTGTTTGATATTAATATTTTATCTTTGATATGAAAACTATCTGCTATTAACTTACGTGTCATTATAACTGTGTGCTTATTTTTGCTGCTATCTGCTACTCAGGCACAGGTAAGGAGTTTAAGTGCTGTAAAAATAACCCAGCCTGTAAAAATAGACGGTAATCTCGATGATGAGATATGGAAGGATGTACCGGTAACAGGAGACTTTATAACTTTATTCCCACATTCCGGTAAACACTCAACACACAAAACCGAAGTTAAAATAGCATATGATAATTCTGCCATTTATGTAGGCGCTTATATGTACGACAAACCTGAAAATATACGTAAGCAACTTACACCAAGGGATTTGTTAGACCGGCAGGATGTAGATTTTTTTGTTGTAGGTTTTGATACCTACCTCGACAGGCAAAATGCTTTTCTTTTTCGCATATCTGCTGCAGGTGTTCAGGCAGATGCAAAAGGAACACAAAATAATGCTTCTGTTTATGATATTTCCTGGAATGCTGTTTGGGAAAGCAGGGTGAGTATTAAAAATGATGGATGGGTTGCAGAAATGAAAATCCCTTTTAGTGCCATACGGTTTTCAAAAAAACAAATCCAGGATTGGGGTATTAATTTTGCCCGTTACGTTCGAAAAGAAAATGAAAACAGTTTGTGGAATCCCGAAGACCCGAATATTAACGGAGATATTAACCAATGGGGTATATGGGCCGGATTAAAAAATATCAGGCCGCCTTTGCGTTTATCTTTTCAACCTTATATTTCAGGAGGCATAAGGGTTTCTCCTACCACTAAGGGAGATGTTACAGAAGTTTTAAAAAGCGGCGGTATGGATGTTAAGTATGGCATTAACGAAAGTTTTACGATGGATATGACGTTGATACCCGATTTTGCCCAGGTGCAGAGTGATAATTTATTGCTGAACCTTACTCCCTTTGAAATAAAATTTGAAGATTACCGCCCTTTTTTTACAGAGGGAACAGAAATGTTTAGCAAAGCAGGACTTTTTTATTCCCGAAGAATTGGAGCAAGGCCCGGGGGAACTTCATCTGTATTAAATCAATATGGAAATAATTCAAATTACAGAATAGATAAAAACCCCGGCATTACCCGTTTATATAATGCTACAAAATTTTCGGGTCGAAATAAAAAAAATATGGGCATCGGCATTTTTAATTCGGTATCAGTGCCAATGTATGCAAAAATTACAAACCTAAATACATGGACCGACTCCAGTATTTTAACCGAGCCTTTAACCAATTACAATATTTTGGTTGTAGACCAGGCTTTAAAAAATCGGTCAACAATTACTTTTACAAATACAAATGTTTTACGTAAAAGCAATAGCCGAAATGCTAATGTAAGCAGTATCGATCTGTCTTTGTTTGACAAAAAAAACATTTACAATTTTATACTTTCAGGAAAGTACAGTACGGTATGGGGTAAAAATTTAAATAAGGACGGGTTTAATACTGTAACCGGTTTTGGTAAAGTAAGTGGCTTAATTCAATATAAGACAACCATTAATATTTTAAGTGATAAATATGATCCCAATGACCTGGGTTTTTTAACTAACAATAATGTGTTAAATTATTCTGGCAATGTGAGCTATAATTTACTTAAACCCACAAAAAATTTTATAAACCAGCGCTATAGTATAAGTTTTGTAAACAGGTATTTATATAAGCCATTTAACTGGACAAGCCTTGAAGTTGGTGCAAAAGCTTTTTTCTTATTTCGGAATTTTTGGGATGTATCAGTTAATTTTCAAAGTAATCCTTTGTGGACGAATGATTATTTTGTTAACTCAAATACTTACAATGGTTTTTTCCTTAAACGATCACCTTATTATTACCTGTCTGTAAATGGCAGTACCGACAACAGAAAAAAATGGTATTTTAATTATAATATAGGCGGAGCAGAATCTCCATTGCCCAAAGATCCATTCTGGACGTCAGAAGCAGGATTGCGTTACCGCTTCAGTGAAAAATTTCAGTTAAGTGCAGATATGTTAATAGAACAGAATAAGGGTCATTGGGGCTGGGCATTTATTAACAACATCAATGGTTCTCCTGTAATTGCCCGCCGGAACTTAAAAAGAAACATAAGTATTGTAAGTGCACAGTATAGTTTTACAAAACGCATGAACTGGACAGTACGCATGCGTCATTACTGGTCAGCTTTATACAATACCAATTTTTACAATTTAAAAAATGATGGTTATTGGAATGAGATAGCTTTTATTCCCAATCAGAATATTAACTACAATACTTTTAATATTGATATGTTTTATACCTGGGATTTTTTATTAGGCAGCCGTATAATAATTGCCTGGAAAAACGCTTTGGGCAGTAATGTATCAATTGATCCTTACACCAATCTTTCTTATTTTAAAAACTTTAGGCAGTCCGTTAATAATCCGCACAGCAATGAGCTTACTGTTAAAGTTGTTTACTTTTTAGATTATCTTAAACTAAAAGAAAAACACCGGTAAACAAATTCTAAAGGTTTTGAAATAACTGATAAACAACTTATCTTGGTAAAAAATATTTTATATGAATCAGGATACCACAAAAGACTTTCTGCAATATGATGATGATGGTAAACCAACATTACCGTCAGGATTAAATGTGCTTACCATTTTAACTTTTATCGGGTGTTCAGTTTTGGGCTTACTCACTTTGTTTACACCGGCAATAAATAATTTTTTTTCAAAGGCATTAGAAAAAGCTGCCAGTTCAGGTAAAGAGTTTTCAACAAAAGAATTGGAAGCAATGGAAAAGGGTAAAGCAGCATTGGAGTTGGCAAAACAAAATATGGTTCCACTGATGATAGTAGGGATTGTTTGTATAGCCTTATGTTTTGTAGGCGCATTATGGATGCGTAAATTTAAAAAAGATGGTTACTGGCTTTATGTGGCAGGGGAGTTGGCGCCAATTGTGGCAGGGTTCTTTATTATGGGCAGCACCCAATACCAGGGAGTGTGGAGTATTGTTATAGGAATAGGGATACCTGTACTTTTTGTAATATTATATACCATGCAGCGAAAGTATCTTATAAAGTAAAAACAAAAAACCGAAGTTTACCGCTTCGGTTTTTTGTTGCAGTATGGTTAATATTTTTTTTACCAGGCCTTGGATTTAACCCCGTTAAATAATTTTATAAAATACAAATGTTTATTTTCAAAATAATCAGGTGTAAGGCTGTTTTTTATTAATGATACAGGCCTGATATTGTAATCACAAAATACTTTAACCGACTTGTCATTAATGTGGTTAATAAGATCATCTGGATATTTGGTTAAAAGTTTCACAAACATATACACCGATTCAAATCCTTTATACGCCATATCACTTGGCTTGGTTTTATATTTTTTTAAATAAGCCGCAGTAAGCATTTTACTATAGTTATCCCATTTATTATTATAATATGGGGAGGTGAAGTAGATAGGAAAATTTTCAAAATCATCTTTCTTCTGCAATGATGCAAAGGCATCCCAGTTTGGCATTCCTATTAATGTAATGGGATAGGCTTCAAATAAACTGTAACAGGCAACTGCAAGTCCGATGGCAAAACTTTCATCAAGGCTGCCCCCGATTATTACCGACTGGCGGTTACTGTCTAATTTGGGTTTTAAAAAATCAGCAGTGAATGAACTCTCAGTGTTGAGCGTTTGTATATTTAGTAAGGCTTTACCATCCTGTTCGTTCAGCATTTTAAAATATGCTGCCACTTTATCTTCCTGAGTTCCTTTTTTACGGCATAAATAAATTAAATCTGTACCATGATTCTGCAAAAGGTAACTGTAAATAGCTTCGCAATGCGCTTTAAGTGTGGAGTTGATGATTACTGTAAAGGGATTTCCGGTTACACCGCCATCATTAGGATAAGTGGCAGATATGAACGGAATGTTTTTTAGAAATGCAAAATCGGCTAATTGTTTATAGTCTGTATCTTTAACAGAGCCAATGATAAGATCCAGGCTGTCTAGCTTTTTATTTTTTATAAGAGTATTAATGCTTTGTGTATATGATCTGGAATCGTAAATGCTGGCATCAATATTTTCTTTTTCCATGATCATGGAATCAAGTGCAATTTGAGCCCCCTGTACAAATTCAACAGCCGGAACAATAAATTTTGGTACGCCCTGATTATAGCGAAAGTTATTGTTGGTAAAAACAGAATCTAAATACAGCGGTGCAAAAATCCCCACCTTATATGTAGGAAACTTTTGTACAGCATCTGTTTGTGCATTTGCTTGATATGCAAATGATGAAACCAGCAAAAAAAACAAGCCAACAAAAAATTTTGTATTCATAAAAAATCTAAATTGTTCAACACTTTCTAAACCCTAAACCTACTCCCATTCAATAGTTGCCGGCGGTTTACTGCTTATATCATACACCACACGGTTTATACCTCTTACTTTATTGATTATTTCATTGGATATATCGGCTAAAAATTCATAGGGCAAATGTGCCCAGTCAGCAGTCATGCCATCTACAGAAGTTACTGCTCTTAAAGCCACGGTAAATTCATAGGTTCTTTCATCACCCATCACACCCACACTCTTTACAGGTAGTAAGATGGTTCCCGCCTGCCAAACCGTTGCATATAATCCCGACTTCTTTAAACCATTGGTATATATAGCATCTGCCTCCTGCAATAACCGTACCTTTTCTTCAGTCACTTCTCCTAAAATCCTGATAGCTAAACCTGGCCCTGGAAACGGATGGCGGTATAGCATTTCATGCGGTATACCCAACTCTAAACCTACCCGGCGAACTTCATCTTTAAATAAAGAACGTAATGGTTATACAAGTTCCAGTTTCATGGTATCCGGCAGGCCGCCAACATTGTGGTGACTTTTAATAGTAGCTGATGGGCCATGTACCGAAAGTGATTCAATAACATCAGGATAAATAGTTCCCTGGCCTAACAACTCAACACCTTCCACTTTATGAGCTTCCTGGTCAAATATTTCTATAAAACAACCCCCGATTATTTTGCGTTTCTCTTCAGGTTCTGTTTTACCGGCAAGTTTGGTATAAAAATGTTCTTTGGCATCAATGCCGGTTACATTTAAACCCAGTTTTTTGTAGATGACCAAAACTTCTTCAAATTCGTTCTTACGCAGTACACCGTTATCTACAAAAATGCCATATAAATTTTCACCAATGGCCCTGTGTACTAGCGTTGCGGCAACCGTACTGTCAACACCACCGCTTAAAGCCATAATAACTTTTCGGTTGCCGATTTGTTTTTTTAATGCTGCAACAGTATCAGTAATAAAATGTTCCGGAGTCCAGTCTTGCTTGCAACCGCAAACATTAACTAAAAAATTTGTAAGTATTATTTTGCCTTCGGCAGAGTGATATACTTCCGGGTGAAATTGTAAGCCGTATAGCGGTTGTTCGTTGGTGGTGGGTCGTCCGTCGTCCGTCGTCGGAAGCCTTTTAAACGCCGCTATGGGAATACTTTCAGTTGTGCCCAGCAATTCAAAACCTTCGGGCAATTTTATAATAGTATCTGCATGGCTCATCCATACCTGCGAGCTTGCAGATATATTTTGTAAAAGAGCATCTTCTTTTACTTTTGCAAAAATGGCCCTGCCATATTCCCTCTTTTCACTTTTATCTACCCTGCCGCCAAATAGCTTAGCAATAAGCTGGGCGCCATAGCATATGCCAAGTACAGGTACTTTTTCCGCCATAACTTTTACATCAACCAAAAGCGCCTTTTCTTCATTTACAGAAAAAGGTGATCCACCAAGTATAATGCCTTTTAAGCCTGGTTCATAAGTAATTTCTTTATTGTAGGGTATAATTTCACAATAAACATTGGCTTCCCTTACAGTACGAGCAATTAATTGGGTGTATTGTGATCCAAAATCGAGAATAAGAATTTTTTCCGTCATAAGCAGCGAAGGTAAATAAATAGTTGAATGGTATAGGGATTAGCCTTTAGGTTTTTATATTTGTTGTAAAATATTTAACCATGAAACAATTTATTTTTCTTTTAACCGCCATTGTCATATTAAATTCCTGCGATTACATCACCGGCAGCGGAAACCTCATTACCGAAAAGAGACCGGTAACCAACTTTACCGGTATAAATGTCGGCGGATCTTTTGATGTGGAGGTAAAAATAGGCCCGGTTGCAGAAGTAACAGTAGAGGCAGACGATAATGTCATAAAATATGTGGAAACCATCGTATCGGGCAATATATTAAAGATAAGAACAGAAGGTTTACACAGCATGAACAATGTACATCTTAAGGTGTACATTACCGTTCCTGCATTAAGAAGTATAAAAGCCTCAGCTTCAGCCGAAGTAAAAGTACTTAATGTGGTGAGGGTGGAAGGAAGGCTGAGTTTTGATGCTTCCAGTTCCGCAGATATTGAGGCAGATGTAGATGCACCTGAAGTTGATGCCGAAGGCAGCAGTTCAGGCTCAGTTACCCTTAGTGGTAAAACAAAAAACTATACAGCCAGGGTTTCCAGCAGCGGCGATATAAAATCTTTTGAGTTATTAACTGAGAATACAAAAGTTTCTGCAAACAGTTCCGGAAGTGCTGAAGTACATGCAAGTGTAGCCCTTGATGCAAATGCCAGCAGCAGCGGGGATATCACTTATCGTGGGGCAGCCACTGTTAAAAAAAGTATTAGCAGTAGCGGGAGTGTGGAGAAGAGAGATTGATAATGCACTCATATTTTTTAAGCATCATTAACTTGTATTAAGTTTTAAAACCAAAGCCAATCAATAGTTTTATGCGTTATAAGGTTACTGACTGACCCAAATTCCAAAAAAAACTTCCTCAATTACTTTGCTATTACAAATACAGCCCTTACCTTTGCACTCCAAATTAAAAAACGGTAATTCAAAAGTTCTTTATATATGTCACAGAGAATCAGAATCAAATTACAGTCTTACGACCACAACTTAGTTGATAAATCAGCCGAAAAGATTGTAAAAACTGTACGCAGTACAGGTGCCGTGGTAACAGGACCAATTCCTTTACCTACACACAAGAAAATTTTCACTGTATTGCGTGCGCCTCACGTTAACAAGAAGGCACGTGAGCAGTTTCAGCTGTGTACACACAAACGTTTATTAGACATTTACACCAGCAGCAGCCGTACGGTAGATGCTTTAAGTAAGTTAGACTTACCAAGTGGTGTTGATGTTGAGATCAAAGCTTAATGAACTTCTCCGTTAAACCGGAGAAAGCAGAAGCTAAGTTCTTAAAAAGAAAAAAGTATGAACATCTAAGTCCTCAAATAAAAAGGACCGCTGGATAAAAATAAGATACAATGAAAAGTATTATTGGAAAGAAGATTGGTATGACCAGTATCTTCGATACGACTGGCAAGCAAACTGCGGTTACTATTATAGAAGCAGGGCCATGTGTAGTTACACAAAAGAAAACCGTTGAAACAGACGGCTACAATGCACTTCAGATTGCATTCGGCGATAAAAAAGAAAAGCACTCCTTAAAGTCAGAAACAGGGCATTTCGCCAAAGCTCAAACCTCTCCCAAAAAATTCGTTCAGGAAATACGCGATAGCGAAATAGATAAAGCTGTAGGTGAAATTATCACTGTAGATATCTTTGCTGAAGGTGATGCCATCGAAGTAGTTGGTACCACAAAAGGTAAAGGTTTCCAGGGTGTGGTTAAGCGTCATGGTTTTAGTGGTGTTGGTGGACAGTCTCATGGTCAGCATGACAGGTCAAGAGCTCCGGGTTCAATCGGTAACTCATCTGATGCCAGCCGTGTATTTAAAGGTATGCGTATGGGTGGCCGTATGGGGCAGGACAGAGTGACTATGAAAGGATTGAAAGTAGTGAAAATTTTCGCTGAAAAAAATTATATACTGGTAAGCGGTTCTGTACCGGGCCACAATGGCTCTATTGTGTTAATTCAAAAATAACTTTAGAAAAGTTCAACACTTTTACAAAGTTGAAGATATAAAATAAACTTTTCTAAAGTTGAAAAAATAAGTACAATGCAAGTAGACGTATTAAATATAGAAGGAAAGAAAACCGGAAGAACCGTTGAGTTACCGGATGAGATTTTTGGTATTGAGCCAAATGATCATGTTATTTATCTTGCTGTTAAGCAATACCAGGGTGCACAACGCCAAGGTACGCATAAGGTAAAAACCCGTATGGAAGTACACGGGTCTTCTAAAAAATTACACAAACAAAAAGGTACAGGTGGTGCCCGTAAAGGTAACCTGCGTAACCCTTTATATAAAGGTGGTGGTACAATATTTGGCCCAAAACCACACAAGTATGATATCAAGCTGAATCAGAAAGTGAAGACTTTGGCTAAAATGAGTGCATTATCATACAAAGCAAAAGAAAATGCAATTGTAGTGGTGGAAGATATTACGATAGCTACACCTAAAACAAAACAGTTTGCATCAATATTAAAAAACATTGGTGTTGGTGGTAAAAAATCTTTGTTTGTAATTCCGGATGATGCCGATAACCTGTATTTAAGTATCCGAAATATTCCTACTGTAAATGGTACTTTAATAAGGGATATTAATACTTACGACATTGTTAATGCCAACGTGTTGGTTTTAACTGAAGGAGCTGTAAAGGTTTTTACAGCAGAAGAAGCAGAAGCATAATTTAAACAACAACAAATTAATAGACATGAACCCGTCTGATATTTTAATCAAGCCGATTTTATCTGAAAAAGCCAACAAGCTTTCAGAAAAACAAAACCGTTATTCTTTTGTGGTTGATAAAAAGGCTAACAAACTGGAAATTAAAAAAGCTGTGGAATTATTCTATGGTGTGCAGGTTAAAGAAGTTAACACTATCGTAGTTCCTTCTAAAGCCAAAGCAAAATATACAAAAGCCGGATTTATAGTAGGCCGTAAGGCTTCAAAAAAGAAAGCAATTGTAACTGTTGCAGAAGGTGAAACAATTGACCTTTACGGCAGCGGAATCTAAACCCCCATCCCCTAAAGGGGAGTAAGGCAAAAAAAATAATGAATGGTAAATCTGCTACCGCAAAATGCAGAAATTAATAAAAAATAAAAAGTTTATCCCCCTTTAGGGGATAGGGGTAAAATGGCACTTAGAAAATACAAACCAACAACAGCAGGTACCAGGTGGAGAATTGGTAATGCGTACGAAGAGATAACAACCAACGTACCTGAAAAAACTTTGTTGGAAAAGCAAAAGAATACTGCAGGACGTAACGTGCAGGGAAGACGTTCAATGCGCTATATGGGTGGTGGAAACAAAATCATGTACCGTATTGTGGATTTTAAAAGAGATAAGAAAAATATTCCTGCTGTAGTAAAGACTATTGAATACGATCCAAACCGTACCGCTTTTATCGCATTATTGAATTATGCTGATGGAGAAAAGCGTTACATTATTGCACCACAGGGTTTGCAGGTTGGACAAACAGTATTAAGTGGAGATGATGTAGCTCCTGAATTAGGAAATGCATTGATGTTTAAGAATATGCCTTTAGGTACTAATGTGCACAATATTGAAATGCAGCCTGGTCAGGGTGGTATTTTAGTGAGAAGCGCTGGTACATCTGCTCAGTTAAGTAACAAGGAAGAAAAATACGCCATCTTAAAAATGCCAAGTGGCGAGTTAAGAAAAGTATTGATCAAATGTTATGCAACTGTTGGTGTGGTAAGCAATAGCGATCATAGTTTGGAAAGTATGGGTAAAGCCGGCCGTAACAGGTGGAAAGGTATCCGTCCAAGAACAAGAGCTGTAGCGATGAACCCGGTAGATCACCCGATGGGTGGTGGTGAAGGTAGGGCAAGTGGTGGTCACCCTCGTAGCCGTAAAGGTAAATATGCTAAAGGTGAGATCACCCGTACAAGAGGGAAAGGATCTGATAAGATGATCATCCAGAGAAGAAACGGTAAGAAATTACCACAGAAATAATAATAATAGTTAAAATGGCCTGGCACAAAGCCGGGCAAATAAACAAGATTGAAAATTTAAGATTTTAAAAATCATAAATCGTAAATCACAAATCTAAAATCAAACATGGCTCGTTCGTTAAAAAAAGGTCCTTATATCGAAGCTAAACTTGGAGCAAAAGTTCAGGCTATTATCGACGGAAAAGGAAAAAAAGGCGTTATCAAAACATGGAGCAGGAGAAGTACAATCAGCCCTGATTTTGTGGGGCAAACTTTTGCAGTACATAATGGTAACAAATTCATCCCGGTTTATGTAACTGAATTTATGGTTGGTCATAAATTAGGAGAATTTGCACCAACAAGGAACTTTAAAGGACACTCAAGTAAAAAGATATCATAATAAATAGTTGATAGTTTAAGGATGACAGTTGACAGTAATACAGCTAACATCTAACAGCTAACAACCAACAACTAAATAAAAATGGAAGCAGTAGCAAAATTGAACAATTACCCCACATCGCCACGTAAAATGCGTTTACTGGTTGATTTGATTCGTGGTATGGAAGTGGAAAAAGCATTGGCTGTTCTGGAGCACAATCCAAAACACCCCGCTGTTCCTTTACGCAAACTGGTAGTATCTGCCATCAGCAACTGGAAAGCAAAGAATGAAGGTGGTGATGAAAGCGCATTGGTTGTAAAAACTATTATGGTTGATGCGGCAAGGGTTATCAAACGTATGCGTCCTGCTCCGCAGGGCCGTGGATACAGAGTTCGCAAGCGCAGCAACCATGTAACAGTAATTGTAGATACTAAAGCAACTAAAAATTAATAAAAGATTTAACTAAGTAATATGGGTCAAAAAACAAATCCAATAGGTGCCAGGTTAGGAATCATTCGTGGTTGGGACAGTAACTGGTTCGCTAATAAAACGGATTATCCAAAAAAACTGATTGAAGATCATAAGATCAGAAATTATCTTAATGCACGTATCAACAAGGGTGGCATAGCTAAAATTGTTATAGAGCGTACACTTAATAAACTGATTGTAACTATTCATACCTCTAAGCCAGGTATTATTATTGGTAAAGGTGGCGGAGAAGTTGACAGGATTAAAGAAGAGTTGAAAAAATTATGTGGTAAGGAAGATGTGCAGATAAATATTTTAGAAATACGCCGTCCGGAATTGGACGCAGCAATTGTTGCTGATACTATTGCCCGTCAGTTGGAAAATCGTATCAATTACAAAAGAGCGATCAAGATGTCAATAGCATCTGCTTTAAGAATGGGTGCAGAAGGTATTAAAGTAAAAGTAGGTGGCCGTTTAGGTGGTGCTGAAATTGCACGTAGCGAAGAAATTAAACAAGGCCGTACACCATTGCATACGCTGCGTATGGATATTGATTACGCAAATGTATTTGCTTTAACGGTTTATGGTAAAATAGGTGTTAAGGTTTGGATTTGTAAAGGAGAAGTTTTAGGTAAAAGAGATTTAAATCCAAACGTTGTAGCAGGTGGTGGTAAAGAAGGTGGACCAGGCGAAAGACAAGGTGGATTTGACAGAAGGGATGACAGAAGAGGTGGAGATGACCGCAGAGGCGGTGGTGGTGGAGATAGAAGAGGCGGTGGGGGCGGTGGAAACCGTGGCGGCGGACAAGGTGGAAGAAGATAATTCGATTTCCGATTTGCGATTTCAGATTTAAATCGCAGCGAATAATAAAAATTTAATACTGATTTGGATTGAAGTAAATCAAAAATCTGAAATCTAAAATCTAAAATAGAAGTAAGATGTTATCACCAAAAAGAGCAAAGCACAGGAAGACACAAAAAGGCAGAATGAAAGGTGACACCAAACGTGGTGCGACTTTAGCCTTTGGATCATTTGGTTTAAAAGCACTGGATAGTGTTTGGATGACCAACCGTCAGATAGAAAGTGCCCGTCAGGCATTAACACGTCATATGAAAAGGGAAGGAAATGTTTGGATAAGGATTTTTCCTGACAAACCTATTACTGCAAAACCCGCCGAAGTAAGGATGGGTAAAGGTAAAGGTAACCCTGAAGGATGGGCTGCAATTGTACAACCAGGCCGTATAATCTTTGAATGTGACGGGGTTACTGAGCAGGTGGCAAAAGAAGCATTTGCACTGGCTGCACAAAAGCTGCCTATTTTAACCAAGTTTGTAGTACGTCACGATTACGAGGCATAAAAAAATATAATTAGAAAATAAATAGTAATACAATGGCGAAGAAAGTTGATTTTGTAAAAAGCCTGAGCGGATTAAGTGAGGCAGATCTGAAAGCAAAGATCCAGGAAGATGAGTTGCGTTTGAAAAAGCTTTCATTTGCGCATTCAATAGCTCCCCTGGAGAATCCGCAAAGTATCCGTTCATTAAGAAGGGATGTAGCAAGATTGAAAACTGCATTAAGAAAACAACAATTAGGTTTTTAATTAAACCATAAAAAGTAGCACAATGGCTGAAAGAAATTTAAGAAAGACAAAATTAGGTGTGGTATCCAGTAATAAAATGGATAAGACCATCACCGTTAATGTTGAAAGAAAAGTAAAGCATCCGCTTTATGGAAAGTTTGTAAAGAAATCTACAAAATTTCATGCTCATGATGAAAAAAATGAGTGCAGCATTGGCGATACAGTTAAGATAATGGAGAGTCGTCCGTTAAGCAAAACTAAACGCTGGAGATTGGTGGAAGTGATTGAAAAAGTAAAATAAGAATTTACGATTTCGGATTTGCGATTTCAGATTTTATCTAAAGCGTGGATTACAAAGAAAATTAAATACTGGTTTGGATTGAAGGATATCTACAATCGTCAATCTAAAATCTAAAATCGAAATAAAATGATACAGCAAGAAAGCAGACTAAACGTAGCAGATAACAGCGGTGCAAAACAGGTATTGTGTATCCGTGTGCTGGGAAACAGCGGACAGGATTATGCTAAAATTGGCGATAAGATTGTGGTAACTGTTAAAGATGCCATGCCTGCAGGTGGTATTAAAAAAGGAACAGTTAGTAAAGCTGTTATTGTAAGAACAACTAACAAACTACGTCGTAAAGATGGTTCTTATATTCGTTTTGATGATAACGCAGTAGTGTTATTAAACAATTCAGACGAACCAAGAGGTACCCGTATTTTTGGGCCGGTTGCCCGTGAGTTGAGGGATAAAGGTTACATGAAAATTATTTCATTGGCACCGGAAGTTTTATAAGATTACAAAACATATTTCTGTTTTATACAGAATGAGATAAAAGATAAAATAAAATGAGCACAAGATTTAAACCAAAGTACAGCATTAAAAAAGGTGATACCGTAGTGGTTATTACCGGCGAAGATAAAGATCTGAAGAAGCCACGTAAAGTGCTGGAAATTATTTTGGAAAAAGGCCGTGTGTTGGTTGAAGGTGTAAACATTATAACCAAGCACACTAAACCTACATCTCAGAATACCAAAGGTGGTATTATAAAAAAAGAAGCACCAATTGCTATCAGCAATGTAATGCTTTGGGATACAAAAACTGCTGCGCCAACTAAAGTAAAGCGTACCAGGGAAAACGGAAAATTAGTTAGAATTTCTAAAAAATCAGGGGAGGTAATCAAATAATGAGCACAATAACAAGTACTACCAGATTAGCAGACAAGTACACTAAAGAAGTTGTACCTGCTTTAATGAAAAAATTCAGTTACAAAACTGTAATGCAGGCGCCAAAATTAACTAAGATTTGTTTGAATCGTGGTGTTAACGGAGCTGTAACAGATAAAAAACTGATTGACATTGCTATTGACGAGTTATCAAACATAACTGGCCAAAAAGCTGTGGCAACAATGTCTAAAAAAGATATCTCCAACTTTAAGTTGCGTAAGAACATGCCAATTGGTGCAAGGGTTACACTTCGTGGAGTTAAGATGTATGAATTTTTAGATCGTTTGGTTTCTGTATCATTACCACGTGTACGTGACTTTAAAGGAATCAATGATAAATCATTTGATGGCCGCGGTAACTATACAATGGGTGTAACAGAACAGATTATTTTTCCTGAAATTGATATCGATAAAGTAAATAAGATTACCGGTTTGGATATCACTTTTGTAACAACCGCTCAAACAAATGAAGAAGCATTTGAATTATTGAAAGAGTTGGGAATGCCTTTTAAAAATATTAAAAAATAATAGCAATACAACATGGCAAAAAAATCAGTTGAAGCCAGGCAAAGAAAGCGTGAAGCAATGGTTGCCAGGCATGCCGAAAAAAGAACCGCTTTAAAAGCAGCTGGTGATTATGCAGCTTTGGATTTACTTCCAAAGAACTCATCACCTGTTCGTTTAAGAAACCGTTGCCAGTTAACCGGCAGGCCAAGGGGATACATGAGACATTTTGGTGTTTCCAGAAACCAGTTTCGTGACATGGCTTTACAGGGTAAAATACCAGGTGTAACAAAAGCAAGCTGGTAACAAAAAGTTGACAGTTGGCAGATGACAGTAATCAGAAAAATTTCTAATAACTGACAACTAACATCTAACAACCAACATGGATATCGCATTGAAATAAATTTATTAAACAACTAATTGAAATAACAATGGTTACTGATCCTATAGCAGATTATTTAACAAGAATACGCAACGCACAAATGGCAAACCACCGTGTAGTGGAAATACCGGCAAGCAATTTAAAAAAGCGTATTACAGAAATATTGTACGACAAAGGGTACATTTTAAAATACAAATTTGAAGAAGATAAAAAACAGGGTCTTATAAAGATCGCATTGAAATATGATGCATCTACAAAATTACCTGTTATTCAAAGTTTAGAAAGAGTCAGCCGTCCGGGTTTGCGTACTTATGCAAAACCAGATGAATTTAAACGTGTAAAGAACGGTTTGGGTATTGCTATTGTTTCTACATCTAAAGGTGTAATGACAGATAAAGAAGCAAAATCTCAAAACGTAGGTGGCGAAGTGCTTTGCAATATTTATTAATAACTGAAATTATTTTTTCTGATATATTAATCAGGATCCGACTTTGGCGGACTGACCGGTCAGAAACAAAAAATAAAAATAAAAGAATATGTCACGTATAGGTAAGAAACCGGTAACAATTCCAAGTGGTGTAACCATTTCGGTGAATAACGATAATGTGGTAACAGTTAAAGGACCAAAAGGAGAATTAAAACAGACTGTAGACAGGGATATTAAGATTGATGTAAAAGATGGCAGTGTTGATGTTGTTCGTCCAACTGAACAGATCCGCCACCGTGCTATGCATGGGTTGTATCGTTCTTTAATAAGCAATATGGTTTTGGGAGTTACAGAAGGATATAAAAAACAACTGGAATTGGTGGGTGTGGGTTTTAAAGCATCTAACCAGGGAAATCTTTTAGATCTTGCACTGGGTTATTCTCATAATATTGTTTTTGAGATACCTAAAGAATTAAAAGTTGAAACCTCTCAGGAAAAAGGGCAAAACCCGATGATAAAATTTGAGAGTATCGATAAGCAATTGATTGGACAGGTTTGTGCTAAAATAAGAAGCCTGCGTAAACCAGAACCATACAAAGGTAAAGGTGTGAAATTTTCCGGTGAGGTGTTAAGAAGAAAAGCAGGTAAATCAGCTGGTAAGTAATTAAATTGAAATTAACGTTCCGGCAGTATCGGGGCAACTAAAATAAAAGATCATGAATTCAAAAGGTAGTGCAAGAGTAAAAATTAAATACCGCATCCGTAAAAAGATAAGTGGTGTTGGTGCAAAACCAAGGCTGAGTGTATTTAGAAGCAACAGCGATATTTACGCACAGTTAATTGATGATGCTAACGGGGTAACATTAGCCGCAGCTTCATCAAGACAAAAAGATATTGCTGCACAAAAAGCACCTAAGATTGAAAAAGGAAAATTAGTTGGTGCTGCAATTGCAACAAAGGCAAAAGAATTAGGTATCACAACTGTGGTGTTCGATCGTGGTGGTTATATCTATCATGGCCGTGTAAAGGCAGTTGCTGAGGGAGCAAGAGAAGGCGGTTTGGTTTTTTAATTGTAAAATTTCTAATCAGAAAAATAAATGGCAAATTTAATTTTAAACAAAGTAAAGGCAGGCGACCTTGAATTGAAAGACAAAGTTGTTGCTATTAACCGTGTGGTTAAAACAACAAAAGGTGGTCGTGCTTTTAGTTTTTCAGCCCTGGTAGTTGTAGGTAACGAAGCTGGTGTTGTAGGACATGGCTTAGGTAAAGCCAAAGAAGTACAGGAAGCTATTACTAAAGGGATAGAAGATGCTAAAAAGAATTTGATAAAAGTTCCTATCATGCATGGTACTATACCACACGAACAACTAACAAAAGAAGGCGCAGCAAAAGTGTTTATTAAACCTGCAGCTCATGGTACCGGTGTAATTGCCGGAGGTAGTATGAGAGCAGTTTTAGAAGCAGCTGGTATTACCGATGTGTTGGCAAAAAACCTGGGTTCTGCTAATCCTACTAACGTGGTAAAAGCAACTTTTAAAGCATTAGCATCTTTACGTGAACCAATTGCAGTTGCAAAAACACGTGGTATTTCTTTAAAGAAAGTATTTAACGGATAAAGCCCCCATCTCCGCCAGCTGGCGGAGAGTTATGGATGGGTTATTCATTAATCAATAAAACAAATTCCCCTTTAGGGGATAGGGGTTATGAAAAAGATAAAAGTAACACAAGTTAAAAGTGTAATTGACAGATCGGAGCGCCAGAAAAGAACAATGGTGGCTTTAGGTTTAAAAAAGATGAATGCTTCAGTTGAAGTAGAAGCTACTCCACAAATATTAGGAATGGTTACTAAAGTTAGCCACCTGGTAAAAGTAGAAGAACTGGCTTAATAAATGGATAATTGATAATGAAATAATGGATAATTATTTCAATGCAAAATTTCTAACTAAATCGAAAGCATCATTATCAATTATTAATTAAATAATTATCAATTAAAAGCGAGGGGTGATTCCCCGTAAGTACAAAATCAATATAAAATGAAATTACATACACTCAAGCCGGCAAAAGGCGCAACACACAAAGAAAAAAGAATTGGACGTGGTGAAGCAAGCGGTAAAGGCGGAACATCTACAAAAGGTAATAAGGGCGGACAAAGCCGTGCAGGTTACAAAAGTAAAATGGCTCACGAAGGTGGACAAATGCCAATTCAACGCCGTATTCCAAAGCGTGGCTTTAAAAATAACAACCGTATAGAATTTAAAGTATTAAATCTTGGACAGATAGATCATCTTTCTGAAAAATACGGTATCACAGAATTTAACCTGCAGAATTTATATATCAATGGTTTAATAAGCCAGTTTGATAGCGTAAAGATTTTAGGTAATGGCGAGCTGAAAGGAAAATTTACTTTTAAAGTAAATGCCATCAGCGAAAAAGCAAAAACTGCTATTGAAGCTGCTGGAGGTTCTGTAGAGATAGTTAAATAATTTCACGATATTTGCCCTTCGGTTTTAATTTAGCGCAAAACATTAAATAGTTTCAAATCTGTGAAGAAGTTTATAAAAACACTTAAGAATATCTGGAGTATAGAAGAGCTGCGTAATAAAATTACGTTTACCCTTTTACTTATATTCATTTATATAGTGGGTACACATATTGTGTTACCCGGTATTGATCCTAATAAACTGGCAGACCTTACAAAAGGCAACTCAAAAACAACGGGAGGCTTATTAGGTTTGCTCGATACTTTTGTAGGAGGCTCTTTTAACAGGGCTTCAATTTTTGCATTAGGTATCATGCCTTATATCTCTGCATCAATTTTTATGCAGTTAATGACCATCCTTGTTCCTCAAATTGCAAAAATTCAAAAGGAAGGCGAAAGCGGAAGAAAAAAGATCAATCAGTGGACCCGTTATCTTACAGTAGGTGTTACTGCTTTTCAGGCCATTGCCTATATCAGTTTTTTAACTACAACTTATAATGGCGCCTTAATTCCCGCTTATGGAAATTATTTCTGGCTTTCTACAGTTGTTATTCTTACTGTTGGTACATTGTTTGTAATGTGGCTGGGCGAAAAAATTACTGATAAAGGATTAGGCAATGGTACCTCTATAATTATCATGATTGGTATTTTAGGAAGATTACCTCAGGCTATTGTTCAGGAATGGGGAACAAGAACTACAAGAGGTGCAGGTGGGTTATTAATTATGATGATCGAGATTGTATTTTTGATTGCAGTAATTATGGGTTTGATCATGTTGATACAGGGTACAAGAAGAGTGCCTGTTAACTACGCCAAACAAATTGTAGGTAACCGCCAGTTTGGTGGGGCAAGAAATTTTTTACCATTAAAAGTAAATGCATCGGGTGTAATGCCGATCATTTTTGCACAGGCAATATTATTTTTAGTGGCATTTGTTACCGGTTTAGGAAAAACCACACAGGCAAGTTTTTTAAATGACCATACTAATGGCTGGTACATGCTGATTTATTCAGTGGCAGTAATTGCTTTTACCTTTTTGTACACTGCATTAATATTTAATCCTAAGCAAATGGCTGATGAGTTGAAGCGTAATAACGGCTTCATACCGGGTGTAAAACCAGGCCAGCCGACAGCAGATTATATTGGTACCATCATGGATAGAATTACTTTACCAGGAGCAGTTTTATTGGCAGTGGTAGGTATTTTACCGGGTCTTTGTCAATTGGCTTTTGTAGGCATGACACAGGGCTTCTCTACTTTCTTTGGAGGTACATCTTTATTGATTATGGTGGGTGTTGTTTTAGATACCTTACAACAAATAGAAACGCAGTTATTAATGCGACAATACGATGGCTTAATGAGCAGCGGAAGAATACAGGGAAGACAGGCTGCAACAACCATTTAATTTTTCTTCCCCTTTGGGGGACTTAAAAAATATTAAGCCCCGACAAGAACTGTCGGGGTTTGTTTTTAAAAAATAAAACACAAGCAGTCTTCGCCAGCTGGCGCAACAGGAGTATGATTCATTATAAAACCAAGGCAGAGATTGAACTACTGAGAGAAAGTAGTTTGCTGGTAAGTAAAACACTGGCCGAAGTAGCTAAGATTATTAAACCGGGCATTTCTACTTTTGAACTGGATCAGTACGCTGAAAAATTTATAATGGACAACGGTGCTACGCCCTCATTTAAAGGCTACCAGGATTTTCCTTTTGCCTGCTGCATTTCAGTTAATGATGCAGTGGTGCATGGCTTTCCTACAAAAGAAGCCTTAAAGAATGGAGATATAGTTTCTGTGGATGTAGGTGTTTTTAAAAATGGTTTTCATGGCGACAGTGCTTATACATTTGCAGTTGGAGAAATCAGTGATACAATAAAACAATTACTAAGAGTAACTAAAGCATCTTTATACAAAGGCATTGAGAAAGCAATACATGGCAACCGTGTGGGAGATATTGCTTACGCTGTTCAAAACTATACCGAAAAAGAACATGGCTATGGTGTGGTAAGAGAATTGGTGGGACATGGTCTTGGCAGGAAATTACATGAAGATCCACAAGTACCCAATTACGGCAAGCGTGGTACCGGCGCAAAATTAAAAGAAGCCATGGTAATTGCCATTGAGCCAATGATAAACCTTGGCACTAAAAATGTTTATCACGATAAAGATGGATGGACAATAAGAACCGAAGATGGTAAACCTGCAGCACATTACGAACACGTGGTTTGCATTCAAAGAGGTAAGGCCGATGTTCTATCTTCCTTTACAGAAATAGAAGCAGCTGAAAAAGCAAATGCAGATTTGTGTTCGGATTATTGAGTATGAGATGTGAAACGTCAATTATGAATGGCGTTCGAAATATAAAGACAAAATTATCACGTTTCACCATTCACGTTTCACAATATCCGGTACTTCATCTCCACCCTGCCGTCACTCCAGATATTATCGGGGCTTATATAAGTATCGCTGTACTGCATAATAATACCTGCCTTGGCTAAAATATCCCTTACCAATTCGCTGCAGATATAATTACGGTTTCTTTCTCTCTTGCTTATGTGAAACAAAATACGCATCATGATCCGTACAATTTCAAAATTATCATAGGGTCTTGTTAATTCATCTAAACCAAAGCTGATGCCTTTGTTGAGGTTTTCTTTTGGTACATCAACATTTAATTTAGCTAAAACCACCTGGCCCTTATAAGGGCGTTTTTTTCCTTTATAATCACGTAAATATTTTGATAAGGGAATTAAACGAATGCCTACAGAAGGTTCTGCTTCCAGCACCAGCACCCTTCTTAATTCTTCGTCTTTATAAATAACAGCTACATGGCTCCAGGTACTTTTGGTCAGCTTTTGTATAACACCTGAAAAAGCATAACTGCCGCTGCTGAAAAAAATATCACCTGTTCTTACATAGTCTCTTATTTTTTCGTAAGGAATAACAGGTGTTTTTTTTAGCTGTTGCTTGGAAATTGAAATAGCCATAGTACAATGTGGAATTTAATAACAAAGATTATCTAATGTAATATTTAGAATTTTAAATTTAATATTTACTGATTACTTTTAGCATTCAAGATACGAATAAGAGAAATGAATAAAAAACGTTTAGTGGTTATTGGTGGTGGTGCAGCGGGTTTCTTTTGTGCTGTTAATGCTGCAAGAATGAACCCGGCACTGCAGGTTACTATAATTGAAAAAAGCAGCAAATTATTAAGCAAGGTTAAAGTAAGTGGTGGTGGCCGTTGTAATGTTACCCACGCCTGTTTTAGTATTGCAGACATGATTAAAAAATATCCCCGTGGCGGTTCTTTTTTAAAAAAAGCATTTCATCATTTTTTTACAACAGACATTATTGAGTGGTTTAAGCAACGAGGTATTATATTAAAAACCGAAACAGATGGCAGGATGTTTCCTGTATCAGATTCTTCTCAAACCATTATTGATTGCCTGATGAAGGAAGCCAATAAATATGGCGTAGAGATTTTAATGAATAAAGAAGCAAAAGAGTTGTCAGTTGATAGTAAAGGTCTGTGGTCAGTGGTCTGTGGTCAGTCGTCGATTGAATCAGATTATGTTTGTGTTGCAAGCGGGGGCTATCCAAAAATAATTCAGTTCGGTTGGTTAAAGAATGTAACACATACTATTGAAGAACCGGTACCATCTTTATTTACATTCAACATACCTGGCAATGCCATTACAACTTTAATGGGCGTTGTTGTTGAAAATGCTACTGTAAAAATTATGGGCACAAAATTAACAGAGCAGGGTCCTTTATTAATTACACATTGGGGAATGAGCGGCCCGGTAATTTTAAAACTTTCTGCATGGGGTGCCAGGGAGTTGGCTGTATGTAACTGGCAGTTTGCAATACTGGTAAACTGGATACCACAATACAATGAAAATACATTACGGGAAAAAATGCAGCAGTTTCGTTTTGAAATTGCCGCTCAAAAAATAGTAAACAGAAACCCATTTGCTTTGCCCAACCGTTTATGGGAATATTTATTACAGCAGTCGGATATTACAACAGCATTACGTTGGGCCGACCTGCCTGCCAGGGAACAAAACAAATTGATTAAAAATTTATGTGCACAGCAATTTGAAGTAAAAGGTAAAACTACTTTTAAAGAAGAATTTGTAACTGCCGGCGGAATACAATTAAATGAAATTGATTATAACACTATGCAAAGTAAAAAACTGCCAGGTTTATTTTTTGCAGGAGAAGTAATTAATGTGGATGGCGTAACCGGTGGCTTTAATTTTCAAAATGCATGGACAACAGGATGGGTAGCTGCGAAAGCAATAAGTAGTTTAGAAGGTTTAGGAGTTTAGAAAGTTTAGCTTCTCCACATAAATCTAAACTCCCTAAACCTTCTAAACCAAAACCAACCTTCACAAATACTTATCAATACTCATTTTTACACAACCGCTTTTTAATCTACATTTGCGCAGGCAGCAATCATCAGCCAAAGCATAATTGCAATGTTTAAAAAAATCGACCGTTACATACTGTCAAAATATCTTACTACATTTTTCTTTTGCCTGTTATTATTAACAGCAATTGTGGTGGTGGTTGATGTAAGTGAAAAAACAGATGATTTTGTAAAGTCTAAATTACCTGCATGGCGGATTTTTACCGATTATTACTTAGGTTTTATCCCCCGGATTGATGCGATGCTGTTTCCTTTATTTGTTTTTATTGCAGTAATATTTTTTACATCAAAAATGGCTACACGTTCCGAGGTGGTGGCCATTTTAAGCAGTGGTGTCAGTTACAGGCGTTTTTTATTACCTTATATCATAGGAGGTTTGTTCTTATCAGTTTTGTTATGGTTTGGCTATCAGTACGTGGTGCCAAAAGCCAATAAAAAATGGGGTGATTTTGAAACTAAATATGTTGACCCCAATTTTGGTAATAGTAGCGGCAACAGCACATATAAGCAATACATATATTTCCGTAACGACTCTAACACTTACATTGGTATACGTGGGTATGATACCATTTCTAAAAACGGTAATGGATTTTTTGTGCAACGCTTTTCCAATAACAAATTACTCTACAATTTAAGAGCTGATAATTTTAGCTGGGATACGGCAACTAAAAAATGGAAATTAGCCAATGTGATGGAAAGAACACTTAATGGCATTACAGAAAATATTAAGCGTTATCCCGAACTAAAAATGAATTATAATTTTAAGCCCGTTGATCTGCGTAAAGATGAATACCTGAAAGACCAGATGGAAACGCCTGCTTTAAATCAATTCATAAAAATAGAACGGTTGAGGGGTTCAGAAGGATTAAGCTCTTTATTGGTAGAGCGGTATAACCGGGATGCTATTCCCGTCTCAGTTCTTATTCTAACTATCATCGGGGCTGTATTGGCATCACGTAAAGTTAGAGGTGGCAGTGGCTTGCACCTGGCTATGGGGGTGGTTATAAGTGTGCTGTATATTTTATTCAGCCGTTTCTCTATTGTGTTTGCAACAAAAGGAAATTTCACGCCGTTTCTTGCCGCCTGGACACCTAATTTTATTTTTGGTATACTTGCTTTTTACCTGTATAAAAAAGCGCCTAAATAGAGAATTACACATTCGCCTGAATGTAAACCACACTTTATTAATGTCCGGTAGTAATAATCTGGAAACTTTCTTTTAAAAGTTTTGTTTAGCAGTGTTGCACATCGTAATTTTAAACATCTTTTAAGGAATTTAATTTCATATTGTATTTTAAGAGATAAGAAACTGGCACATTATAAATTTCAATTGCGGTATGGGAGTTATTAAAGAAACATTCAAGGTAAAATCTGAGATAGTAGCTGCTGAAATAAAAGCCCTGCTTAAAGAACACGGTACCAAAAAAATTGGAGAGGTTACCCTTAGCCAGATATACCAGGGCATGCGTGGTATTACAGGCCTTGTAACTGAAACCTCCTTACTTGATGCACAGGAAGGCATACGCTTTCGTGGATATACCATTCCGGAATTACAGCAAAAACTACCGAAAGCACCCAATGGCTCGGAGCCTTTGCCCGAAGGCCTGTTTCATTTAATGCTGATGGGAGAATTACCTACAGAAGAAGATGCACAGCATATTACCAATGTTTGGCAACGCCGCAGTCACGTACCCAATCATGTATTTGATACCATTGAAGCATTACCGGTAGTCACGCATCCCATGACACAGTTTGTGGTGGCGATCATGGCATTACAAACCGAAAGCCAGTTTAGTAAAAACTATGCAGCAGGTATGAATAAAAAAGATTATTGGGAATCTGTGTTTGACGATTCTATGGATCTGATTGCCCGCCTGCCAAGGGTTGCTGCATACATTTATCGCCGTAAATATAAAAATGGAGATCATATTCAACCCAATGGTTTGTTAGACTGGTCGGGCAATTTTGCCCATATGATGGGTTTTGAAGATGAATCTTTTAAAGAGTTGATGCGGTTATACATGACAATACATGCCGATCATGAAGGTGGAAACGTTTCTGCTCACACCACACATTTGGTGGGCTCAGCTTTAAGCGATCCATATTTAAGTTTTGCTGCAGGAATGAATGGTCTTGCTGGCCCCCTGCATGGATTGGCCAACCAGGAAGTTATTAAATGGATATATGAATTAAGAGAAGAGATAGGGTCTGAATTGCCCAAAAAAGCACAAATAGAAGAGTATGTAAAGAAAACCTTACTGGAAGGCAAAGTGGTGCCGGGTTATGGCCATGCCGTGTTGCGCAAAACCGACCCCCGTTTTACTGCTCAAATGGAATTTGGTAAAAAGCATATGCCCGATGATCCATTGGTGCAAACCGTTTGGAATATTTATGAAGCAGTACCTCCCATTTTACAGTCATTAGGAAAAATAAAAAATCCTTGGCCAAATGTAGATGCACATAGTGGTGCATTACTGGTTCACTATGGTATGGTGGAATATGAGTTTTATACCGTGTTGTTTGGTGTATCAAGAGCATTAGGGGTATTGGCAAGTTTAATATGGGACAGGGCTTTAGGCTTTCCGTTAGAAAGGCCAAAATCTGTAACAACAGATCTGGTAAAATTATGGATAGAAGGGAAAGATGAAATTTGGGGGGATTAAAAAAATATAATTATTTCACAATGGCCCGAAAATATTTTCGGGCCATTTTTTAAGCGGGTATTAAAAATGTTTTGAAGCTAAGTTTTGCGCAAGTATATTTGCACTCCTTTGGGGGGTTAGCTCAGTTGGCTAGAGCGTCCCGAAAGTATTCGGGAAGGTCATCGGTTCTTATAAATTATTGAAAAAAAATTTGGGGGGTTAGCTCAGTTGGCTAGAGCGCTTGCATGGCATGCAAGAGGTCGTCGGTTCGACCCCGATACTCTCCACTAAAGTGGCGAAATCGGTTATACAACCATTGTTGCCGCTTTTCTTTTTCCCTAAAATGCTTGCCAGTTGTGAGATATGGAGGAAAACACTATTTACCCTTTTGGTTCAACACTCGTCCTTTATACGATTGTGGGACATTCGTTGAGGTTGATGAGTAAAACTTGGTTGACTGGTTTAAATAATAAAGATGAAAATACCTTATTTTACAAAGCCATATTTCTTTAGCACCAGTTTATCATCTTGTATTAACCCAATGCCGGGGGCGTATAGTTTATAACTTATATCTTTCGGTTCAAGGAGCGTTGTTTCTTCTGTCCTTAAGACATTGGAAAATTTTCCTGCCGGGGATTCCATTATTTCATTTATACTGATTATTTCTGCTCTGTCCATGGCAATTCCGGGAGCAATCTCCTGATAGTATCTTGAACCTAACAGGATAAGTCCTG
>JAYVPT010000074.1:0-37972 GCA_043757165.1 Ferruginibacter sp.
CTCTTTAGCAGGCTTTTTTTAGGACCTTTTTGAAATCGTTTTTAAGGGGGTCAATTTGAAATGGCGAAGGGGGGTCAGTTTAGCCGGAATTTACAGTATCATTAGAAAAAGTATATTTTAATTCTCGGTAACGCCATAACTCTTGAAGAGGTCTTGGTTCATATCTTTCATATGATTCCTTTGACTTGTGTTTATCCAAAGAACTGTTGAACTCATTCACAAAATCCTTGTCTATGTCATAACTTAACCCTAAAAATTTGTTCAGCAAAAAATCTTGCCCTGTGTCCCAAACGATGCTGTGCATTTTCCGTTTATGCCCTGAATTCAAATATTCAACTCTTGTTTCATTAGAATACCTCCACCACAACGAATAAAATAATCCTTCCCTTAAATTCTTATTATCTTCTCCCATAGACATATTACCTCTATTACCTTCGGGATACCTATCTATTGCCCATAAAACTCTAAGTTGGTCATCCTTCGTCTTTACAGAAGCAAGCAAATCTTTAATTTGGTTTGCTTCAATTGGGTCGTATGACCCACTACTGCTATGAAGTGTAAGATGTGTTCTATGAGCATAACCTTCAATTATTTTTTTCAAAATCAAATCAGAAAATTCATTGTCATTTGCCTTTAATGCTTCATCTAAATGCTCGGAGTAATTTTCAAAATCACCTTTACTTCTCACTTTTCGTTTGAACTTAATAAAGTTTATGTTCTTCTGTGTTCTTAAGTATTTATTATTCCAAGGTCTTTCTCTTGTAAATTCATCTTCAATAATTACAAAGTCATCGCTGAAAACAATTTCTTCAATTGACTGTGATGCTCCTTTTATTTTTTCACTGGCTGCATATAGTTCATCCAACTTGTATTGAATTTTTCTTGAAATAATTTCATTCAAGATATTGTTAAAGGTTTGCCACAAGTTTAAACCTAAACCATTCCATGACGCATTCAGTAGCCATGTGAAGCAATCAGAAAATTCATCGGTAGAGTAGCCGTATTTATATTTTGTAATATCATACCAGTGATTTAAAAGCCATTTATGAACTGGTAAAAATTGTTTACTTGGTTCTACCTTATACCATTTTTCATCAATAGTAAGTTTATTAAATAATGCTCCTAAAACTCTGTCGGCAGAAGGCGAATGAAGTTCAACTAAATTTGGAGCAAGTAAATAGGATTCGTCAGGACTTAGTATTGTCAGAAGTTGAAACAGGAACGCTTCCTTTTCTTTTTGGCTTTTGAATTTAACTAATTGATTTTTTGTAATAGTGTATAAATCTTCTTTGGATTGAGATTGTTTCCAAAGATTAATGTATTTGTTATAGTCAATTTCAGAATCCTGCTCTGTGGTTTCTGATTCTTGATGTGTTTCGTTTGTATTAGCTAATTGGCTTAATTCAGAAAAGAAAGAAACCAATTCTTTATGCTCCTTGTAAGGTATTATTTCAACACCTTTTTTTCTCCACTCCTCTCTTAACGATTCATCATTTGTAAGCATCAGAGAATAAATAGTTGGCATCGAATCCTTGTAGATTTCTTTTAAATCCTCAAATAATCCTAAAAAGTCAGGGTCAGTTAAAGAAAATCCAACCGTTAATAGAGGATGAAGAACAAACAAACTCTTTAGCAAAGTTTGATACTTAGGATTTGAACGAAGTGAAAGAAAACTTTCTTCTGATAAAATAAGATTTTCGGAAAGATTTGGAGTGTGTCTTATACACCCGTGAATCTTTGCAAAGAAGCCATGATTTCTAAATGCATTTACATCTTCAAAACCTTGTGGGTATATTAATGGTTGTAGTCGGTTGCTTTGATTTTCAAAAACACAATCAAAATTCGTCGTTATTATTCCCTTGAAGTTGACTGATAAAATTAGTTCATGAATTTTTGATTGTGATAAATCGTTGGGGTCTATTTGCTCTTTCAAGAATGAGGCATACTGGTCAGGTCTTGTTTTCTCTCTAAATATTTGAGCGACTTTCAAATACTCATTTCGCTTAAATTGTTCATCAATTTTTTGCAAGGAAATTTCATCACACTTGTCAGAGTCCTTTAAATCTTCAATCATTGATTGAATGAGTTGCTTCCATGTTGGTAATCCTTTGCCATCTTTCCTAACTCCCGAAACAGAAAGCCCTGCACCAACAAATAAGATACAATTTCTTGGGTCACCTTGAAATGCTCTTTTTAGTTGTCCTGTGAGATGAAGTGCCATTAGTTTCTAAAATTACTTTGATTCAAAGATAAGTTTTATATGAGGGTAATTTCACTTTTCAATTGCCGCTTGAATATTTTGGTTGAGTTTATTCTCCCATGCAGTTTTATTTTCTTGATTAGGAACTGCAATAACTAAAATCTTTTTCGGTCTCGTCATACCTACATAAGCGATTCGCAATTCTTCGCTGTCTGAAATGGAAATATTTTCTCTCAAAATTGTTTTGTATGCCTTACCAATTCCTTTCGTTTTTAAAATCAAAAGTGTTGCATCAAAAGTTTCTCCTTTCACACTGTGAACAGTTCCAAGCCGATAATTTCTATCTGTAATTTTCTCACTTTCATTAAGGAATATCTGATTGAATGTATAATTAGTACCTACGTTATTGATACTAAGTTGAAATTTAATTTTGCTTTCAGTCAGTATCTTGTTGGTTGCTGTTATCCAGTTGCCAAGTGTTGTGTCACTCTTTGGAAGTGAATTGATAAAACCGAAAACCTGAGATTTGAACTTAACAAAGCCAATCTTCTTAATCATTTCTTCAATCGTATCTTCTGAACAAAAAGAAAGATTACCAACTTGCTTTAGAATTGCCTTTTCAATTGCTTTAAAACCACCTTTGAAATCTCCGTTGTCGTAAAGAAATTTTCCCTTAGCAAAATCTTTGGTGTAGTTGTCATGAGTTGACCACGGACTGGAATTGTAAGGAACTTCTGGAATTCCTGTTATATCATTTATGAGATTCTTGCTTCTGTAAATAACTGCAACTGATTCTTCGGTAGCAACAATTCCATTCTGTTCGCATTCGGCTATGAAATCAGTAACAAGTTGCGGAAGATTATTGTCGTAAAGAATAACTTTCGGTTGATGGGCAAAAGCCTTTACTTCTTCACTTACTGCACTTGATGGTTGCTCAAGAGAAGAAACATTAAAAGTGAAATTGCAAATGAGTTGCGAACTTCTCCTGCTTTCATTTAGCACCACTGAATTTTCCCAAGCATTAAATTTTTGGTTTAACAAATCAGGTCTTGCATCATTCCATTCAAAGATTGCTTGGTCAGGGTCTCCAACAAGCATAACTTGATTTAATCCATTCTCAATAAGCAAATCAATAATTCGCATTTGAATATCAGAAGTATCTTGTGCTTCATCTACGATTAGGTAAGGAAACCTAAAAGTAATTGCTTTAGCTATTTGAGGAAACGTTTCAAGAATTTTCATTGCAAAATAGTTCGCATCAGATTGGGTGGCGTAGCCACCCTTATTGATGTTTTTCTTTGAACGAACTATTGCAGCATTGTTCAACCAGTTTTGCGGCATTACCCTTTCGTTGATGGCATATAATGTTCCATCAATTTTGTAACTGATGTTGTCAAATAAGCTATCGCTGAAATATTTTCCAGTCCAAATTCCATGAGGTTCTCCAACTAAAGTCGGTCTGTTTTTACATTTTAAAATCAAATGACCGAAAGGAAGAAAAATAAATTTATTGATGAAGCTGTCAATCGTTCCTAAAAAGTGAGGGAAGGAAATTCTGTCACCAACTTGAAATTCTTCTGAATACTTTTTTTCTATTTCCTGCCAAGCAACATTTGTAAATGAAACTGCTGCAATTCCCTCATATTCTTTTCTCCAATCTAAAATCAATCTTGCAAGTCGTGCACTTACACAATATGTTTTACCACTACCAGGACAAGCCCGAACCACGAACTTACCTGACTTGTCAAAAACAATTTCTCTTTGTTTATCGGATAGTGATTCAAACATTATTCTCCTTTTACAGCATATTTTATTGCGTTTTTAATGTAGGTTGGAACAATGAAGGTGTTCCTTGCTGCTTCATCAGTTGAAAGTTTTACAGCTAACCTGTGAGCTAATTCTGACTTTGCCTTGTTGGAAATTACCTTCGCTAAAAAATTGGCTCCGTGAATTTTAATATCTACATCAGCGACTATTCTTCCTGCTGATACTGGGTGCATCTCTGCAAATATAGATAAGAGAATATCTTTATTACCAGCAATAAAAAGTTCAAACTCAAAAGTCCTTTCAGCAAGAAAAACCTTTAGGTTTTTCTTTGCAAGTTCACTTGCAATTTTTGCCCGTGAAGTTATTTCGTCATTTTCTTCAGCCGTGTCGTCGTCTGTAATTAAAGAGCATCTTGTCTTTAGGTTTTTTATATCATCATCATTATTGAAAAGGTTTGCAAAGTGAGAGAAGGCAACACCATTTAAGTTTACCAATTCAACACCTGCTTTGTCTATGTCATATTCAATTCCAACTATTCGGCTGAAAACAGGCATAAGCAATGCCTCTGAAATCCCTTCCACTAAAATCGCTCCGTTAGAAAAGAATATTTGCGATTTTGTTACATCCAAAAATTTGTGCAGATACTTATGATTGTCGTCTGTAAGCCCTGATTTTTTTAGAGATAAGGCATGAATTTTATTAGCTTGATTTTGAAGGACAATTATAGACTTCAAATTTGCTTTAGCTGTTATCGTTGGTGAATGAGATGAAATGAAAATTTGAAAACCCTGTTCAGTGTCAAGTTTGTTTAGGTAATTGAAAAATAAATTTTGCAGTTGCGGATGCAAGTGAGCTTCGGGTTCTTCAATTAGTAATGCTGCATAAGTTTCTATTTGCCTTTCCTTTCTTTGCTTTAAATCACCTAAAACTGTTGCAGTATAAATAAGATTGTTGTAACCAAGTCCATTTTGATAAAGTTCAAAATGCTTTTGTTTTGTTGGGTCTCCGTCCAATAATTCATCAGAGTAGAGAGGCATTTGAATTTTCAGATTGTCCACCAATTTATTAAAGTCAAACGGCAAAAATGAAATGTCAACTTGTTGTCGCTTATCAGTAAAGCTTGTTTCTTTCAGATGCTCGTTTATTTTTTCTTTTCCTTTTGCTACATGCCCAATCCATTCTGCATCGTTGTCAACTGCTGAACGAACTTTCTTTGCTAATTCTCTTTTCTTTTCTTGGTCGGTTTCATGGACAGGGTCAATTTGAATGTTTGAATAAAGTTGCCCCAATCGGTTCCCTCTGATTGGCCTTAAATACTGTTCTGCATCTCTCAACGCATCTAAATGAACATGGTAGATTAGGAATAGAACTTCTGGTGCAATTGCCTGCCCTTCGTTTGTTCCTCCCCAAACTTTGTATTTCACTCTTTCATTTTCGTCAAGATAAAATCTGAAATGTAATTGCAAGTCCTGTGTTCCATCTTCTTGAACACTTAAAAGGTCATTAAACCATCCTGCTTCTTCGGGGATATCAATGTGAAAGTACAAATGAAACTCAATGTTGTCTGCACTATCACTTATTGCGTTCTTATCATGGTGGAAGTCAGATTGCGAAACATAAATTTCCCTTCGCTGATTTCCATAACTTAAACAAACACGAAGGGCATCAATGATTGCCGACTTACCAGCATTATTCTCGCCAATCAGAACATTTAGTCCTTTGTTAAAGGTCAAAGAAATGTCTTCAATGCCCCTAAAATTTTTTATGTTGAATTTTTCTAAATACATAAAGCGAAGTTAGAAATTAAGAATAGGAAATAAAGCGTTGACGATTTGCTTTGTTTTGACCTTGCGTTTGGGAATAATTTTGTGTCAAGGTTTGGTTGTTGATGATAGTTGCTTGCTGATGTTTGAAGTGAAGCTGATAAGAATTCCGTCAGCTGGGGTGGGCGGGCAGTGCGACGGCATTTTTAGCTCTTTGCAAGGTTGGCTTTTGTGTGTCGGCTTTGTGTGCCTTGCAATGTGCTAAAAATAGCGTGGGGTCGGGTGGCAAAGTCATGTTAGTTTGAATTTAAGTAGGATGCTGTTTAGGGTGACATACAACACTGGCATTGATGCTATAATACGATATTTATCTTTGTGAACTGGTATTGATAATCAGCAAACTAGTATTATACATTTTGTATTGTTTATAGCATCAATGAAATTTACAAATATTTGTAATGTATTTTTTAACTACCTGTCAAACTCATTCCTGAATCCCATACCTTTTACATTCTTCACACTTTCCATTACAATATCATCCTGGTATTCTTTGTAGGCTTCCAGTTTTCCGGCAATGCTGGTATCATGCAGGGCTAAAATTTGTGCGGCTAATATGCCGGCATTTTTAGCACCATTTAAAGCAACGGTGGCAACGGGTACACCATAAGGCATTTGTAAAATAGATAATACAGAATCCCATCCATCGATACTGTTACTGGATTTTACAGGCACACCAATAACAGGTAAAATAGTATTGGCAGCCACCATGCCCGGCAAATGTGCAGCGCCGCCGGCACCACAAATAATAACTTTAATGCCACGCTCTTTTGCCTGTTGTGCATACTCCCGTAAACGTTCCGGTGTACGGTGTGCAGATACGATGGTTAACTCAGGTTCTACCTCAAACTGGCGGAGCATTTCGGCAGCGCCTTTCATAATATCCAGATCGCTTTCGCTGCCCATTATAATTCCTACTAATGGTCCATTAGTTTGTTGTTTGTTGTTTGTTGTTTGTTGTTCATTCATGACGCATTTCTGTTTTTAAATTTCTGCCCTTTTATTTTTGAATTATTAAGGTAACTGATAAATGTAGTAATTTTTTTTGTTATTATGTCAGCAAGACTATATAGCTCATCAAATAATTCCTGGTTAATATAATCATTATCGAAGCTACGGTACAATTGCGATTTTAACTCGCCAATTTCTGCTTTGGAGTAGCTTAGCGAATTAATAAATTCAAACTGGCTTCCTCTTTCAAATCCTTCTGCTATATTATCCATTGCAGAACCAACACTGCCACGCATTTGGTCTTTTAACCGAAAATCACTTTTTATAGGTTTTATAAAAGTTAAAGGGTAAACCTTTTTAGACAATTCTCTTGCAAGTTTCCAGACTTCTAAATCTTCAAATCTTGAAACGGTTGCCATAATAAATTTTCTGCAAATTTAAGAAACTACAAACCATAAACTACAAACCATAAACAAAACCTATTTCACCAGATCGCCTTTTAAACGGAGTAATTCTGTTTCGGCAAGTTTGGTATTATACCTTGCGGCCAGCAAACGGTTGTATGCATCTTCCAGACTTTTCTGTGTTTCCCTTAATTCCAGATAAGTAGATACACCAAGGCGAAAACGTTCCAGTGCAATCATTACATTTTCTTTAGCCAGTAAAATATTTTCTTCCTCTAAAGCCAATGACTGCCTTTCCATTTCATAATCTTTAAAAGCATTGGTTATACCCACATCAATTTTACTTTTTTGATTTTGATAAGAGAGTTTAAGGTAATCGATATCTAATTGTGTTTGCTGTACCTGGCGCTTTACATTAAAGCCGTTCAATATTGGAATAGTAACACCAAGCCCGTAATTAAAACCATTGTTGCGGTTGAATAAAGGCGTAAATGGATTTACCACGGCTTTATTATCTGTTCGGGAATAATTGTAGGCAGAATTAAGAGAAACGATTGGATATTTATCTGCTTTCTTTTCTTTTAAAGTAAGGTTGGCAATATCAATATTTTTTTTAGTGAGCAGCAGGGCAGGGTTGGTGCTTTCCACGCCATTCATAACATCGCCTAAAACAATAGTGTTGTTGATGGGAATGCTGTCGGAAACATCATACGAAGTATTTAATGCCACGTTCATAAGCTGATTCAATTGCTCTTTAAACTGGGCAATTAAAGTTTGTTGTTTTAAACGGGCAGCTTTTTGCGCATTCAGATCTACTTTGGCCTGTAGTAATTCCGGTTTGGCACCAAGGCCAACACTTAATTTTTTATCTGCCAGCTTTACCCTTTCTTCATTAATGCTCATCTGGTCTTCTACTGCTTTCAGTTGTTGTTTCTGGTGCACAATATTGTAATAATTATTTATTACTACAGCAATGGAAGTTACCATCTGGTTTTTAATATTCAGTTCGCCCAGTTTTACAAACTCACCTAATTTATCCCTAGTGGCAAACATTTTATAGCCGTCGAACAAGGTCCAGTTTAATTGCACAGCGCCGGATAAATTATTTGACCGGATACCATTTCTTTCTCTTTTGGTACCATCAGAAAATTTTTGAAGCTGGTTGTTATTGTTGAACACAAATCCGGAACTGCCATTCACCCTTGGTAAAAAAGCTGCTTTGGCATAAGACTTATCCAATGCATAAGATGCTGAATCGTTACGCAGTAACTGAATATCGAAATTGTTTTGCAGGGTGGCGGCAATTGCCTCTTCAACAGTTAATATTTTTTGTGCAATGGTTTTTTGCACAGCAATAAAAACAAAACAAAAATTAAATACTATTAAAAAAAACTTTTTCTTCAAGGCCAAATAATTTAAACTGATAAAGAGGTTTGTTCAATATTATCATCCAGGGCACTTTTCTTTTTTGCTGAGGAAAGAAAAGAATACATGGCGGGTATAACAAACAATGTAAGTATTAGTGAAAACATAATGCCGCCAACAATTACAATACCCAGCGGAATACGGCTGGTGGCAGCATCGCCTAAAGATAATGCCAGGGGTAATGCACCCAAACTCATGGCAAGGCTTGTCATTAAAATAGGCCTTAACCTTTGTGATGCTGCAAAAATTACTGCTTCTGATTTTTTCATTCCCTTTAACCGGTTTTGGTTGGCAAACTCCACAATTAAAATCCCGTTTTTGGTTACCAGGCCAATCAGCATGATCATGCCGATCTGAGAAAAAATATTAAAGGTTTGTCCAAATAACCAAAGCGATAATACCGCACCGGCAATGGCAAGCGGAACGGTAAACATAATAATAAAAGGGTCAACAAAGCTTTCAAACTGTGCGGCTAAAATTAAAAAGATAAGAATGAGCGCCAGTATAAAAGCAAAACTGGTGTTACTGCTGCTCTCTGCAAAATCTCTTGATGAACCACTTAATGCAGTGCTAAAACTTTCGTCCAATACTATTCCTTTTATCCGTTCCATTTCTTTAATACCATCGCCAACAGTTTTGCCCGGCGCCAGGCCAGCCGATATAGTTGCAGCTTTGTACCTGTTGAAATGATATAGCGTAGGTGGTGTGGCACTTTCTGTAATAGTAATTACATTATCTAAACTGATTAAATTTCCACGGCTGGTTCTTACATATATCTTTTTCAGGTCAGCGGGGTCATCACGGTTGGCCCTGTCTACCTGGCCCATTACCTGGTATTGTTTTCCGTCTTTAATAAAATAGCCCAGCCTTTTATTGCTAAAAGCCAGTTGCATGGTTTCCGAAATATCCTGTATGCTTACGCCCAGCTGGCTTGCTTTTAAACGGTCGATATTTAAACGTAATTCCGGTTTATTAAATTTCAGGTCTGCATCAATGCCTTGTAATACCGTGCTTTTACCTGTTTCTTCTAAAAACCTCGGAAGTACTTTAGTTAATTTATCGAAATCATTATTCTGAATTACAAACTGTACGGGTTGGCCGCCGCGGCGGTTAACAGAAATGGTTTGTTCCTGTATAGAAAATGCCCTGCCTTCAGGATACCGGGTTAAATTTTTATTGACCAGGTTAACTATTTGTTCCTGCGTTTTTTTTCTATCCCTGGGCTCTTCTAAAACCACCCTTACAAAACCACTGTTAGCCGATCCGTTGCCGGTAAAACCCGGAGCCGTCATACTTACGGCATATTTTTTTTCAGGTACCGAGTCAACAATTAGGTTGGTCAATCTATCTACATATTTATCCATGGCATCGTAAGAAGTTCCTTCGGGTGCAGTTACAGAAAGACGAAAACCACTGCGGTCTTCCATTGGTGCCAGCTCCGATTGCAGGTTGCCTCCAATAAACCAGATAATTAAAAAGCATACTGCAATTACCGGAAGGGCAATCCAGCGGAATTTCATAAAACCAGTCAGCGAATTTTGATAGCCATTTTCCATCCAGCGGAAAAAGGGTTCGGTTTTAGTATAGAACCAGGTATGTTTGTGTACATCTTTTCTTGCTAAAAAAACATTGAGTACCGGCGTTAAGGTTAACGACACAAATGCGGAAATTAACACAGCGCCAGCTACAACAATACCAAACTCACGGAACAACCTTCCCACAAATCCCTGTAAAAAAATGATGGGTAAAAACACCACGGCCAGCGTAATGGATGTGGCAATAACGGCAAAGTAAATTTCTTTGGAGCCTTCTTTTGCAGCCTGCCATTTGTTCATCCCTTTCTCCATCTTTTTAAAGATATTTTCTGTTACCACAATACCATCATCAACCACAAGGCCGGTGGCCAGTACAATGGCTAAAAGGGTTAACAGGTTGATGGTGAAACCGCAGAGGTACATCACAAAAAATGCACCTATTAACGAAACCGGAATATCTATCAAAGGACGAACAGCAATTATCCAGTCACGGAAAAAAAGATAAATGATGATGACCACCAGTACAAAAGATATGAGTAAGGTTTCTTTTACTTCTGATATTGATTTGCGGATGAACTTTGTCTGGTCGTAACTTATTTTAAGGCGAATATCTTCCGGCATGTCTTTTATAAGAGCATCAAAACGTTTAAACAATTCATCGGCAATGGCAATATTATTTACACCCGGTTGTGGTATAGCTACAATGGCCAGTGTGGGTGTACCGCTTTCTTTCAATACTGATTCTTCATTCTCGGGGCCAAGCACCACGTCGGCAACATCTTTTAATTTAATATCGGTACCATTTACATTTCTTACTATCAGTTCTTTAAATTGTTCTTCGGTATTTAACCGCCCAAAAGTGCGGATAGATAATTCGGTAGCATCACCCGAAATCTTTCCGGAAGGCAATTCAATATTTTCTTTTGCCAGCGCCAGTTGCACATCACGTGGTGTTATGGAAAACGCCACCATTTTATCAGGGTTAAGCCAGATACGCATGGCGTATTTTTTTTCGCCCCAGATATTTACCGCACTAACACCGGGTATGGTTTGAATGCGCTCAACAATATTATTTTGTGCAAACTCGGTTAACTGCAATTGATTTTTTGTACTGCTGTTGAGTAATAAAAAAACAATGGGATCGCTGCTGGCATCTGCTTTTGAGACCACAGGCGGCGCATCCAGATCGGCAGGTAAAGAGCGCCCGGCCTGCGATACTTTATCCCTTACATCATTAGCGGCTGCTTCCAGGTCAACATCCAGCTCAAACTCCACATTTATATTACTGCTGCCCTGGTTACTGCTCGATGTAATATTTTTTATACCTGCAATACCATTGATGGCTTTTTCAAGTGGCTCGGTAATCTGCGATTCTATAATATCGGCATTGGCACCGGGATACGATGCCCTTACACTGATAACCGGCGGATCGATGGCTGGGTAATCCCTTACCCCTAAAAATTTATAACCAATTAGGCCAAATAAAATAATAATTAAGTTTAGCACAATGGCCAATACCGGTCTTCGTAAACTTAATTCAGAAATATTCACTGGGAACTAATTTAGTTTTTAGAAATTTTATTTACCTGCACTTTTCCACCGGGTCTAATTGATAACAGGCCACTTACCAAAACAGTATCGCCTGCTTTTAACCCGCTGGTTATTTCCACCATTGCAGAATCCCTTGTGCCCAATGTTACCACCTCCATAGAAGCAATACCATTTCTTACTGCAATAACTTTTTTGTTTCTTGCTTCGGGAATTACAGCTTGTGTTGGAATCATTAATGCCGCATTATTTTCACCAAGCGGTACTTTTACTTTTGCAAAAGCACCGGCAATTAATTGTGCATCGGGTTTTGTTACCAAAGCTATTACCCTAAGGCTCCTGTTATCTTCTGTAATAATATTTTCTGTGGCAGAAATGGTGGCAGGATAAAGAGTACCACCACTGCTTTCAACAGTAAAATGAATGAGTGCACCGTTCTTCATTTTAGCACCATACAATTCCGGTACCGTAAAATCTAATTTCAACTGGCTTACTTTACGCAAACTGGCAATAATGGTTTGCGGTGTAACATAAGCACCTTTGGTAATATTGGTGATGCCCAGCTTACCGCTGAAGGGTGCCCGTACAGTTGTTCTGGCTATATTGGTGCGGATGATATCCATATCGGCTTTAATATTATTAGAGGCCAGAACACTGATGTCATACTCCTGCTGGCTTACACCGTTTATTTTTAATAAAGCGCCATAGCGTTCCACTGTTTGTTCGGCGGTTTTAAGCTGTACCTGCAGTTTTTGCAGTTGAGCCTGTAAATCGGCATCATAAATTTTCAATAAAACACTGCCTTGTGCCACATTGCTTCCTTCTTTAAAATACACGCCTGTTACCCTGCCCGAAACCTCGGGATGCAGTTCTGTTTCTTCAAAAGCAGCAAGGCTGCCTGGAACTTCAATCTCATGGGATAATAATTGAGGGATTACAATAAAGCCATCTGCCTGTGCAGGCGGCGGTATTTTTGGCGCAGCCGGCTTATTATCTACTTTACCTGGCTGGCACGAACCGATAAAAAACGTTGATAAAATAAGAAAGGAAAAGATTGTCTGTTTTGGTTTAGCCACTTGTACGCTCATTTTGTATTTGACGATATAGTATTAAAAACTTGTTGCCAAAGTTCAGGAATTATGCCCGAAAATGGCTTTAAAAAATTATTAAAGGTAAATAGGAGGGATAAGAGATGAAATATTAAGAGGGACTAAGTATTAATTTTTTTACAATTTTGGTAAGATTATCTTGAAAATAGGATAACTAAATTGGAGGTATAGATTGCAATAAGTATTGTTGCAGGTTATCGTTTAATTCTGGGAATAAGCTAAGAGACCAGTTGGTAAAAGCAAACTAAGGATAATAAATGTAAAGTAAAATAATCTATCCCACCATAATCCATCATCTTCTGGCAAAAATTGTCTTGGTGGATTTTTAGGGTTTCTGTTAAGATTTAATTTAAAAATATACAATAAAATTCTAAAAAGAGTTAAAGAATACAATGGACAAATTAGAAAGAGGTATGAATTTAATTTTTGATTATTAACCAGTGCAATCGAAGACAGTCCAATTATAGCAAGGGTAATAGTAAACAGAAAAAAGGGGATTGTAAATTTTTTATTATAGAAGAGTTTTGGAAAAAATATAAATGAAAAAGGCACAATTATTAGTCCAAATAAAAAAATAAAAAAGTCAAATTCCATTTTAATTATTTTTTAATGGCTCTTGCATTACGCTACCACCTTCACCGTTTGTTTTATCCTGTTAGCCTGGTGAATCAATTCCTGTTTTTCTTTACTTAAAATAGTGATGTGCCCCATTTTTCTACCGGGCCTGGTTTCTTTTTTACCGTAGATGTGTACAAACACATTGTCTATTTTTAAAATTTCATCAAGGCCTTCATAAACAGCTTCGCCGCTAAAACCTTCTGCACCCAATAAATTTACAATGGCTGCTGGTAAAATATGTTCGGTATTGCCCAGGGGATAACCCAGCATTACCCGCCACAGCATATCAAATTGAGATGAATAGTTTGCTTCAATGGTATGGTGGCCACTGTTGTGAACCCGTGGCGCTGTTTCATTTACTAAAACATTATCATCAATATCTACAAATAATTCCACAGCAAAAATGCCGGGGCTTTTTAAATCCTTGACCACTTTTAATGCAATGGCCTCAGCTTTCCATAAAACTTTATCGGGTAAACCGGCGGGGCTTATCTGGTAGTCCAATAAATTAAGCCGGGTATCAAAAATCATATCCACACTTGGGTACATGGCATTTTCGCCCTTATCATTTACGGCAATAATTACAGCAATCTCTTTTTTTATTGCAACTAATTTTTCTAAAACAGCAGGGGCATCAAAACCTTTAGTAAGATCGTCTTTGGTTTTTAATAATTTCACACCACGGCCATCATATCCGCCCATACCAATTTTATGTGCGGCCGGTAAAAAATTACTGTGCTGGGCTAATTCACTTTTATTTTGTGTGATGATGAATTCACTTGTGGGTATTGCGTTATCCTTGTAAAATTGTTTTTGTAAAATCTTATCCTTAATGGTTTTTAGTGCTGCAGGTTTGGGATAAATTTTAATGCCTTCACTTTCTAATTTTTCAAGTGCCTCTTCATTCACACTCTCTATTTCAATGGTAATGGCATCAAGCCCTTTTCCAAAATTATAAACGTCGTCAAAGTTTTTTATATCGCCTTTTGTAAAATTATGGCAGAGATGCCCCGCAGGACATGCAGGGTCATTTTCCATTACAAAGGTTTCAACAGGGTAGTTGGCTGCAGCCTGTAATAACATTCTGCCCAGCTGACCGCCACCAAGTATGCCGATTTTTTTCATGTGGCAAATATAAAAGGTATTAGTTTAGGGGAGCCTAACAGGGATGCTTTTTTTGGGTTGGTAATAATTATTTTGCATATTAAACATCTTGTTCCAACTACCGTAGCGATAATTGTAACTTTTGTGACCATCAGTACCTTTTAGTTACGGCATCTTTGCAACCGCATATATATAAACATTATGGAAATTCTGGGTTATTGTCTAGCTTTATTGGTTGGCATTTCATTGGGGTTAATTGGCGGCGGGGGCTCAATTTTAATGGTACCTATTTTGGTATATATAATGGGAGTTAACCCGGTATTGGCAACATCTTATTCATTGTTTATAGTGGGATCAACTTCGATGATTGGGGCAGTTAATAATTACCGTAAAGGTTTTGTAAATATTAAAACAGTTTTGCTTTTTGGGTTATCATCCATTACAACAGTATTTTTTACAAGAAAAGTAATTTTGCCAACTATACCACATGTGCTTTTTTCCACTTCGTATTTTACCATTACTCAACCTGTGGCAACAATGGTATTATTTGCTGTTTTAATGCTGGTAGCATCAACGGCAATGATACGGAATAACAAAGAAGTGCCATATTTAAATGACACTGTTATTCCCAATGATCACAGGCTTGTAAAACTTTTGTTATATGGTGTTTTAATCGGGCTGGTAACAGGCTTTTTAGGAGCCGGAGGTGGTTTTCTGCTTATCCCTGTTCTGGTGCTTATTCTTAAAATGCCCATGAAGCAGGCTATTGGTACTTCCTTATTAATAATTGCATTGAATTCTCTTATAGGCTTTACAGGAGATATAGGGCATTTTATAATTGATTGGAAATTCTTACTCGTCATTACAGCTATTGCTATTGCAGGAATATTTGTTGGCGGAGTACTGGCAAAAAAAATTGAAGGCTATAAATTGAAAAAAGCCTTTGGTTGGTTTGTATTGATAATGGGTATTTACATAATCATAAAAGAAACAATGATGTTGAAATAATTGCAATCAATTAAATGTTATGTAACAAAAGTAACGATGTGGCAGCTATTAAAGGCTCAATTTTATGCCATCAAAATAACACATACCATGACAATTGAGCAAATTTATACCGGATGCCTTGCACAAGGTGCTTATTACATCATCAGCAATGGCGAAGCTGCAATTATTGATCCACTAAGGGAAGTACAACCTTACTTAACCCGTCTTGAAAAAGATAATGTAAAACTCAAATATATTTTTGAAACGCATTTTCATGCAGACTTTGTGAGTGGCCATGTTGACCTTAGAAAAAAAACAGGTGCCTCAATAGTTTATGGCCCCAATGCAGCCTGCGAATTTGAATGTATCTCTGCCACTGATGGCCAGGAATTTGAAATAGGTAACATAACCATCAAAGTGCTGCATACTCCCGGCCACACAATGGAAAGCACTACTTATTTACTAAAAGATGAAAGCGGAAAAGATCATTGCATCTTTAGTGGCGATACTTTGTTTTTAGGCGATGTTGGTCGCCCGGATCTGGCACAAAAAGCGGCAAACATGACTCAGGAAGAGTTGGCTGGATTATTATATGAAAGCCTGATGAATAAAATAATGCCATTGGCAGATGATATAATTGTTTATCCTGCACATGGTGCCGGCAGTGCCTGTGGTAAAAATATGATGAAGGAAACTGTTGATTCACTCGGTAATCAAAAAAGAATGAACTATGCCCTAAATCAACCCAATAAAGATGTATTTATTAAAGCGGTAACAGATGGGTTGCTTCCACCTCCGGCTTATTTTGGATTGAATGTGGCCATGAATAAACATGGGTATGAAAGTTTTGAAACGGTTTTAAACAACGGTATGAGGTCTTTAACACCTGATGAATTTGAGGCTGCTGCGGAAAATACCGCCGCATTTATTTTAGACACCCGGGAAAATACAGCATTTTATAAAGGCTTCATTCCACAATCTGTAAATATCGGACTGGACGGAGATTTTGCTCCATGGGTTGGCGTATTGATTGTTGATGTTAAACATACTTTATTATTGGTTACAGATGAAGGTAAAGAAGAAGAAACAGTAACCCGGTTAAGCCGTGTGGGTTTTGATAATTTACTGGGGCATTTAAAAGGCGGCTTTGCGGCATGGTTAGCCTCAGGTAAAGAAGCCGATGTAGTGAATAGAATAACTCCGCAACAATTTTCAGCGGAAGTAAAAATAGGGGAAGATAAAATTATAGATGTACGTAAAGAAACTGAATACGCAGCCGGGCATGTGGAAGGAACGTATAACAGGCCTTTGGCATATATTAATGACTGGATAAAAGATATCAACCCCGATGAACATTTCTTTCTGCACTGTGCAGGAGGTTATCGCAGTATGATGGCAGCATCTATATTACAGGGCCGTGGGTATAGGAATTTTACTGAAGTAGCAGGCGGTTTTAGCGCTATCGGTAAAACTAATTTGCCTAAAACAGATTTTGTTTGTCAGAGTAAAGTGATGAAAGCATAAGTTGGTTTAACAGTTCAATAACATGAGAGAAAAATAAGAGGCAACTGTAAGGTTGCTTCTATTTTTTACTATACAAAAATTTGTATGTAACAAAAGTTACCTGTTTTTTATTTTTGATATTTTACCTTGTAACCTAAATTAATTTATATGGGAAAAAATATGTGTAATGCCGACAGCATTGTAAGATTATTACTGGCTGTAGTAATGGTAGTGTTATATTTCACCAATACAGTTACAGGTACATTCGGTATTGTATTATTGGTACTTGCCGGCGTATTTGTATTAACCAGCCTGGTAAGTTTTTGTCCGCTTTATACTTTAATTGGGTTAAATACATGTCCTGGTAAAAAAAAATGAAAAGAGGAGCCGTATAAAAAAATCAATAAAATAGTTGGCTATTCTAGTTAAAGCATCTACAAGCCGCAGATGCATTTTTTAATTGTAACCTTTGTTACCAAAAAGCGGATAGCTACAATTTACTTTTGTGATAACAATATAATAAAATGAAACAAATAATTTTTAATAACTGGACTTTTATCAGATTCATACGGTTGGCAATGGGGATTGCAATTGTTGTGCAGGCCGTTATTGCCAAAGATGTTCTTTTTGGTATTGCAGGATTATTGTTTACAGGGTTGGCTATTTTTAATTTAGGTTGTTGTGGTACAGGTGGTTGCTTCACTTCAATAAATAAAAACAAAATAACATCAAAAGATATTAGTTATGAAGAAGTGGTTTAATAAAAATGTACTCTATATCGCAGGTGCAGTTGTGGGTGCAGTTGCAGGGTATATGTATTGGAATTATGTTGGTTGTTCTTCCGGGACCTGTATGATTACATCAAAACCATTAAAGAGCACATTGTATGGTGCCCTAATGGGAAGTTTATTATTTGGCATATTTAAAATGGATAAAAGCAAATCCGTTTCAACAAAAAATGACGAAAATGACATTTAACGAATTAATACAATCAGAAAAACCTGTGCTGGTAGATTTTTTTGCAGAGTGGTGTGGCCCTTGCAAAATGATGGCACCAATATTGAAAGAAGTAAAGCTGGAAGTTGGCGACAATGCAAGTATTGTAAAAGTTGATGTGGAGCAAAGCCCTGAAGCTGCACAGGCTTACCAGGTACAGGGTGTACCCACATTAATTTTATTTAGGCAGGGAAAAATATTGTGGCGGCAAAGTGGCGTGGTCCCTAAAAATGGGTTGGTAAGTATAATAAAAAAATTCACAGTATAAAATTAAATACAATGAATATTCTTCAAAGGTTATTTGGTGGCGCAGCCACTGTAGATTTACAAAATATTATTAACGAAGGCGCTTTTTTAGCAGATGTAAGAACTCCCGGAGAGTTTGCCCAGGGCCATGTAAAAGGTTCGATAAATATTCCTGTAGATAAAATACCATCTGAACTCATAAAATTTAAAAACAAAAAAAATATTATTGTATTTTGCCGGAGTGGTAACAGAAGTTTGCAGGCAAAATCTATTTTAGAAGAAAACGGATTTACAAATGTTATAAATGGTGGTACATGGGATAGTGTAAACCGGTACGTAAAATAAAGCCTGCAGGTAAGATTCTCTTAATACACAAGAAACAAAATGCTGATCATAAACATGAGTATTTCCGAATGGATCAAACAACCTTGGCCATGGTATGTGGCGGGACCAATAATAGGATTAATAGTGCCAACACTTTTAATCATTGGTAACAAATCATTTGGCATCAGTTCATCGCTGCGCCATCTTTGTGCCGCCTGTATACCTGCCAATATCAAATTTTTTAAGTACAACTGGAAAAAAGAAAAATGGAATCTGTTTTTTGTAACCGGTATTTTTTTGGGAGGAATAATTGCCGGTAATCTTTTAGCCAATCCAGAACCAATTCAAATAAATGCAAAGCTTGCAGGCGAACTGGCTGGCTATGGCATTACCGATTACAGTGGCATGGTGCCCGGCCAGTTATTTAACTGGCATGCATTACTTACTGTAAAAGGTTTGGTAATGATTGTTACCGGAGGTTTTATGGTAGGTTTTGGTACACGGTATGCCGGTGGTTGTACCAGTGGCCATGCTATTATGGGGTTAGCAACTTTGCAATGGCCTTCATTGGTAGCCACCTGTTGCTTTATGGCAGGAGGTTTTATTATGGCAAATTTTATTCTTCCATTTATTCTTTCTCTTTAAAAAAATATTTATGCAAACTGCAGCAGAAACAAATACAGATTTTGAAGTCCGGTCACTCGATGCCATGTGTGTAAATGAAAGTCATTTAACACATAAATGGTATCACAATTTTAAATACCTGGCAGTTGGCCTTGGCTTTGGTGTCATATTAGTTAAAGCAGAAATCATTAGCTGGTTCCGTATCCAGGAAATGTTCCGGTTGCAATCTTTTCATATGTATGGTGTAATTGGCAGTGCTGTTGTAGTTGGTATAATTTCAGTATGGCTGATTAAAAGATTTAAGGTTAAAACCATTTACGGCGAGCAAATTGAAATTCATCCCAGAACATTTAATAAAGGGCAGGTGTATGGTGGATTAATGTTCGGCCTGGGATGGGCCATTACAGGTGCATGCCCAGGGCCTTTATTTGCAACCATTGGCACAGGCGCAACTGTGGTGGCGGTAACATTATTAAGTGCTATTGCGGGTACATGGGTATATGGATATTTCAGAGAAAAATTACCACATTAATTAAAGCAAAAGCATAAAGCAATATCAGGCCAGGTGGTAGCTTTTTTTTTATTACCTGGAAAACAGTGCAGTTACAAAAGATAAGTTCAATGTTTTTAAAAATACTTTAATACAGTATGAAAAAATATTTAAAAGAAGACTGGCCACTGTACCTGATATTCCTGGGAGTGCTGTTTGTAATAACAGAGAAAACTGTTGAGAGCTATAATAAACCGGCAATAACCTACCAGAAAGAAACACCGCCTGATTATTGGGAGGGGCCAAGTCTTTTTTTAGATAATACACTTGAAGGGGAAGAACGGAAAACAGTAATATACGGACAGGATATTGTGGCTAACACATCCCGCTATTTTGGCCCACACGGTACAGTTTTACAAATAAGCAATGGAATGAATTGCCAGAACTGTCATTTGCTGTCCGGTTCAAAAGCATGGGGTAATAATTACGGCGCTGTTTTTTCTACGTACCCAAAATTTAGAGACAGAAGCGGCAGCATTGAAACCATTGCTAAAAGAGTAAATGATTGTTTTGAACGCAGTCTTAATGGTAAAGCTATTGATACCGCAGGTAAAGAAATGCAGGCCATTATAAGCTATATAAAATGGTTAGGTAAAGATGTGAAAAAAGGGGAAAAGCCAAAAGGTTCCGGTATTGCAGACTTAGCTTATCTAAACAGGTCGGCAAATCCTGTAAACGGTAAAATTGTTTATATCGCTAAGTGCCAGCGTTGCCATGGAGAAAATGGAGCTGGTGTAACTGATGTAAGTGGCTTTGGTTATACCTATCCGCCCTTATGGGGTGAATACAGTTATAATATTGGCGCAGGGTTATTCCGGCTTTCACGATTGGCAGGTTATGTTAAAGATAATATGCCATTTGATCTGGCTATGCATAATGCACCTGTTTTAACTGATGAAGAAGCATGGGATGTTGCAGCTTTTGTAAACTCACAACCCAGACCCGCTAAAGATTTAAGTAAAGACTGGCCTAATATTTCAAAAAAACCTGTTGATCTTCCTTTTGGCCCTTATACAGATGGGTTTACTGAACTACAGCATAAGTACGGACCATTTCCACCTATTGCAGCTGCAAGAAAAAAGCAACAGGAAGAAAAAGAAAAACAAACGCCTGCTAAAAAATAGACGATCATATGTCAAAAAAAAATCAATTCACAATAATAATATCAACAGTAAAATAAATTGCAGCAATGTTGAAGATAAAAACTCAGCCAGTCAGTTTATTGAAAACAGCCGCCGTAATTTCTTAAAAAATGCCGGCAAGTTTGGTTTAGGAATTGGAATCAGCAGCGGGCTTGCAGTAACTCCTTTAATTGGTGCTGCCCAAACTGTAGCAGCAAGAAGCAGCGATTCTTCAAATGATAAACCATTTACCATTTCTATTTTGCAAACCACCGATGTACATTGCCAGGTACATCCACACGATGAATTATTTTGGGAAAATAATAAAACTGTTTTTCGTAAAACAGGTGGGTATGCACATGTAGCTACTTATTTTAAAAATGAAAGAAAAAAGAATCCCCATACTTTTATCATTGATACCGGCGATATGTTTCAGGGCAGCGAACTTTCTGTAAAAACAACCGGTAAGGCAATGGTGCCCATTTTAAATGAATTAGGTTACGACCTTTATCTTCCCGGAAACTGGGAAGTGATCTATTACAAAAAAGCCATGCAAACCTTGCTGGGTGCATTAAACGCCCCAAAAGTCTGCGCCAATATGTATCACGATCTGGGAGAAGAAAAAAAAGGTGAACTTATTTTTCAACCCTATAATATCTGGAATGTAAAAGGAGTTAAGATTGGTTTTATTGGTTATACCGATCCATTGGTGCCGCTTCGGCAATCGCCCAATTACAGCGAAGGAATTATTTATACAAAGCCCGAAGAAAATTTATCGCACTATGTAGATGTATTGCGTAACCAGGAGCAATGTGCACATGTACTGATAATTGCACACCTGGGTTTATCACAACAAATTCATTTGGCTAATCTTCCTGAATGTGAGGGAGTAGATTATATCTTGGGTGGAGATACACATGAAAGAGTGAGAAAACCCATTGTATGTAAATATGCAAAAGTGGTGGAACCCGGTGCTTTTGGTTCTTTTGTGGGTAAATTAAATCTTACCATCCAAAATGGCAAAGTAATAAAAGATGATTATGAGTTAGTAGAAATTACAGTATCAAAGTATAAAGCTGATACAACAATTACTGCATTAATAAAAAATGATGAAATCCCATTTGAAAATTCGATCAATAAAATAGTTGGATACAGTACCATTCCTCTCTACAGATATTTTGTTGTGGAGAATCCAATTGACACAATGATACTAAATGCCCTTCATTGGCAAATGAAAGATGTTGATTTGGTGTTATCAAATGGATTTCGTTTTTGCCCACCTCGTACCACTCCCGATCACACTGGCAATATTCCCATTACCGAAGGTTTTATTTTTGATATGCTGCCTGTTGACAGTATAGTAAGAACAGGAACGGTAACCGGCAAACAAATAAAAGAGTGGCTGGAAAAAGAACTGAATAATGTTTTTGCTGCAAATGCTGCAGAACGTTTTGGTGGCTGGGTAATTAAATTTAAAGGGATGCAGGTAAGTTTTAATGCTTTTGGTGAAAAAGGAAACCGGGTACAAACAATTAGTATTGCCGGAAACCCGCTGGACGAAAATAAAACCTATAATATTTGTGCCTGCGAAAGAGATGGCGACCCCGCTGATATGCTGTGCCGTATAAAAGGTGTTGCCAATGCAAAAAACACAACGCATACCTTGCATTCTATACTAAAAGAATACCTTGCAGCAAATTCGCCGGTAACACCATCACCAACAATGGCTGCAAAAATATTAGATGCTCCACAAACACTATTAACACAGGTTACCGGTATAGATTATCAGTTTCGTTAAATAACCATTTTAAAATATACACATGAAAAAAATAATTCTTGCTGCAATAATTGTACTAACAACAACCGGGGTTTTTGCCCAACAGGATAAAAGCAATAATACAAATCCTGATGGGTTGCCTGAAAATACCAAAGCAGCCAATGCCGTGAAGCACCGGGTAGTTATTCAATTGAGCAGTAATGACAGTTTGGTATGGAAGAGTTTAATGAATAATGTGAGACATTTAAAAGAAGGTTGGGGCGAAACTGTGCATATTGAAGTGGTGGCTCATGGCGCTGGCATAGAAATGCTGATGACAACAAAAACTACCCAACAAAAAAATATAAGTGAGTTTAAAAAAACGGGAGTAATTTTTGTTGGCTGCGAAAACACCATGAGGCTAAGAAAAATTGCAAAGGAAGAGATTGTACCTGAAGCTGGTTTTGTGCCAATGGGTGTTGGTGAAATAGTTATGAAACAGGAAGAAGGATGGAGTTACCTTAAATCCGGGTTTTAATGACATTGATTTTATTAAGTACACCGGTTAAAGCTCACACACTTAACAAATGCAGCTTTAAGCTATGTATTGGCTAATATTTTTAAAGGATTGGGAACATAATTTTCAATAACCGGAAAGTAAAAAAGCAGCATTTTTATATCATAGTAAATTTGTTATTACTAAAGTGAATACGTTGCAATACAATTTTGTTTTAAACAATCATTTTAAAAAGTATGACAAATTTAGATAGCCTGAAAAATGTATTTGAACCCAGACTTATACAGGAGATGCAGCAGTTTGGTACCTGGCAAAGTTTTAAAGAAGGCGATTTGATTATGGATTACGGGAAGTACATCCGTATGATGCCCATTATTTTAAAAGGTACGGTTAAAGTGTACCGGTTAGATGAAAACGGGAATGAAATTTTGTTGTATTATTTATCCAGCAATGAGAGTTGCTCTATGGCATATAGTTGCTGTATTGAAGCTAAAAAAAGTGAAGTGAAGGCCATTGCAGAAGATAATGTAGAGTTGATAGCCATACCCCATGTTAAATTAGATGAATGGCTCTGTGCTTATCCCAGCTGGAAAAATTACATCATGCGTAGTTTTAACGAGCGCTTCATCGAATTATTAAAATCAATAGAAAGCATTGCTTTTCATAAATTAGACGACAGGCTGATATCGTATTTAAAAGAGAAAAAACGCCTGAGTGGTTCAAGTGTTATAAAAGCTTCACATTATCTTATTGCAGATGAATTGGCTACTTCAAGAGTGGTGATATCAAGACTATTGAAACAACTGGAAAACAGTAAGAAAATTATTTTATACAGAAATGAGATAAAACTGTTGCCTGCTTTTGGATAAACATCCGAAGTTTTCAAAACTTCGGATGTTTATCCAAAAGCAGGCAACAGTTTTACTATCTTTGTTTTTAATATGGTTCCCGATTATCCACATAAAACATTTTCTGATAAACGCAATAACTATTCTTTACTGATGTTGGCGTTGGCCATGGATTCGGCAGTTTAATTTGATTCGGATAATTATTTCTTCATCTCAAATTAATTTAAATGCAAACTGCAATAATACAATCAGCAATTATTGATAAAAACTTAACAGATTTTTTACCCCTGCAGGGAACTGATTATGTAGAATTTTATGTTGGCAATGCCAAACAGGCAGCGCACTTTTATAAAACAGCTTTCGGTTTTCAATCATTGGCGTATGCAGGGCCCGAAACCGGTATGAAAGACAAAGTGAGTTATGTGATACAGCAAAATAAGCTCACGTTTGTTTTAACAACTCCACTAAAAAGAGATAATGAAATTGCCGATCATATTTACAAACATGGCGATGGCGTAAAAGTATTGGCATTAAAAGTTGAAGATGCCACCAGTACATGGAATGAAACCACAAAACGGGGTGGTAAATCTTATTTAGCCCCTATAACTTTAAAAGATAATGATGGCGAAGTGGTCTTAAGCGGTATTCATACTTATGGCGATACCGTTCATTTATTTGTTGAAAGAAAAAATTATAGTGGAGTATTTATGCCAGGTTTCAGAGAATGGAAATCAAATTATAATCCTGCATCAACCGGTTTGTTATATGTAGATCATTGTGTAGGTAATGTGGGCTGGAACCAGATGAACCCCTGGGTAAAATTTTATGAAGACGTAATGGGCTTTAAAAATATTTTAAGTTTTGATGATAATGATATTTCCACCGAATACTCTGCTTTAATGAGTAAAGTAATGAGTAATGGAAATGGCTTTGTAAAATTCCCCATTAACGAACCAGCCGAAGGCAAGAAAAAAAGCCAGGTGGAAGAGTACCTGGATTTTTATAATGGTGAAGGGGTGCAGCATGTGGCTATTGCAACAAACAATATTTTGGAAACGGTATCGGAACTGCAAAAAAGGGGAGTTGAATTTTTATCTATCCCGGCCAGCTATTACGAAACGGTATTGGACCGTGTGGGAAAAATTGATGAAGACCTGCAGCCTTTGCAGGATTTGGGTATTTTAATTGACAGGGATGAAGAAGGGTACTTATTACAAATTTTCAGTAAGCCTCTGGAAGACAGGCCTACCTTATTTTTTGAAATTATACAACGAAAAGGTGCCAAAAGCTTTGGCAAAGGAAATTTTAAAGCTTTATTTGAAGCATTGGAAAGAGAGCAGGAGGCAAGAGGGAATTTGTAAAATACTATCGTAAAATCCCCTTAAATGAATGAATTTTCCCCATAACCTGTTTTTTAACAAGTAAGGCATTATTTTTTTTTTATTTTTACATTAATTAATTTGTAACCTTCAATTGTTTTTAATGAAGCATTCGGGTGTAAATTTTTTTTGTTTTGGTGTGGCAATATTATTTGCGGGCAGCAGTGTGTTTTCCCAGGGCTCATTTGTTGAGTACCAGAAAAGCTCTGTAAAAATTTCTTCTATATTTAACAGTACCGAAGATTCAGTGGCAAAACAGTTTGAAGAAAAAAAACTTTCCTGGCCACCACAGGAAATGTATATCCGTTCTTTTAAATACGACAGGTTGCTGGAGGTTTGGGTTAAGGGAAGTATAAAAGAACCATTCAGATTATTTAAGACCTACAAAATTTGTATGCAAAGTGGAACCATGGGGCCAAAACGTATGCAGGGTGATTACCAGGTACCTGAAGGGTTTTATTATATCAACGAATTCAATCCTAACAGTAATTATCACCTGGCATTAGGTTTAAATTATCCAAATGCTTCCGATAAAATTTTAAGTGACTCCCTGCATCCCGGCAATGCTATTTATATACATGGCAATTGTGTTTCTACCGGTTGCATTCCTATCAGCGATATTCCAATGGAAGAAGTGTATGTCATTGCATCGCATGTAAAAACTACTGGCCAGGATTTTATTCCGGTACATGTTTATCCGGTAAAATATAATGTAAAAAAATCTGCAGAGTATCTTGCCCAAACTTTACAAATAAAGCCGGCATTAATTGAATTTGCATCACGCCTTAAAGAAGCATTCAATTATTTTGAAGAAAAAAAGCAACTGCCTGTTATAAGTATAAATAAAAAAGGCGAATATTTAATCAACTAACGCAGCAGTGCCTGAACTGTTTCTGTTGTTCTTTGTGTAAGTAAGATGGTTTTATCAGTTGTCAGTTCATCAAATTTTTCTCTTGTATAATGGCGGATGGTAAGTAAGGTAAGGTCTCTCTGCACCTGCACATCAAATATTGCCGAAGCCAGCAATGCCAGTTTTTCTATTTTATCCGGCTTATCATCTAAACTGCACAATATACTTATTGCACCATTTTGTGTCAGGTTAGGTCTTATTTTTATTTCGGCAAAAAGTTCATACAAACGGCTTACATAGCCTTCTTCCACAAAAGAAAAATCTTTTGAATTGAATTGCATCAATACCTGTTTTTCCTTTACTACAATTACCGGTGGTAAATTATGAACAGGTTTGCTGCTGATGATTGTGCCTGCCAGATCCGGTTGTAAAAAGCAACGCACATGTAATGGAATATTTTTATTCTGCAGCGGTTTTATTGTTTTAGGGTGAATGACCTGGGCACCATAATACGCCATTTCAATTACTTCATCATAACTTAAGGCATTTAAAAATTTTGCATTGGTAAATTGTTTGGGGTCGGCATTCATTACACCTTCCACATCTTTCCAGATGGTGAGGCTTTCTGCATTTAATAAATTTGCAAAAATAGCAGCACTGTAATCACTACCCTCCCTCCCCAATGTGGTGCTTTCATTTTCATCGGTGGCGCCAATAAATCCCTGTGTTATTATAATATTGCAGTCTGTAAAAATTGGTTCAATACTATCTTTTACTTTTTGTTGGGTAAAGGCCCAGTCAATATTGGCATCTCTGAAATTATCATCTGTTCTTATAATATCCCTTACATCAATCCATTTATTTGTTACCCCAATTTCATCCAGGTAATCATTCATCATCGATGTGCTTAACAATTCGCCACTGCAAACAATCTGGTCGTAATAATAATCGTATTCCCTTACCGGCTTATCATGCAGCAGCCATTCTATTTCTGTAAAAAAATCTTTTAAATGAAGTTCGGCCTGTTGCCAGTGTAGTCTGGTAAGGTATTTAAGCATGTTCAAATGCTGGTCTTTAACCTGGCTGAAAAGTTGAATGGCATCATCTTTTCTTCCTTCAAAAAATGCATCCACCACTTTTTCAAGTGCATTGGTGGTTTTGCCCATGGCAGAGATGATCACTAATATTTTTTCGCCTTTGTATGCCTGTAAAATATTACCCACATGCTGTATCCTTTCCACGCTGTTGATGCTGGCGCCTCCAAATTTAAAAACCTTCATTTATAATGGTTGATTAAGTTAATTCTGTAATTTAGCCCTGAAAATTGATTTGCAAAAGTCGTTAATCCTGCCCAATAAAATACACCAGTACGTTAACTAATTTATGCTTTTATGAGTATTAACCGCAGAGTGCAAACGTTGGATGAATTTACCATTCAACAGTTACGTGACTTTCCGAATGCCACCGGGGAACTTTCCAGCTTACTAAGAGATATAGGCCTTGCCGCAAAAAGAGTTAATGTGGAAGTGAATAAAGCAGGCCTTATAGATATTTTAGGCGATGCCGGTGAGATGAATGTGCAGGGAGAAGAAGTAAAAAAATTAGATGTATTTGCCAATAACCAATTTGTTGGTGTGTTGCGTCATGGTATCAGTTGCGCCGGTATTGGCAGTGAAGAGCTGGATGATATTGTGATATTTGATGATGAAGTAAGTAATAACAGTAAATACGTTTGCCTTTTTGATCCATTGGATGGCAGCAGCAATATAGATGTTAATGTTTCTATTGGAACAATCTTTAGTGTGTACCGCCGTGTTAGCGAATTGGGAAAACCTGCAACAGAAGCCGATTTTTTACAACCCGGAATTAAACAGGTTGCTGCGGGGTATATCATTTATGGTTCATCAACCATGATGGTGTATGCCACAAGGCGGGGTGTGAATGGGTTTACATTAGATCAATCTATTGGAGAATTTACTTTAAGCCATCCCAATATTAAATGCCCCGAAACAGGAAAATTTTATTCTGTTAATCATGGTAATTTTTTCCAGTACGAGGAGCAGGTAAGAAAATATATTAATGAATGCCAGAAAAAAAATATAACTAATGGTGGACCATACTCACAGCGTTATATAGGCAGTATGGTTGCAGATGTACACCGTAATTTAATTAAGGGTGGCATCTTTATGTATCCTGCAATTTTAGATAAGCCAAAAGGAAAATTAAGATTGCTGTATGAATGTAACCCCTGTGCATTTATTGTAGAAGTGGCAGGAGGCAAAGCTACCAATGGCAAACAAAGGATATTAGACGTGCAGCCAACAGCATTGCACCAGCGTACGCCTTTTTTTGCAGGCAGTAAATTAATGATGGAAGAATTAGAAAGTTTTATCAATGAAAAATAAGATCATCTCTGTAAAAAATTTAAAAAAGAATTACGGCAGTTTTCAAGCAGTAAAAGGAATTTCCTTTGATGTATATGAAGGGGAAATTTTTGGATTGCTGGGGCCTAACGGTGCAGGTAAATCAACTACACTGGAAATAATTGAAACGCTGAAGGATAAAACCAGCGGCGAAGTGATAGTGGACGGCCTTAACCTGGATAAAACTCCGCATGAAATAAAAAAGATCATTGGCGTACAGTTACAAACATCGGGTTTTTATCCGGGGTTGAATTTAATAGAGCTGATACATTTATTTGGGGGGCTTTACAACCAGCCCGTTGATGCAATGGAATTATTAAAACTGGTTAATCTTGAAGATAAGGCGAAGAATAAATTTAAAGAGATGAGCGGCGGGCAAAAGCAACGCTTTTCTATAGCCACTACACTTATTAACAAACCTAAAATTATTTTTTTAGATGAACCAACTACAGGCCTTGATCCGCAGGCGAGAAGAAATTTGTGGGATCTTATCATTGATATCCGTGCCAAGGGAACCACAGTTATTATCACCACACATTATATGGATGAGGCAGAACAACTCTGTGACCGGATTGCCATTATGGATGAAGGGAAAATTATTTCAATGGATTCTCCCGATAAAATGATTGATGACCTGGTAGCCACCGGTTTTGAAAAACCTAAACAGGTAAAAGCTGCCAACCTGGAAGATGTGTTTATACATTTAACAGGTAAGGCAATGAGAGAAGACTAAAATATTTATTGCATACTTAATTAAAAAATCAGTAATACAAAAATGAATGACGATCTGAGATACCCCATTGGAAATTATATTGCACAACCATTCTCTGATAAACAATTGCAGGAATGGCTGAGTGATATTAAAAACTTACCGCAGCATTTGGAAAATGCAGTGTTGAATTTAGATGCTGCACAATTAGATGCGGTTTACCGTGAAGGCGGCTGGATGGTAAAGCAGGTGGTGCATCATGTTGCGGACAGCCATATGAATGCTTATATACGTTTTAAGCTTGGACTTACGGAAGAAAATCCAACTATACGGCCTTACGATGAAGTATTATGGGCCGGGATGAAAGACTCTCTGGAATTGCCCATCAATATTTCGCTTACTTTAACACATGCCTTACACAGCCGCTGGTATCATATCCTTAAAAATTTATCGCAACAGGATTTAAACAGAACCGTTTTTCATCCTGAACATAAAAAGGAAATGACCTTGTGGCATTTGCTGGGTATGTATGCATGGCATGGCCGTCATCATGTGGCGCATATTACAAGTTTAAGGGAAAGAATGAAATGGTAGAAACGTTAATCCTTTAAATAGTTAATACGGATTACCCAATTAACTAATTAACCAATAAACCAACTATGATCTGGAAACTACTCTCCTCAAAATACATCAGCAAGCACATTTATTTTACTGCAAGGGAAGACCGTTGCGAAAGGCCCGACGGACATATTGTAGATCCTTACTTTGTAGTGGAACTTCCCTCAAGTGCCTGTGCAATGGCAATTACAGAAGATAACGAAGTGGTTATGGTAAACCAATACCGCCATGCAGTTGGTGAAACCATCCTGGAAATTCCAGGTGGATTTATTGACGAAGGCGAAGACATGGAAAAAGCCATTGCCCGTGAATTGCTGGAAGAAACGGGTTATGAGTTTACAAAATTTGATTACCTGGGAAAGATTGCTGCCAACCCCGGCTTATTAGATAATTACACACATTTGTTTTTAGCAAGAGGAGGAAAGAAAACAGGATTGCAACAGTTAGACCATAATGAAGATATTGAAATGGTAACTATATCGCTGCAGGAAATGAGGCGCATGTTACAACAGAATGAAATAAAACAATCGTTACACATGGCCTGTGTGTTTTATGCTTTTCAAAAATTAGATGAAGAGAAAGATCAATAGTGAAAGGTTAATAGTCAATTGTGAAAGAGAACTCTTTTTTTTTCAGGACATCTGTGGTCTGTCGTTAGTAGTTTGTCGTTAGCTCCACCTCTCCAATTAAAAACACACTGCCACAAACAATAATCAGATCTGTTGCTGTTGCTTTTTGTTTTGCAGCAGCAATAGCTTTGTTTACATCATCAAAACAATCTCCCTTTAAATTAAATTCAGCAGCTTTACTTTGTAATTCTGCCGCAGGCAATGCCCTTGGTATATGAGCATTGGTAAAATAGTAATCTGCATCCGATGGTAACAACGATAAAACTTTACTCACCTCTTTATCTTTCACCATTCCTATAACAAAATGATTTTTTACATTTTTTTCATTCGTTATTGACAATTGATTATTCAATTGCTTCATCCCGTCTTCATTATGTGCAACATCTAAAACAATAGTGGGGTTTTGTGCAATCACATCCCAGCGGCCATGCAGCCCGGTAAGTTTTTTGGTATTGGCCAATGCAAATTTTTCAGCTTCATTTTTTATGGTAAAACCCAGCTGTGTTAAAATGCCTTCGGCATATAAAACGGTACACAGGTTTTTTATTTGATATAAGCCATTTAAGTCGAGTGTAAAGTTTTCGGTGATGTTATGTTCAGTATCTTTTACGGTACAGTTTAAAGCAGTGGTAGTGGAAATAATATCAGTTACTTCAAATTTATCTGGCGCAAAATAAATTTTACTATTACACTCATTTGCTTTGTGGATAAAGATGTTTTTTGTTTGCGGCAAATATTCTCCAATAACAACAGGCACACCTGGTTTTATTATGCCTGCTTTTTCTGCTGCAATCTCTTCCAGGGTATTGCCCAAAATATTCATATGGTCGTAACCAATATTGGTAATAATGGAAAGGAGGGGAGTGATGATATTGGTACTGTCTAACCTTCCACCCAAACCTGTTTCAATAACAGCTACATCAACTTTTTGTTGGGCAAAATAATCAAAAGCCATTGCTACAGTTAATTCAAAAAAAGAAGGTTGAATAGCTTCAGATAATGCTTTGGTCCGTTCTGTAAATTCAATTACAAATTCTTCGGCAATCATTTCACCGTTTACTTTTATTCGCTCCCTGAAATCTTTTAAGTGCGGAGAAGTATATAATCCTGTTTTATAACCGGCCTGTTGTAATATGGCCGCAAGCATATGGCTGGTGCTTCCTTTGCCATTTGTGCCGGCAATATGTACGCTCTTAAATTTGTTTTGTGGATTATCTATTGCATTGCATAATTCAATCGTATTATGCAGGTCTTTTTTATATGCAGCTGCACCAATACGGCTAAACATGGGCAGGTGCTGGTAGAGATAATCAATCGTTTGTTGGTAAGTCATTTAATAAACAGTGTACAAGTGTTGTTATATAACAGCAAATGTAGGTAAAGATGAATAATGGTATGCAGTAGAAGTGTGCGACGCAACGAAGATGCTATGAAAAAAAATGCCTGGATAAGAAAATAAAAAATAAACGTATCTATTTTTTAATCCGCTCCGGGCTAAAACATAATCTTCTCCATTTCCCTCCCCATAAGGGAAGATAGGTGGGATTTACTGCACTCTGAAATTAAAAGGCACTGTTACGATTGACTCGTGATCTGATTTATTGAATTGTATATTGGGTAAATAACCCCTTATTGCATTGGCATATCTTGAATCGCTGCTGGTGGAACCTTTGTCGAAAGTTACAAAAACACCCCTGCCATCGGGAGATACTTTAATAACAGCATTTATAGTTGCTTTAGGCAGATCACCCATAAAAATATAATTGTTGACAATGGTCCTGTCGCCTTTTGATACCCTTAATGCACCACCGGCAGTTTTTCCGCCCGGGGTATTTCCATAACTATCCGGCTTTCCATTTGGGTCACCGGCATCGCCTTTACCACCAGGTTTATTGCCCTGATAAGTATATCCTTTGTCTTCTGTTGCGCCATTTCCTTTTCCGTCTTTGGGGCCACCATAACCTGCAATTTTTGGTTTTTGTGGTTTTGGTGCTGGTGCCACAACAGGATTTGGATTGGTATTTTTAACTGTTACTGTGCTTGGTTGCTTAGGCAGGGTAGTAGTTTTAGGTATAACTTTCGAAGGTTTTACTGCCGGTGCAGCATCTTCATCTTTGCTGTCATCTTTCTGTTCATTTTCGGCTGGTTTATTATCTGCTGCTGCGGGTGCAGGCTTTTGTTGTTCTGCAGGCTCGTCTCCCGGAGATTTTTCACCTTTAACTAAAGGTTGCACTTCACCAAAGCCCTCGCCTAAATTGCCTAAATTAATTTCAATCAGGTCCTGTACAACCGGCGGTGGCGGTGGCAGTATTGTCCATGTCCAGAAAATAGCAAGGAGTAATAATGCTGCAATAATTGCAGCAGTGTAAGTAAATGCTTTCCGGTTTTTTTCGGCTTCAAATGATGCAGACATAGTGTTGTTGTAATGCATAGTAAAGATAAGTTGTTATTTGTAACGATGCAAAACCATACCAATTTCAACAGGGGTTGTTAAAGATTTAACAAAATATCAGCTATTCCGGCAAGTGAAGTTTTTAGAAAATTCAACGCCACTCCAGGCAGCGTGCAAAAAATTTACCTTGACATTGGTAATTATTCGCCGTAATTTTCTAAAGGCTTTATAACTGCTTCGGCATTTCTTAATTAGTTACCCCGGGAAGCTTCATCAACTGCTCATTTTTCATAATCAGCTAAACTCATTTATTATGAAACGATATTACCTTGTATTATTTTTTTTATACTGTGCAGGTTTATTCTCAGTATCTGCCCAAAAAATCAGTTCTCAAAAAGGATTAACTACCGCAGTTTTTAATGTACCTGCCGGTAATATTAAAATTTATCTTCCGGATGATATACGTCCCGGGGATGTAATTTCCGGACGCATCATTGCACAACCGCTTGATAAAAATGAAAAACAAACGGAAAAAAATCTGGCAGAGCTAAAAAAATATTTCGTTGTTTTTAATAATGAAAAATTTGCTGTTGCTGATGTCAATAATTCAATCCGGTCATTAATTAAATCTGACAGGCCGGTAAGCAGTGAAATGAATTTTACTATTAGTGTAAGTACTTTACAGGGAGAAGTGGTAGAAATAAAAGTTCCACAAGCGGTTAAAAACCCTGAATTTGCTGAATGTGGAATTCTAACTCATGCACTTGCCAATGCACCATTAACCATACCCGGTAAATTTGATGGAGATGCCAGTAATACCCAATGTTCATTAGATAATAAGCCTTTGGAAATTCTGGCAGAATCGCCACGGCAATGTATCATGACTTTTCCGGAAAATGCAAAGGGAACACAATCGCTGCGTATTCAGGAAAACGGAAGTCAACCCTGTATTAAAAATGTAGCTGCCGTAATAATGAATATTGAAGCAGGTAAATTGAATTTACTAAAAGGCGAACAAACTTTTATTGATGTAAAAATTACAGGCCTGCAGGGATTACCTGGTTTGGCATTGCTTACCCTAAATAATATTACAGGTAATATAGTAAGTATGCAGCCTGCTAACAATGTAATAATTCCTTTAAATCCGGATAGTGTTGGAGATGGAAATTTCTATCGTCATTTTAATATCCAGAGCATTAATAATGGAAGTTTTGCTGTAAATGTAAACCTGAGCTTACCTGATGCTGTACAGGATTTTTATACCGATCTTCCTAAAACAGATGGTAATAATAAAACAGACACTGTACCCTGTAAAGAACCGGAAGAAAAAGTAAAAGCTGCAGAAGATGCATTGCAAAAATTAAAAGATGAACTGGCTGGTATTGATAATCAGATAACCGGCACACAAAATAGTTTAGATGATTGTAATAAAATACTGAAAGGCCTCCTGGAAACCTATTGGGCGAAAAAGAAAATATTTGATGACCAGAATAGCAATAAGGAAAATTGGGAGAGAAGTGGAAAGAAGTTTAGTGATGTAAATCAAAAAAAACTTGATGATGCCGAAAAGGAAATGAATGATGCAAAAAAAGACTGGTCCGATCAGAATAATAAATGCAAAGCACTTGCCGCTGAATTAGCAAGACTGAAAGCAAGAAAAGCTGCTTTGCCCGGATTAACAGGAACCGGAACAGGCACTGTAGCCGGGGCTAAAGATGATTTGGAAAAATGCAAAACAAAAGTTGCAGATGATAAAAAGAAAAAAGACGAAGAAGAAAAAAAGAAAGCAGATACCGAACCGCAACCTGGCGATGGTAATATCAATCCCGGTACCGGGGCAGATGAAGAAGGAAGCCCCTGTAACCCCGATGGGCTTGAGTTGGTAGAGCAGGCAAAACGTGTTTACGGATCTTGCTATGTAAAAGAAACGGAAATTACTGCATGTAATACAGACAGGATTTCAAGTGAAGTATTAGAAGCCATAAAAAAAGTATTTGAAAAATTTAAAAACCTGAAAGGCCCGCTTGAAATTGCAGAAAAAGTAGCCAGTTGTGCCAGCACTGCAAAAGCTATTTGTGTTAATGTGCATGTAGTGCGTAATTGGGAAGATGTGCAACTTACCTATGTATGCGTTAACGGCAAATGGGTTTTAAAGAACAGGAAAGTTACCGGAAGGGGAGAAGATGATTATGGCTGGTTTATTGTAAAAGACAAAGAAATTGGTAACCTGTGTTGCTGGATATTTGGTAAAAAAGAAGATGCAGAAAATGCAATGGAAGCACATTTAAAAGAAGCCATACAGGGTATTTTAGATGCCTGTAAATAATGTTGAGACTGGTTCATCCTACATAATTTATTGGTGTGCTGGTTAGCGCTGAGATAATATATTTTTTTAGAAACAAGCTGTATTTCTTTACTCAACATCGTTGTGTCACTCCCTTGTACAGTTTAAACTTTATTCAGCTTTCATTTTAGCGTAGATTTTAGTGGTACATTTTTTTGTTGATAATCATGAGGAAACTGTACCAGGAGTTGCGTATATTTATGTGTTGGGCGTCATGCCGGAAACAGTACGATCATGCATTGAAGTTGAAGTTACAACGTCCTGCCCCAATAACGCCAAACCCCATGTTGTGTGCCGTTTTTTCTTACAGGTCGACCCATTTTAGTACGTTGCTTGTCGGTCTTCTTTTCTTTTTACGGTCAACATATTCTCTGATTTTTGCTGCGTCGTCTGCGTTTGGTTGAAGTCTTAAATATTCTTCATAACATTCAAACATACGGTCTGTCTCCTGATATGAAAGTCCGTCTGTTTTAAGTAAAATAGAATAGCTTTTTCCGATGAACCAATTGGCGGAATAATATTGTCCACTTTTTTTGTCAAGCAATGTTATGGCTTTCTCAAAACGAATAATTGCGTTCTTGTCCTGTCCATTTTTAAAATTGCCAATTCCGCTGTACCAAATTGCAGCAACATTGTTTGAGTCTTTTTGTACAACTTTATCAAGAATGATTTCAGCGTCTGAAAATTTCTTTTGTTGAATTAACGTAAGTCCAAGTTGGCATTGATAAATAAAATTTGTCGAATCAGATTTTATTCCTTCTTTAAAAGTTTTCTCCGCTTTGTCAAACTCACCGCTGTTTAAATATTTATTACCATCGTCTAAATATTTGTCTTGTCCGAAAGTTGTTGAAAAAGCTGCCAAGAATAAAAGTGTCGTAAATATTATTTTTTTCATTGTCGAATTATTAGAGTGTCAAATAAAATGGCACACAACGTTTCAGTATTGCTGCAGGTGTGGGATTTGAAAAACGTCCTGCCCGCAACAACTGCTCAAAATTGCTTTTTATTTTGAAGATAACAACTAAAAGCCAAATTGGAAAACGTCCGCTGGAACTGCTGCTGATTGACCACTACAGCCGAAGCTGCCAACGTCCGGCCACACTTGCAGCAATACAATGTTGTATGCAGGGCTGTTAAGGATTGAGCTCTTCCCGAATTAGTTTTACAATTTGAGTCATATTTTTTGCTTGCCAAAACTTGTCTTGATAATATTCAGGACTATGATAACCGTAAAAGCGATATTGATATTTGCTAGCAATTTCAATATTAAAGTCAACTCCATCGTCAATCATATCCACAAGTCCAGGAATGTTGTCCATATTAGGAAGCGTAACAATTTTTAAATTTACAAGATTCGTTAACAGGGAATCCCATCCAGATTTCGGTGTCACGTTTTTGATTTCTTTTGAGACGATTGAATCTTCACTTTCTATACTTCGCTCTGTCATCATTTTATAAACTTTTGCCGACCACTTACCATTCTTATTTTTTATGATGTACAATTCCTTGCCTTTGTAAAGTGCGTAGTCAACCCAAAGCCGTATTTGTAAAGTTTCAAATCCAGATTCTATATTTTCAAGTTCGAGTTGTTTTTCTTTGTACTTGTCGGATTTATAAGAGTAGCCAGTTGTCGGAATTTCCTTTTTGAAAGTCGTGTCCGTTGGGTGCTTGAATTGATAAAGACTGTCTTGAGAATTAGGATTGTCCTTACAGCCGAAGAAAATAACAATGTAAGTCAAAAGGATTATTACATTTTTCATTAGAGTGTGTTTTGTGTTAGCCTTGCTGCCAACGCCCGAGGCTTTGTGCAGTTGGGGAATTGACCAACTGTCGGCCCGGAACTGAAGCTAAATTAATAAACAAAAGCCGAAGTTTAGAACTAATGCCCAACAGAATTCCGTCCGCCGAAACCAAAGCTTGGATATGCACTGCTGATGATTGCTGCAACGTCATGCCACAATTGCACAAAACCTTTTGTTGTACGAAGTAATATTACCAACTATCAAAATAAATGAGGATTAGAGCGGCATTATAAAATTCTTCAGGCGTTTCTGCTATAATAATTGAACGGTCATGTTTTTTGCTATTTACCCCGATATAAAATTCGGATGGAGCATTTCCTATTGGCTCAAAGTCATTTAAAGAACATTTCTTAAACAATGTTGCTAATTCTCTGCAGAAGGAATCTCTGGATTCTTTAGAACTGAAGCCAATTTTTAATTCAAGTCTATTAACAGAATCTTTTTGGTTATTCTTAATTGCAACGACAGTAAGTTCTCCCCTAGGAAAGTTATAGTTATAGATAGGAAGTGAAGTGAATTTATATTTATAATAAGTTTCCGCTGTGTCCAATTCATATTGCAACGAAAATTTTGCGACCTTGCTATCATCAATCGAGCTGAATTTTGAATACGTTTTAAAAAAATTAATAAGAGAAGTATCTCTTTTGGATAAATTGGCAGAAAAAAATATTTTGGACAGAATTGAGTCGACACATTGAGCATCTGCAACATTATTGAAAAATATTACACCAATAAAAGCCAATTTGAAAACTCGAAGCATGTTAAATTATTTCGTACAACTCATAAATATACGAAAGTCTCTTTTTTCAAAATTTGACTTTCTTTCTATGAGATTGCTTTATAAATGTATACATAAAGAACAATATTTTATAC
>JAYVPT010000075.1:0-11021 GCA_043757165.1 Ferruginibacter sp.
CTGGGTGCTGGTTAATATGAAAAAAATAGACATATTGAGCATTTACAAACCAAGGTGGTCTGATAAAAATTTTAAGTTCTTTTTTCTATCAAAAAAAACAATTTTATCCAAAGGCTCTATAGTAAATTTATTGAACGCAAAAATATTAGAACCGGAAAGATTTTCTGAAATAATTGATAAATCTAATTATTATTTCAAAATATGTAAGGGTACTTTGAAATTTGTACTCTTTTTGTATTTAGTATTAATACTGTTTATAAAATATTTTCCAATCAGCTATATGATAAGAACATTTAAACCAGTTTATTATAAAAGTAAAATGAAGGAATATGAAGATATGCAAATAGAAAAATCTGCAAATGAGGGATATTCAAGAGATCCTTCCGTTTAAACAATGTTTATAATATAAGCAACGGCTAATGAAAATTCAGAGAATTATTAATGATTTATTGCTCTATTGCAGCCAATACACTTTGGCTAATAAGGCAGTTATTCATCAAAGCACTTGCTTAAATTGCAAGAAAATAAAAAACATACTAACTTGCTAATACACCTTTAGTAAACAAAATATTTATTATTACAACTTAAATATAAATTATGTTTCCATCTTTTTACAACAGAAAAAGAAATGAGCCTTTTATTAATAAAGACAACCGGTTATTTTCTGGCGAAAAAGAAATACCAGAAAGAAAAGGGATAAAATATTTTGCTGATACTAACACTTACGCTTCTCTGTTTGGAGATCAGTGGAAGCAATATAAAAAAACACAACTGGATTCTTATTCAGGTTCACCAATTACCGAAAAAAGGCTTAACCGATGCCTGGGTAGTTTAAAGGATAGCCTCAACGGAAAATTAGTGTTAGAAGCTGGTTGTGGCGCTGGTAGGTTTACAGAAGTATTATTGAAAAAGGGAGCCATATTAGTATCATCTGATTTAAGCTCCGCAGTTGAAGTTAATTTGGAGAATTTTCCAAACACTGATAACCATTTGGTAATTCAGGCAGATATTAATGACATGCCTTACCCTAATGAAACTTTTGATGTGGTGATTTGTATGGGAGTAATACAGCATACTCCCAATCCGGAAGCTACAATTAGAAACCTTTTTGAACTGGTAAAAAAAGGGGGAATATTAATAATAGATCACTATACAATAACGAGGTCGCAGCTTTTTCGCCTGGCTTATTTTTACAGGCTTTATCTTAGAAATAAACCTTCAGGCAAAACTATACCTTATACACAAAATCTCGTAAAGCGGTATCTTCCTTTACATAAAAAATTTTCAGGTAATAAAATAATGAGTGTTTTGTTAAACCGTGTTTCACCGGTTGTTTCTTATTTTGATGCCTTCCCTCAACTAAATGACCAACAGCAGGAAGAGTGGGCTTTACTGGATACCCACGATTCGTTAACTGATTGGTTCAAAAATTTTCGCAGTAAGAAAAGTATATATACTACACTAAATAAATTGGGGGGAGTTGATATTTGGTGTGAATACGGGGGCAATGGGGTAGAAGCCAGGTGCAAAAAACCAAGTTAGTTAAATGAAAGTATTACATGTTTTATACTGCGGTTTAGGTGGCCATGGCAATGTTTTTTTTTCCATGGTAAAGGCCGATGTAAAAAAAGAAATGGAATTTGAAGCGCTTTTTTATGGTATAGAGCAGGTAAGAGAGGAGTATATTGAACAATGTAACAACCATAATATAAAATGGTCTTTTGCAAAGAAAAAGCCCGGGGTTGATTTTAAATACTATAAGCAGATCCTACACTACATAAAAAAAAGTAATCCGGATATTGTTTTTTTGCATGGCAGTGCTTATATAATGCCAGCAAGAATTGCCGGACTTTTTTCGAAAAAGCGATATAAGATAATTGTACGTGAAACCCAGGCCAATCATTTAAAAACGAAAGCACAATGGATAACACTAAGTATATCCATGTTTCTGGCTAATAAAGTAGTATGCCTCACCAACGAATTTAAAGACCAGATTAAAACAAAACTACAGCTGCTTTATAAAAAAAGCAAAGTGTTGGTAATACCCAATGGGGTTGACCTGGACTTATATAAACCAAAAGAGCGCATTGCCGATGGGGTTTTTTATATAGGGATGCAAAGCCGCATAGTAAGTATAAAAGACCATACAACATTATTAAAAGCATTTGCAATTATAAAAAAGTCAGAAGCAGTAACCGGTAAAACAATAAAGTTAAAAATTGCCGGAGATGGGGAATTGAAAGAAAAACTGATACAGCAGGCAGCAGCATTAAAAATTGAAAACGATGTAACTTTTACAGGTATGCTTAATGAAGAAGAATTGGTACAATTTTTACAATCACTGGATTTGTACGTTCATGCTTCGCTTGGTGAAACCATGAGTACATCTATAATGCAGGCAATGGCTTGTGCCTTACCCATTGTGGCATCTGATGTAAGTGGGATAAATAATATGATAAACAGAGGCGTTACAGGAATTTTAATTCCTCCCGAAGATGAGTTTCTTATGGCCGATGCAATCATTAAGTGTATAAATGATCCGGGCTTACGGCAATCACTTGCAGAAAATGCATTTCAATTTTCAAAAAATAATTACTCCAATCAAACAATGCTGGAGGCTTATAAAAAGGATGTTTTTAGCAGCTCCTATTAAAGTTTAATACACTCTAAGCTGCATTGGTATCTATTTTTCATTTATTTTTGGCCCTTTAGGTATTGTGATATAAAATATACAGGATGATTAAATCTTTTTTAAAAAAACAAGCTTCAAATATTCAACGATTTTTGGGTACATACGATTTAGTTAAAGTTCAAAGCATTCAGCAGGAAACTGAGTATAACAGGCTAAAGCAGGAGATGAAGTTGAAACTTCCAGATAACCTGGCTTTATATGGTGGAAAAAAATATTCTCAAAATGATGAAGATGGAATTATAGAGGAAATATTCAACAGGATACCCAATAATAATAAAACATTTTTAGAAATTGGTATTCAAACAGGGATTGAATGTAATACCCTCTATTTATTACTGAAAGGCTGGAAAGGCACCTGGGTGGAAGGGAGTGATAAATACTGTAAAATAATTGCTGATGAACTTGGCGGCAGCAGTTTTAAAAACAAACTATCTGTAATAAATTCTTTTATTGACAGGGATAATATAGTAGGAATTTTCAGAGATGCCCATACTTTTTTTGATGTAACTGAACTCGATTTTTTTTCGCTGGATATAGATGGTAATGACTTTTACATAATGGAAGAGTTATTTAATAATGCTGTTTTCCCTAAAGTGGTTTGCGTAGAGTATAATGCAAAGTTTCATCCGCCGCATAAATTCAAGATTAAATATAACAAATCTCATGTGTGGGATGGTACAGATTATATGGGCTGTTCGTTACAGGACTATACAGACCTTTTTTCAAAATTTGGCTATACATTAATTTGTTGCAATATTCCGGGTATAAATGCCTTTTTTGTAAAAAATGAATTTGCCACGGCATTTACACAATATACTGTTAACGAAATATATCAGCCATTCCGCTACTACTTAAGCCCATTTACACTTGGACACAAACCATCTTTAAAATATTTAAAAGATATGCTGTAAGCAACACAGGCAGTAGTAATTTAATATAAAGCATGAAAAAAGAAATATTAATAGATGCTACTACAGTAACTTCCCAGGTAGACGGGCTATCTCATTGTATAATAAATTTAATAAAATACCTGCCTCCCGAAAGTTTTGATAAATTCAACTATACCGTTGTTCTAAATAAAGGGTTAAAAAGAAAGGCACTTACAGATTTACTGGAAAACCCTGTAATAAAAATAATTGAAACTAAAATTGCACCGATAGGGCCACGCAGGGATTGGGATATGTTTTGGTTTTTAAAAAAATACAAAAAAAACTTCGATCTTATACATATTACTTCTAACAATTATCCTTTTGCTTTAAAGAACGGAATTGGTACAGTAACGGATATTACGTTTAACAGGTTTTTCGACAATCCAAAATACACATTTAATCTGGCGCCAATATACCTGTATAGGGTTATAAAAAATGCTCTGAGAAATTCTAAAAAGATGGTTGCAATTTCGCAAGCCACAAAAGATGATCTTATCCGAACGTATAAGTTAGATGCCGAAGCCGCTGATAAAATAAAAGTGGTGCACCTGGGATGGGAACATTTGATTAATGAAAAAAATGCCGATACTGAAGAATGTAAAGATGAATTTCTGTTTACAGGTAACTATTTGTTGTATGTAGGTACTTCCCGGGTACATAAAAATATTTCTAAATTATTACTGGCTTTTAAAACTGCAATGTTAAAAATACCAGCCAATAAAAAGCTGGTAATAATCGGCAGCGATAAGCACCTTAAACCCGAAGATACAGTAGTAGTAAATGAAATAAACAAAGATGAGGCAAGAGTAATATTTACAGGTTATTTATCTCAATCCTGTGTAGAGCGTTATTTTAAAAATGCAGATGTATATATATTTCCTTCATTAGCCGAAGGGTTTGGTTTAGGGGTGCTGGAAGCATTTCATTATAAAGTTCCGCTGCTTTGTTCAAATACCACTTCGTTACCTGAAATTGCCGGCGATGCAGCGGTTTACTTTAATCCTTTTGAGCCGGATGAAATTGTTAATGCCATCCTGAAATTTTATGCGGATCCGGCTTTGGCTCCAATTTTAGTGGAGAAAGGAACTGAACGGTTAAAAGAATTTTCGTGGGCAAAATGGGCTGCAGAAAATGTAGCGGTGTATGAACAATGCCTTACAAAATAATCTGCATATTTTTCAGAAAATTATACTGCTGTTACTGTTTTGCTTTTATAATTGGTATAGATATATACTAATATGAAATAATAAAAAGGGAGCAGGATTATTTTATACCGTATCATAGTGCCAAAATTAAATGTGGTAAAACCAATAATAAGTGCAAACAGTATAGATAATACAAAAGAAAACAACACAAGCTGGTTAGAAAAGATTATTCTGAAAAACCCAACAAATTTTGTTTTAAATAACAGGAACAGCGTTGACAGTAAAAGAATGGTTGATTCAAGTGAGGTGAATATAATAATAATTTTTTTACTTTCCCATAAAAAAGGCCTGAACAGGCAGGAAAAAATAACTCCCGGGCTTTTTAACAGCATTCCGCTAAGCGAAGCATCAAAATTGCCCAGTTGAAAGCCCGCTTTACTGCTTTCATCCTCACTTCCTGTTTCCTGGTAATTTTTTTGAAAGGTTTGTACCTGGCTGTATGACTCTTCAACAATATCATTGATTTCAGTAGAGAAATCAGAAAATGTTATAACGAGGCTGCTTACTGTAATAAATAATGTAATTACACCTATTCTTAACAGCATATTCTTTAACTGAAGCACATACCGTGTAAAAATTACCACCATAATACTTACCAACAAAACAATAATAATATAGCTTTTAATACTATAAACCAGCAGGATTAGCAATGGTAAAAAAAGCCACTCCCTGAAGCTGATCTGTTTTTTAATGATATTTTTATATAAGATACTTACAATAAACCCAACAGCACCCAGGCAAATAGAATCTTTCATTAACCCGCTGCCCCAAAACCATATTGACGGGCTATATAAAACAGCATAAGCCAGAAGGATTTTATTTTTCCCTTTATTATAATCATTAAAAACAGTAAAGAGTTTCCATTGCCCGGCAAAGGAAAACAGGCCAAAGAAAAGGGAGATAATAACAAATTTATTGAAAGTTATAAATGAAATCACCGCTGCAATTTTCATTACAATGATAGAAGAGCTTATCCCCATCCAACCCGAAAAATATATATCGCCAACTTCATCTATAAACCATTTTTGAAACTCGGTTTCGGATACAAAAAAATATTTTATGTTGCCAAGATTTTGTACCAGTTGCCCATGTATGAAATCACTGCCTTTAAAATAGGTGAACGAATCGCCATATCCATAATAATACTGTACCAGTAAAGAATAAGCCACAGAGCCAAACATGCGTAATGCAAAAGCAATAAAAAAAATTCTTTTCATCCCTTCCTCAGTAAAGCCATCTGCTTTGCGTTTTATAAAATAGTAAAAAATTCCCAGGTACAAAGGCAATAAAAGGAAATCATAAATGGTAATTATCTGCATTAATGTGGGTAATTGTTATCGGGTAATAATTATGATCTTAATTAATTGGTTGCAATATAAACAATAGTTTTTGCTAACACTTATCGGGCTTTACTGCCTGAATTATATAATAAGGTCACTTTAATAATGATTAAGCTGTAAGAAGCTGTATAAAAATAGTTTTTTAATATACCAGTCAGATGAAACTTTGCCAAAGCCCAATTACGAGTTCTGCATTTTACTGCTGGTTTTCAGCGTTGGCAAAGTTAAAATTGCAGTTACACTAAATCGCTGAAACTAATTTTAGACAGCTTCTAAGCGGTATTGACACAACTTAATATTGGAAAAATACCCCTTATACAAACAATAAAACCTTTTTGTATTACGTTAAAGCTAAATATTGTTGGTTTAAACACCCTAACTAAAAAACCAATATCCTACAATGAAAAGCACAATTACACTTGTAAATCCTTACAATCAATCTCCGTTGCAAAAAACTGCCGGGGGATTATTACAGAGCCTTAAAAATGTATTTCCTTACAAAAACGGCGCTTACCGTATAGTTCAGGACGATAATTATACCCAAAATTTTGGCTATCAATGGAACAGTTTTGTGGGCACACAAATAGACAAGACCAGTAATCTTGACTTATCTAAAAAACGGTTTTTTGTAGAAACCGGGTGGGATGCAGCAGATGTAACCAATCAAAATATTCTGGAAGTAGGCTCAGGCGCCGGCAGGTTTTCTCAAATTGTTTTAGACCATACTAAAGCCAATCTATATAGTGTTGACTATTCAAATGCAGTGGAAGCCAATTATAAAAATAATGGCCCCAGCGACAGGCTGCATCTTTTTCAGGCAAGCATTTACGAAATGCCTTTTGCCAAAGCACAGTTTGACAAAGTGTTTTGCCTGGGCGTATTACAACATACCCCCGATGTAAAAAAATCGGTGCAATGTTTACTGGAAATGGCTAAACCGGGGGCAGAAGTGGTGGTAGATTTTTATGCCGTAAATGGCTGGTGGACAAAACTGCACGCCAAATATATTTTCAGGCCGTTTACCAAAAACATGACCCACAAAAAACTGTTGAAACTGATTGAGAAAAATGTAGACTGGATGATTAAAGCCCAACAGTTTTTTACTAAAATAAAATTAGGTAAAATTGTTAACCGCTTCATTCCTTTATGTGATATCAGCGGAACCCTTCCCCGGGGTTTATCATACCCACAGCTTAGGGAAATGTGTGTGTTGGATACCTTCGATATGTTCTCCCCGCAGTACGACCAGCCCCAAAAAGTAAGCACGGTTGTAAAATGGTTTAAAGAAAACGGTATGGAAAATGTTTGGGGTGGAGCTATACATTATGATAATTATGTAGCTTACGTGGTAAAAGGTAAAAAAACACTATAATTTTTTCATTGGGGTTTGCCTGATATTAACAGCACATAAAAAATGAAAATTTTAATTGTAGTTCCATATTTATCGAACGGTGGTGCTGAAAGAGCAATGTTTAATTTAGCTTTATTTTTCCATCAAAAAGGTATTGAGGTAACAATAGCTGCAGCATCGGACAATGCTCCCAATAAAGAATTATTGCCTGCGGAAATTCAATTTTATACACTTGGTAATAATGCTCCGCTTGGTAATCCGGCATTTATTTCAAACACTAAAAAGCTGTTACGAATAATTAATACCCTAAAACCAGACATAGTTCTAAGTACTTCAGATTATTTGAATATTGCTGTTTTGCTGGCAAAAAAAATCAGTAAAATAAATTTTAAAGTTGTAATAAGCCAGCAGGTTCATATTGGTAATTATATAAAAGAACTGCCTTTAAAAAACCGGATTTTTATCAGGCTCATTCAAAAATATATAGGGCGTAATGCAAATATTGTTGTAGGTGCCTCCGAAGGGGTATCGGCAAATTATTCTTTACTGAATAACCTTAAATACCCATCCGGCCGTATAGCCACGATCTATAATCCTATATTCGAAAATTCGATTCTTCAAAATGCTTTAATTGATCCTTCTGATAATAATTTTAAAAGAACCTCAATTAATATAATAACAGTAGGAAGACTGATAAAGCAAAAAGATCAGGTAACTCTTATTAAAGCCTTTTCTAAAATAATTGCAACATACCCCGATGCTACCTTGTTTATTATTGGTGAAGGGCCGGAAGAAAAAAATCTGAAAGAGTTGATTACAAAACTACATCTTGGGCAGCAGGTGGTTTTTCTTGGTTATCAGAATAATCCCTACAGTTTTGTAAGCAGGTGTGATCTGTTTGTTTTAAGTTCAATTTATGAAGGATTTGGAAATGTAATTGTAGAAGCATTAGCGGTAAGTACTAATGTGGTATCTACAGATTGTCCCAGCGGGCCTGCAGAGATATTGAATTATGGCGAATATGGAAATTTATGTGAACCCGGAAATGAAAATATGCTGGCAAAAGCTATGGTGGACTCACTAAAAAAACCATTTTCAAAAACAAAACTCCTGCAAAGAGCACAACAATACAGTGTTGAAAAAAGCGGAACACAGTTTGTCGAATTGTTTCAGCATTTAAATAATGCCTGAATGTTGTGGCAATCCTATAATTGATATAAACATTATATAATTACCTTCGTAAAAAAAATTATATTCGATATGTGTGGTATTACAGGTTTTATTGATTACAGTAAGTTAACAGATGAAGATGTGCTAAGGCGTATGAATAGAACCATGCAGCACAGGGGGCCTGATGGCGAAGGATATTTTATGTTAACTTCTGCCCTGGCAAAAGTTGGATTAGGCCACCGGAGATTAAGTATTATAGATCTTTCTGAGGGGGGAAGGCAGCCCATGTCTTTTCAGGAGCTGCATATTACCTTTAATGGCGAGATATATAATTTCAATGAAATAAAACTTCAATTAGAAGAAAAAGGGCATGAGTTTAAATCCCACAGCGATACCGAGGTTATACTTCATGCCTATAAAGAATGGGGCGCTGCATGTGTGCAGAAATTTATTGGCATGTTTGCATTTGTAATTTATGATGAAGCCAGGCAAAAAGTATTTGCATGCCGTGACAGGGCAGGGGTAAAACCATTTTTTTATTATTGGAAAGATAATTTATTTCTTTTTGGATCAGAACTAAAGGCTTTATTACAACATCCCTCTTTTGTAAAAGAAATAAATTTAGATGCGGCAGCGGCATACATGCAGCTGGGATTTGTACCTACGCCACATTGTATTTTTAAAAATGCACATAAATTAAGACCAGGTCATTTTTTAGAAGTAGGTTTAAGTACCAGAAATATTAAAATCACGCAATACTGGAATGTTTACGATGCTTACAATAAGCCGGTTTTAAAAATCGATTTACCTGATGCAATTACAGAGACTGAAAAATTATTAACCAGTGCATTCCAATACCGTATGGTTAGCGATGTTCCTGTTGGCGTATTTTTAAGTGGAGGGTATGACAGTAGTTGTGTTACAGCCTTGCTTCAGGCAAACAATACTGAAAAAATAAAAACATTTACTATTGGTGTACCCGATGCAGGGTTAAATGAAGCTCCTTTTGCAAAAGAAATAGCAGCACATTTAGGTACAGATCATACAGAGTATTATTGTACGGAAAAAGAGGCACTTGAAATTATTCCACAATTACCTTTTTTTTATGATGAACCCTTTGCCGACAGCAGTGCTATACCTACATCGCTGGTAAGTAAAATTGCAAGGGAAAAAGTTACAGTTGCGCTTTCTGCCGATGCCGGGGATGAGATATTTGCAGGGTACAACCGGTATGATTACATGGCTAAGTATGGCCAGAAACTGCAAAGGATACCGGCATTTGTAAGAAAAGCAACAGCAGCAGCAATGGATGTTGTTTCGGCAGAGTCTATTCCTTATTTCAATAAGAAATACCTGTTTGCAAGCAGGTATGAAAAAATAAAATCGTTACTCAAAAATCCATCAGAACAAAACATTTTAATGAGTATTACCAAACAAATGAATAGTGATGAAATTGGTAAACTCTTTAAAACACCCATACTAACATTACAAACCTCTTTTGATAGTAAAGAATTAAAAGACGAAAATTATTCCACACTTGCTTACATGATGGCAATTGATTACCAGACTTATTTACTGGATGATATTTTACAAAAAGTAGACAGGGCAACCATGAGTGTAAGCCTGGAGGGAAGGGAGCCATTCCTGGATCAAAGAGTAATTGAATGGGCAGCACAATTACCAATGGAGTATAAATACAATAATGGCAATAAAAAATTTATTATAAAAGAAATAGTGCATAAATACCTGCCCAAAGCAATGATGGACAGGCCAAAAATGGGTTTTGGAATACCAATTGGCGCATGGCTCCAAAAAGATTTAAAACCATTTGTAGATAATTATTTTGATGAATCATTTATACTGAAGCAGGGAATATTTAACTACAATGAAGTACAAAGAATAAAAAAATTGTTTTATACAGGCAGGATTGAAAGGGCAGAAAAGATCTGGTATCTCCTCATGTTTCAGATGTGGTATGACAGATGGATTAACAATTAACAGCCTATGAAAGATTTGCTTAAAATTAAATTCAATTTAAACACAGCAAGCGTACGCTCTGTGGCTGTTTATATATTTACCAATTTTTTCTCAAAGGGTATCGCCTTTCTGTTAATCCCCCTGTTTACCAATCCTGCCTATCTTACACCAAAAGATAACGGGGTACTAAGTATTTTTTCAAGCTATATATTGCTGTTAACCCCTTTCCTTACTTTAGGTATGGTGCATTCTACCACTGCCGAATTTTTTAAAAAAAATAAAGAAGATTTTGCAACATCCAATACATCCAATATCATAATCGGCTTTGTTTTTATGGTTATTGGCATGGCGGTTTTA